>NZ_JBIWLU010000009.1:115520-224447 GCF_044766365.1 Streptomyces sp. NPDC102279 | reverse complement strand
GCCCGGGGGTGCTGGGGGGGGGGGCGGTGTGTGGGTCGCCCCCCCGGGGGGGGGCCTTTTTGTTGGGCGCGCCGCTCTGGGTACAAAAACGGGGGGGGGGGGGGGCGGCCCCCCCCCCCCCCGCCCCTCCCTTGCCCACGAACCCCTACGCGTCCCCGCCCGCTGCCCCCGGGTCCGCCGCCGCGACGTCGAGGAGCTGGTAGCGGTCGACGGCCTGCTTCAGGACCGACCGGTCCACCTTGCCCTCACGGGCCAGCTCGGTCAGCACCGCGACCACGATCGACTGAGCGTCGATGTGGAAGAACCGCCGGGCCGCGCCGCGCGTGTCCGCGAAGCCGAAGCCGTCCGCGCCGAGGGACTGGTAGGTGCCGGGCACCCAGCGCGCGATCTGGTCCGGAACCGAGCGCATCCAGTCCGAGACGGCCACGAACGGGCCCTGGGAGTCGGACAGCTTCCGCGTCACGTACGGGACGCGCTGCTCCTCCTCGGGGTGCAGCAGGTTGTGCCGCTCCACGTCGACGGCCTCGCGCCGCAGCTCGTTCCAGGAGGTCGCCGACCACACGTCGGCCCGGACGTTCCACTCCTCGGCGAGGATCCGCTGGGCCTCGACGGCCCACGGGACGGCGACACCGGAGGCGAGGATCTGCGCCGGGATCGTGCCCGATGTGCCCGCGGCGTAGCGGTGGATGCCCTTGAGGATGCCCTCGGCGTCCACGTTCTCCGGCTCGGCCGGGTGCTGGATCGGCTCGTTGTAGACGGTGAGGTAGTAGAAGACGTCCTCGCCGTGCGGGCGTTCCTCGGTCGAGCCGTACATGCGGCGCAGGCCGTCCTGCACGATGTGCGCGATCTCGAAGCCGAACGCCGGGTCGTAGGCGACACAGCCCGGGTTCGTCGAGGCGAGCAGCTGCGAGTGGCCGTCGGCGTGCTGCAGGCCCTCGCCGGTCAGCGTCGTCCGCCCGGCGGTCGCGCCCAGGACGAAACCGCGCGCCAACTGGTCGGCCATCTGCCAGAACTGGTCGCCGGTGCGCTGGAAACCGAACATCGAGTAGAAGACGTAGACCGGGATGAGCGGCTCGCCGTGGGTCGCGTACGCCGAGCCCGCCGCGATCAGCGAGGCCGTGCAGCCGGCCTCCGAGATGCCGTCGTGCAGCATCTGGCCGGTCGGCGACTCCTTGTAGGCGAGCAGCAGTTCACGGTCGACCGACTCGTACTGCTGGCCGAGCGGGTTGTAGATCTTCGCACTCGGGAAGAACGAGTCCATGCCGAAGGTGCGGTACTCGTCGGGCGCGATCAGCACGAACCGCTTGCCGATCTCCTTGTCCCGCATGAGGTCCTTGAGCAACCGCACAAAGGCCATGGTCGTCGCGATGGACTGCTGACCCGAGCCCTTCTTCACGCTCGCGTACGTCTTGTCCTCGGGCAGCGTCAGTGGCTTCGACCGCACGACACGCGTCGGGACGTACCCGCCGAGCCCCTTGCGGCGGTCGTGCATGTACTGGATCTCCTCCGAGTTCCGGCCCGGGTGGTAGTACGGCGGCGCGCCGTCCTCCAGCTCCTTGTCGGAGATCGGCAGGTGCAGCCGGTCGCGGAAGCCCTTGAGGTCGGCGACCGTCAGCTTCTTCATCTGGTGCGTGGCGTTGCGGCCCTCGAAGTTCGGCCCGAGCGTCCAGCCCTTGACCGTCTGCGCGAGGATCACGGTCGGCTGGCCCGCGTGCGTCTTGGCCGCCGAGAACGCCGCGTAGATCTTCTTGTGGTCGTGCCCGCCGCGGCCCAGGTGCAGGATCTGGTCGTCGGTCATGTTCTCGACCATGGCGCGCAGCCGGTGGTCGTCACCGAAGAAGTGGTCGCGGATGTACGCGCCCGTCTCCGTGGCGTACGTCTGGAACTGGCCGTCCGGCGTGGTGTTCAGCCGGTTGACCAGCACGCCGTCGCGGTCCTGAGCGAGCAGCGGGTCCCAGGTGCGGTCCCAGACCAGCTTGATCACGTTCCAGCCGGCGCCGCGGAACTGCGACTCCAGCTCCTGGACGATCTTGCCGTTGCCGCGCACCGGGCCGTCGAGGCGCTGGAGGTTGCAGTTGACGACGAAGGTCAGGTTGTCCAGGCCCTCGCGCGCCGCGATCGACAGCTGGCCGAGCGACTCCGGTTCGTCCATCTCGCCGTCGCCGAGGAACGCCCAGACGTGGGACTTGGAGGTGTCGGCGATGCCGCGCGCCTCCATGTAGCGGTTCATCCGCGCCTGGAAGATCGCGCCGAGCGGGCCGAGGCCCATCGAGACGGTCGGGAACTCCCAGAAGTCCGGCATCAGCCGCGGGTGCGGGTACGAGGACAACCCGTAGGGCGCCTTCGACTTCTCCTGGCGGAACGCGTCGAGCTGCTGCCCGGAGAGCCGGTCCAGGAGGAACGCACGGGCGTAGATGCCCGGCGAGGCGTGCCCCTGGAAGAAGATCTGGTCGCCGCCGTCGCCCTCGTCCTTGCCGCGGAAGAAGTGGTTGAAGCCGACGTCGTAGAGCGAGGCGGAGGAGGCGAAGGTCGCGATGTGGCCGCCCACGCCGATGCCGGGGCGCTGCGCCCGGGAGACCATCACGGCCGCGTTCCAGCGGGTCGCGTTCAGGACCTTGCGCTCGATCTCCTCGTTGCCGGGGAAGAACGGCTCGTCCTTGGTGGCGATCGTGTTGACGTAGTCCGTGCTGCGCATCTCGGGCACGGCCACGCGCTTCTCGCGGGCCCGCTCGATCAGCCGCAGCATCAGATAGCGGGCGCGCTCACGGCCGCGCTGGTCGACGGCGGCGTCGAGGGAGTCGAGCCACTCCTGAGTCTCCTCAGGGTCGAAGTCCGGGACCTGGCTGGGAAGGCCGCCAATGATGACCGGGTTGCGATCGGATCCGGAAGCCACGCTGTTCCTTCGCTGTCGGAGGGCTGTCTGCGGTGGGTTTCCCCTGTATCCGCACCGTTCCCCATCGTGTACCTCGGGAACGCGTACGTCATCTCTACTTAGGGGTAACCGAGAGGCTCATGCAGACCGCGGGACGGGCCCGACCAAAACGCAACGATACGCTCAGTACGTGACGCGTTCCGCAAAGCCGTTCGGTTCTCATAGGCTCCAAGGGTTCCGAAGTTCATAAATGGGGCAGAAGGGTGTGGTGCGCGTCACGCGGCCTGATGAAGGCCCACCGGGAGTTGCGTCGGCACTGCCAGGATCGTCACCGTTTCGGCGGTCTCGACGGCCGGGTACTTGCGCGATCCGCTCCGCCCGTGTGGACTACGGCCAATGCTTCGCGCACGCGCGTGGCTGAGACTCCCCCGAGCTCTGGACGAGCGGGGGGAGACCCCAATCCCGAAACATGATCAGGAGGCAAGCCGTGAGCGCGACCGCGGACCACGCGGAGGAGCGGACCAACCCGGCCGCCAGGCTGGGGTTCGAGCCCGGACAGGTGGTCCAGGAGATCGGCTTCGACGACGACGTTGACCACGAGCTCCGTGAAGGCATCGAATCGCTGATCGGCCAGGATCTGGTCGACGAGGACTACGACGACGTCGCTGACGTGGTGCTGTTGTGGTTCCGGGACGAGGACGGCGATCTCACGGACGCACTGGTGGACGTCATCGGTCTCCTTGAGGACGGCGGCATGATCTGGCTGCTGACTCCGAAGACCGGCAGGGACGGTTACGTCGAGCCCAGCGACATCAGCGATGCCGCACAGACAGCCGGCCTCTCCCAGACGAAGAGCATCTCCGTCGGCAAGGAGTGGTCGGGCACCCGCCTGGCCACCCCCAAGTCGAAGCGCTGAGCTGCAGCCCCGTCTGCAAGCAGAGCATCCGTGAGGCCCCCGCCGAGCCACCTCGGCGGGGGCCTCACGCTTGCCCCGGACCCGGGCGGCGTCCGTCAGTACGCCCCGCGGGCCACCCCGCGCGCACCCGGCGGGGCCGCACCGGAGCCGCGGCGATCACTGCGTACGCTGGTCGTCACCCGAACGGACCCTTGGAAGGGAAGCGAGTGAGCATGACCGTCGACGTCGGCACCAAGGCCCCGGACTTCGAGCTGAAGGACAACCACGGCGCCACCGTGAAGCTCTCCGACTTCCGTGGCGAGAAGAACGTGGTGCTGCTCTTCTACCCCTTCGCCTTCACCGGGGTGTGCACCGGCGAGCTGTGCTCCCTGCGTGACAGCCTGCCGCAGTTCACGGAGCGCGACACCCAGCTGCTCGCCGTCTCCAACGACTCCATCCACACCCTGCGCGTCTTCAGCGAGCAGGAGGGACTGGAGTACCCGCTGCTGTCGGACTTCTGGCCGCACGGCAACGTCTCGCGCGCGTACGGCGTCTTCGACGAGGACAAGGGCTGCGCGGTGCGCGGCACGTTCATCATCGACAAGGAGGGCGTGGTCCGCTGGACCGTCGTCAACGCCCTGCCCGACGCGCGGGACCTGAACGAGTACGTCAAGGCGCTCGACACCCTGTGATTCTTCGGTTCCAAGCCCTGCGGCGCACGGGAACCCGTCACTAGGATCGAATCGTTGATCCGATACCGACGCATCTACGGGGCATCACCGCCCCCGAACACCATTGGGAGGACTCGTGGGAGTCAGCCTCAGCAAGGGCGGCAATGTCTCGCTGTCGAAGGAAGCCCCAGGACTGACCGCGGTCATCGTGGGTCTGGGATGGGACGCCCGGACCACCACCGGCGTCGACTTCGACCTCGACGCCAGCGCCATCCTGACGAACGACGACGGCAAGGTCAGCAGTGACCAGAACTTCGTGTTCTTCAACAACCTGAAGAGCCCGGACGGCTCGGTCGAGCACACCGGCGACAACACCACCGGCGAGGGCGAGGGGGACGACGAGCAGATCAAGGTCAACCTCGCCACCGTCCCGGCCGAGGTCCAGAAGGTCGTGTTCCCGGTCTCGATCTACGACGCCGAGAACCGCCAGCAGTCCTTCGGCCAGGTCCGCAACGCCTACATCCGCGTGGTGAACCAGGCAGGTGGCGCCGAGATCGCGCGCTACGACCTCTCCGAGGACGCGTCGACGGAGACCGCGATGGTCTTCGGCGAGCTCTACCGCAACGGCGCGGAGTGGAAGTTCCGCGCCATCGGCCAGGGCTACGCCTCGGGCCTGCGCGGCATCGCGCAGGACTTCGGCGTCAACGTCTGAGCCCTCGGGCCTCAGCCGTACGGCCCGGCGCCGCACCTCTTCGGTGCGGCGCCGGGCCTGCTGTACCAAGTGAAGATCGACCTCGGGGAGGACCAGCATCATGGGTGTCACGCTCGCCAAGGGGGGCAATGTCTCCCTCTCGAAGGCCGCGCCGAACCTCACACAGGTGATGATCGGGCTCGGCTGGGACGCACGCTCCACCACCGGAGCCGACTTCGACCTCGACGCCAGCGCCCTGCTGTGCAACGGCGGCCGGGTGCTCGGGGACGAATGGTTCATCTTCTACAACCAGCTCAAGAGCCCGGACGGCTCCGTCGAGCACACCGGTGACAACCTCACGGGCGAGGGCGAGGGCGACGACGAGTCGATCCTGATCGACCTCTCCAAGGTCCCGGCCAACGTCGACAAGATCGTCTTCCCGGTCTCCATCCACGACGCGGACAACCGAGGGCAGACCTTCGGCCAGGTGAGCAACGCCTTCATCCGTGTCGTCAACCAGGCCGACGGCCAGGAGCTCGCCCGTTACGACCTGTCCGAGGACGCCTCGACGGAGACGGCGATGATCTTCGGCGAGGTCTACCGCTACAACGCCGAATGGAAGTTCCGCGCGGTCGGCCAGGGGTACGCGTCGGGGCTGCGAGGCATCGCCCTCGATTTCGGGGTGAATGTTTCCTAGGCCCGCCTGTATCGGTCGCAGGCCGCCCTCTACACTTCGTGGTCAACAGTAGGTAAAGACGAGTGCGGCGCGGGGGAGCCCTCCTCCGAGTGACCGCTGGGGGTGCCCCCACCACACGATGATTGGGTAGCCAGTGCTTCTGAAAACCTTCGGCTGGTCGTTCGCGATTACCGCGCTCGGTCTGGTCGCAGCGGTCTTCTACGGGGGGTGGACCGCCTTCGGCATCGTGGCGATCCTGGCCGTCCTGGAGATCTCGCTGTCCTTCGACAACGCGGTGGTCAACGCCGGAATCCTGAAGAAGATGAGTGCCTTCTGGCAGAAGATCTTCCTCACGGTCGGTGTCCTGATCGCCGTCTTCGGCATGCGCCTGGTGTTCCCCGTCGTCATCGTCGCCATCAGCGCCAAGATCGGCCCGATCGACGCGGTCGATCTCGCCCTGAACGACAAGGACCAGTACCAGCAGCTGGTGACCGACGCCCACCCGTCGATCGCCGCCTTCGGTGGCATGTTCCTGTTGATGATCTTCCTCGACTTCATCTTCGAGGACCGGGACATCCAGTGGCTGCGCTGGATCGAGCGGCCGCTGGCCAAGCTCGGCAAGGTCGACATGCTGTCGGTCTGCATCGCCCTGATCGTCCTGCTCGTCACCTCCTTCACCTTCGCGGTCCACGCCCACCAGCACGGCGGCGGCCACGTCGACAAGGCGCAGACGGTACTGGTCTCCGGCATCGCCGGCCTGATCACGTACATGGTCGTCGGCGGGCTCTCCGGCTACTTCGAGGACCGTCTCGAAGAGGAGGAGGAGCGCGTCCACGAGGAAGAGGAGGAGGCCGACCGGAGCGGCAAGAAGAAGCCGGCCGTCGTCCTCGCGGGCCAGGCCGCGTTCTTCATGTTCCTGTACCTGGAAGTGCTGGACGCGTCCTTCTCCTTCGACGGTGTCATCGGCGCCTTCGCCATCACCAACGACATCGTGTTGATGGCGCTCGGTCTCGGCATCGGCGCCATGTACGTCCGGTCGCTCACCGTCTACCTGGTCCGCCAGGGCACCCTCGACGACTACGTCTACCTGGAGCACGGCGCGCACTACGCGATCGGCGCCCTCTCGGTCATCCTCCTCGTCACCATCCAGTACGAGATCAACGAAGTCATCACCGGCCTCGTCGGCGTCGTCCTGATCGCCTGGTCCTTCTGGTCCTCCGTGCGCCGCAACAAGGCGCTCGCCGAGGCCGAGGGAAAAGCCCCGACCTCGGACGAGAAGGCTGAGGTCTCGTCCGGGGTGTGACACCCCTCCGCCATCCGGGGTGTGACACGCCCCCGGTTGAGGAACGCTCTGAGCGGGGCGGCCGTAGAGGACAGGTCCTCTACGGCCGCCCCGTCGCACACCGAGGAACGTGGGGGGCGGAAATGGGCATCTGGCAGGACCTGTGGCGGGGGCGCTCGGCGGACTTCGACTCCGGCAGCGCGGCCACCAACTCCATCGAGCTGACCAAGCGCAACCACACGGTCTCGCTCACCAAGCAGGGCGCGGCCACCGGCAACCTGCGCATCAACCTGTCCTGGCGGATGCGCACCTCCGACATCGGCGGGCCGCAACGCGAGAGCCTGCTGCGCCACCCCTTCCGCACCTTCAAACCGGAAGTGGTCCAGGCGCACACCCAGAGCATGGTGAACGTCGACCTCGACCTCGGGGTCATGTACGAGCTGACGGACGGCACCAAGGGCGTCGTCCAGCCGCTCGGCGGCTTCTTCGGCGAACTCAACGGCCCGCCGTTCGTCAAGCTCAGCGGCGACGACCGCTTCGGTTCGGGTTCGGGCGAGACGGCCTTCGTCAACCTCGACCACCGCGACGACATCAGGCGGCTGCTGGTCTTCGTCTACATCTACGACCAGACCCCGGCCTTCGACCGCACCCACGCCATCATCACGCTCTACCCGAGCAACGGCCCGCGCATCGAGATCGGCCTCGACGAACGTCATCCGCAGGCCCGCTCCTGCGCCGTCGTCATGATCGAGAACAACAAGGGCGAGGTGACCGTGCGCCGCGAGGTGAAGTTCGTCTACGGCTTCCAGGCCGAACTCGACCGGCTCTACGGCTGGGGCCTCCAGTGGGGCCGCGGCTACAAGTCGAAGGTCGAGCGGTAGGGCGCCCCGAGCCCCCTGCGGAGCCCGGCGGGCGGTGCCGGGCTCAGCGGCCGATGAACTGCGGCCCCTGCGGCGGCAGCCGGAAGTCCGGGTCCGGGCCCGAGCCCACGGCCTGCGGGAAGCCGTACGCGGGCGGCGCGGCGGGCGCCGTCTGGGGCTGCGGATAGCCGTAGGCGGACTGGCCGCCCTGCTGACCGGCCGGCTGCGGATATCCGTACGCCGGCTCCGTCAGGGCCGCCGCGGCCGGCTGCGGATAGCCGTACGCGGGCTGCTGCGGCACCGGGGCCGGCTGCTGGGGGAGTGGCGGGACCTGCTCGGGCGGCAGCGGCACCGAGGTCTCCGGAGTGCCGGCGGGCGCCGCCCAGGTGCTCGCCTCCGGAGCGGAACCGGCCGCGGCCGCCGCCTCGGACTCGTCCACCGAGATACCGAAATCGGTCGCGAGACCGACCAGACCGTTCGAGTAGCCCTCGCCGAGCGCCCGGAACTTCCAGCCCTCGCCGCGCCGGTACAGCTCGCCGCAGATCAGCGCGGTCTCCGCGCCGGTCTCCGGCCTGACGTCGAAGTACGCCAGCGGTTCACCGTCCCCGACGGCGGCGTCGTACAGCAGAATGCGCAGATCACGTACGCGATCGAAGGTGACGTCATCCGCCGATGCGACCAGGAGAATCTGTCCGACTCCGGACTCGACACCCGCCAGATCTGTCTGGATCGTGTCGGTGAGGCCCTCGGCGCCACGCTTCTTGCCGAGCCGCCACACCTTGCCCGACGGATGGCGGGGCTGGTTGTAGAAGACGAAGTCCTCGTCGGATCGCACACGACCGTCGGGGCCGAGGAGCAGCGCCGAGACATCGACATCGGGGACACCCTGCCCGGGCGTCCAGCACAGGACGGCGCGCACCGCTGTGGCGTCCAGCGGGACGTTCGACCCCTTCAGCATGGCGTGCGTCATACGGCCATCCTGCCCTCTCGGTCCTGGTCACGACAATGCGGGGTCGACCCGGAACCGGCGAGTGTTGGACACGGCCGAGTTACCTGAACTTCACGCCGGGTGGGAACCCCTGACATTGATCCATACGTACTATTACCGGCCACATCACATCCGGCCCAGCAGCCGCAGCCCACGAGCCGCCACGGGGGAGTCTCATGCGTCATTTCGGTCACATCACCCCGGAAGAGCGGCAGCGTCTCTTCCACCGGGAGCCCGGCGTCTTCACGGCCGACTCACCGGCCAGAGTGCTCGCCACCGCCCTCGGGGCGACGCTGTACAGCCCGGCCACCCGGCCGCTGCTCGCCGACGACATCGTCAAGCAGACCGCGCGGGGCGTGGTCTCCATGGTGCTGTGCCTGGAGGACTCGATCGACGACTCCGAGGTCGTGGGCGCCGAGGAGAACCTGGTCCGCCAGTTCGCCGACCTCGCCGCGCGCCCCGACGCCGGAGAGCCCCCGCTGCTGTTCGTGCGGGTCCGCCACCCCGAACAGATCCCCGACCTCGTGCAGCGCCTCGGCCCCGCCGTCCGGCTGCTGTCCGGATTCGTGATGCCGAAGTTCACCGAGGAACGCGGCATGCCGTTCCTGGAGGCCCTCGCCTCCGCCGAGGCGTCCAGCGGCCGGCGGCTCTTCGCCATGCCGGTCCTGGAGTCCCCCGAGCTGCTCTACCGGGAGTCGCGCGTGGAGACCCTGGAGGGCATCTCCCGCGCCGTCGACAAGTACCGCGACCGCGTCCTCGCCCTGCGCCTCGGCGTCACGGACTTCTGCTCCTCGTACGGACTGCGCCGGGCCCCCGACATGACGGCGTACGACGTGCAGGTGGTCGCCTCCGTGATCGCGGACGTGGTGAACATGCTGGGCCGGGCCGACGGAACCGGCTTCACCGTGACCGGACCTGTGTGGGAGTACTTCCGGGTCCAGGAGCGCATGTTCAAGCCGCAGCTGCGCCGCAGTCCCTTCCTGGAGGGGCAGGCGGAGGAACTGCGCGCGACACTGATCGAGCACGCCATGGACGGTCTGCTGCGCGAGATCGCTCTCGACCAGGCCAACGGCCTGATGGGCAAGACCTGCATCCACCCGTCGCACGTGCTGCCCGTGCACGCGCTGTCCGTGGTCAGTCACGAAGAGTTCAGTGACGCGCAGGACATCCTGCGACCGGAGCGCGGCGGCGGAGGCGTCCTGAGGTCGGCTTACACGAACAAGATGAACGAGGTGAAGCCGCATCGCGCCTGGGCGGAGCGCACCCTGCTGCGCGCCGAGGTCTTCGGGGTCGCCCACGAGGACATCGGCTTCGTCGAGCTGCTCACCGCCGGACTGCCGGAGTGAGGTCGCCCGGCCGGGCGACGCGGAAACCGATCACCGAGGACTCGATGAAGACCCCTGCGCAGGACCCGAACGACCCCGTACGCCCGAACGAGCCGGACGCACCGTGCCCGCCGTCCGCGGTGAGCGCCCCGGACGGCGCGCAGGGCCCGGGCGCCGTGCCTGACGCGCCCTGGACGGGCTCCTGGGTCGCCGAGCGGCTCGGTGTCGAGCTGGTCGGCGACGAGAGGCTCAGCGGGATGCTCGGCCTCGCACTGCGGCGCAACCCCAAGCGCGCCCACCTGCTCGTGTCGAACGTGCTGGGCAAGCACGTGCCGCAGTCGCCGTCCGTCGTGCACGGCCAGGGGGTCGCCCTGGGCCGGCGCGTACGCGACCTGCTGGGCACCGAGGAAGCCCGCGAGGCCGTCGTCCTCGGGTACGCCGAGACGGCCACCGGGCTCGGCCACTCGGTCGCCGACGGGGTGGGCGTCGCCCCCTACCTCCACTCCACCCGCCGCCCCGTCCCGGGTGTCGCGCGGGCCGGCGGTTTCGAGGAGGCCCACTCGCACGCCACCTCGCACCTGCTCCTCCCCGAACACCCGGACCTGCTCGCGGGCCCCGGACCGCTGATCCTCGTCGACGACGAGTTCTCCACCGGCAACACCGTCCTCAACACGATCCGCGACCTCCACGAGCGCTACCCGCGCGAGCGCTACGTCGTGGTGGCACTCGTCGACATGCGGTCGGAGGCGGACCTGGCCCGCTTCGACCGGTTCGCCGCCGGGATCGGCGCCCGCGTCGACCTGATCGCGGCCGCGTCGGGCACGGTGCGCCTGCCCGAGGGCGTCCTGGAGAAGGGGCAGGCGCTGGTCGCCGAGCACGAGCGGAGGGCGTCGGACGCCCCCGCCACGCAGAGCGCCGGCCGGGCCGTGCGCGTCGACCTCGGCTGGCCCCGCGGGCTCCCGGACGGCGGCCGGCACGGATTCACGCCGGGACAGCGAATACGCCTGGACGGCGCCCTGCCCGCCATGGCCGCCCGGCTCGCCGAAGCCCTGCCGGACGACGTCGGCCGCGTGCTGGTGCTCGGCTTCGAGGAACTGATGTACGCGCCGCTGCGGCTCGCCCGCGAGCTGGAGCAGGTGGTGCCCGCCGAGGTGCGCTTCTCCACGACGACCCGGTCCCCGGTCCTCGCGCTCGACGACCCCGGCTACGCGATCCGCAGCCGCATCGTGTTCCCGGCACACGACCACCCGGACGACGGGCCCGGCCCCCGCTTCGCCTACAACGTCGCGGGCGGCGGCTTCGACGCCGTCGTGGCGGTCGTCGACTCCACGGCCGACACCCCCGAACTGCACGCCCCCGACGGCCTGCTGGCCCGGCTCGCGGCGCACACCCCGAGCGTCCTGCTCGCCGTCGTCCCGTCGTACGTCCCCGCACGGCCGTCCACCGAAAGGCCCTCCATGCTGCCCGAGCCCCTCCGCGGCCCCGCCTTCTCCTCGTACGCCCCCGACGAGGTCGGCTGGCTGCTCCAGGACCTGTCGGACGTGACGCTGGAGGCGCCGACCGAGGAGCGCGAGGAGGCCATCCAGAGCGGCGGCGCCCACTACGCGGAGTCGCTGCCGGTGGAGTACCAGCCGAGCACCCAGTACCAGGAGCTGTTCCACGCGGCCCTCACCACCTCGGCCGCCCGGATCGCCGAGGCCGTCGGCGCGGTCACCGAGGTCGTCCTCGCCGAGCGCTCCCCGAGACCCGTCCTCGTCTCCCTGGCCCGCGCCGGCACACCCGTCGGCGTCCTGATGCGCCGCTGGGCCCAGCACCAGCACGGCCTGGACCTGCCGCACTACGCCGTCTCCATCGTCCGCGGCCGCGGCATCGACGCCAACGCGCTGCGCTGGCTCGCCGCCCACCACGACCCGGCCGACGTCGTGTTCGTCGACGGCTGGACGGGCAAGGGCGCCATCACCCGCGAACTCGCCGACGCCGTCAAGGAGTTCGAGCAGGCCGAGGGTGTCTCCGGCTTCGACCCGGAGATCGCCGTGCTCGCCGACCCCGGTTCGTGCGTACGGACGTACGGCACCCGCGAGGACTTCCTCATCCCCTCCGCCTGCCTCAACTCCACGGTCTCCGGGCTCATATCGCGAACGGTGCTGCGCTCCGACCTGGTCGGCGAACACGACTTCCACGGCGCGAAGTTCTACCGCGAACTCGCCGGATCCGACGTCTCCGTCGAGTTCCTGGACGTCGTCGCCGCCCACTTCCCCGACGTCGCCGAGTCCGCCCGCGACCGGGCGAAGGAACTGCTCGCCGCCGACCGCACCCCCACCTGGGAGGGCTGGGCCGCGGTCGAGCGCATCAGCGAGGAGTACGGCATCCACGACGTCAACCTCGTCAAGCCGGGCGTCGGCGAGACCACCCGGGTCCTGCTGCGCCGGGTGCCCTGGAAGATCCTGGCCCGCGCCGGAGCCGGCGCCGACCTCGACCACGTCCGGCTGCTCGCCGGACAGCGCGGGGTGCCCGTCGAGGAGGTCGGCGAACTCCCGTACACCTGCGTGGGGTTGATCCACCCGAAGTTCACGCGCGGCGCGACCGGTGCCGACGGCAAGGCGGTGACCGCCTGATGTCCGCTATGTCCGCGCCCAAGGTGCTCGTCGCCAGCGACCTCGACCGCACGCTCATCTACTCCTCGGCCGCCCTCGCCCTGACCATGCCGGACGCGCGGGCGCCCCGGCTGCTCTGCGTCGAGGTGCACGAGAGCAAGCCGCTGTCCTACATGACGGAGACGGCCGCCGGGCTGCTCACCGAACTCGGCGACCTCGCGCACTTCGTGCCCACCACGACCCGCACCCGCAAGCAGTACCAGCGCATCAACCTGCCCGGCCCGGCCCCCGAGTACGCGATCTGCGCCAACGGCGGACACCTGCTCGTCGACGGGGTCTCCGACCCCGACTGGCACCGGAGCGTCACCGACCGGCTCGCCTCCGAGTGCGCGCCGCTCGCGGAGATCCGGGAGCACCTCGCGAACACCGCGGACCCGCTGTGGGTGCGTAAGCACCGGATCGCCGAGGACCTGTTCGCCTACCTGGTGGTCGAGCGCGAACTCCTCCCCGAGCAGTGGGTGAAGGACCTGGCCGTCTGGGCGGAGAACCGCGGCTGGACGGTCTCGCTGCAGGGCCGCAAGATCTACGCCGTGCCGAAGCCGCTCACCAAGAGCGCGGCCGTACGGGAGGTCGCCCGCCGTACCGGCGCCGTCCTCACCCTGGCCGCCGGTGACTCGCTGCTCGACGCGGATCTGCTGCTCGTCGCGGACCGGGGCTGGCGTCCGGGCCACGGCGAACTCGCCGAAGCGGACTGGGCGGCACCGGCGATCACCGCGCTGCCCGAGCGGGGCGTCGCGGCGGGGGAGCGGATCCTCCGCGAGTTCGTGCACGCCTGCGCAGAACCCCAATTCGCCTGATACGTACGGGTGTGCCCCGGACCGTCCGGCCCGGGGCACACTCATGTCGTCGTCGGCTTCCCGAGGGGCCGGGTCGGCGCCCGGACCGTCGGCACTGCCCGGATCGCCCCGCTCTGGCAGGTTTGTCGAATCCGAACGTGCCGCGTCTCACACCATGGTGCACGCTTCGGGCATACCTGAAGATCTCCTGAGAAATCTCCCCGGATCAGCCGCAGCAACCTCCGCCGCAACACCCGCCTCCGCCGCCGCCCGCACCGGGCGCGGGGGCCGGCGCGGACGCCGAACCGCCGGTGGTGACGGCGACCGTCGACAGGAGTTTGACGGTGTCGTCGTGACCGGCCGGGCAGGCCGCCGGAGCGGCCGATTCGGCCATCGGACGGCTGAGTTCGAAGGTGTCGCCGCAGGTCCGGCAGCGGTACTCGTAGCGAGGCATGCCGACAGATTAGCCGGAACGGGCCTGCTTCCGGGGTGTCTCGCGGCCCTGGTTCCGCGCGGTCGCGCCAGCCCCCGACCGTCCGTCCGCGACCGGAACGAGGTCGATTCGTGCCCCGTCCGTCACTCGGCTCTCTTGGCCTCTGTGCTTTTTTGTCTGGTCGCTGATCGAAGCGATCCCTGAGGTCGCTGATAATTTAATAGCGCCGCGACGAGCCGCAAGGTCGGGGATGGGGGGCTCGCAGCCGCGTGAGCGGCCGCTGCATCTACCCGTGCGCGCAATTCAGAAGTGCGGAGGGAGACGCAGTCGTGACCCAGACTTGGCATCGCAACGATGCCCGGCATCCCTTGTCCTCGGGACGGCCACGCACCGGAGCGCGCCGTGGTTGACCCGATCGGATCGCACCGCGCCGGCGGCACCCGCCGCAAGCCTCCGCAGCCCTCCGCGATGTCCCGCCGGGCCGCCCGCCTCGCGCCCTTCGCCCGCCGCCTCAGGCCCGCCTACCCGCGACCGGGCCGGGTGGGCTGGCGACGCTGGCTGCCCTCCTGGCGCCAATGGCTCGGCGCCCTCGCGCTCTCCATCGGCCTGAGCGGCTCGCTGCTGGTCATCGCCTACGCGGCGACGGACATCCCGCAGAACCTCAACACGTACGCGACCCAGCAGGACAACGTCTACTTCTGGGCGGACGGCACCCCCATGGCCCGTACCGGCTGGGTGCGCCGCCAGGCCATGCCGCTCAAGGACATTCCCCCGGACGTCCGCTCGGCCGTCCTCGCGGCGGAGAACGAGAGCTTCTACTCCGACCCCGGGATCTCCGTCAAGGGCATCACCCGCGCCCTGGTGCGCACCGTCGGCCAGGGCGACACCCAGGGCGGCTCCACGATCACCCAGCAGTACGTCAAGAACGTCTACCTGAACCAGAACCGTTCGGTGAGCCGCAAGTTCACCGAGGCCATGATCTCCCTCAAGCTCGACAACAAGATGAGCAAGGACAAGATCCTTGAGGGCTACCTCAACACCAGCTGGTTCGGGCGCGGCACCTACGGCCTCCAGCGGGCCTCCCAGGCCTACTACGGCAAGGACGTGAGCCGCCTCAACGCCAGCGAGGGCGCCTTCCTCGCCTCGCTCCTCAAGGGAGCGGGCCTCTACGACCCCACCCTGAGCGAGGCCAACCACAAGCGGGCCGTGGAGCGCTGGTCCTGGATCCTCGACCGGATGGTCAAGACGGGCAAGCTGTCGGCCTCCGAGCGGGCCACGTACACGAAGTTCCCCGAACCGCTCAAGCAGGGCCGGGCGTTCGACACCGGAAAGCAGAGCGACTACCTCGTCGAGCTGGCGACGCAGTACGCGAAGAAGGCCGGCCACATCTCCGACCGGGACTTCGACCTCGGCGGCTACCAGATCTACACGACCTTCGACCGCAAGCGGGAGAAGGCACTCACCAGCACCGTCACGGCGGCCCGTGCGAAGGCGAAGAAGGACGACTCGGACAGCGCCAAGAACGCCCACTACGGCGCCGCCTCGATCGCCACCGACGGACGGATCCTCGCCGTCTACGGCGGACCCGACCACCGTACGCAGGGCTACAACGAGTCCAACGCGACCACCGTGCCCGCCGGTTCGGCCTTCCTGCCGTTCGTCTACGCGGCGGGGTTGGAGCACGGTGTCCACAAGACCCGCGAGGGCGCGGCCACACCGGTCACCCCCGAGTCCGTGTACGACGGCAACGACGGCGTCCCGGTCAGCACCCCGGAGGGCCCCTACTGGGACCGCAGCGGCAAGAAGGTCGCCGCCCACAACGACGGCAACAAGGACTACGGACAGGTCACGCTGCGGCAGGCACTCGCCTCGTCCGTGAACACCCCGTTCATGCAGCTCGGCATGGACACCGGCCTGGACAAGCTGCGGGCGACCGCCGAGGCGTCCGGCCTGCTCTCCTCCAGCATCGGACCGCAGGTACCCACACTGTCCCTGGGCAACTCCACGCCGAGCGCGATCCGCATGGCCAACTCGTACGCCACCTTCGCCGCGGGCGGGACGCACACCGAGCCGTACTCCGTGCGCCGCGTCACCCGCAACGGCTACCGCGTCACCCTGGACACCCCGGCGCCCCATCGCGCGATGCGCGCGGAGGTGGCCCGCGAGGTCACGGAGGCGCTCTCCGACTCCTTCCGCACCGCCCACCCGGGCGCGGCACCCGCGACGGCACAGGTGGCGGGCAAGAAGGGCACCACACAGGACGACAAGGCGGCCTGGTATGTCGGCACGAACCGCTCGGTCTCGACCGCGGTGGTCCTCTACCGCATCGACCTGTCCAAGAGCCTCGAACCGCTTCCCCTCGAAGGGATCGCCGGCACACCCCAGACCGACGTCCCGTACGGCATCTGGTCCGGCGCGATGAGCCCGCTGCGCTGACCCCGTCGGCCGGCCGTCCGGACCGGCCCCCTCCGACGGCCGCCGTCCGGCCGTGCCCCCTTCCTCAGACCCCCCTCGCAGAATGTGCCCCGTATGAACTCGAAGCACAGCCGGCGCCGACGCCGGGAGCCCGAACAGCCTTCTGCCGCCGCCTCGGCACGCCAGGGCTTCGCGGCCATGACGGCGTTCCTCGTCGTCACGTCCCTGACCGCCACCTACCTGGCCCTGAACACGGACAGCACCACACCGGCCGGCTCCACCCGCGCGCACGCCTCCGACGACGCCTCCAAGGCGAAGAAGGAGCCGGTGTGGGACGGCAGGACGAAGATCCTCGGCGACGGCTCCACGTCCTACACCGGCCCGCAGAAGGGCGAGTTGAAGGCCGTACCGCTCAAGCCCGGTGAGAAGCCGCCCCAGTTCGTCGTCTTCTCCTGGGACGGCGCCCTCCAGGGCGACGACAAGCTGTTCTCGCACTACCGGGAACTGGCCGAGCAGTACAACGCCCACATGACGTTCTTCCTGACCGGCATCTACCTGCTGCCCAAGGACAAGAAGACGCTCTACGAGCCTCCGATGCACGATCCGGGCGCGGCGGCCATCAGCTACCCGACCGACGAGCACATCCGCACCACGCTCGCCGAACTCGGCAAGGCGTGGAAGGCGGGCAACGAGATCGGCACCCACTTCAACGGCCACTTCTGCGGCGACAAGGGCGGCGGGGACTGGAGCGTCGAGGAGTGGGAGAGCGAGATCAACCAGTTCTTCTCCTTCGTCGAGAAGTGGAAGACCAACACCGGCTACTCCGATCTGCCGGCACTCCCCTTCGACCCGGCGAAAGCCATCAGCGGCGGGCGCGCGCCCTGCCTCGAAGGCCAGAAGAACCTGCTCAAGGCGATGAAGGCCACGGCGAAGAAGTACGACTGGCGCTACGACGCCAGCTCGGCCGGGGACTTCCAGATATGGCCCGCCAAGAAGGAGGGCGTCTGGGACTTCCCGCTCCAGATGCTTCCCTACGAGAACGGCAAGTACCAAGGCCTGTCCATGGACTTCAACTTCCTCTACAACCAGTCCGACGGGGAGACCGACGGAGATCCGGTCCAGTTCCCGCAGTGGGAGCAGGAGACCGTCAAGTCGTACATGTCTGGTTTCGATCGGGTCTACTACGGCAGCCGGGCACCGCTGTTCATCGGCAACCACTTCGAGGACTGGAACGGCGGCATCTACATGAAGTCCATCGACCAGGTCATCAAGAACGTGTGCCCGAAGAAGGGCGTTCGCTGTGTGTCCTTCCGTGAACTGACCGACTGGCTCGACGTGCAGAAGCCGGAGACCCTGGAGCGCCTGCGCAGCCTCGACCCGGCCCAGTCGCCGGACTGGTCGACGGTGGTGAAGTAGCTGGTCGCAGCGGCGCCCGCGGGCCGCCGCGGCGACTTGAACATCAACTTACCTCGGACATAAGGGACTCGGTTGCACTCCGGCCCAAGTCTTCGCCAACCCGACACAGTTGCGGGGAACCTGTAAAGGTCCACTCGGGGACGGCCACCGGGCGGTGACACCGGCCCGCCTTCCGGGCGGGACCGGGGCGGCCTGCGGACGGCCCGGCCTGCGCGCGTCACCGGCCCGGGTGACCAGGGCTTTCCCCGTATCGCCGTGGCCGGGGGCTGACAGGCGCCCCCCAGGTCCGGCCTCGGCCCCGTCAGACGCCGCCGCGCTCCTCGCGGATCTGGGAGACGACCCCCGCCACCGTCCGCCGCACGGCCTCCGTCTCGGTCAGGAAGTGCCAGTAGTCGGGGTGCCGCCCCTCCAGCGTGGCGACGGCCCGGTCGAGCCGCGCGACGGATTCGTCCAGGGGGCGCGCCTGTCGAGGATCCGGGGTGCTGCGCCCCGCCATGGCCAGCCGCTGCGCGTCCCGGATCGCGAAACGGGTCCGGTCGATCTCCGCCTGCGGATCCTTCTGCACGGCGTTCAGCCGCCGCAGCCGGTCACCCGCCGCCGAAACGGCCTCGTCCGTGTTGTTCAGCAGCGCGCGCACCGTCGCCAGCAGCGCCGTCGCGTCCGGCCAGCGCTGTGCGTCCCGCGCCGCCCGGGCCTCCTTCAGCTTCGCCTCGGCCTGCCGTACGTTCTCCTCGGCCGCCTCCGGCACATGCTGGAGGTCCTGCCAGCAGGCCGCGGAGAACCGCCGCCGCAGCTCGCTCAGCACCGGTTCCACCTGCCCCGCGCGGGTCGTCAGCGACTGGGCGCGGGTCCGCAGCGACACGAGCCGGTGGTCGATCTCCGCGGCCCGCTCGGGCAGCCGCTCCGCCTCCGCGCGTACCGCCCCGGCCTCCCGGGAGACCCGCTCGGCACGCTCCAGCGTCTCCGGCACACCGTGCTGCCCCGCACCCTGGTTGAGCCTGGTCAGCTCGGGGCCGAGCGTGGCGAGCCGGGCGGCGAGATCGTCGGCCCTGAGCCCCGACTGCCGTACCGCGTCCAGGGCGTTCGACGCGGCCAGGAGGGACTGCCGGGCGCGCTCGACGGCCGGGGCGAGCCGGGCGAGCTGGGTCTCGGCCTTGCCGAGCAGCGGCCCGAGACCCTGCTCGAACCGGTCGAGCTCGGTCTTCACCCGGCCCAGCTCGTCCTTGGCGGCCGTCAACTCGGTGCGGGCCCGGGCGGCGACCGACGCCTCCAGCTCGTCCCGGTCCAGATCGTGGGCGTCGACGGCGGTGATGTACTTCTGGCTCGCCTCGTCGATGCGCCGCCCCAGCGCCTCGAAGTCCGAGACCACGCGCCGGGCGGCCGGGGAGTCGTCCACGGCCGTGATCGTCTCGATCGAGATGCGCAGGTCGCGCTGGGCCGTGTCGAGCTCGTAGAACGCGGCGGCCGCGGCGTCCTTGGCCGCCTGTGCCTCGGCCCGCTGCCCCTCGGCCCGCCCGCCGAACCACCGCCGCGTCCCGCCCCCGGCGAAGGCCGCGGGCAGCACGAGGGCGGCGAGCAGAGGGAGGGAGACGAGGGTGAGCACGTCACGGGCGACGGCGTACGCACGCGGGGAGCGCACCGGGCGCTCCGCGGCGGGGCTTCTCCGGAGGGGAGGGAGGCGACGCGAGGAGGCCCCCGCGCGGCTGTCGCGCCGCCGGAGGGACGGAGAGCCGTCCACCCGCGCACCGTCGTCCAGGCCGGGGCCGGTCACGGAGCCCTCTGCCGGCGCACGGTCGTGCGGCTCGGGCAGGGAGCCGGCCACCGACGCACCTGGCTGCCGCCCGTGCGCTGGGCCGGCGTCCTCCGCCCGGTCGCGCTGCGCGGGCAGCGGCCCGGCGGGCGCGGGGCCCTGCCTGACGGGAAGGGGGTGGGCCGGCCGCGCTGGTCGCGCGAACGGCGCGTACGGCTGCGAAGGTGTCGCCGTCACATCCCTCTCCCGTGCTGTCATCCGCTTGCCCGGCTGTCATTCTCCCACCGGTTAGGGACGAACACACGGGCCGGTCAGTTCGCGGTTCGCACCGTGATCTTTCCATCACCCGTGTGAGCCGAGACACGGTGCGTGCTGGAGGCGTCACGCGGCACGTCCACGTGGACCGAGCCGTCGCCGCTCCCCGTCGTCACGCGGTAGCCGGCGTGGGGCAGCACGATCGACACGGAGCCGTCGGCGGTCCGGGAGTCCACCAGGTCGGGTACGGCGGCGAGTTCGAGCCGTACCGAGCCGTCCTCGGTACGGGCACGCACGCTCCGCGCGTCCACGCCGAGCGCCTGGATGGAGCCGTCGGCGCTGCGCAGGTCGAGCGGCCCCGAGGAGTCGCTGACCCGCACCGATCCGTCGGCCGTACGGATGGTCAGTGCCTCGGCGAAGCCCCGGGCGCTCACGCCGCCGTCCCCGTCCCGCACCGTCACGGCGACGCCGCGCGGCACGACGATCCGGTGGCGGGCGGAGCAGTCGGCGATCACGCCCGAGCACTTCATCCGCAGGACCAGCCGGTCGTCGTCCTTCATCGCCCAGGTCACCTTCGGGTCCCCGCCGACGGTGACGTGGCCCTGGAACCACCGGGTGACCTGGACCTCGTCCGACTTAGCGGAGTCCGACACCACGAGGTCGAGCGCGGAGTCGTCCGAGTCGACGGTCAGGGTCCGGCCGTGCAGCCCGAAGGAACGGTGCTCGGGGTCCTTGTCGTCCCCGGCGGACGCGCCGCACGCGGTGGCGGCCGCGAGCACCGCCACCACGACAGCCCCGACGCCGACGGCACGGCGGGTTCGTGTACGTGCAGGTGTACGGGCCATGGTGATCTCCCCCTGAAACGGTCTGCGAGTCGCTCCGCACCCTCGACCGGACCCGGTCCACGAAGCCACTTCGAAGGTATGGGGGCCCGCGTCCAGGGCCCATCCGGGCCGCTCCCGGATGGGAGGTGGGGATAACCCCCGGCCCGGCCCACGTCCGCCGCGTGCCACCGGATACGGGTTTGCGGGTCCGGCCCCCCGGCAATGTAGGCTGTCGACTCGTTCTGGGCGCGTAGCTCAGGGGTAGAGCGCCGCCCTTACAAGGCGGATGTCGGCGGTTCGAAACCGTCCGCGCCCACCAGTCTCAGGACACGACTAAGGCCCAGGTCAACCGGTGTGAAGCCGGGTGCCTGGGCCTTGATCTTTCTCGGTGACTTTTCGCCGCCGTGCCACTCACGTGCCAGATGGTCCGCGCGGGGGTCGCTTCACCTTCTTGATCTGACCGTCCACGTAGTCCGCGATCTGGTGGTCGCGGCCGTTGACGAGGTGCTGATAGATCAGCGCGGCCCGCACCGACGAGTGGCCCATGCGGTGCATCAGTTCACGGGTGGTGGCTCCGCCGGTCGCGGCGAGCGTGTTCCCGGTGTGCCGGAGATCGTGGAAGTGGACGTCACCGAGGCCGGCCGCGGCGAGGGCGCGGAGCCAAATACGTCGGAAGTTGTTCCGTCGGAGAACACCGCCACGGGCCCCGACGAAGACGAGCCCAGTCCGGCCGCCCTCTGCGTGCTCGGCCAGGTGCTGCGCCAGCTCGGGCACGATCGAGGCCGGGAACGCCACGGTGCGGACGCCCGCCGCGCTCTTGGGCGCCTTGACCGTGAGGCCTTCGGCTCGGGTCTCGGCGTACGAGCGGCGGACGGAGACGGTACGGGCCTCGAGGTCGATGTCCCGGCGCTGGAGAGCGGCCAGCTCACCGAAGCGGAGCGCGGCGAAGGCGGCCAGGAGGACCAGGGCGCGGCAGTGCGGCGGGACCGCGTCAGCGAGCCGGTACACCTCAGGCACGGAGAGGAACGGCCGCTCGGTGTGGGTGACCGTGCCCGCGCCCTTGACCCGGCACGGATTGCGTTCGATCAGCCCGTCATCCACGGCGGTGTTCATGACGGCCCGTAGGACTTGGTACGCCTTGGAGACGGTGGCCGGCCCAACCCCGGCGTCGAGGAGGTCGGTACGCCAGCGCCGTACCTGCGGAGTGGTGATCTCCCGGAGGGGGATCGTGCGGAACGTCGGCAGGATGTGCCGGTTGAGCACGCCGGCGTTGCGCTCTCGTGTGGTGGCCGCGTAGTCACGATCCTTGAACCACGACTGTGCGAAGTCACCGAACGCAATCTTCACGTCCGGGTTCGTCCAGTCACCGTCGAGGATCTTGGCCTCTTGCTTGACGAGCCAGCGGTCCGCATCTGTCTGCGTCGCGAACGTCGTGTCAGCCGTCCGCATCAGACCGTCGGGACCCCGGTAGCGGGCCTGGAAGCGGCCTGGACGGCAACGGGCCTCACGTGCGAAGCCACGACGGCAAGAGCCTGATCGCAGCGCGGTAGAACTTTCTCTACTTCATCAAGTGCCCGCGCGAGCGCGGGCTGGCCCTTGGGCTTTGGCCCCTCTGCGCCTTCGGCGCCGGGGCCAAGCCCTGGGCTGCAGCGAGTGCGGGCCCGAGTAGAGAACGGTAGACCCGCTGATAGGCCGGTTGGCTCCGAGACTTTAGGCAGCCACCATGGGGCGAGCCTCGAAGATCATGGCCCCAACGTCGTGCTTTAACGGGCAGGTCCACAGACTGCCCGACTCGCCGGAAGCTTAAGGGGCCATGATCACTCGCCCCATGGCAGCTCCCGCCCAAAGTCTCGAAGCCAACCTCTCGCCGTCGTCGCCCGCGGATCGCGGATGTCGGATTCCAGAGTGGGAACTTGCTTGCGGTTCCTCCCGGACCTGCGGTGATACTCGGCCATGAGCAGAATCGCCGAGGTCATCGTGTTGGCCAGCAGTGCAGAAGAGATCATGGAACCGCTGACCCGGCGAGACCCCAACCGTAAGTGGTCTGGACAATTCGCGGCTGCCGGGCATGGCTGGGTCGCCGAGTTCGTGCGACGGAGCAACTGGGTCGGACTGCTGGAAGACCTGGAGTCGCAGCCGTGGCCCTCCCCGCACTCCGTACAGGTGCTGATCCACGACGAGGAAGATGACTGCTTCGGCTTGTGGATGATGCACGACGGCCGACTGGTGGAAGTGCCGCTGCCGCGCACCAGTCGCTACTTCTGGCGAAACCACTACACGGGCGAAGTCGATGCAGATTGCCCCGGAATTCTCATGCGCACGGACAAGTCCGATGGCTCGCCCGAAGGGGGTTGAGTGCCGGCCGTCAAACTGCCCTGTCCAAGCAGGCCGCCCCGGGCTGCGGTACAGCAGTGAAGTACAGCAACCTCCGCACCCACGACCGACCGCCACCAGACCCAGGCAGTCGACTGGCGTGCCTGACAGACCTCAGTGACCGCCCCGCCCATAGTTCGCATCGGGAGGGTCAGATCTATCCTCCGCGATCCGATGACCCGGCGGCGTCATTACGACTCCACCGATCGGGACTCTGAGATTTCGTTTCAAGGCGGAAGGCATCAGCCCGAGCTTGTCGGACCCTCAAGTTCCCCTCAGGAATCCGATCATGGGATTGTCGCGTGCATGATCTCTGCATAGTGTCCAAGTACTCGATCGCCACGGGGGCGGTCCACCGAAAGGTGTCACATGGGCATCGGTTCAAGGCGCGCCATGACCAGCGCTGCCACCGCGTTGCTTCTCTGCTTCGCGACTGCGGGCACTGCTGCCGCTACGGAAGAGCCGTCCGACGACATGGCGATATCCGCTGACCAGACGACGGACATCAACGACCGTCAGGGGTGGGAGGATGAGACCGAGCAGCCGGTATTGGAGAAGACGCCCTACTACTGCGACGGCCCCTACTACTGGTACAGCATTACGTCGAAGAAGCACTACTTCATCCCGTCATGGTGGAACGGGACCAAGTACAAGGACGGTCCCGGCGGCACGATGAGCGTTTCGGTCACCAAGGCCGGCACGATCAGTGCGGACGTAACCGGCACCGTCGAAGCCCAGACGAACGCCATCATCGCCAAGGCCAAGACCTCGGTGAGCGTGCGCGTCGGCGCAAGCGCGACCATCACCACAGGACACAACTACTCCCACGACATCCACCGCAATAAGTACGGACACCTGCAGTACGGCTCGTGGGGGTACAAGGTCGCCTGGAAGAAATACCGACGCGTGGGATCCTGCGGAGTCGAGGAACTCGGTCACGGGACCGCGACACTGCCGACGTCGGAGACTGGATGGAAGTTCTGGGAGACTTCGTCATGACCTATTCGAATCCCCGGGTGTACCTTGCCGCGTGCGCCGTGGCAGCGTCGGCATTCCTGCTTGCGTCGTGCACCTCCAGCAGGGGTGAGGGGGAGGCCATCAGCGCTCCGCCGTCGCCGTCCATGCCGAGCAAGTCGCGGACGGCTACAGGGCCGTCCGAGAAGAAGCTCACCGCGCAGGCCCAGGCGGCCCTGGCCGCCGTCCACAGCGGGAAGCTGGTCGAGGCCGGAGTTGAGCGGGTAAACGACGGAATCCACACTGAGCCCACCCTGAGCGAGGGTAAGACTTACAGGCTCAACCTGGTTTGTTTCGGTAGTGGCAGCGCCCAGTTGACATTCGTACCGGTGAGCGCCGGCGCAGAGACCAGGGTGCCGTGTGATCAGTCAGTGGTCCAGCAACGGATCACGATACACAAGCGGGTACACATTGATGTCGACGGGGCCAAGGGATCGACTGGCATGATTGCCTGGCAGATAGACGCAATCTGATCCGGGCGTAGAGGAATGCCGCCCAGCAACGATGCTGGGCGGCATTCAGTGACCCTACGAATGATCGGAACCAAGCCCACCACCAAGGCAGGGGACCCTTTCTAACTTCAGGCTGAGTTGGAAATGGCTCAGGCCGTACAGCAGCGAACCGCAGCAGCCCAGCAACCGTCTGCGTCCGATGGTTTCCATTCAGAGCCCGGTAATGGCCGCCGCTGACCACTCTCGCTAGAGCTACGGCTCAGAAGGCGTAGCGTGGTTGGCGGTGAGGTCGTCGCTCCTAAAGAGGTGATCCTCGATGGTGGGTGAGATCATCCGTGGATGGCAGACGCGCAGCTACCCCCAGGATGGACGCTTCAGCGAATCCGCGACGTCTCCGGCGACCAAGGGGCTATCGCCCTAGACCCAACCCGGGCAGTGAAGTGGGTTGCCTCCGACCCTCACGAGGTACTGCACCCTGAGATCGTTCTCGGGTTCCACAGCCTGTGCATCGTGAAGCCTGTCGATGATGACGACTGGTACATGGGCAGCCTGAATGACGATGGCAGCATCGACTGTTGGACAGCCTACGACGATCTCTACGAGGCCCTACGCGGCCTGTAAAGGAATGCGGGCTGAGCGTCTAACTGCGTTACAACGACCTCGCACAGGGGCGCACAACCACGGACGCTCGCAGACAGTTCGTGCAGGTTACAGGTGGTCCGGCCGCAGGTCACAACAGTCGCTCTCATTGCTGCGGGCCAAAGCGGTCGCTCCGTTCAGGTGCGCGGCATGACCGACGACGCCCTGGCCTGTCCCGAGTGCAGCCAGCCCATGAAGTCTGGCGGTTTCGTCCTCTGCGGGCGGGAGGACGATGGCCGGCGGACCCGCCGGACATTGTGGAGGTGCAACAGTCGGCATGTCTGGTGGAACTGGGCCGACAGGCCGAATGAGCCTTTGGTCTGCCCTGTGCCGGAGCTCTTCAGCTGACATCCAACGTTGACATCAACGCCCCCGGACGGCGGCGACACTCAGCACCCGCGTGCGGCACCTGTGACCGAGGTGAGTCCCATCCGGGGCGAGAGGGGATCGAACTCCTAAAGCTGGTGTCGGGAGGCTCCTCCAGCGATCGGGCCCTCTGGTCAGAGATGCGGCACCGCAGTCATCGCTAGCCCTGCTGCGAAGGCCACTAAGCATGCGATTCCGACGGCAAGTCTCGCCGGTTGCCCATCCATGCGGCTCTTGCGGCCGGGGGCGTTACCGCAAGCCCACTACCGTTTGACGCGACAGCGGACGGCAAGTACTGCGAGGGCAAGGAGGGCAGGTTCGACGATGCGGGACAGCATCTCGACGTATGTTCCCGCAGTGGTCAAATCCTGGCTCGATGCCCGGAACACTACTGAGTTGATCACTACGCGCAAGGACCTCTCGAATCGCTGTGAGTTTATGCGCTGGCCGAACGGTCCGTTGGGATCGATGGGATCGGTCGTGCCACTCGTCATCGAAATGCTCTGGCCGGTCAGCCTGCCGGTGCTCTCGGACTTTGCGACTACCTTCGGTATGCCCCACAGCGTCATCACGAGCGCGGTTGCCGCCATGGCGCCCAACAGCCAGCCCAGAGCACGGGATGCGCGCATCCCGTAGCCCGATAGGGCCCAGTAAAGGGAGAGCAGCGTGCGCTCTGCCCGGGGCCGGTTTCGGTCGTGGCGGCGCATCTCCATCTCGCCGTAGTAGAAGTCTGCGGCGTCAGGCTCGTTCTTGCCGTCCTCGAAGGATTTGCGAAGTTGCCGGTATACCGAGGCCAACTCCGTCGGCTCCACGACCTTCACCCCGGTCGGCGCTGCCATCCATGCGCCCTGGCCCTGGGCAGCGCGCCAGTGCTGTTCCTCGGCCAGCGTCCGCCGTTTGGTCCATCGCACCGGTAAAAGCCCGCGTCGGCGTACGCCCGCGGGCGGAGGGGCAAGGAGGTACCCACCCTCCAGGCGTAGTTGGTCGAGGTGTACCGCGCCGGACAGCAGGCAGCGGGTCAGGTCTACGTTGTGGAGCACTACGTGGGCTGCATCCACGCCTCCAAGAGAGGCTACGTGCACTCTCGCATCGCTGCCAGCAAGAACCCCCTCTTCCAGAGCTTCTTGCGTTCGCTCTGTTCCGGTCCGATCTGTGAACGGGCCCGTCTGGGCAATGATGCTGAAGGGGTGGGCGAGGACGGCATCGGTGAGGTCCACGGTGGCGTACCGCAGACGCAGGGTCGCTTTTGCGGCCCATTCTGTCTGTGTGCACCAGATCCTCATCGTCGCTGCCTCGATGACGACCGGAGCCGTGAAGATCACCCGGGACAGATCCACGGCCTCTTCGCACACCAGGGGCCCCAGCCGTGAGGCGCATTCAAACGTAGCTCCGTCGAACCAGGCACAGCCGCGGACGTGGGCGCCCTGAAGCCCGACGCTCCCTATAAAGTGAGCCCCGTCGAACGCGGCGTTGCCGGAGAAGGCGGCAAGTCCGAACCTGGCGTGCCCTGAAAACCGCACTCTGTCGAAACGAACGTCGTCGGTGAACTGCGCCTGCCCGAACCACGCGTTGCTGTCGAAGGCCGCTTCGCGGAACTGGGCACCTCGGAATAGCGTCCGCTCAAACCTCGCATCCTCAGCGAACGTGGTTGCCACGAAACGGGCGGTGCCCAGGAACGTTGCCTGTTCAAAACTGGCCTCACCCTTGATATATGCGCCGCAGAAATCAACGTCACCGAGAAACCGCGCTCCGTCGAAACGGACAGTGCCGAGGACGACTTGCTGGGTATCGGGATCCCGAACGGCATCGAGGAGCAGGGCAAGAAGGCTCTCGGTGATGAAAGTGCCGCGGTGATCCAAATCGCTTCCAGGTCCCAGCTGCGCGAGGTAGGCGGCACGGTGATCGTCGCCGAGGTGGGCCAGACATCTACGGTACGGATCAACCCGGCGTCCAAGGCAGCGTTCACGAGTGTCGGCCGAAAGGGAGACGTGTCCACAACACGGCCAGGACGGCGTGACATCGGAGAGCAGAGGCGTCATATCAGAAGGAGACGGTCGGACACGGATGCAAGTTCCGCACTCGTCATAGCCAACCGCATCCGAGCTCTGGCGCAACGCGCTCTCAGCAAGACGGGTGTTGCGTTCCGCGAGAGGGTCCAGGCACTGCCCAACTCGTGCCAGATGCGTGCCAGACCGTGTGGGGAGCCAGGGGAGACCAGTCTGAGAGTGTCAGATGCCAACGCGGTTGCCCCGCAGGTCAATGGATCCAAGTGATGCCCCGTGAGTGTCTAACTGCGTGACAACACCGACAGACAGAGGCGGACGAGTGCGGACCGTCAGCGCAGGTAAGAGCCAGGCCAGCCCAAGTATGGGGCCCGCCCAAGCTTCGGGACGAAGCGGGTCTCGTGCCACAGGCGTGCCACATCGTGCGGTTAGCCACGGTCAACGACGGCTCGTAGCAGTCGAGAAGCACCGATTATCTGGGCTGCGGCTACAGCCGTAGTGACCTGGGCGGACAGGCAGAAGACCACGTCCGCCCTTACAAGGCGGATGTCGGCGGTTCGAAACCGTCCGCGCCCACCAGTCCAGGACGTGACGAGGCCCAGGTCAGCCAGCGTGAAGCCGGATGCCTGGGCCTTGATCTTTTTCGGCTGCTGGGGGCGGCAGTGCAACTCAGGTGCCAGACGGGTCGGGCGGAGGCCGCTTCGTCTTCTTGATCCGGCCGTCCTCGTAGTCGGCGATCAGGTCTGGAGGGGGCCTCCGGAGCCGTTGTTGTACGGCAGCGAAGTGCCGTCGATGTCGGGAGGGCCGCTGCGTCGTATCGCAGAGGCGATCGCGGAAACGGCGGCGGTGACGGCGAGGCTTCCCATCATGACCAGCCCCACGCCGACCCCGAAGAGGCCGCTGGCGTCGTCCGACCAGTCGGCATACGCGGCGGCGGTGAGCCCGGCCGTGGTGCCGAACACGGCGCCTGCGGTGTAGCTCCGGGATGCCGCCCAGTACACCGGTGCCAGGAGGGTCAGCCCCAGCCCGATCACCTGCCAGGCCTCGTAGGGACCGGTCGTCGAGCCGTCGGGGTGCACGTCACGATGCTGGTCCCAGCCCAGCCAGGCCGCCCACAGTGCTAGCGACAGCCCGGCCAGCAGAAGGATCGACACCAGCTGGAGAACAGGTTTCAGTGGTCTTTGAGGCATGACCCAAGAGTCTTCTCTCGTGCGATCACCGACCAGGGCGCACGTACTCAGTTCCGCCCGAGTACATCAGCCATGGACACATCGAGTACGCCACGGCTGTGCCCAGGTCGAATGTCCGGCAGCAGAGGGAGCCAAGCGATCTCGCTGTAGCCGCGACGGTGACACCGCCGGGCAGGACGGCGGTCCGGATCCGGGATCGGGCCCGGCAGTCCGGGAGCGTCGGTGAGGTGCACGTCCAGCAAGGTTCGGCAGCACTCTCTGCCGGGAACCGGCAGTGCCCTGGACCAGCGCATGTGTGAGGCTTCGGCCCGGGCAAAACACCTCCACACCGCGCAGAGTGGAGCCCAGCGACCCCTCAGGCGTTTCCGAGGAGCGGCCGAGTTCCAGCGGTCGGAGCTCGCGATCGTCGACGTGAAAGGGATGGGCGGCATTGAGAATTCCGAGGCCGCAGGCCCCCGGACACCGGTGGCATGCACTCTTCGCCGCGGTTTTCCTCGGTGTTGTCTGCCTCATGGGAATCCCGATGGCATACGAGTGGCAGCAGGCCGAGCTGCTCGACAACACCGGGATACGGGTCACTGCGGTCGTTCACCACGTCGTGCCTGCAGCCGGCCATGGCCAGCCGGTCAGGGCTGACATGGTCTACGCCCTGGCAGGCCACCGTCACAGCACCCGCAAAGTACTCAACGGCGGCTATCCACTGCCACGAAAGGGCGACCGAGTGTGCCTGGAGGCGTCGGGCGAGCAGCCTCGACTGGTCCGGCTGTGCGGTGACCGCTACCCGGATGGCGACGACCGCTTTCCCACCCTCGCGCTCACCGGCGTGGCCGCCACGATCGGACTGATCTACGTCATCGCGCGCTGGGTCGCCAAGAATCGCGAACTCCTCCAGCCTCGGGCCAAGACCGCTTCGCCGGGCTGACATCAGCGGCTGACACCGACCTGGGCCTCTTCAGCGGGTCGAATTCGCCCAGCAGCTTTACAAGACCCGCGGGAAGGCCTCCCGCAAGAAGGCCTTCCCGCCAGAACGCCGGCATGCCCACCCCGGCCCCTCGCGCGGAGAGCGCCGAGCGCCCAGCTCGGCCCGGGCCGGAGGTGAGGTGGGGCTCCGACAGTCCGGGAACTCCCGCTCGTTGTGCCTGTGGTGGGCCCGGTGTCGTGCGGGCGAGGGGCCACTTCGGACATGGTCGCCCGGCGTCGGGCGCAGGGGTGGGAGGCGTGGTTGTGGGAGATCTTGTCGCTGGCGCTCAGTCGAGATCCGGGGATGACGACACCGACGACGAGGTGGCGGTCGAGGGCCGGCGGAGAGTGCGCTCCTTCTGGAAGGAGTTGCCGATCCTCCTCGGCATCGCGTTGTTGCTGGCGCTGGTCATCAAGACGTTCTTCGTGCAGGCGTTCTCGATTCCTTCCGACTCGATGCAGAACACGCTGCAGACGGGCGACCGCGTGCTGGTCGACAAGCTGACGCCGTGGTTCGGATCCGAGCCGCAGCGCGGAGAGGTCGTCGTCTTCCATGACCCGGGTGGCTGGCTTCCTGGGAAGGCCGAGGAGCCGAACGCGGTGCAGAAGGTTCTCAGCTTCGTCGGCCTGATGCCGTCGGCGGACGAGAAGGACCTGATCAAGCGGGTGATCGCGGTCGGCGGCGACACCGTGGAATGCTCGGGAAGCGGTCCTGTGAAGGTCAACGGGAAGGCGATGGACGAACCGTTCATCCACCCCGGGAACACCCCCTGCGGTGACAACCCCTTCGGGCCGATCAAGGTGCCGGAAGGGAAGCTCTGGGTGATGGGTGACCACCGCCAGGACTCCTGGGACTCCCGGTACCACCAGGACCGGCCTGGCGGTGGCACCGTCGACGAGGACCAAGTCATCGGCCGGGCCTTCGTCGTCGTATGGCCGGTCAGCCGGTGGGCGTCGCTACCGGTGTCGCGGTAGGGAGCGTCGCGTGAGCGGAGCGGTTCCGCTCGGCCCCGGATGCGGGCAGCCCCTGAAGCGCTATGGCCTCGTGCTTTCCCGGCGTGAGCGTGACGGCCGGCGGATCTGTCGATCGCTGTTGAGGTGTGCCGACAGGCACGTCCGACGGATGTGGGTGGGGACGAACGTGGTGAAGGCCCAGGTCGACCGGTGTGGTGCCGGGACCTGGGCCTGTTCCTTGTCCGCGCTCGGGGCGCATCGGGCAGCCGACGGGCCAGCGGGGTCGCCAGGCCGGCCTGGACGTCGGTGCGCCGGTCAGTCGATGCCTTCGATGATGCGGAAGTCGCGCTCGACGCCGTCGGACAGGGCGACCAGCGCCTCCTGGTATGCCGCGCTCTCGCGTGCCGCGACCGCCTGTTCGAAGGTGTCGAACTCGATCAGGACGGTGCGCTCGGCGATGCCGGCGTCGTGGGCGACGACCCGACCGCCGCGGGCGAGCACCCGCCCGCCCCCGGACCGGACGGCCGGACCGGCCAGCTCGTTGTAGGCGGCCAGCTTCTCGGCGTCGGAAATGGTGCGGTAGACGCTGACCCAGTAGCCCTTGGCCATGGAAACCTCCTGTGTTCGGACAGACGTGCCAGGCTTCGAGTCGACACTCGGATCGATCGGCCCGGCGACGGATCACCGGGCATTTCGGAGGACGGTTCGCAAGGGACTGGCTGATGGTGGTGTGCTGTTGAGACGAGACGATGTCTCAGTCGGCTATGGAGCCCTGCCTGCGACTCGCGCCGATCGCTCGGTTCACCAGGCGCTTCTGTCTGGATGAAGTCGTGAACGATGTCCGCCCGAGCCGTCCTCGCTCTACATCTGGCCGGCTCGGCGTGACGTTGGAAAGGGCTCACCGTGCTGGGAACGGGGTGCCCCAGGGCTCTTCCTCCAGGAGGAGCCCGTTCGCCAGGTAGCTGATGGTTCGGTACCAGCCGGCCAGCACGAGGAACTCCAGGAGTTGGGCGTCTTCGTAGTGGACGCCCAGGGCATCCCAGGTGGGTTGTGAGAGCTGCGCTGTGTCGTGCAGTTCGTCGACGGCGTTGAGCAGGGCCGCATGACAAGGCGGCCACGCGGTGTCGGCCGCGACGTCGATGTCGGTGGTGGCCTGGAGCTGTTCCTGGCTCAGTCCGGCCTGCCGGGCGAGGGTCGCGGCGTGTGCCCCCCATTCGTAGCCGCAGCCGGAGCGTGCGGTCACCCGGGCGATGACGATCTCGCGGTCGATGGCGGGAAGAAGTCCGTGGCCCAGCAGGCCGGCCCCCAGGGCGAACATGCGTGAGGCCAGTTCCGGGTTGCGGTGCAGTACGCGGAACAGAGTGAGCGGCTCGTGTGTCACGCCGGGAGGCATCCAACGGCGCAGTGCCTGGTCGATGGGCGCGGTATATGGCGGGGTGAGCGGTTCGATGCGCGGCACGGGCACCTCCTGCTTCGGTTTTCGAAGCATCACTATGATGCTTTGAAAACCGAAGCGCAAGGAGTAGGCATGGAAGCCAGAACGCCTCGGCCGGGCTCACCCGTACGAGGGTCCAGCTCGGGGCGCCCGGTCATGGCTGCACTCGATCTGCTCGGACGGCGCTGGACACTGCGCATCCTGTGGGAACTGAGCCAAGCCCCCGCAGGCTTCCGGGAGTTGCAGCGCCGTTGTGAACGCATGTCATCGAGCGTGCTCAGCACCCGGCTGGGCGAGCTGACCGGCGCCCGCGTGCTCACTCTGCACGGCGACGCCTATCACCTCACCCGGCTCGGCGAGGACCTCGTCGAAGCGCTCAGCCCACTGAACGCGTGGAGTCGGCGATGGGCCGAGGAAATGGATACCGGCCCCGCAGGAGACGGGGAGAGCTGACGGCGCGCCGACGGCAGAACATCCACCCCCCACGTAGAAGTCCCAACAACAGGTCCGCGCCCGCGTCGAGACGCCTTCGCCCGGATGAAGACGTGGAAGATCCTGGGCGTGGTGAACGCCGTCTCGGAGGCGACGGCGTTCACCACGCCATGCTCGGCATCGCCCGACTGCACGACCTCGCTCTCGCGGGGTGAACGACCGGTCCGAAGAACATTGCGGGACAGGCCTCAGGCGATGCGGGTTACGTCGGGCAGGTCCGGTGTCGGGTTGTCGAGCAGGGGGCGGCTGCGGCGCTTCAGGGACCGGTCGAAGAAGGCGGTGAGGTAGGCGCGGCGCTCGCCGGTGTAGCCGGCCGGGTCGACGTCTCCGATCATGCCGGCCACGACGGCGGCCGGCGGGCTGCCGAAGCGGGCGGCCAGTTCGGGGATGAGTATCTCGAAGTCGCTGTAGGACTGGTGACGCGCCCGGGCGGTCCAGAAGTCGCGCTTCCAGCCCGGCGAGTTCTTCCACAGGGTGTGCCAGGCGGGCACGTGCGTGTGGGTGAACGCGAGCTCGGGCGTGTAGGAGCTGCCCGCCAGGAGGAAGGGCTGCCGCAGCCCCGTACGAGTGACGGGTGCGAACAGGGCCGGGTCGTCCGGGCCGTAACCGAGGGGACCTTCGAGGACCGCTCCGGCGCGGAACCGACGGTCCAGGCGCATCGCCTCGGCCGCGGCCGTGCCGCCCAGCGAGTGCCCGTAGACACCGACCGACGAGAGGTCGAGCGCCGCTCCGAGCCCTGTGGGAAGGGTGCGGCCCTCGGAGTCGGGGTTGCCGCCGCGGGCGAGCAGGTGCAGTTGGTCCAGTACGAAGCGCAGGTCCGCCACCCGGCAGTCCACGGCGGCCTTCGTGATCTGTGGTGACAGGTCACCGGCCAGAGCGGGGGCAGGGGTGATGACGCGGCCGTCCGGGAACTCGACGGCGAGCGCTTCGTAGGTGTGGTCGACGGCCACAACGGCGTAGCCGTGACTGGCCAGTTCGGCGGCGATGGTGGTGTCGAGGAAGCGCGGGTTGAGCCGGCCGGGTGTGTAGAGCACGACGGGCATCCGCTCGGCCGAGTGCGCGGTCGGTGCACCCACCGTCGTGTGCGTGCTGATCCGGGTCCAGTCGACCGCGTCCGAGGGGATGCCGAGGGACCCCGCGAAGGCGTCGAACGCCGGGACAAGTCCCTTTGTGGCATAGGGCGTTGCCGGTGCGTCGGCGTTCCGGCGTGCGGGATACCAGACGGTGGTCATCAGTTCTCGTGGCTGCGCCTCGCCCTCGGCCCAGAGGTCGTTCCGCCGGGTGTCGACGAGGTGCAGGTCCACCGTGCTCACCGGGTGCGGACCGGTGGGGGCGGGGAGGGCGCAGCGGAAGAGGCCACCGTCCGGTCCCGTCGCGGCGTTCGCGACGGAGGGCAGAGCGAGAGCGGCAACCGCGCCCGTGAGACCGCCGATGATCAAGCGGCGGGAAACGGGCCGACCTTGCGAGTCTGCGGAAGTCGGAATCATGAGTCGATCTTGTCAGGAGTGGTCACCTGCGATCAGGAATATCCCGATGGATGGCGATGAGGGGTGGGATGAGATGACTCAATTCGAGCTTGTCGAAAGGGGGTTGGATGTGAAGCAGGTGTGCGGTCAGGTCGTGGCGCATCGGTCGGGGGCACGCCGAGTTCACTTGGGCAGGCGGCCCGTCGGTGGGGGAGCGGGTCATCGGGTCGGTGACACCGTGTCGGGGACCTCTCGGTTCAGGCCGCGCTGTCCCGTAGTTCCGCCAGTCCCGCCGTGGTCAGGGTGCGTGCCGTGCGGTCGGGTTCGACGAGGACGACGGTGCACGGTGCACGGGGACGCGTGGGACGCGTGGGTGAGAGCCGTGGTGAAGCTGCCGTCGGCGAACTGGGCGAGTGAACCGCGTGGGGAACGGCCGACCGCGACGGTGCGGGCGCCCACACGGGCGGCGTGGTCCCCGACGCTGGTGAGGATCTGACCCGTGACGGGGACGCCGAGCCCGGCGACCCGGTCGAGATGGGAAAACTCCCGTCGCGCCGCGCGGAGTTACCTCGCCGCCGACCGTGAGTGCTGTCCTTCCCGCCTGCCCCCGGAGACGCGTGAGGCCCGGACCGGCCGAGTGTGCGGAGGGGGTCCGGGCCTGCGGAAGAGGCGGGCGGGGTCGGGTCAGACCTGCGCCACTCCGTCCCGCGCATGCTTCAGGCTCATCCGCGCCTCCACCTTCTCCGGGGGCGCGACCTCCGACCAGTAGCGGTGGCCGGAGACGAACACCGCGAGTTCGCGTTCGCGTTGGCGGAGCTTCTCGACCTCGGCCTGTTCGTCGGGGCTCCAGCCGGGGGAGGCGGGGCGTTCCACCTTGCGCCAGCCGCCGGTGTCGCTGAAGCCGTCCAGCGGTTCGACCGACCAGGGGAGTCGTTTCAGCAGGGCCAGCAGCTCGGCCCGGACCTGATGCAGCTCCTCCTGACCGGCCAGGAGGTCACTCGGAAACTCGTAGGTCTCAGCCACGCGGCAATGATACGTCTGTTCGATTTTATGGTGCGAGTTTCTTACGGGAGTTCACGCGAACGGGTGTTCCGTACTCCTCTGACCTGCGGGAAGAGGGGAGAGGGTTGGGTGCACAGGCAGGCTGTGCAGGTGGAACTGGACAGTCTTGACTGAATAATTTACGGTGGCGGAATGGCTCAGGACAGCACTCCTCCGTACGACCCGGGCGTCTCGGACTCCGCCGCCCGCGCCGCGCAGGATCTGCGGGTCGCGTTCAGTCTTCTCCGGCGGCGGATCCGTGAGGTCTCCGAGAAGCAGGACCTCACGCCCTCCCAGGTGTCCGCGCTCACCCTGGTGAGCAAAAGCGGTGCCGCCACCGCCAGCGCGCTCGCGGCGACGGAGGGAGTCCGGCCCCAGTCGATGGCCGCCACCCTCGCCGCCCTCGACCAGTACGGCCTCATCCAGCGCAACCCCGACCCCGGTGACGGCCGACGGCAGCTCATCACCCTCACGGAAGCGGGCCGCGAGCGGGTCGAAGGCACCCGGGAGGCCCGCTCCGCCTGGCTCGCCCACGCCTTCGAGGAGCGCTGCACCGAGCAGGAGCGGCAGACGGTCATCGCGGCGATGGCCCTGCTGGAACGGCTGACCCGTCCGTGATACCCACGCTCCGCACGCGGTTCCAGCAGCGCTTCACCCCGACCGGTGACGGCCGGCCGCCCGACCGGTTCGACCGCCGGCTGATCGCGCCGATGGTCCTCGGTTCCGTACTGAACCCGGTCAACTCCTCGATGATCGCGGTGGCGTTGGTGCCGATCGGCAGCGCGCTCGGCGCGCCGCCCTCGCAGACCGCGTGGCTGGTCTCCGGCCTCTACCTCGCCACCGCCGTCGGGCAGCCCGTCATCGGACGGCTCGTCGACATGTTCGGGCCGCGCCGCCTCTACCTCATCGGTACGGCCATGGTGGGCGTCGCCGGACTGCTCGGCTCCCTCGCCCCGAACCTCGGCGCGCTGGTCGCCGCCCGGGTCCTGCTCGGACTGGGCACCTCGGCCGCGTATCCCGCCGCGATGCACCTCACCCGCAGGGAGGCCGAGCGCACCGGACGGGACAGCCCGGCCGGCGTGCTCACCGCGCTCGCGGTCTCCGCGCAGACCGTCTCCGTCGTCGGCCCCACCCTCGGCGGACTGCTCATCGGCCTGGGCGGCTGGCGCACCATCTTCCTCGTCAACGTGCCGCTGTCGCTGGCCTGTCTGGTCCTCGGCGCCCTCCGGCTGCCCAAGGCCACCAAGGCCACCAAGGCCGCGGACGGAACGGCCGTCACGGGTGGTGGCGTGCCCGGTCCCGCCGCGCGCGGCATCGACCTCCCGGGCATGGCCCTCTTCGCGGCCCTGCTCGTCGCGCTCATGGTGTTCCTGATGAAGCCGCGGGCCGAGGACTGGTACCTGCCCGTCCTCGCCCTCCTCGCCGGCGCCGCGTTCGCGCGGCGGGAACTCCGGGTCCCCGAGCCGTTCATCGACCTGCGGGTCCTCGGCGGCAACGGACCCCTGTTGGCCACCTTCCTGCGCCAGTTCCTCAGCTACACCACCGCGTACGCCTTCCTGTACGGGTTCACGCAGTGGCTGGAGGAGGGGCGGGGACTGCACGCGGCCGCCGCCGGGCTCGTCCTGCTGCCGCTGTCGCTGAGCGGCCTGCTCGTCTCCGCGATCACCGGGCGACGGGAGGCCGTACGGGGCAAGCTGGTGGTCGGAAGCCTCGTCCAGATCGCCGGCTGCACGGCGATGCTGACCCTCCAGGCGGGCAGCGCGATGTGGCTGCTGGCGGCCGTCGGTGCCCTCATGGGCGTGCCGCAGGGCCTCAATGGCCTGGCCAACCAGAACGCCCTCTACCGGCAGGCCGACCCCGCCCGGATCGCCTCCGCGGCAGGCCTGTTGCGGACCTTCATGTACCTCGGCGCGATGGCCGCCTCCGCGGCCGACGCCGCCTTCTTCACGCACGGCGCCGACACCGGCGGCCTGCACCACCTGTCCCTCTTCATGCTCGCCGGAGCAGTGCTGCTCCTGGCGGTCACCGTGATCGACCGGTCACTTGGCACCCTCACCCCCCGAAAGGCCTGACCATGGCAGTCACCACACTCGACCCCCGAACCGCGCTCGTCGTCATCGACCTCCAGAACGGAATCGTCGGCAACCCGGGCGTCGCCCCGCACCCCGCCGCCGACATCGTGGAGCGCTCCGTCCGCCTCGCGGCCGCCTTCCGCGGCCACGGCCTCCCGGTCGTCCTCGTCCGGGTCACCGCCGCCGCCGACGGTTCGGACGCGGTGAGCGGTCGCATCGACGGGGGGAGCCGCGGCCGCAGCTTCCCCGAGGGCTGGGACGTCATCGTCGACGACCTGGCCGGGCACCCCGAGGACATCACCGTGACCAAGCGGAACTGGGGCGCCTTCTACGGCACCGACCTCGACCTTCAGCTGCGCCGCCGCGGGATCACCCAGATCGTGCTGACGGGCATCGCCACCAGCATCGGCGTGGAGTCCTCCGCCCGTGCCGCGCACGAGCACGGCTACCACGTCACCCTGGCCACCGACGCGATGACCGACCTCGACGCGGAGACGCACCGCAACAGCGTCGAGCGGATCTTCCCGCGCCTCGGCGAGACCGGCACCACCGACGAGATCCTCGAGGTGCTCGACAAGTCCCGCGTCTGAGCGGGGAGACCCGACGACAACGCAGGGCCCGGGCCGGAGTTCGCGAACTCCGGCCCGGGCCCTGCGTGTTCGGGGCAGGGGCGCGCGGCTCAGCCGGCCGAGCCGGAGGGCGGCGTCAGGTCCCGTACGAGACCGGACGCGACCGGCACCGGTACCCCGGCGCGCTCCGCGGCCCGAAGCAACGCGCCGCCGATGGCGTCGAGTTCGAGGGTGCGGCCGGTCTCCGCGTCGCGCTGCATCGACGACTTGGCACCCGGCGGGAACGCGTCGTAGCGGGCCAGGGCGGCCGCCGGATCGACCGGGGCGCCGGACGCCCGGCTGACCGCCGCCGTCTCCTCGACCAGGGCGGTCAACTCGTCCCGGTGCAGCGTGCGTACGTCACCCAGCGGCAGCCCGTAGCGCGTCGTCAGCAGCGCGAACGGCGCGAGGAACGACATCTTCGCCCACAGCGTCGCGGCCTCCTCGTCCTCGACCCGGACGCCCACCCCGGCCTCCGCCAGCGCGGCGGCGAGCGCGTCGACCCGGGAGCGGGACGCCGTCTCGGCGGTCAGGTCGACGTCGGCGAACGGACTGCCGTGCTCGATGACTCCCGGCGCGGTCCGCGTCGACTCCACGCGGATCACCGCGGGGGCCACCTGCTCGGGGCGGTAGCGCTCGCGCAGCAGGGCGGGGTGCTCGACGCCGTTCAGGAACGGGACGATCAGTCCCTCCTCGCCCAGCACCTTCGCCGGGACGCGCTCCAGCGCGGCGCCCAGGGACGTCGCCTTGACCGCGATCAGCAGCGCGTCGACCGGCTCCCGCAGCTCGGTGTCCGCGGACACCCGGGCCGTGAAGTCCCCGAACAGGGCGCTGCGCACCTCGATGCCGTCGGCTGCCAGGGCTCGCGCGGTGTTCTCCGGGGCCAGGCAGATCACCCGGTGGCCGGCGCGGGCCAACAGCGCCGCGAGGAGTCCGCCGACTCCTCCCGGACCCAGTACCGCCACGGTCAGCCGGTCGTTCGCCATGCGTCCTCGATCCTCCGTACGGGACCCGCGGAAAGCCGCGTGGTCGTGATCAGCACAATCCGCCGCACCGGCGGCGCTATTCCCCGGGCCTGCGGGTTTCCGCGGGGGGCCCACACGATCGCGCCGTCCGCGCGACACTGGACTCATGTGCCGCAGCATCAAGACACTCCGTCCCCCATCGATCCCCGAGGAAGCGACCGACGAGGAGATCCGCGCCGCCGCTCTGCAGTACGTGCGCAAGGTCTCCGGGTTCCGCGCCCCGGCCGCCCACAACCAGGAGGCCTTCGACCGCGCCGTCGAGGCGGTCGCCGCCGCGACCACCGGCCTTCTCGACAGCCTGGAGGTACGGGGCGTGCCGGCCCGGCGCGCCGGATAGCGGGCCGGACGCTCAGGCGCCGGTGCCCTGCTCGCGTACGGCGGGCTTGCGCACGAGGTAGGCCGCGCCCGCCCCGGCGATGAACAGCGCCCCGAACGAGACGCCCGTCGCCAGCCAGGTGGCGCCCAGCCACTGGCCGCCGAAGTAGCCGAGGCCCACGCTGTATCCGGCCCAGGCGACGCCCGCGAGCACCGACCAGGGCAGGAACTCGCGGATCCGGCGGTGGGCCGCGCCCGCGCCGAGCGAGACGACCGAGCGCCCGGCCGGTGCGAAACGGGCGACGACCACGAGCACACCGCGCGCCCCGCCGCCGCGGGCCAGCACGTCGCCGAGACGTTCCTGCGCCTGCGTGAGGCGGCGCGAGCGGGCGATGGCGCGGTCCAGACGTTCGCCGCCGCGCCAGGCGAGGCGGAACGCCACGACGTCGCCGAGCACCGAGGCCGTGGCCGCGCAGAGGGTCAGCACGAGCAGGTCGGGGACGGCATGCGGAACGGCGCCGGTGGCGGAGCCCGCCGCGGCCGTGGCAGCGGTGATCACCAGCACCCCGCTCGGCAGGACCGGCAGGAACACATCTAGGACGACGGACACGGCGACCGCCGCGTAGATCCATGGGCTGCCCGTCAGCGACCCCACACTATCCAGCACCGAAACACTCCCCCGGAATCCCCCGTAGGCACGGACCTTGCCGCGACGTCGCGGGGAGCGGCAGGGGCGGCCAGTAACAGCCATACAGCGTACGCCGCGGGCGGGGCCGGAGATCCACGGGGGCCGCATGTGTCGGTCACATCACGTTCACCTTCCCGCACGCTCCGGTCACGGCCGGACACGGCGGCGCCCGCCTCCCGTGACCGGGGGCGGGCGCTGTCGTGCGGGGTGGGCGCGGTGCCCGTGGGTCAGGCGGTGACGGGCTCCGAGGACCGCTGGTCCTCGACGGCCGCGGAGGTGCGGGCGGTGAGCAGCCGGTCGAGGCCGAGCGCGCCGGAGCCGGTGAAGACGAGCAGGAGCATGGCCCAGCAGAACAGCGCGGAGAGCTCGCCGCCGTTCTGGATCGGCCACAGGGCGGCCGACTGGTGCACGTCGAAGTAGGCGAACGCCATCGAGCCCGAGGCGACGAACGCGGCGGCGCGGGTGCCGAGGCCGAGGAGGACGAGAGCGCCGGCGACGAGCTGGATGACGGCGGCGTACCAGCCGGGCCAGGTGCCCGCGTCGACGGTGCCGCCGTCGGTGCCCGCGGCGCCGCCGAGCACGCCGAAGAGCGCGGCGGTGCCGTGCACGGCGAAGAGGAGGCCGACGACGATGCGGAACAGGGCTATGGCGTACGGCTGGGCGCTGTTGAGGCGTCCGGTCATGTGGGGAACTCCTTCGGTCTGATCCGGACCGCAGCGGGCCGGACCGTGGGGACGGAACCGAGTGAGCCACCTACGTTAGGTGAGCCTAATCTATGCTTGCAAGTTCAACATTCGGCCACGGCCGGGCCTCCGTCCGCGGTTCCGCTTCGGCCGTCGCCGCACGTAGCGCGGCTCGCGCCACCGCGTCGGCGTCCGAGAGCGTGACCGAATCCACTCCTGGTCTCGCGCCCGCCGCCGTCACCCAGTGCACGCCCTCCGTGGGCACCCCGAACGCGAACCGCCGCGCGTGCGAACGGCCCTGACGGTCCATCAGGCGGTACGGCCGCTCGGTCACGTCCAGGCCGCCGGTCTCGTAGCCGTCCACGGTGTGCGGGCGGCACTCTCCCGTCTTCAGCAGCCGGGCCAGGAGCTCGTCGCCCGTCCGCCGCACATCCGGTTCCGGTAGCCGTGCCTCCACGAGCGCAGTGGCGCGGACGACGGAGCCCGGAACGTCGGGTGAGTGCGCCACCCACGCGCCGTCCTCGGCCCGTACGTCGAGCCGCGGGCCGAGCACCTCCACCACACCCGCCTCGATCAGCGCGACCAGTTCCTCGACCCGGCGGCGGGGCGGGCCGATGGAGAGGAACGCGTTCAACGGCGTGTACCAGCGGTCCAGATGCGACCGGCGCGACTCTCCCGGCAGGCCGCCGTGGTCCACGATCCGCCGCAGCTCGTTGCGCAGGTCCCGCAGCACGTCCAGCGCCGCCTTCAACGGGCCGGCGACGTTCCCGAGCGCGGCCTGCGCGGCGTCCTCGCGCAGATGGCCGAGCAGCCACTCCCGCCAGTCCGCGCGACCGCCGAAGTCCCGTCCCGTGTACGGGCGCGAGACCTGGTCCCAGGACCAGCGCTCCGCCGCGCCCACCCCGAACTCGTCGAGCACGCGGGCCTCTTCGTCCGTGTGGTGCGGTGCGGCCAGGAAACGGCTCCGGAAGGCGGCGGCCCGGCCCGTGGGCGCCAACAGGCGCTCGTAGTAGACCGTCTCGACCTCCTTGGCGACCAGCGGCCATATCTCCCGCAGGAAGTCCGGCGCGTCACCGGAGTCCGCGCGTTTGCGGAACCCGCCGATCACCTCGTCCGTCAGGACGAGCGGAACGTGCCGCCCGTACGGGCCCTTCGCGTTGTCGCCGCGCGCCTGGTACGGGATGCCGCGCCGCGAACCGGCGTACACCCGCGGCTCGTCACCCGACGGCACATAGCGCAGCCCTTCGCCCGCCCGCACGAAGCGCCCGCCGCGGCCCTCCGTCAACAGCGCCATGTGGTCGAAGAAGTTGAGCCCGAGACCGCGCAGCAGGACCGGCTCACCCGGCGCGACGGAAGAGAGGTCGACGTCGGCGGGGTTGGCCGGCGGGACGTGCAGCAGTCCGTGCCGCGCCGCGTACACGGAGAGCCGCTGCTGCGCCGCGTCCGGGAGCACCGGCAGATGTCCCTGGGCGAGCACCACGGCGGCGAGGTCCGTGAGGGTGCGGCCGCTGGACAGGGCCAGCGTCTGACGGCCGCCCGGGCCGTCGGTGAGCCGCAGCGCCCGGGCCGCGTGGACCTCGACCCGCACCTCGGGCGGCGCCCCGCGCACCACCTCGCCGAACACCCACTCCAGATAGCGGCCGTACTGCGTGCGGGTCGGATACACGTCCGGGCCCAGCTCGCCGCCCGCCCAGGTGTGCAGGCTCGGCCCCGGCCGGATCGGCCCCGAACAGTCCACGCTCTCGTCGGTGAACAGGGTCACCTGCGAGGCCACGGTGTTCATCAGCAGATGCGGGGACTGCCCGGTGCGCCAGACCCGGCCGGGGCCGGGCGGAGACGGGTCGACGACATGGACCGTCAGCCGGGCGCCCGGCGCGAGGAGCTCGGGGGCGGACGCGCAGAGGCGCTCCAGGACGCTCGTGCCGCGCGGGCCCGCGCCGACGACGGCCACGGAGACCCGCGGGGACCCGGCGGGCGTCGGGAACCCCGCCGCGACGGGCGCGGCGGAGCACTGGGGGGAGGGCTCTGCAGACAAGGGTGTGACTCCCGGGCGTGGGGGCGCAGGACGGCGGACCGCCCACTGGAAGCGGACGGTCCGCCTCATCATGCCGCCGGGCGCTGTGCGAACCGAGCCCCGGAGCGCAGGATCCGCACCCGGTGTGGGATGCGTCACGATCATCGGGGACAAACGGCACAACAACCGTGCGAAAAAGCCCTATTGCGGGGCGAGTACGGACTCCTGCACCGTGCGCAGCCGGACACCGCCGGCCCTTGCGCCGCGCGGCTGCACCGCCTTCTCGAGGCGCAGCGAGGCCGAACGCCCCAGCAGGGTCAGCGTCATCAGCTGGTTGCCGAACCAGGGGCCGCCCGACCGGTTCCAGTCGACCGAGGGGTGCGCGCAGCGGCCGTGCCGGGCAAGGCGGTTGCCGAGCCCCCGCGCGAGACGGCTCCAGCCGAAGCGGAAGCCGAGCCGTATCTGCGGCGGGACGGAGTTGTGGACGGGGGAGCAGGTCAGCTGGACCACCCGGGCGGCCGGCTGCCGGGCCGACTCGGCCCAGACCGGCTCGGCGACATAGGCGTGGTGCACGTCCCCCGACAGCACGCACACGGTCGCGGGAGCGTGCTCCCCCGACCCCACGTCGGCGATCAGGTCCGCCAACTCCTCGAAGGATTCCGGGAACGCCGCCCAGTGCTCCAGGTCCGCCGTGCGCCGCAGCCGCTCGCCGAACCGCGCCCAGCGCGCGCCGCGCTCCCCGCGGCACAGCGCGGCGTCCCACGCCTCCGCCTGGTGGATCAGCGGCGGCAGCAGCCAGGGCAGTGACGTGCCGATCAGAAGGTGGTCGCGGCTCTCCGGCGCGTCCAGGGCCTGCTCGCGCAGCCACGCCGACTCCCCGGGGTCGAGCATCGCCCGGTCCTGCTCGTCCAGGACGCGGGCCGCGCGGCTGTCGACCATCAGGACCCGGGTCCGGCCGAAGTCGCGGCGGTAGCTCCAGCGGACCGAGGCCGGATCGGCGTCGGCCTGTGCGGCGAAGGCCCGCAGCACGTCCGTACCGTCGGGCGTCTCGCGCACCGCCGCGTACAGCGGGTTGTCCGCGAGTTCGTCGGGGGAGAGGTTGCCGAGGTGCTGGTGGACCCAGTACGACATCAGGCCGCTCAGGATCCGCTCGCGCCACCACGGGGTCGCGCGGATGTCCTTGAGCCAGGCGTCGCTGGTGTTCCAGTCGTCGATGACGTCGTGGTCGTCGAAGATCATGCAACTGGGCACGGTGGACAGCAGCCAGCGGATCTCGGGGTCGAGCCAGGACTCGTAGTAGAGCCGGGTGTACTCCTCGTAGTCCGCGACCTGGTGGCCCGGGGGGTCCGCCAGTCCCCGGCGGGAGGCTATCCACGCGCGGGTCGCGTCCGAGACCTCGTCCGCGTACACCTGGTCGCCCAACAGCAGCAGCACGTCCGGGCGTTCGCCGTCCGGGGCCGCGGCGATGCGGGCCGCGAGGGTGTCCAGCGCGTCGGGCCCGACCGGGTCCTTCTCGTCCGCGGGCGGCGCCGCCCAGCGGCAGGAGCCGAAGGTGACACGGACCGCCGCCTCGTCACCCGCGGAGGTGCGCACGACCGAGGGAGGGAAGGCGGAATCGGGCAGCGGCCAGACGGGCACGTCGTCGAGCAGCACCTCGTACGCGGTCACGGTGCCGGGCGTCAGCCCGCTCACCGGCACCAGCGCGTAGTGGTGGCCCGCGATCTGGAACGTCGGGGCCGATCCCGACGCCCCGTCCGCGCAGCGCACCTCGGCGGTGCACGGGCGGCTCGCCTCGACCCAGAAGGTCGCGGACGAGCCGTCGACGTACCTCAGCAGCGGCCCCAGGCACAGCTCGGCCATGATGATCACCCTCCTCCGTCGCCCCGTACGGTACGGAACGACGGAGGCCGGTGGCGAGGTTCCGGACACCGCGGCGATGCCGTGGGGGGGAGCGGTGCCCGGAGTTCACGGGGGTGGCGGGCGTCGTGGACGGCCCTGCCGGTAGGGGTCAGCAGCCGCTCAGGACTGAGCTCAGCTTGGACTTCTCCGCGGAGTCGACCTTGAGGTTGTAGTAGTACTTCACCTGCACCCAGGCCCGGACGTACGTGCAGGCGTACGAGCTGAGCGGGGGCATCCACTCGGCGGGGTCCTTGTCGCCCTTCGACTGGTTCACGTTGTCCGTGACGGCCAGGAGCTGCGGGCGGGTGACGTCGTTGGCGAAGCCCTGGCGCTGCGCGGTGGTCCAGGCACTGGCGCCCGAGTCCCAGGCCTCGGCGAGCGGCACGAGGTGGTCGATGTCGAGGTCGGACGCGGCGGTCCAGTTGGCGCCGTCGTAGACGGAGTGCCAGGACCCGCTGGTCGCCGTACAGGCCGAGTTGGTGACGACACTCGTACCGTCGCGCTTGAGGACGTACTCACGGGTGTCGCAGGTGCCGCTGATGGTGATCCAGGTGGGGAACAGGTCACGGTTGTATCCGGTGCGGTTCTCCGTCGCGACGGTGAGGGACGCGAGGTAGGTACGCGCGGTGGCCGCGCTGACCGGAGTGGGGAGGGCGGCGGAGGCTGTCGGGCCGTTGAAGACACCGGCCAGGGCTATCAGTCCGGTGGCGGCCGCGAGTATGCTCAGCCGTCGACGCGCGTAGACCTTTGGCATGCGAACTCCCTTGGGGTGTGGGGGCGTTGGACTGCGAGCGAACGAATGCTCGCGGGGGTGTGTTGCCGGGAGGTGAGTACGCGGTTAGAAGTTAGTGACGCGTGCATGACATAACAAGGTCTGTGGCGGATGTTTCGGCGAGGGCGCGTGCGGGCGCTCACGCTTTCCTGCGGGTATGGAGGGTTTGGCCTTCTCGTGCGGTGCTTGCGCGCCTCGGGGCTTCCCGGCGGTTTCCTCGGGGTGTTCCAGGTCGCGGGACCTTCGGCCCTGCGGGGCCCGTGCGCGGGTCGCGTACTATGAACGGCGCAGAAGGGGAGTAGCTCTTCGCCGGACCGTCGACATACTGCTCAGCTCGTCTGAGCCGGCGCCCGGAGGCAGACCTCGTTCACGAGGCCGGCCAGCGAGACCTTCGGCAAGCAGTGCACATGCCCGAGCCGGGCTTCCGGCAGGGGTTCTTCCGCTCGCGCCTCTCGGTGCGGGCGCCGCTGTGTGCTGCCGTGCCGAGGTGTCGCGCAGTCACAGCACGCGCAGTCGCAACACTCTCGGCGGGGCAGCCCGACCGATTGAGGAATTTTGATCAGCTTCAGCGTGATGGCGCTCGTCTTCGGCGTCGTCTTCCTTGCCGAGCTGCCGGACAAGACCGCCCTCGCCGGCCTCGTCCTCGGCACGCGCTACCGCGCCTCCTACGTCTTCGTCGGCATAGCCGCCGCGTTCGCCGTCCATGTGGCCCTCGCCGTCGCGGCGGGCAGCGTGCTGACCCTGCTGCCGCAGCAGATCGTCCACGCGGTCACCGGTGTGCTGTTCCTCGGTGGCGCGGCCGTGCTGCTGATGAAGAAGGACGAGGACGAGGGAGAGGTGCGCAAGCCGGAGAACCAGAGCTTCTGGAAGGTCTCCGGGGCGGGCTTCATGCTCATCCTCGTCGCCGAGTTCGGCGACCTCACCCAGATCATGACCGCGAACCTCGCGGCGCGGTACGACGACCCCCTGTCGGTGGGTCTCGGCGCCGTGCTGGCGCTGTGGACGGTCGGGGGTCTGGGCATCGTGGGCGGCAAGGCGCTGATGAAGCGGGTGCCCCTGTCGTTGATCACCAAGGTGGCGGCGTTGCTGATGGTGGGGCTGGGGGTCTGGAGCCTGTACGAGGCCGTGGCGGGCTGAGGTCGGCTGCGCGCCGGGCGGTGCGTGGTGCGGTTCGGCTGCGCGCCGGGCGGTGCGGGCGTCTCCGCCCGGGCACCGGTGGGTGGGTCGGGGCGGTGCCGGTACGTCCGCCCGTCGCCGCCGCGTCGGACGTGGGCCGAGAAGCGGGACCGGGCTCGATCCGGACGTGAGCGGCGGGCATCCGATGTACCGGCACGGCCCCTTCCGCCGGATGCCGACGGCGGGTCGTACGCGGCCGGTGCGCCGGGTCCCTCCGCTGGATCCCGTCCGCGCGACATCGCCCCGTTCCGGCGGAGAGGCTTCAGCTCCTCGGGCGTGAGGAGTCCGGCGTTCGAGGTGCGGGGTCCGGGGCCGGTCCCGGGTTCGGGCCGGGTGGGGGCGGAGAGGGCGAGCGGCGTCCTTCGGCCCGTGTCCTGCGGTCGTCCGGGAGGTGTCCTTTTGGGGGGTCGGGGGTTGACCCTGCGGGTGGGATGACATAAGAGCAGGTCAGGGGCGGTGGCGCCGAGGGGGACTCGTTTTGTATCGTGTAGGAACAAAGTGGCTCCCGCCCGCACCTCCCTGACCGGTGGGCGGGGCCGCCTTGTTCCCGGGGGATCCTTGAACCCCCTACCCGCACCTTGGAGCATGCCGATGACGACGGCCACGACCGTTCTGACCGCCCGCGCCCTCCTGCTCGACATGGACGGCACCCTCGTCAACTCGGACGTCGTCGTCGAGCGCTGCTGGCGCGGCTGGGCCGACCGGCACGGGCTGGACGGGGACGAGGTCATGAAGGTCGTCCACGGCCGACAGGGCTATGCCTCGATGGCCGTACTCCTGCCGAACCGGCCGATGGAACAGAACTACGCGGACAACACGCGGATGCTGGCCGAGGAGACCGCCGACATGGACGGCGTCGTCGAGATCCCGGGCGCCACCGAGTTCCTCGCCTCGCTCGCCGGCGTCCCCCACGCGCTCGTCACCTCCGCGGACGTCGCCCTCTCCAGCGGGCGGATGGCCGCCGCCGGTCTCGAACTTCCCGACGTACGGGTCACCGCCGAGTCGGTCGGAGCCAGCAAGCCGGATCCCGAGGGGTTCCTCAAGGGAGCGGCCGAGCTGGGCGTCGCGCCCGAGGACTGCATCGTGTTCGAGGACTCCGGGGCGGGGATCGCCGCGGGGCGGGCCGCCGGGATGCGGGTCGTCGGGGTCGGGCCCCGGGCCGGGTTCCACGCGCCGGACGTGCTCGTACGCGACCTCACCCAGGTGCGGGTCGAGTCCCTCGACGACGGGACCCTTCGCCTTCACATCGGCTGAGGCCGTCGGGGGAGGGTGTGCCGGGCGGCCGGGGCGGGTTCTTCGCCCCCTCCGCCCCTACCCGTCCCGACCCGGGGCTCCGCCCCGTACCCGCTTCTCAAGCGCCGGAGGCGGGATGTTCCTCCCGTACGGAAGGGGCGGTGCCTGACCGCACCGGACCGTGCCCGGCCGCCTGGGCCGAGACCCGGTTCACGGTTGGGACGTCTCCGACTCCAGGCTTGTGCGCGTCGCCGTGCCGTAGACGCCCGACGGGTCCGACGTGATGCCCCGCGCCCACTGGTACCAGCGCACGGCGTCTTCGAGGTGGCGGTCGAAGTGGCCGTCCGCGTCGCCCATGTACATCCTCAACTGGCTCATGCGCAGCTGGAGTTCGGTCACCTCGGGGCCGTCGTCGCCGCGTCGCAGGGTCTGCGCGGGGCCCAGGCCCTGCTGGCCCCCCGTGTCCGCGGCCGACCCCGTCGCGGTGTTCGTCGCGGTCGCAGGAGTGGAGGCGGGGGACGACGAGGCCGACGGTGACGGGGACGTCGAAGGGCTCGACCCGGACACCGACGGCGACGGGCTCGCGCTCAGGGACGACGCCGGTGCCGCCGGTGCCGACACCGTGGGCGACACGCTCGCCGACGGGGACACCGACGCCGCCTTCGGCGACACGTCCGGCACGCTCGCCCGTACGTCCTCCGGCAGCGCCCCGTCCCGCGCGGGAGTGTCGTACGAGAGCAGGCCGCCCGCGAAGCCCGCGGCCGCCACCATCGTCACCACGACGCCGGCCGCGGCCAGGATCCCGTTGCGCCGCCTGCGTCCCGGCCGGCCGGCCGCGGAGCCCGCCGCGCCGGGCTCCGCGGGACGCTCCTGGAACAGTCGTACGTCGGCGGCCCGCGGCTCCGACGGCAGCGCCTGCAGCCGCATGGTCGCGTCGGCCGGAAGGGCCGCGTCAGCCGGTACGGCCGCCAGCCGCATGGTGGACGCCGAGGGGTCCTCCCCGGCGGCGGGCGGCACGATCCCGGGCTCGCCGGGATGGCCGGCCCGGACTGCGGCGGTGGCGGCGTCCGTCGGTCGGGGCTGCGCACCGGCGCCGTTCACCGGTCCGGCGCCGCCGCCCGCTCCCATGTCCCCGGTGCCGGTGCCGGTGCCGGTGCCGGTGCCGATCCCGGCCCCGGTCGTCGCGGCGCCCGCCGACGGCGTTCCGGTCGGCTCCGGCCCCGGTGCGCCCCCCGGCACACCTCCGGCCGCACCGTCCTGGCTCAGCTCCACGTAAGGGCGTATGCGCAGTGGGTCGAAGTCCTCCGCCGCCGCGGCCTCCGCCGTGCGGGCGTCGCGGAGGGCGTCGGACGCACGCTGGGTGCAGCCGCAGGACGGAGTGCCGTCCGGTGCGCGGTGGGCCGCGCACCGGGGGCAGACATGCCCGGTCTCTTCAGTCACGTGTGGGTCCCTCCCCCTGAGAACTCCAGAGATTATCCGGAGATCCTTCACGCAACCTTCAACGAGCCCCCCGGAATCCAGGATTCCGGATGCCTCGACAGGCCATAACCGGACACACCGATCAGGATGGAGGGTGATCGAGACCCTCGGGGCGCAGGGAGGCCGAATGACCGGGGACGCGCACGGTTCGCAGACGCCCGCCGGCCGCGGCACGGACGGGCCGGACGCGCCGACCGGAGACACCGGCACAGGCGCCGGTGGCATGGGCGGGAGCGAGGGCGGCGGACAGGACGCCGGGACCGACTTCTCCGGTCCGATCGACCCGCACGAGTCCGTCGCGGTCAGCGAGTCCGCCGTGCGCCGCCGTACGGCGGCGGCCACGGACGCCCGCGACAGCGTGCACGGCAGTGTCATCGTCTCCATCGGCGCGCTGCTGCTCGGCATGCTGCTCGCCGCGCTGGACCAGACGATCGTGTCGACCGCGCTGCCGACCATCGTCAGCGACCTCGGCGGCCTGGAGCACCTGTCCTGGGTGGTCACGGCCTATCTGCTCGCGTCGACGGCGGCCACCCCGCTGTGGGGCAAGCTGGGCGACCAGTACGGCCGCAAACGACTGTTCCAGACGGCGATCGTGATCTTCCTGATCGGGTCGGCACTGTGCGGCATGGCGCAGAACATGGGCGAGCTGATCGGGTTCCGGGCGATGCAGGGACTCGGCGGCGGCGGCCTGATGGTGCTGTCGATGGCGATCGTCGGAGACCTCGTCCCCCCGCGTGAACGGGGCAAGTACCAGGGGCTGTTCGGTGCGGTCTTCGGTGCGACGAGTGTGCTCGGACCGCTGCTGGGCGGGGTGTTCACCCAGCACCTGAGCTGGCGTTGGGTCTTCTACATCAACCTGCCCGTCGGCGCCGTCGCGCTCGTGGTGATCGCCGCGGTGCTGCACATCCCGAAGAAGTCGGCCCGCCATGTCATCGACTACCTCGGCACGTTCCTGATCGCGGCCGTCGCCACCTGTCTGGTCCTGGTGGCCTCGCTGGGCGGCACCACCTGGGACTGGAACTCTCCGCAGATCATCGGCCTCGCGGTGCTCGGCGTGGTCCTCGGATTCGCGTTCGTCTCGGTGGAGCGGCGGGCGGCCGAACCCGTCCTTCCGCTCAAGCTCTTCCGCGTCCACACCTTCACGCTGTCGGCGATCATCAGCTTCATCGTCGGCTTCGCGATGTTCGGCGCGCTGACCTATCTGCCGACGTTTCTGCAAGTCGTGCAGGGTGTGACGCCGACGCTCTCGGGTGTGCACATGCTGCCGATGGTCTTCGGACTGCTGCTGTCGTCCACGGTCTCCGGGCAGATCGTCAGCCGGACCGGCCGCTGGAAGGTGTTCCCGGTGGCGGGCACCGGCATCACCGCCATCGGCCTGCTCCTGCTGCACCAGATGGACGAGAACAGCGGCACCGGCGAGATGAGCGCGTACTTCTTCGTCTTCGGCCTGGGCCTCGGCCTGGTCATGCAGGTCCTGGTGCTGATCGTGCAGAACGCGGTGCCGTACGAGGACCTGGGCGTCGCCACGTCCGGCGCGACGTTCTTCCGGTCCATCGGCGCCTCGTTCGGCGTGGCGATCTTCGGCACGGTCTTCGCGAGCCGTCTCGGCGACAAGCTGACGAAGGCCCTGGCGGGGCAGGAGTTGCCCCCGGGCATCACGACGGACTCGCTGAAGGCCGACCCGAAGGGGATCGGCGCCCTGCCCGCCGACGTGCAGCCACCGGTCCTGCACGCGTTCGCGACGTCGATCACCGACGTCTTCCTGTACGCCGCCCCGGTCGCCGTGGTCGGCTTCGCGCTGGCCTGGTTCCTGCGCGAGGACAAGCTGCGCGGCTCGGTCACGGCACCCGACGTCACGGAGACACTCGCCAGCAATCCCGTCGAGCGGTCGTCGTACGACGAGGTGTGCCGGGCGCTGTCCGTGCTCGGCACCCGGGAGGGACGGCGCCAGATCTACGAGGAGATCACCGAACGGGCGGGCTACGACCTGCTTCCGGCGGCGAGCTGGCTGCTGCTGCGGATCAAGAAGTACGGGTGGGCGGAGCCCGCCCTGCTCGCGGAGAAGAGCACCGTGCCGCTGGGCGTCGTGCTGGCCGGCAGCCGCCAGATCGAGGAGCGCGGGCTCGCCCGGCGCGAGGGCCTGGACCTGGTGCTGACCGACGAGGGACGCGCCGCCGCCAGGAAGCTGTCGCTGGCCCGCGAGGAGTCGCTCGCCGCGCTCCTCGGCGACTGGTGGAGTCCGGACCGGCCGACGGACCTCACCCAGCTGGTGGTGGAGTTGAACGAGGAGATGTGCGGCTCCGACGCGGAACGTCCGCACGAGGGCGGGACGACACCCGTCCGGCGCCTGGGCGAGCCCGCCTGAGGCCGTCCGGTCGTGGGGGTCGGGGGGCTCCGCGGACGGTGGAGCGGGTGAAGGAGCGCCGGGTACGAGGCGGGTGACGGGCCTGAGGTGAGGTCGACACAGGGGCGAGCGGGAGCGCGGGCCGGGGGCCCGGGCCCTACACGCCGTGACCGCGGCCGTTTGAGGAGCGACTTCCGGGCAACCCGGGTGAAGAACCGGCCCGTTGGGTCGAGAACCCCGGAAGGCATCCATGTCCACAGGCGTGATCATCGCTCTGATCGTGATCGTGGTGGCCGTTGCCGTCGTCGCGGCCGCCCTGACCCTACTCAACCGACGGCCGCCCGGCGGTCGTACCCTTCGGCGGCGCTTCGGACCGGAGTACGACCGTGCCGTCGACCGGCACGACGGTGACACCAAGGCCGCCGAGGCCGACCTCGCCGAGCGGGTGAAGCTGCACGGCGGACTGCGTGAGAAGGCCCTCGACCCCGCGGACCGCGACCGGTTCACGGCAGGCTGGGCCGCCGCGCAGGAGCGCTTCGTCGACTCCCCGAGCGAGGCGGTGGCCGAGGCCGACCGGCTGCTCGGCGACCTGGCCGGAGCACGCGGGTTCCCCGACGTGGAGCAGTACGAGGAGCAGGTCTCCGCTCTGTCCGTGCACCACGGACACCATGTCCACGGCTACCGCACGGTGCACCGGGCCGCGCTGGCCCGCACCGGCACCGGCCAGGACGCCACCGCCGACACCGAGCGGATGCGCGAGGCGATGCTGGAGGCCCGCGCCCTGTTCGAGGACCTGATGAGTTCGCACCGCGAGGAGAAGTCCTCCGGTCACGCACGTGACACGGACGGCACGGACGCCGTGGACGAGTCCCCGGACGCCCGTCCCGAGCGCACCCGGCGGTTCGGCATGACCAAGGACGACCGGCACACCGAGCCCGCGTAGCCCGTCGGCAGCGACGCGAACGCGCGAACACGCAGAGCACCGGGAGCGCGGCGGACCGCCGCGCACCGCAAGCCCCCGAGACTTCCAACCACGACACTCGCTCCCGCCTGCCCTGGTCCTTCACCAGGCTTCAGGGGAAGGGGAGTTGAGGAAGGTGAACGCGATGAAGCCCGAGCAGGACCCTGAGCGCAACCCGTCCGGCGACGCGGCCATGAAGGGCCGTGTCACCCCGGTGCCCCCCGAGCGTCCCGCGGACGACCGGGCGAAGGCGGCCGACAGTGCCTCCGACGAGGACGTCTCGCGCCGTGAGGCCCTGAAGGGACACCTGGACCCCGAGGCCGACGACCGGACCCCGGGCGACCGGGCGAAGACCGGCGACGCCGCCGCGGTCCGGCCGGCCACGACGAGCGACGGGGCGAAGACCCGCGTCGGCACCGGCACCACCACCGGCACCACCACCGGCGACGAGGGGAAGGCCCGCGTCGGCACCGGCACCACCACCGGTGACGGGGCGAAGGCCCGTGCGCCCCGGACCGGCGACGACACCGCCGCCCGGACGACCGGGACCGGCACGCCGGCCCGTGCGGGCGCGGACGTCCGTACCGGTGAGCGTGCCACCTCGCACGACGACCGGACGAGCCGTACCGGTACGGGCCCGTCCGTCACCTCCCGTGACACGGACCTCGACACCGACAACGTCAGGCCCGGCTCCGCGTCGCGCGACACCGGCACCGTGCGCGGTGACGCCGCCGCGGGAGCGCTCCCCACGAGCGGGCGCGCGGACACCGGGAACCGTACGGACGGCACGTCCTTCGGCAAGGACTCCGGCAAGGACTCCGCCGAGCACGGGGAGCGGCTGCTCCCGGGTGACGAGTACGACAAGTTCTCGCAGCGGATGCGGCACGCGGTCGGCGGGTTCGTCGACGGGCCGGAGGCGTCCGTCGAGGAGGCCGACCACGTGCTCGAAGAGCTCGCGAGCCGGTTCACCGAAGCCGTGTCCCAGCGTCGGCGTTCCCTGCGCACCGCCTGGCAGTCCGGAGGTGAGGGCAAGGCGTCGGCCTCCGACACGGAGAAGCTGCGGCTCGCCCTCCAGGACTACCGCGAGATGACCGAACGGCTGCTGCACGTCTGAGCCGCCCTCGGACACCGTAGGCACCGTGGGGCCGCGTCCCGGACCGTGTTTCCGGTACGCGGCCCCACGGCGTTCGCGCGGCCGGGACGACCGCGCCGTTCCTGCTGTCCGGGCCGCGGGTGTCCGCGGTCTCAGGCGGTTCCGCCGCTCCTGTGCCGCTCCGCCTCCGGAGGGGGAGCGGTCCGGCCCTCTCGTGCCGCGTGCCACTCCTGGACGATCTTCTCCACGTCATAGGGCTTGAGCCCGAGGGGTGGACCCGGCGGCGGCTTGAACATGACCTCGCGGATCTTGGCGTTGATGTCCTCGACGATCCGCCGCACGGTCCGCTCCGAGGGGGCCGCGGCCGCCGCGAGCAGGGCGTCCTCCGCCTCCTTGCGCAGGGCCAGCGTGGGCGGCAGCGCCGACAGGCCCTCACGGGCCATCTTCCGCTTGATCCACCAGAGTTCGTCGTACGGCGTGTCCGTGACCGCCGGCAACGGCTTGCCCGCGCCCGGGAGTTCGGCGAACTCGCCGCGGGACTCCGCCTCGCGGATCTGCCGGTCGACCCAGGACTCGAAGCTGACACCGGGTGGCTTGCGCTCCGTCATGGGTCCATTGTGCCGGAGGCCGCACCAGGACGGGAATGGTCGAATTATCATGCGGCGGCGGCGTGGGAACCACGCTCCGCGTCAGGACAATGGGACCAGCACCCTTCATGAAGGAGCGCGCGTGCTCGAACTCACCATGGCCACGATGTCCGGCGGGGACGCCGGCGCGACGGCCGGGATGCTGATGGCCGACGCGCCGAGCGACCCCGGGGCCATGCTGCGGGTGGGCCGGGACCGGGCCGTGTGCCGGCTCGCCACCCCGGACGACTGGCTGTTCGTCTCCCGGGTCCACCTGGAGTTCCTGTGCGGACCCGACGGCTCCTGGCAGGTCACCTGGCTGCAGGGCTCCCACCCGGAGCCGTCCTCCGAGGTCCGGCTGGCGCTGGTGGGGGTGCAGCCGCAGCCGCTGCCGTACGGGGGCACGGCCCGGCTGCCCGCGGGCGGCTCCGGCGAACTCGTCATCCAGGACCGCACCGGCCCCCGCACCGTGAACGTGGGGTTCTACCACGAGCCCTAGGGCGGGTGCGGGGCCGGCGGGACCCGCAGGGGTTGCCCGGTCGGCTCAGGCGTGGACGCGGGCCAGCGCGAAGCCGTCGTAGCCCTTGCTGCCCACCGTCTGGACCGCCGTGCCGTCCAGCTTGGGATGCGAGGCGATGAGTTCGAGCGCGGCCCGGGTGCCCCGCACGCTCGGGTCGGTGCTCGTGGCGTCGGTGACCGCGCCGCCGCGGACGACGTTGTCGAGGACGATCACGCTGCCGGGCCGGGTGAGGCGGACCGCCCAGTCCAGGTAGTGCTCGTTGTTCACCTTGTCCGCGTCGATGAAGACGAAGTCGAAGGGCTCGGGGTTCTCGTCCGCCAGCTTCGGCAGGGACTCCAGGGCGGGGCCGACCCGCACCTCGGCGACCTCGGCCAGGCCGGCCCGGGCGAGGTTGCCGCGGGCCACCTCGGCGTGCCGGGGGTCGTACTCCAGGGTGACCAGCCTGCCGTCGGCGGGCAGGGCGCGGCCCAGCCAGATCGTGCTGTAGCCGCCGAGGGTGCCGATCTCCAGGATGCGGCGGGCGCCCTGGATCTCGGCGAGCAGCCGGAGCAGCTTGCCCTGGTTCGGGGCGACATTGATGGCGGGCAGTCCGGCCGCGTCGCTGTCGCGCAGCGCGGCGGCCAGCGTCTCGTCGGCGGGGGCCAGGAGGGTGGTGAAGTGATCGTCGACGTCGATCCAGACCTGCGACTCGCTCATGCACCGGGCCTTTCGTATGCCTAGTTAGATGCGCTAAGTATCTCGGGGGGAAACCTAGTCGCCCGCGCCGCAGCCTGCCAGCCGGATTCGGTCCCGGCGGGCCGGTGGCGGCCGACCGGGGCGGGCCGCGGCGCCCGGCACGGCGAAGGCCGCGGTCACGGGGCGTGGTGCCCCGCGACCGCGGCCTTCGAGGTCCGGCCGGTGGACGCGGCGTCAGTGGCGCGCGGGCGCGGGCTCCACCGCGGGCGCGGAACCCGGCAGCGGGCGGCCCGCCGACTCCGACATGAACCAGACGGCCACACCACCGATGACGGCCGCGGCCATCATGTAGTAGGCGGGCATCATCATGTTCCCGGTCGCTCCGATGAGGGCGGTGACCACCAGCGGGGTGGTGCCGCCGAAGAGCGAGACGGAGATGTTGAAGCCGATGGACAGCGAGCCGTAGCGGACCCGGGTCGGGAAGAGCGCCGGGAGCGCGGCCGGCATCGCGGCGGTGAAGCAGACCAGCAGCAGACCGAGGGCGCCCATGCCGAGGGCGATGGCGACCAGGCTGCCCTGGCGGATCAGCAGCAGTGCCGGCACGGACAGGGCGAGGAAGCCCACGCAGCCCGCGGCGATCACCGGGCGACGGCCGATCCGGTCGGTCAGCGCGCCGGCGAAGGGCTGCACGATCATCATCAGCGCCATCACGCCGAGGACCACGAGCAGACCGTGCGTCTCGTCGTACTTGAGCTCGCTGGTCAGGTAGCTCGGCATGTAGGACAGCAGCATGTAGTCGGTGACGTTGAAGACCAGGACCAGACCCACGCACAGCAGCAGGGCGCGCCACTGGCCGGTGATCATCTCGCGCAGCGGCACCTTGGGGCGGTCGGCCTCGGCCTTGTCCAGCTCCGCGGTGAACGCCGGGGTCTCCTCCAGGCGCATCCGCAGGTAGAGGCCGATGATGCCCATCGGGCCGGCGATCAGGAACGGGATGCGCCAGCCCCAGGAGAGCAGGTCCTCCGTGGAGAGCAGCGCGGTCATGAGGGTCACCAGTCCCGCGCCGCCGATGTATCCGGCGAGCGTGCCGAACTCCAGCCAGCTGCCGAAGAAGCCGCGCTTCTTGTCGGGCGCGTACTCGGCGATGAACGTCGAGGCGCCCGCGTACTCACCGCCGGTCGAGAAGCCCTGCACCAGACGGGCCGCGAGGAGCAGGATCGGGGCGCCGACGCCGATCGAGCCGTACGACGGGATCAGGCCGATCGCGAACGTGCCCGCCGCCATCATGATCATCGTGACGGCGAGGACCTTCTGGCGGCCGATGCGGTCGCCGAGCGGGCCGAAGACCATGCCGCCGAGCGGGCGGACCAGGAAGGCCGCGGCGAAGGCGCCGAAGGTCGACAGGAGCTGGGCGGTCGGGTTGCCGGAGGGGAAGAAGACCTTGCCCAGGGTCACCGCGATGTAGCTGTAGACACCGAAGTCGAACCATTCCATCGCGTTGCCGAGCGCTGCCGCCTTCACAGCGCGCTTGACCAGCGCGGGGTCGGTGACGGTGACCTCTGGGGATGCCGGGCGGGCGGGGGCCGGGACGGATGTCGCGGGGGCTACGGGGGTCGCGGTGGGCAAGGGCCTTCCTTCCGCAGGGGACGGGGACGCGGCCCGCCCGGAGGCGGAACCGAGGCCTGCCCGGGGGCAGGCCGAAAAGCGACCTTAGAGCCACTCGTCCGGATGACGTGGGGTGCGCGGCAGGTCACCGAGTGTGCCCAAAAGGGGTGTATGCAGGCAGGACGCGGCTCCTCGGGACGCCCGCGGGGCGCCCCGTCTGTGAGGTATGTCGCGGCCCCCGGACGGAACCGGCCTCTCGGACGACTATCGTCATTCGGACAAAAGGGAGTCGGACGTCGGGTGAGGTGGGGGTTGCCTGCGTCTCGCGACGGGGGCGGTGTGAGCCTCGTAGGGTCCTGATAAGGACTGACATGGCGGGATAGACGGGATAGCGGAGCAGCTGGGCGGGAGGGTCGACAGGGCGTGGCGAACGTGGAGCACGGCGGACGAGCGGGAAATGCCTTCGCGGCAGGAGCGCAGACGGCGAGAGCCCGGCTCCGCGCGCTGCGCGTCGGGCTCTGGGTGATCGCCGCCCTCCTCGCCGCACGGCAGGTCGCCGCCGTCCTCGGCACCCCCAAGGCGGACCGGCTGACGGACCTGGAGACCTGGGTCGGACCCGACGGCGTGCTGCATGTGAAGGGCTCGCTGTACGACTCGACACGGTTCACCGGCACCCCGTTCGGCGGACTCGTCCTCAAGCCCCTCACCCGGGCGGCCGAACAGGCCCTCGGCTGGGGCTGGACCTTCGGCACCCTCCTGCTGGTCGTCGCGCTCGGCCTTCTCGCCGCTCGCGCCCTGCCACAGCCCGTCAGCCGCCGTACGTCGCTGCTCGCCGCGCCCGTCGCCACCAGCCTGCTGATGCTGTCGCTGCCCGTGCGCAACGCCCTCTACCTCGGCCAGACCAGCATCATCCCGGTCCTGCTCGTCCTCCTCGGCTGCTTCGCCGTCCGCGGGGAGCGGGCCTGCGGGGTCCTGATCGGTCTCGCGGCCGCCCTCCAGCCCACCGTGCTGCTCTTCGCCCCGCTGCTCTGGTTCACCGGCCGCCGTCGGGCCGCCGCCTCCACCGGCGTCACCTTCGCCGCCCTCACGGCGCTCGCCTGGGCGGCGATGCCCCACGACTCGAACACCTACTGGGTGCACCATCTGGCGGGCGTCGGCCTCGGCCGGGCCGCCGACGACCTCGCCAACCAGTCCCTGCACGGCGCCCTGCTGCGCTTCGGCCTCTCCGGCCCCCTGGAGATCGGGCTCTTCCTCGCCCTCGGCGGGGCCGTCGCCGTCCTCGGACTGCGCCGTGCGGTGTTCTACGCCCGCGACGGCCAGCTCCTCCTCGCCGTCGCCATCACCGGCTGCGTCGCCGTCGCCGTCTCGCCCACCACCTGGCAGTACCAGCTGCTGTGGGTGCTGCTCGCGGTCGTCGGCCGGGTGGGCAGGAAGACCTCGGACCGCTACATGTGGCCCGTCGCCGTCGTCCTCGTCATGACCCTGCCCGGGAAGATGATGCTGCCGGACATGGCGGCGCTCCACCCGGTGCGCGACAACGTGGTGCTGATCGCCGCGCTGGCCGCCGCCACCCTCGTACCGTTCCTGTCCCGCACCTCCGCGTACTACCGGGCGCCGATCCCCACCGACTACGCCGAGCCCGTGCCCACCCGGTGGAAGCGGGTGCCGCTGCTGCCCTTCCCCGGCCGCGTCCTCGCCCGTCCGAACCTGTTGCTCGAACTGCTCCTGATCCGCGTCGGCTACTCCGCCTACCAGCAGGTCAGGCTCGCCGCGACCGGCGGCACCAACGCGGGGGGCCGGGCCACCGCCGAGCACCACGGCGACCAGATACTCGCCATCGAGCGGTTCCTGCGCGTCGACATCGAGCACTGGGTGAACCACGCGGTGTTCACGATCGGGTTCCTGCGCGACTTCTTCGACTTCTACTACGAGTCGTTCCACTTCTTCGTCCCGCTCGCCGTCCTCGGCGTGCTCTACGTCCGCCGCCCGGCCGACTACCGCTGGGCCCGCTCCGCCCTCGGCTTCGCCACCGTGCTCGCCCTCGTCGGCTTCTGGCTCTACCCGCTCGCCCCGCCACGTCTGATGCCGGGCCTCGGCGTCATCGACACGGTGCACGGGGTGCAGGACTTCTCCAAGCCGGACTACGGCACGCTGACCGCGCTCACCAACCAGTACGCGGCGATGCCCTCGCTGCACTTCGGCTGGTCCCTGTGGTGCGGCCTCGTCATCGCGATCCTGGCGCCGAAGTGGTGGATGAAGGCGCTGGGCCTGCTGCACCCGTTCTTCACGGTCTCCGCGATCGTCGCGACCGGCAACCACTGGGTTTTGGACGCCGTGGGCGGGGCCGCCGTGGTCGCCGCGGGCTTCGGGCTGACCTACCTCCTGCAGGGCCCGCGGCCCCGGACCCTGATGAAACCGGTCGAGGCCGCCGGCGAACAGCCGGTCCCGGCGACGGGCCGTACCCGGAGCTGATCCCGCGCGCCCTCCCCCCTGCCGCCGCGGGGAGGCAGGGGCAGGGCGTGGGGGGCGCCCCTGCCTCCCGCGGGACGGGCCGGCGGATGCCGGGAGGCCGCCGGCCCGAGCGATGCGACGCCCGCTACGCCTGCCGGACCCGGAGCTCCTTGACGCCGTTCAGCCAGGCGGAGCGGAGGCGGCGCGGGTCGCCGGAGAGCCGCAGGTCCGGCATCGCGTCGGCGATCGCGTTGAAGATCAGGTCGATCTCCAGGGTGGCCAGCGACTTGCCGAGGCAGAAGTGCGGGCCGCCGCCGCCGAATCCGAGATGCGGGTTCGGGTCGCGGGTGATGTCGAAGACCTCCGGGTTGTCGAACACCTCGGGGTCGTGGTTGGCGGAGGAGTAGAAGATGCCGACGCGGTCGCCCTTGGCGATCCGCTGCCCGCTCAGCTCGGTGTCCTCGGTGGCGGTGCGCTGGAAGGCGACGACGGGGGTCGCCCAGCGGACGATCTCCTCGGCGGTGGTCCTCGGGCGCTCCCGTTTGTAGAGGTCCCACTGGTCGGGGTGGGTGAGCAGGGCGTGCATTCCGTGTGTGATGGCGTTGCGGGTGGTCTCGTTGCCGGCGACCGCCAGCAGCAGGACGAAGAAGCCGAACTCGTCGGAGGCGAGGTTCCCCTCGTCCTCCGCCGCCACCAGCGTGCTGACGATGTCCTTCGCCGGGCACTGCTTGCGGTCGGCGGCCATGTTCATCGCGTACGAGATCAGTTCGGTGGCCGAGTCGGCGCCGATCTCCTCCGTGATCGCGTACTCCGGATCGTCGTACGCCACCATCTTGTTGGACCAGTCGAAGATCTTGACGCGGTCCTCCTGCGGGACACCGATCAGCTCGGCGATCGCCTGCAGCGGCAGTTCGCAGGCCACCTGGGTGACGAAGTCGAACGCGCCGTCGGGGCCGGCCTGCGCGAGCGCGTTCGCGACGATGGAGCCGGCCCGGGCGCGCAGCGTGTCCTCCAGCGAGCGGATGGCGCGCGGGGTGAAGCCGCGCTGCACGATCTGGCGGACCCGGGTGTGTTCCGGCGGGTCCATGTTGAGCATGATGAGCCGCTGGACCTCGATCTGCTCCCGCTGGATGTGCTCGTTGAAGCGGATGACGGCCGTGTTGAGGAACGAGGAGAAGAGTTCGGGGTGCGTCGAGACGTACTTGACGTCCGCGTGCCGGGTGACGGCCCAGTAGCCGTCGTCCCCGAAGCCCGCGACGCCGTGCTGCTGCGGGATCCAGCGGACCGGTTCGGCCCGGCGCAGCTCGGCGAACTCCGGGAGGGGCACGCGGTGGTGCAGTACGTCGGGGTCGGTGAAATCGAACCCGTCGGGCAGCGCTGGACAGGGCATCGGCAACTCCAGGTCTCGCGCCTACGGTGGTGACGGTCCGTTCCTTCGCGGGATTCTGACGGTCCATCAGGAACAGGGAATCGCCGTGAAGGTAGTAACGGGTTCTACAAGTGGCAAGAGGTGCGGGGCCCCCAATTCCGTGCGGGATTCGTGCAGATCACGACTTCGGGAGCTGCACGACCCTTGCGGCGCGGGGGGTCCGCTCAGCAAACTGCACGCAGAACTGGTACGCGTTCTAGTTCTGCGCGGTGGGTGGGCCGGGACGCCCCGCGCTGCGCGGTTCAGCTGGGCCTGGCCGCCGGGCAGGCCTGAGGAGAGGACGAGCCCCCATGGCCGCGGAACCCGTGATCGTCGAAGCCGTACGGACGCCCATCGGCAAGCGCGGTGGCGCGCTCGCCAATCTGCATCCCGCCTATCTCCTGGGCGAGACCTACCGTGAACTCCTCGGCCGCACCGGCATCCACGCCGACTGCGTCGAGCAGATCGTCGGCGGCACGGTGACGCACGCCGGCGAGCAGTCGATGAACCCCGCGCGTACGGCCTGGCTGACGATGGGGCTGCCCTACGAGACGGCCGCGACCACCGTCGACTGCCAGTGCGGCTCCTCGCAGCAGGCCTCGCACATGGTCGCCAACATGATCGCGGCGGGTGTCATCGACGTCGGCATCTCCTGCGGTGTGGAGGCGATGTCCCGGGTGCCGCTCGGGTCCGGCTCCAAGCACGGACCGGGCAAGCCGTTCCCCGACGAGTGGAACGTCGATCTGCCGAACCAGTTCGAGGCGGCCGAGCGGATCGCCCGGCACCGCGGGCTGACGCGCGAGAACGTCGACTCCCTCGGGCTCATCTCGCAGGAGCGGGCCGCGATCGCGTGGTCGGAGGAGCGGTTCAAGCGGGAGACGTTCGCCGTGCAGGTGCCCACCACCGAGGACGAGCAGGGGGCCGGGCAGGGCATGTGGCGGCTCGTCGACCGGGACGAGGGGCTGCGTGACACGTCGATGGAGGCGCTGGGGCGGCTGAAGCCGGTGATGCCGACCGCCGTGCACACGGCCGGCAACTCGTCGCAGATCTCGGACGGTGCGGCGGCGATCCTGTGGGCGTCCAAACGGATGGCGCGGGCGCTGAAGCTGCGGCCCCGGGCGCGGATCGTGGCGCAGGCGCTGGTGGGGTCCGATCCCCACTTCCACCTGGACGGGCCGATCGACGCGACGCGGGCCGTGCTGGGCAAGGCCGGGATGTCCCTGAAGGACATCGACCTCGTCGAGATCAACGAGGCGTTCGCGTCCGTGGTGCTGAGCTGGGCGCAGGTCTTCGAGCAGGACCTGTCGAGGGTGAACGTGAACGGGGGCGGGATCGCGCTGGGGCATCCCGTGGGCGCCACGGGGGCCCGGCTCATCGCCACGGCGCTGCACGAGCTGGAGCGTCAGGACAAGGAGTTCGCCCTGGTGACGATGTGTGCGGGTGGAGGGCTGGCGACGGGGACGATCCTCCAGCGGCTGTAGGCGCAGTCCGGGTCGAAGAGGGCGACGGAGGCCTTGGGCCCGGGGTACGCGGAAGGCGGCGGCCCCGGGGATCGGGGGTCGCCGCCTGCTTGGGTGGGTCCGGCTCAGTACCAGCCGTTGGCCTGCCAGAAGTTCCACGCGCCGGCCGGGCTGCCGTAGCGGGACTTCATGTAGTCGAGACCCCACTTGATCTGGGTCTTGGGGTTGGTCTTCCAGTCGGAGCCGGCAGACGCCATCTTCGAGCCGGGCAGGGCCTGGACCAGGCCGTACGCACCGGAGGAGGAGTTGGTCGCGCTGGGGTTCCAGCCGCTCTCGTGCTCGACGATCTTGCTGAAGGCGTTGTACTGACCGGCGTCCGGGATCATCTTGTGCGCGATCGTCTTCGCGGAGGAGGCGCTGGTCGGCGTGGCGGCCTGGGCGGGCGCCGCGGCCAGGACCATGCCGGCGGTGGCGGCGGCCACGGCGGCACCGGCGAGGGCCTTCTTCGGGGAGGAGACGGCACGGCGGATGACAGAGACGGACACGGAGAACCTTTTTCCTCGGGGACATGAGGCCGCTCGCATGCCGTCACCACGTGAAGCGGTGGGGCGTACGTCGGCGCCGCGACCCGGGTGGGCCATCGGCGCCTGGCGACTGCTCCAGAGAAACAGGCTCGGCGGCTGTCCGCAATGACCCTATTTACTAGTGGTGGTCGCATCCGCGATGAAAGTCCCCTGTGTGACCTGGCTCTCAAACCCCAGGTCGGAGGGTCTTTCGACGAGTGCATGACACGAGGTGGGTCTACGAGGCCGCTTCGTAGGTGACCTAAGTCCTGTGGGCCGCCTCACTCCGTGTGTGACGGAGGGTGCGCGGGTCCCCACGAGGTGTCGTCCGCAGGTGTGGTGTGGGTCGCAGCTCAGCGGGGGTCGAACGTGACGGGGCTCTCGAAGGCGGCCCGGCGGGTGGCCCGGCGCAGCGCCTTCAGGAGGGTCGCGCCGAGCGTCAGGGTCAGCACGACGGTGACGACCGCGCGGCCCAGGTCCCAGCCGAGGGACGTGGCAAGGCAGTAGGCGAGGAATCGTGCGAGGTTCGCGGGCAGGGCGGCGTGCGGGTCGAAGGCGACGTTCGAGGCCAGCGCGTCCATGAAGGGCCAGCCGGACAGGTTCATGACGGTGCCGTACGCGAAGGCGGCCAGGAATCCGTAGACGGCGAGCATCAGCAGCTCCCCGCGGCCGCGCAGCCGGTCGGGCCCCGGCAGCAGACCCGCCCCCATCGTGAACCACCCCATGGCCAGCATCTGGAACGGCATCCAGGGCCCCACCCCGCCCGTGAGCAGGGCGGAGGCGAACATCGTCACGGAGCCGAGCACGAACCCGAAGCCGGGCCCGAGCACCCGCCCGCTCAGCACCATCAGGAAGAACATCGGCTCGATGCCCGCGGTCCCCGCCCCGACCGGGCGCAGCGCGGCGCCGGTCGCGGCCAGCACGCCGAGCATGGCGACCGCCTTGGGGCCGAGCCCCGACTCGGAGATCGTCGCCGCGACGACCGCGACCAGCAGGACCAGCAGCCCCGCGAACAGCCACGGGGCGTCCTGGGCGTGCGCGCCGACCCGTGAACCGGGTCCGGCGAGGAGCGGCCAGCCGAACCCGGCGGCTCCGGTCGCGCTGACCAGGACCAGGGCGGCGACGGACCGGGGGCCGAGGCGGACGGCTCTGGCCTGCGGCTGCACGGGCCGGGAGGTGGTCCCGGCCGTTTCCGGGGCGCTCATGCGAGGGCCTTTCCGACCTGGGCGACGGTGAGCCACGGCTCGGGAGCGAGGATCTTGGCGACCTGTGGGGCGAAGGACGGCGACGCGACGACCACCTCGGCCGTCGGCCCGTCGGCGACGACCTCGCCGTCCGCGAGGATCACCACGCGATGGGCCAGGTCCGCCGCGAGTTCCACGTCGTGGGTGGCCAGCACGATGGCGTGCCCCTCGGCGGCCAGTCCGCGCAGCACGGCCACCAGCCGGGCCTTCGCCGCGTAGTCCAGGCCGCGGGTCGGCTCGTCGAGCAGCAGCAGCGGGGGCCGGGCCGTCAGCACCACGGACAGCGCCAGGGCAAGCCGCTGCCCCTCCGACAGATCACGGGGGTGCGTGTCGTCGCCGATGTCCGGCAGCAGCTCCGACACCAGCGCCCGGCAGGTCCCGGCCGCGGCCCCGGCGTCCTCGTCGGCCGCCGCGCACTCGGCGGCGACCGTGTCCGCGTAAAGCAGGTCCCTCGGCTCCTGCGGTACGAGTCCGACGCGGCGTACGAGATCACGGGGTGCCGTGCGGTGCGGTACCGCGCCGCCGACCCGGACGGACCCCGTCGCCGGTTCGACCAGCCCGACCAGCGCCCCGAGCAGCGTCGACTTCCCGGCACCGTTGCGGCCCATCAGCGCGATCGTCTCGCCGGGGCCCGCGGTGAGATCCACCCGGCGGAGCGCCTCCACGCGTCCGCGCCGGACGGCCAGCGAGCGGACGACGGCCACCTCGGCCGGGGCGGACGACACGGGAGCGGCGGTGGCGCCGGGGGTGCGCCTGCCGAGGAGGCGGGCGAGGAGCGGGCGGGAGGGAGCCGGCGGCGCGGCGGCCGCAGGGTGCCCCGCCGGGCCGTGCGGTGCCGTGATTCCCGTCGGCGCTCCCGCGTCGGGGGACTGCCGCGTCTCGCGGATTGCGGCGAGGCGCTCGCGCAGGGGTTCCGCCCGGCGGCGGGCGTCGCGGACGGTCAGGGGGAGCGGGGACCAGCCGGCCAGGCGGCCCAGCTCCACCACCGGCGGGCGGACCGGGGAGACGGCCATGATCTCCGCCGGCGTGCCCAGCGTCAGAGGCGCTCCGGGCGCGGGGAGGAGGGCGATCCGGTCGGCGTACTGGACGACGCGCTCCAGGCGGTGCTCGGCCATCAGGACCGTCGTGCCGAGGTCGTGGACGAGGCGCTGGAGGACGGCGAGGACCTCCTCGGCGGCGGCGGGGTCCAGGGCCGAGGTGGGCTCGTCGAGGACCAGCACCCGGGGGTGCGGGGTCAGCACCGAGCCGATCGCGACGCGCTGGCGCTGGCCGCCGGACAGGGTGGCGATCGGACGGTCCCGGAGGTCCGTGAGCGAGAGCAGGTCGAGGGTCTCCTCGACGCGGCGCCGCATCACCGCCGGTGCGAGGCCCAACGACTCCATGCCGTAGGCGAGTTCGTCCTCCACCGTGTCCGTCACGAAGTGGGACAGCGGGTCCTGGCCCACCGTGCCCACCACGTCGGCGAGTTCACGCGGCCGGTGTGTGCGGGTGTCCCGTCCCGCCACGGTGACCCGGCCGCGCAGCGTTCCGCCCGTGAAGTGCGGGACCAGTCCGCTCACCGCGCCGAGCACCGTCGACTTGCCGACCCCGGACGGGCCGACGAGCAGCACGAGTTCACCCTCCGGGACGTCGAGGTCCACCCCCCGGACGGCGGGTCCGGCCGCGCCGGCGTACGTCACGGAGACGTCCTCGAAGCGGATCATGAGGGCTCCTCGGGGGCCGGGGTTCGCTGGGGGGACGGGGCCACGAAGGCGGGAAGCAGGCCCAGCAGGACCGCCGCCGCGGGCCCGAGCGGCAGGGCGGGAGCGACCAGGGGGACGACACCGGGGCGCAGGGCGGCGGGGTCGCCCGACGCGGCCAGGATCATCAGGGCCGCCACGGCCACGCCCGATCCGGCGACCAGCCAGGCCCGCACACCCCACGGGTCGGGCCGGTAGCGGGTGCGCAGGGAGCGCCGGCCGCCCAGCCACAGGCCACCGAGCGCCGCGGCGAGTCCGGCCAGCAGCACCGGCAGCCCGTACGTGCCGCCCTCGGCGGTCAGCAGCCCGTAGGTGCCCGCGCAGACGCCGAGCAGCCCGCCCAGGGTGAGGGCGCCGGTGGTGCGGCGGACGGCGGGCGGGACTTGGGCCGTCCGCCCGTACCCGCGCGCGTCCATGGCGGCCGCCAGTGCGACCGAACGCTCCAACGCGCCCTCCAGGACCGGCAGTCCGACGTGCAGCAGACCGCGCAGTCCCCGGTCGGGACGTCCCCGGAGCCGGCGCGCGGCGCGCAGCCGCTGGGCGTCGGCGATCAGATGCGGTGCGAAGGTCAGCGCGACGACCACCGCGACACCCGCCTCGTACAGCGCCCCCGGAAGCGACTTGAGCAGCCGCGCCGGGTTCGCGAGGGCGTTCGCCGCGCCGACGCAGACGAGGAGGGTGGCCAGCTTCAGGCCGTCGTACAGCGCGAAGACCACGCCCTCGGCGGTGACCCGGCCGCCGATCCGGATGCCCTGCGCCCAGTGCGGCAGCGGGAGTTCGGGGAGGGTGACGATCACGTGCGTGCCCGGGATGGGGGAGCCGAGGACCACCGCGAAGGCCAGCCGGATGAGCAGGACCGCGGCGGCCAGTTTCACGAAGGCGGCGTAGGAGCGGGCCCAGGGCGCGTCGCTGCGGTGGGTGGCCACCACGTAGCCGGCGACTCCGATGAGGAGGGCGAGCAGCAGGGGGTTCGTGGTGCGGGAGGCCGCGGTGCCGAGGCCCAGGGCCCAGATCCACCAGGCTCCGGGATGCAGGGCGCCCGCGCGGGCCGACCACGGCGCCCGGGCAGGGGAACCCCGGTGCCCGGTCGGTCCGTCCTCGGTTTCCCTGCCCTGTTCCGGCAGGCCGGGGTCCCGCCGCCCCGCGGGACGGCGCAGACGGCTCCGGTCCGTGGCCGCGGCGGTGGGGTGTGCACGGTCGCCGGTGTTCATGGTCGGTGCTCAGCCCCTGCGACGGCGGGCCTGCCAGACGGCCGCCCCGCCGAGCGTCGCCACCGCGGCCACGCCCGCCCACAGGCCCACCGAAGGGCCGTGGCCGGCCGGTTCGGCGGCGCCCGGACGGGCGGACGCGGTGGGCTCGGACGCCGAGACCTGGTCGCCGCAGCCCGTGCGCGGATAGCCGGAGATCGCGCACAGCAGGGCGTTGGTGTCGTAGCGCAGCGGCTTGGCGACCGCGGCCAGCGCCTCCGCGGTGGACGCGTCGGGGGCGACACGGGCACAGGCGGTGCGCGGGGCGGGCGGTCGCTCGCCGGACGGCGCGTCCGCGGCCGTACCGGCGTCGATGACCAGCGCCACGCGCTTCTTGCCCCGCTCGGCGGCGGTGCCGGCACAGATCGTGGCGAACTCCCGCTCCCCGCGCGGCTGCACGGCGTGCCGGGAGTCCTCGCTCACGGCGTAGCGGAAGCCCTCGACGTCACCGTCGGACGGCCGCGCGGTCGACGGGCCCTGGGTCGCGTACGTCCACTTCCCGCCGGCCAGGTCCCAGAAGGACCAGTAGCGGTAGCCGACCGCCCGGGCCTGCCCCGCGCCGCCGAGGACGAGGAGCAGGAGGGCGAGTGCGAGCGCCAGGGCCGGCGCGGTCGTCCGGCGGACGGTCACAGCTGTCGGCTCTTGTTGCGGCCGCTGATCAGGAAGCCGATGCCGATACCGGCGACCAGGCCGATACCGACGATCCACCACACGCCGAGGCCGCCGCCGTCGTCCTTCTTCTCGTCGTCCTTCTTCTCGCTCGGCGTGGCCGAGGCGCCCGCCGTGCTCGGCGCCGGGCCCGTCGCGTTCAGCTTCGCGACCAGGTCCTGGCCGCCGAAGTCACGCGGGTCGGTGCCGGCGCTGTGCGCGGCGAAGATCAGCTGCGCGTACGCGGCGGGGCCGGACTTGGCGGCCCAGGCGGCGGAGTTCTTCTCCAGCCACGCGAGCGGCTTCTTCGTGTCCTTCGTCGCGCCGATGGCCGACAGGGCCACGACCGCGTCCGCGGTGTTGCCGTAGTCGGGCTGGTCGTCGGCACCGGGGAGCGCGGACTTCAGGTACGAGGTCTTCGCCAGCGCCCCGGCGAGGTAGTTGGCGCCGTTTCCGGCCGCGTCCGCCATGTTGGGGGTGTCGGCGACGACGCAACCCGTGAGGGCGAACGCGTTGCCGGTCTCCGCCACAAAGCCCTGGCCCATGCCGGCCGTCACGCCCGCCGCGGTCGCGTCCGCGTTCGCCGCCAGGTCGCCCTTCTTGTCGGGCTGGTAGGCGAAGGCACCGTCACCCTGCCCCTCGCACGGCAGCGACAGCTTCAGCAGCGCGTCGTAGGGGGACTTGCCGTCCTGGGAGACGCTCTGGGGCTTCTTGCCGACCGCCTTCAGCGCGCCGATCACCACGGACGTCGAGTTGGTGTCGCTGGGTCCGCCGGCCATGTAGCCCCAGCCGCCGTCCTTGTTCTGCGCGGACTTCAGCCAGGTCACGGCCCGGCCCGCGGCGTCGTCGTGCCCGCCGAGCGCGGCGAGTGCCTGGACGGCGGCGGCGGTGCTGTTGGTGTCGACCTGCGTCTTGGCGCCGCACGCGGCCGAGGCGTCCGCGCGGAACGCGGCGAACGCGCCGTTCGCGCACTCCTGCCCGGTCAGCCAGTCCACGGCCTTCTGCGCGGGCCGGACACCGACGGTGTCCTGGGCGAGCAGGGCGAGCGACTGCCGCCACACACCGTCGTACGTCGGGTCGGTGGAGCCGTAGAGGCCGGAGGGGATCGCCGTCGACGGCGAGGGGGAGGAGTCCGCCGCGAGGGCGGCCGGTGCGAGCACCGCTCCGATCACGGTGGTGGCGGCCAGTACCGCGGCGGTGCGGCGAACGAACATGACTCTCCCTGCGGGGAGCCGGGCAGCACCGGGCGCGAAAGGTATCCCGGGGCGGCTCCGGCTCCGTATCCCTCGACGGTGCCGGCCGTCGGCGGGCTGCCGAGGGCACGAGCCGGTCACATCCCGGGCGAGGCGATCCGGCTCACCGCCTGAGCGGCTCACGGTTGCGGGTCAGCGCCGGATTTGCACCGGCTTCTCCTCGTACGGGTGTGATGACGACGGGCTCACTCTACCGGCCGTACGAAAGGACCTTCGTGCCGCCTGTGCGCCCGCCCGGGGTGGGGCTAGGTTCGGGCCATGCGGACGGGGAGACTGCTCGGCTCGGGGCGTTCGGCGGACGTCTACGAGATCGACGAGGCGTGGGTGCTGCGCCGGGACCGTGACGGCTGGGGCGACGCGACCGCCGAGGCCGCCGTCATGCGGCACGTCCACGAGCACGGCTATCCGGTGCCGGGCGTGCGGGCCGCGACCCGCGCCGATCTGGTGATGGAGCGGTTGTCGGGGCCGACCATGCTGGAGGCGTTCGGGCAGGGGCTGCTCTCCGCGCCCGAGGCGGGTCTCGTCCTGGCCCGGCTGCTGCGCCGGCTGCACGCCGTGCCCGCCCGGGTCTCCGCCGATCCGGCCGTCCGTGTCCTGCACCTGGATCTGCACCCGGACAACGTGATGCTCACCCCGGACGGCCCGAAGGTCATCGACTGGGCCAACACGGAGGAGGGGCCGCCCGGCCTCGACTGGGCCATGTCCGCGGTGATCCTCGCCCAGGTCGCCGTGGGCGGCGGGCCGATCGGCGACGTGGCGGGCGAGACGCTGGACGCCCTGCTCGACGCGAACGAGGACCAGGTGCCGGACGACGCTCTGGCCGAGGCGCTGCGGCGCCGGGCGGCCAACCCGACGATGAGCGAGCGCGAGGTCCGTTTGCTCGGGGACGCGGACGCCCTGATCCGGACGGTGCTCGGCGGGCGGTGAGACCGGCGCCCGCCTCGCCGGGCCGTGACCCTCGTGCCGCGCAGCTCGCGACGGGTACGGCCGGTGGCGTCCGGCCCGCGCGCCGCCTGAGACCTGCCCCTGCCCGGCCGCTCCGCCCCTGCCCGGCCCCTGGGCTCCGTCCCGGACCCGGTCCCTCGAACGCCGCAGGGGCCGAGCGGTGACTCAACCGGCCGTCGCGCGCCAGAAGTCGCGCATCAGCGGCGTGGGCGTCGGGCCCGTCATGCCGGTCTGGGTGAGCAGCAGCGCGACCGTGCCGGTGGACGGGACGAGGTGGCCGGTCGTGCCGGTGCCGCCGGTCCAGCCGTAGCGGCCGGGGACGTTCCACGGGTCGGTCGGGGCGATGTCGACCTGGGCGCCGTAGCCCCAGCCCTGGCCGCCCAGGAACAGCGCGCCGATGTCGCGCTGGGCCCGGGTGAGGTGGTTGGTGGTCATCCGGCGTACGGAGTCGGCGGACAGCAGGGAGCGGCCGTCCACCGTGCCGTCGGCGAGCAGCATCCGGGCGAAGGCCAGCCAGTCGTCCGCCGTGGAGGCCAGCCCGCCGGCGCCGGAGGGGAAGGCCGGCATGGCGCTCCACTCCCCGTCGGGGCCGTCGGCCAGGGTGAGGCCGCCCTCCTCGTCGGGCCGGTAGTAGCTGGTGAAGCGGTCGCGCCGGGCCGCCGGCACCTCGAACGCCGTGTCCTTCATGCCGAGCGGCTCCAGGACGCGCTCCGCGAGGAACTCCGGGAACGGACGGTCCGCGACCCGGGAGATCAGCACGCCCTGCAGGTCGGAGCAGGTGTTGTACAACCAGGCCTCGCCCGGCTGGTGGAGCAGCGGAACCCGCGCGAGGTCCGCCAGCCACACGTCCGGTGACGGGAGGGCGTCCGGCCTGCGGCCGTCCGGCTGGACCGTGAACAGTGCCCGCACCTGCGGCAGCGTGAAGTCGGAGGGGAAGCCCCAGCCGGCCCGGGAGGAGAGCAGGTCGGCGACGGTGATCGGCCGCCGCGCCGGGACCACGTCGTCCACCGGGGAGGCGGGGGTCCGCACGACCGTCGGCTTCGCCAGCTCGGGCAGCCACGCGTCGACCGGGTCGTCCAGGCCGATCGTGCCGTCGTCGACCAGCATCATCACGGCGGCGGCGACCACCGGTTTGCCGATGGAGGCGATCCGGAAGATCGAGTCCCGGGCCATCGGGGCACTGCCCTCGACGTCCAGTGACCCGACGGCCTCGACGTCGACCCGGTCGCCGCGGGCCACCAGGGCCACCGCTCCCGGCATCGTGCCGTCGTCGACGTGTCCCTGGAGCAGGTCGCGCAGGCTGTTCATCGACTCGCACCTTCCGTACCGGGCCCTGGTTCCGTCCTCTGTCGGTACTGAGACTCCCGCGGCGCGGGGGAATCATCGGTCCGGCACACGGCCGGGGAGGCGGACGGACCGGCGGGACCGGTCACGGCCGGCCCGCGCCGCGCCTCGGGGCCGCCCGTTCCGGTGATGGCGTCCGTGCGGCGGGGAGTCGACCGCATCGCGCCCGAAGGTGCCCGGAACTGGCCTCGCTGTGCGGCCTTTATGTCCGAGTGCGGGGAGCGGGACACCAGGAGCGTGTCCTGTGGTCACACTGGTGCGTGTGTCCGACAAGACGACCGGTGGGCGGCCCGGCAACCTGACCCCGCAGACGCGGAGCTTCATCGGCCGTGCCAGGGAACTCGACCTGCTGGAGCAGGAGTTGGACCCGGGGATCGGGATCGACCGGCTGGTCAGCCTGGTCGGTGCGGGCGGGGTCGGCAAGACCGGGCTCGCTCTGCGGGCGGCGGGCCGGGCCGAGCACCACTATCCGGACGGTGTCTGGCTGGTGGAGCTGTCGCCGCTGCACACCGCCGGCCTGGTCGGCCTCGCGGTCGTGGAGGCGCTGGGTCTCTCCGACCGGTCCACGCGGCCCGTCCCCGAGGTCGTCGCCGAATGGGCCGCGGGGAAACGGGTGTTGCTGGTCCTCGACTCCTGCGAGCACGTCCTCGCGGACTGCGTGGCCTTCATCGAGACGCTGCTGCCCCTGCTGCCGGGCCTGCGTGTCCTCGTCACCAGCCGTGAACCGCTCGGCCTGCCCGGCGAACGCGTCCTGCGGCTGGATCCCCTGCCGGTCGCCGACGACGCGGTGGCGCTGTTCGCCGACCGCGCGGCCGACGCCGGCTTCCCCCTCGACGCCGCCGACCGCCCGACCGCGGAGGCCGTCTGCCGACGCCTCGACGGCATCCCGCTCGCCCTCGAACTCGCCGCCGTCCGGCTCGCGGACCTCACCCTGGACCAGCTGTGCGCTCTGCTCGGCGAGCGGCTGCCGTCCCGGCTCGACCTGCTCGCCGCCCGCGACGCCGACGGACCGCCCCGCCACCAGACCCTGCGCACGGCCATCGGCTGGAGCCACGAACTGTGCGCACCGCTGGAACGGCTCCTCTGGGCCCGGCTGTCGGTGTTCGCCGGCGGCTTCTGCCCGCGGGCCGCCGAGGACGTCTGTGCGGGAGGCCCGCTGCCCGCCGGGCGGATCTCCGGACTGCTCGCCCGGCTCGTCGAGCAGTCCATCGTGCGCCGCCACCGCGACGACCCCTCGCGCTACCGACTCCTCGACACCGTCCGGGAGTTCGGCGCCGACTGGCTGCGCGCGCTGGGCGAGGAGCACACCGTACGGCTGCGGCACCGGGACCACTACCGGCGGCTGGCCCGTGAGGGCTGCGCCGAGTGGAACACCGGTCGCCAGGCAGCCTGGTGCGAGCGCACCCTCACCGAGCACGCCAACCTCCGCGCGGCCGTTGACTGCGCCCTCACCGAGCCCGACGGACCGGCCGCCCTGCAGATGGCGGCCGACGTCGCCTTCCTGTGGCGGCACTGCGGCGCGCTGCGCGAGGCCCAGCACTGTCTCGACCTCGCGCTGGCGACCGACGCGCCCGCCGGCCCCGACCGCACCCGCGCCGCGTGGACGCGGGGAGCGGTCGCGCTGCTCCAGGGCGATCTGGAGGCCGCCGCCAACTGGGCGGTGCGCTGCGCCGACGCGGCGAACGCGCAGGGCGATCCGGTCGCGGTGGTGGCCGTCGTGTACATCAGGGGAGGCCAACTCGCCCTGAGCGGAAGGCTGTCCGAGGCGATCGAGGTGCTGGACGCGGCGCCCCGGCTGCCGGTACGGCGGGACGCGCTCGGGGCCGCCCAGCTCCAGGTCCGGGTGGCGCTCGCCTTCGCGCACCTGTTGCGCGGCGACGACGAGCGGGCGCGGGCGGTCGCCGAGGAGGTGCGCGCGGCGAGCCGGGCGTGCGGGGAGTCGTGGACGGGGGCCTTCGCCGACGGCATCGTGGCACAGGCCGACCTGAACCGCGGCGATGTCGCCGCCGCCGTCGCGAACGCCCGCACCGCCCTGGCCGGGCACGCCCTGCTGCACAACACCGTGGGCGCCGCCATGGCTCTGGACGTGCTCGCCGCCGGGGTCGTCGCGGCGGGCGACGGCCGGCGCGCGGCCCGACTCCTCGGCATCGGCGAACGCGTGTGGGAGCTGACCGGGCGCGCCCAGATGGACTCGCCGGACCTGATCGCCACCCGCCGCTCGCACGAGCTGCGTGTCCGCGGCGAGATCGGCGACCGGGCCTACGAGCAGGCGTACGCGCGGGGACGTGCCATGCCGTACGAGGAGGGCCTGGACTTCGCGGCGCACGGAGGGTGAGGACCGTGGGGCCGGGGACGCCGGCAGGGGCGGGCGCGGGGGCGCTACAGCGCCACGTACGTCACCGGATCGGTGCCGGCCACCGCTTCGGCCCGGCCCAGTTTCACCAGGCGCCGTACGTGCGCCTCGGCCTCCGAGACGGCGATGTTCCGTGACCCGTAGGGGATGTCGGCCCAGGGGCGGTTCCACTCCATGCGCTCGGCGATCTGCCAGGGGGTGAGCGGGGTGGCGAGGAGGGTGAGCAGGCCGGTGAGGCGCTCTTCGTGGTGGCTGAGCAGCTCGGCGACGCGGGCGGGCGCGTCGGTGAACACGTGCTGGTGGGCCGGGAGCACCTCGGCGGGGCCGAGCCGGCCGACGCGCTCCAGGGAGTCGAGGTAGTCGCCGAGCGGGTCGGCGATCTCCGCGAGGCCCTCGTCCCCGTCCGCGTACGGGGGGCGGCCGTGGGTGTCCGGGTCCTCGTACAGGCCGATGTGCGGGGTGATCCTCGGGAGCAGGTGGTCGCCGGAGAACAGACGTCCGTTGCCCGCCAGTCGGGCGGGGTGTTCCTCCTCCAGGTGGAGGCAGACGTGGCCCGGGGTGTGGCCGGGGGTCCAGACCGCGCGCAGCCGGCGGCCGGGCAGGGGGAGGAACTCGCCGGGGACGATCTCGCGGTCGGGCAGCGCGGGGGAGAAGCCCGGCAGGGCGCCGGGGCGGCGCAGGGAGGTGCCCGCCTCGCGCAGCGGGGCGATGTGGTCCTCCGGGGCGCCGGACGCCTCCAGCTTGGCGGCCATGTAGGCGAACCAGCGTTCCGGGCGGTTCTCCCGGGTGCGCCGGACGATCGCGGTGTCGGCCGCGTGCATCGCGATCCAGGCGCCGGACGCCTCGCGGACGCGCCCGGACAGGCCGTGGTGGTCGGGGTGGTGGTGGGTGATGACGACGCCGTGGATCTCCTCGACGGACGTGCCGCAGTCCGTCAGCCCTTCGGTGAGGGTGTCCCAGGAGGCGGGGTCGTCCCAGCCCGTGTCGACGAGCACCGGCCCCGCGTCGGAGTCGAGCAGGTAGACCAGCGTGTGACCGAGGGGGTTGTCGGGGATGGGGACGCGGATCGACCGTACGCCCCCGCCGTGATCGCTCACCTGCGCCATGCGCTGCCACCCATCGCCGACTTGCGGACACTATAACTAGAACGGGTTCCAATGGGAGCCCAAGTCGACTGTCTCGTACGTGGTGTTCACCGGTCGGGTCCGCGCCGTGGACTCATGTGACCGGAACTGGTATCAGTTCTCGTATCTGATGAAGCGTCAGAAGTGCTGGCAGTGAGCGTCCCTGGGAGGCAGTCGGCCATGACCGAGCTCGTGGAACACGGACAGCTGTTCATCGGCGGGGCGTTGACCGACCCCCTGGGCAAGGACGTCATCGAGGTGATCTCGCCGCACACCGAGGAGGTCATCGGGCGGGTGCCGCACGCTTCGACGGCGGACGTCGACCGGGCCGTCGCCGCGGCACGCGAGGCGTTCGACGAGGGGCCCTGGCCGCGCATGAGCCTCGACGAGCGGATCGCGGTCGTCACCCGCATCAAGGACGCGATCGCCGTACGGCACGAGGAGATCGCCCGCGTCATCTCCTCCGAGAACGGCTCCCCCTACTCGTGGAGCGTCCTCGCGCAGGCCCTCGGCGCGATGATGGTCTGGGACGCGGCGATCACGGTCGCCCGCGGCTACACGTACGAGGAGGCACGCGACGGGGTCCTCGGCAAGCTGCTCGTGCGGCGGGAACCGGTGGGAGTGGTGGCGGCCGTCGTGCCGTGGAACGTCCCGCAGTTCGTGGCGGCGGCGAAGCTCGCGCCCGCGCTGCTGACCGGCTGCACCGTCGTCCTCAAGCCGTCGCCCGAATCGCCCCTGGACGCCTACCTGCTCGGGGAGATCGCGCAGGAGGCCGGACTGCCGGAGGGGGTGCTCTCGATCCTCCCGGCGGACCGTGAGGTCAGCGAGTACCTGGTCGGACACCCCGGCATCGACAAGGTCTCCTTCACCGGCTCGGTCGCGGCAGGCCGACGCGTGATGGAGGTCGCCTCGCGTCATCTCACGCGCGTGACACTGGAGTTGGGCGGCAAGTCGGCGGCGGTGGTGCTGCCGGACGCGGACCTCGACACCGCGGTGCCGGGGATCGTCTCGGCGGCCTGGATGAACAACGGCCAGGCCTGCGTGGCCCAGACCCGCATCCTCGTCCCGCGCTCGCGCTACGACGAGTTCGCGGACGCCTTCGCCGGCGCGGCCAACGCCCTGGTCGTGGGCGACCCGCTCGACCCGGCCACCCAGGTCGGACCGCTCGTCGCCGAGCGCCAGCGGCGCCGCAACCTCGACTACATCCGCATCGGCCAGGAGGAGGGCGCCAAGATCCTGGCGGGCGGCGGGCGCCCGCAGGGCCTCGACCGCGGCTGGTACGTCGAGCCGACCCTCTTCGGCGACGTGGACAACTCGATGCGCATCGCCCGCGAGGAGATCTTCGGCCCCGTCATCTGCCTGCTCCCGTACGGCGACGAGACCGAGGCCGTGAAGATCGCGAACGACTCCGACTACGGGCTGAGCGGCAGCGTCTGGACCGCGGACGTCGCCCACGGCATCGACATCGCCCGCCAGGTCCGCACCGGCACCTACTCGGTCAACACCTTCAGCCTCGACATGCTCGGCCCGTTCGGCGGCTACAAGAACTCGGGCCTGGGCCGGGAGTTCGGACCCGAGGGGTTCGGCGAGTTCCTGGAGCACAAGATGATCCACCTGCCGGCCGGCTGGGAGGCGTGAGGATGGGCGACCGCTGGCAGGTCGAGGTCGACCGCTCCGTCTGCATCGGCTCCGCCCAGTGCGTCCACCACGCCCCGGACGCCTTCCACCTCGACACCGCCCGCCAGTCCCACCCCACCACCCCGGAGACCGACGCCACCGAACAGATCCTGGAGGCGGCCGAGGGCTGCCCGGTCGAAGCGATCATGATCACCCTGCTGGGCAGCGGGGAGCCGGTGTTCCCGCCCGAGGAGTAGCGGGCGGGAGACGGAAGGGGGCGCCGGTGGCCCGCACGGTCCCGCGTGCGGACGACCGGTCCCTACCGTTCCTCCGGGGCCGTCAGGTCGATCAGGCGGCAGACCGTTTCGATGTCTATCTTGACCTGGGCGATCGAGGCGCGGCCGGAGAGCCAGGTGATCAGGGCCGAGTGCCAGGTGTGCTCGATGACGCGGACCGCGGAGAGCTGCGCCGGGGTCGGGTCGTCGAGGCCCATCGCGTCCAGGATGATCACCGTGGTCTGCCGGGACACCTGGTCGACCTCGGGGCTGACGCTGCGGTCGGCGAAGGTGAGCGCGCGGACCATGGCGTCGGCGAGGTGCGGCTCGCGCTGCAGGGCGCGGAACGCCCGCATCAGGGTCTCCGCCACCCGCTCCGCGGCGCTCTCCCCGGCCGGCGGCCGCTTGCGCAGCGTTCCGTGCATGTGCTCCAACTGGTCCTGCATCGTGGCGACCAGCAGATGCACCTTCGAGGGGAAGTACCGGTACAGCGTGCCGAGGGCGACCTGCGAGGACTCCGCGACCTCGCGCATCTGCACGGCGTCGAAGCCGCCCCGGCTGGCCAGCTGCGCGCTCGCGTGCAGGATCCGGCGGCGGCGCGCCTCCTGCCGCTCGGTGAGCGGCGGGGACGCGGGGCGGGAGGTGACGTGCGGGGTGGTGTGCGCGGGCGAGTGCCGCGCACCGGAGGGCGTGGCAGGCGTGCCGGCCCCCGGCGCCGGTCGCGCGTTCTTCGAGTCCGCCTTGGCTTCCGCAGACATGGGTCCGTTCCGTGACATCAGCTAGGGAGCGAGGAGTCGGCACGGCAGGACCGTCCGCCGCGCCGCGGACCAGCCGACCCCGCCGCGCGGTCGTGGCGTGAATCACCTGATCCACCGCTCACAGTGGCGCTACCTGCCGGTAGATTCAATGCTCCTTGAACGATCAAGTCTGAAACTTGTTCTAGATTAGCGTCCCGGCGTAATCTCGCGGGAATGTGCAGGGAGAAGGGGGCCGGAAGTGACCGCTGAGGCCATGGAGGCGGGCCCCGGAGAGGGCGCGGCAGCCGACGGGGAACAACCCCTGAGCATCGCGCTCCTCACGTACAAGGGAAACCCGTTCTGCGGCGGCCAGGGTGTGTACGTACGGCACCTCTCGCGCGAACTCGCCCGTCTCGGGCACCGCGTCGAGGTCATCGGCTCGCAGCCCTACCCCGTCCTCGACGAGGGCCTGCCCGACCTGAGCCTCACCGAACTGCCCAGCCTCGACCTCTACCGCCAGCCCGATCCCTTCCGCACCCCGGCGCGCGACGAGTACCGGGACTGGATCGACGCCGTCGAGGTCGGCACCATGTGGACCGGCGGTTTCCCCGAGCCGCTGACCTTCTCGCTGCGCGTCCGCCGTCATCTGCGGTCCCGTCAGGGCGAGTTCGACGTCGTCCACGACAACCAGACGCTCGGGTACGGCCTGTTGGGTGACGTCGGCGCCCCGCTGGTGACGACGATCCACCACCCCATCACCGTCGACCGGCAGTTGGAACTGGACGCCGCCGAGGGCTGGAAGCGCCGCGCGTCCGTCCGCCGCTGGTACGGCTTCACCCGGATGCAGAAGCGCGTCGCGCGCCGCCTCCCGTCGGTGCTCACCGTCTCCGGCACCTCCCGCCAGGAGATCGTCGAGCACCTGCGCGTCGAGCGGGACCGCATCCACGTCGTCCACATCGGCGCGGACACCGACCTTTTCTCGCCGGATCCGTCCGTGCCCCAGGTGCCCGGCCGCATCGTCACCACCTCCAGCGCGGACGTGCCGCTCAAGGGCCTGGTGTTCCTCGTCGAGGCGCTCGCGAAGGTCCGCGCCGAACACCCCGGCGCCCACCTCGTCGTCGTCGGCCGACGCGCCGAGGACGGCCCGGTCGCCCAGGCCATCGAGCGCTACGGTCTCGACGGCGCCGTCGAGTTCGTCAAGGGCATCTCCGACGCCGAGCTCGTCGACCTCGTCCGCTCGGCCGAAGTCGCCTGCGTGCCCTCCCTGTACGAGGGCTTCTCGCTGCCCGCCGCCGAGGCGATGGCCACCGGCACGCCGCTGGTGGCCACCACCGGCGGCGCGATCCCGGAGGTCGCGGGCGCCGACGGCGAGACGTGCCTCGCCGTCCCGCCCGGCGACTCGGGCGCCCTTGCGGCCGCCCTGAGCCGGCTCCTCGGCGACGTCCCGCTGCGCACGCGGCTCGGCGCCGCAGGGCGCGCGCGGGTCCTGGAACGCTTCACCTGGGCCCGGGCCGCCGAGGGCACGGTGGCGCACTACCGCGCGGCCATCGCGCTCTCCGCACCCCGGCCCCCGGCCCGCCGGGCGGCCCCCGCGGTGACGCCGGCCGCGGCCCCCGTCCCGTCCGTCGCCGCGGACACCGGGCGCGCGGCCGTCCCGGACACCGGGCCCGCCGACGCCGCGTCACAGACCTCCGCCACCGAACCCGTTGCAGCCAACCGCGAAAGCAGGGCCACGTGCTGACCGTCGACTTCTCCCGGTTCCCGCTCGCCCCGGGCGACCGTGTCCTGGACCTCGGATGCGGAGCCGGCCGGCACGCGTTCGAGTGCTACCGGCGCGGCGCCCAGGTCGTGGCGCTGGATCAGAACGGTGAGGAGATCCGCGAGGTCGCTAAGTGGTTCGCGGCGATGAAGGAGGCCGGCGAGGCGCCCGCCGGGGCGACCGCCACGGCGATGGAGGGCGACGCGCTCGCGCTGCCCTTCCCGGACGAGTCCTTCGACGTCGTCATCATCTCCGAGGTCATGGAGCACATCCCGGACGACAAGGGCGTCCTCGCCGAGATGGTCCGCGTGCTCAGGCCGGGCGGCCGGATCGCCATCACCGTCCCGCGCTACGGGCCGGAGAAGGTCTGCTGGTCCCTGTCCGACGCCTACCACGAGGTCGAGGGCGGCCACATCCGCATCTACAAGGCGGACGAACTGCTCGCCAAGATCCGCGAGGCGGGACTGCGGCCCTACGGCTCCCACCACGCGCACGCCCTGCACTCGCCCTACTGGTGGCTCAAGTGCGCGTTCGGCGTGGACAACGACAAGGCGCTGCCCGTGCGGGCGTACCACAAGCTCCTGGTCTGGGACATCATGAAGAAACCGCTGGCCACCCGGGTCGCCGAACAGGCACTGAACCCGCTGATCGGCAAGAGCTTCGTGGCGTACGCGACCAAGCCCCACCTCCCGCGCCTCACCGGCGCGTCGGACACCGGCGCGACCACCCCCGAGGCGGACGCCACGTGACCACTCCCCGGACAGAACACCTCGTCCTGCCCGGGGTCCTCACCGCGGAGGAGGCCGCCGTCACCGTGCGCGGCATCCTCGCGGTGCAGCGCCCCGACGGAGCCATCCCGTGGTTCCGCGGCCACCACCTCGACCCGTGGGACCACACCGAGGCGGCCATGGCGCTCGACGCGGCCGGGGAGCACGAGGCCGCCGAGCGCGCCTACGCGTGGCTGGCCCGGCACCAGAACGATGACGGATCCTGGTACGCGGCCTACGCCGACGGGACGTTCGACGACGTCACCGACCGCGGCCGGGAGACCAACTTCTGCGCGTACATCGCGGTCGGCGTCTGGCACCACTACCTCGCCACCGGCGACGACGTGTTCCTGGACCGGATGTGGCCCGCCGTCCACGCGGCCGTCGAGTTCGTGCTGCGGCTCCAGCAGCCCGGCGGACAGATCGGCTGGAAGCGCGAGGACGACGGGACGGCCGTCGACGACGCGCTGCTGACCGGGAGTTCGTCGATCCACCACGCACTTCGCTGTGCGCTCGCCATCGCCGAACAGCTCGAAGAGCCGCAACCCGACTGGGAGTTGGCGGCAGGAGCGCTGCGTCACGCGATCCGGTTCCATCCGGAGCGGTTCCTCGACAAGGACCGCTACTCCATGGACTGGTACTACCCGGTGCTCGGCGGCGCGGTGACCGGCGCCGAGGCCACGTCACGTATCGAGGAGGGCTGGGACCGCTTCGTGGTGCCCGGCTTCGGGGTGCGGTGCGTAGTCCCCAACCCGTGGGTGACCGGCGGCGAATCGGCCGAACTCGCCCTCGCCCTCTGGGTGGTGGGCGAGTCCGACCGTGCCTTGGAGATCCTTCAGTCCATCCAGCACCTGCGCGATCCGAAGACCGGCCTGTACTGGACGGGGTACGTCTACGAGGACCGGGCCGTCTGGCCCGAGGAACTCACCACCTGGACGGCGGGCTCCGTGCTGCTGGCGGTCGCCGCACTGGGCGGCGACGAACCCACCTGCGCCGTCTTCAGCGGTGAACGCCTGCCGACGGGACTGGACCCCGACTGCTGCGTCCGGGCCTGACCGGCGGATCAGGCCCGGGACCCGCTGGACATCCGGACCCTCCGGATGTCCCCGGTCGTCAGTGCCGGTGCATGCGGTTCGCGACCGCGTGGCCCACGAACAGGTAGACGACGGCGGCGAGACCGTAGCCGGCGACGACACGCGCCCACTGCTCGTCGAAGGTGAACAGGTCACGCGACCAGCCGGCCAGCCAGCTTGCCGCGTCGTGGATGAACTGCACGAGGTCGTTGCCACGGTTGGCATCGAGCAGATACATCAGAATCCAGAGACCGAGGATGACGGCCATAACATCCGCGACGATCGCGATGACCGTCCCCGCAGAATTCGAGCCGTTGCGATATCGAGGGGACATGACCAGCGTGTTGCCCGCCCTTGCCGAATGAAACCCGAACGGGTTCGGTCAAGTGGCGCACGTGTGCGAACCGGGTGAGGCTGCCGTGGAGAGCCGTGTCGCCCCGGGACCGGGGAGGACCGGCGGACCAGGGAGAACCGTTCCCCCACCCGGAGGATCCCGTGCCCGTACCCGTACGGCGCCTGTTCGTGGCGCTGACCCTCTGCTGTGCCCTGATCGGCGGTGCCACCGCCTGTGGCGGCGGCAGTTCCTCGCAGGACACCGCGGCCGTCGTCCCCGCGAAGGGCACACCCACGCCGACGACCTCCGCCGAGAAGCAGAAGTTCGCCAAGACCCGTTTCGTGGCGAACGCGGGGTTCGCGGCAGGCGCGACCTACCAGTGGATCGTCAAGCCGTACAAGGCGGGCAAGTTCAAGAAGGGCGCCAAGGGGCGCAGGCTCGCCCTGGTCAAGGCCGGACTCGCGGGCGCCTTCGCGTACAACCGCCTCAAGGCCGCCTCGAACAACGCCAAGGGCGACCCCACGCTCGCCAAGGCCGTCGCCCCGCTCACCGCGGGCATCGACGCCCTGAAGGGCCTGCCGGCCAAGCTCCGCAAGGGCGACTCCACCGACTCCGTCGCGAACTCCTTCGACGACATCATCAACAAGGTGAAGGACGCCGGTAAGAGCGCGGGTGCCGAGGTCAAGGACAAGGTGCCGTCGGCGTCGCAGCTCAGCGGCGGCTGACCGTCCCGGGTCCGTCCTCCCCCCGCCCGCCTAGGAGTTGAGCTCGGCGAGCACCCGGAGGGTGTGGGGGTCCGGGGACAGGACCAGCAGGTCGGTCACCGGGCCCTTGCGCCACGACTCCAGCCGCTCGGCGATGCGTTCACGCGGTCCGACGAGCGAGATCTCGTCCGCGAAGGCGTCCGGCACGGCCATCACGGCCTCCTCGCGGCGCCCTTCGAGGAAGAGCCGCTGGATCCTGCGGGCCTCCTCCTCGAACCCCATCCGGGCCATCAGGTCGGCGTGGAAGTTGTGGGCCGCGTGCCCCATTCCGCCGATGTAGAAGCCGAGCATCGCCTTGACCGGCAGCAGCCCCTCGGCCACGTCGTCGCAGACCCGCGCGCGGGCCATCGGCGCCACCAGGAAGTCCTCGGGCAGGTCGTCGAGCGCGGCCCCGTACGCCTGCGGGCGGTTCGGCGCCCAGTACAGCGGCAGCCACCCGTCCGCGATCCGGGTCGTCTGCGCCACGTTCTTCGGGCCCTCGGCACCGAGCAGGACGGGCAGGTCGGCCCGGAGCGGATGCGTGATGGGCTTCAGCGCCTTGCCGAGGCCCGTGCCGTCCGCTCCCCGGTACGGGTGCGAGTGGAAGCGCCCGTCCAGTTCCACCGGGCCCTCGCGCCGCAGGACCTGGCGTACGACGTCGACGTACTCCCGGGTCGCGGTGAGCGGCGACTTCGGGAACGGCCGCCCGTACCAGCCCTCGACGACCTGAGGACCCGACAGGCCGAGGCCGAGCATCATGCGTCCGCCGGACAGATGGTCGAGGGTGAGCGCGTGCATCGCGGTGGTCGTGGGGGAGCGGGCGGCCATCTGCGCGACGGCGGTGCCCAGCCGGATGCGCGAGGTCCGTGCCGCGATCCAGGTGAGTGGAGTGAACGCGTCCGAGCCCCACGACTCCGCCGTCCACACCGAGTGGTAGCCGAGCCGCTCCGCCTCCTGGGCGAGCGGCACATGGTCCGCCGAGGGGCCGCGCCCCCAGTAGCCGAGCGCGAGACCGAGCCGCATATCGCCTCCAGAGCAAGCATCCTGACGGACCGTCAGTTCACAGGTGCTGCGACTGTACGACAACGGCCCCCCGCCGGAAAGGGCGAGGGGCCGGTGCGAGGGCGAGGCGATGGTCAGCCGCGCTGGATCCCCGACGTGTCCTGGAGGACGCCACGGCGGCCGTCCTGTGTCTGCGCCACCAGGGTCGCACCGCGCTGCTCGACGGCCAGGTACCAGGTGCCCGGCGCCAGTTCGGCGATCGGCGCCTGCGCGCCGTCCTCCGAGAACAGCGGCCGCGCGACCGGCACGGCGAACCAGAACGGCGAGAAGTCCTGGGAGGGCTGCTGCTGCGGCGGCGGAGTCGACGACTGCGGCTGCGGCTGGCTCGGCTGTCCGCCGAACGGCTGCCCGGGCTGCCCCGGCTGCGCGCCGTAGGGCTGACCGGGCTGCCCCGGCTGACCGGCGCCCGGGTACCCGTAACCACCCTGCGGCTGACCGCCGTAGGGCAGAGGGGCGGCGGGCTTGGGCGCGCCGACCAGGGCGGCCTGGAGCGGCGGGAGCAGCGGGGTCGCCACGGCCGCGCCGGCGAGGACGAGGGCGGCGATGAACCCGAGGATGGTCCCGGCTGCGGCATTGGCGCTGTCCGGAACGTCCACCAGCGTCCAGAACATGATCCACGCGACGAGGACCGTGAAGGCCACGCCGACCGTGCCCAGGTCGAGACCGGCGACCTTGCGCTGCTGCGGCAGGCAGCGGTTGACGATGATCAGGGCGGCACCGATGACACCGCCCATGTAGACGCCGAGACCGGTGCCGAGGCTGTCCCATGCGGTCTGGTCGAAGTTGTACCCGGAAACGGAGTAGAGCTTCAGGAACGACGCGATGAACAGCAACACCGCTGCTCCGATCACCACGCCGTCGCCTCGAGTGAGGGAGCGGATATTCACTTCAGGTCCTTCGTCAGTCGTCTCGTCATCGGTGGAGGCATCGCTGTTCACCGTGTCGCCGTCATGGTGTCGCCGTCGGGTCCCTGTGTGCAGCGCGGGGGCGGCCCCTCATCGTACGGACGACACTATCGCCCGCCCTATGGGGGTGTCCGCCGGGTTGGACGCGTCGATCACTACCCGTGCAGGAAGCTCACGATTCCCTCAGAGATCCCCCGTGCCGCCTTCTGTCGCCAGGCGCCACTGGTGAGCAGCGCGGCATCCTTGCTATCGCGCATGTTGCCGCACTCGATGAACACCTTCGGAACCGTTGACAGATTGAGACCGCCGAGGTCCGTCCGCACGTCGAGACCGGTGCCGTCGCCGATGTAGTTGGAGGGGGCGCTTCCCGTCTCGCGGACGAAGAGGCCCGCGATGCGCTCGCCCAGTTCGCGCGAGGACGTGACGATCGGGCGGGTGTCGGCGCCGCCCGCGTGCACGGACCCCGGGAGGATCACGTGGAACCCGCGGTTGCCGGACGCCGAGCCGTCGGCGTGGACGGAGACGACCGCGTCCGCGTGCGCCTTGTTGCCGATCCGGGCCCGCTCGTCGACGCAGGGGCCCCAGGAGCGGTCGCCGTCCTGGGTCAACTTCACCGTGGCGCCCTCGTGTTCGAGGATCGTCCGCATCCGGTTCGCCACGTCGAGGGTGAAGATGGCCTCCGCGTAACCCGCGTTGGTCGACGTCCCTGTCGTGTCGCACTCCTTGCGGTTCGTGCCGATGTCCACCTTGCGGTTGATCTCGGACGTGTGCTGGAAGTTGCCGGGGTTGTGCCCCGGGTCGATCACGACGACCTTGCCCTTGAGGGGGCCGGAACCGGCGGGCTTCGCGCCGGAGGCCGACGGGGACGGCTTCGGGGACTTCCCCGGTCTGCCGTCGTCCCGCGCGGTCGCTGAGGCGGAACCCGCCGCGGAGGGGGCGCCGGAGCCGGGCGCCGAGGACGACGTGGCGGGGGCGGCCCGGTCGGACCCGCCGCCCGAGTCGTTCCCCACGGCCAGCCACACCAGCCAGCCGGCCAGTGCGCCCGGGACGAGCGCGGCGATCGCGACGGTGAGGGGTCCGCGCCGGAAACGGCGCGGCTGGGGCGGATCGAAGTCAGGGCCTACGTACGACACGTCAGCCACCTTAAGGGCCGTACGTGTACTCCGCGGACTCCTTCACGTCACAGCTGGTCCGGCGTCGGCGCGCACGGGACATCTCCGAGGCGTGACCGTGCGCTCAGCGCAGGGCGTCGATGGCCTTCACGATCAGAGCCCGGGCGTCGGCCCCGTACACGGCCATGGCGCGCAGCTGCTCGAACGCCTTCAGGTACAGGGCGATCTCGGACGGCTGGGTGATCTGGACGCGCGCGGCGAGCAATTCCACCGACACCAGGCTCTCGTCGTACACGTGGAACACCTCGTGCGGCCACATGGGGCGCGACCGTCGTGCGCTCGGGATGATGCCCAGCGACACCGAGGGCAGGGCGCCCGCGGTGAGCAGGTAGCCGAGCTGGGCGGCCATCGCCTCCTGGTCACCCAGTTGGTAGTGGAGCACCGGTTCCTCGATGACCATCACGAACCGGTGCCCGGGTTCATGGATGACGCGGGACCGGTCGAGGCGCGCTGCCACGGCGTCTGCGACGTCATCGAGGACGTCGCGGAACCGCATGATCGAGGACAGCAGGCCCGCGGCGTATCCCTCGGTCTGGAGCAGGCCGGGGACCAGGGTCGGTGAGTAGACCCTGAACAACTGCGTCGACTTGAACAGGGGAACGTAGCTGTTCTGCAGCTGCCTCAGCCCTGTGCGGACCTGCCGCCGCCAGTCCATGTACATGGACTCGGCGGATCGGGACTGGGCGATGATGTCGTCGGCCTGCCCGCCGGCGTCGCAGGCGCCGCACCAGCGGCGGATGTCGTCGGCCGAGGGAGGAGTGCGCGCCCCCTCGATCCGGTACGTCTTCGGATGGCTCCAGCCGCAGCGTGAGGCCAGCTCAGGCCCGGTGATCCCCGCGTCGGCGCGCAGTTCTTTCAGGCGGCCGGCGACTGCTTCGCGGGCGGCCTGGGCCGAGGAGGACGGAGAGACGGGCATGAGCCGGCTTGGTCACCTTCGCGCTAGTTGATCTTGTAGTGGTCGTGCGGGGTGCCGCGTTCCCACACTGTCTCGAAGGCGTCGGCGCAGAGCCTGGCGGCGGCCGGGTCCTCGCTGATCTCGCCGCCCGCGGAGGCTCCCTCGCCGGTGAAGTGGTTCCACCGGATCAGACGTCCGTCGATCAGCCAGAAGTCGTTGCCGGGCAGGGCGATGTCCGAGGCCCGACGGCGCGACAGCCACCGCACCTGTTCGCCTGCGGCGATGTTGCACGGCGGGACCACCCGGGACATCCGTCTGATCCACATCGAGCAGCCGGGCTCCGGTCCTGGCACCGGCCGCCGGCGCTTCGCCTGTCACCCGTGCCAGATCGAGCACGGCCTCGTGCCGCTCGCCGACCGGCCATGAGGGACGAGGAGAAGACGCCGGAGTGCGGTCTCGGCGAACACGCGATGTGCGACGGCCCCGGCGACGTCCGACGTACGGGAGCGCCCTCCTGGGAGGCGCCGCTCCTCACGGTCCGGTGCCGATGCTCATGTCACGGCGACAGCGCCCGGGCCGCCCGCGTCTCCCCGGGAGGAGTCCCGTGAGCGGAGTGAGCCCGGCCCGCCTGAACAGCCGGGCGTGCGGCTACTGCTGGGCCGAGCACCCGCGCGGAGCCTTCACTGTTGTCTCCCGCCCGGGCACGCGGGCACGCGTTGACACCCGTACACGACGGCGAGCGGGCAGCTCCGCCGGGCGCGAGCGTCGCGGTGAGCGGTGTCGTGGCTGCGCGCCGCTCAGATCCCCGCCCCGGTCCGCCGCAGGACCCGCAGTGAGTCCGTGGCCGCGAGCTCGGTGAACGCGCCCGACTCCAGGGCCCGGAGGTAGACGCGGTACGGGGCCTGGCCGGTGAACTCGTCGACGGGGTCCGGGAACACGTCGTGGATGACCAGGAGGCCGCCCTCGGCGACATGGGGTGCCCAGCCCTCGTAGTCCCCGCTCGCGTGCTCGTCGGTGTGGCCGCCGTCGACGAAGACGAGAGCGAGGGGCGTGCGCCAGAACGCGGCGATCTGCGGCGAGCGGCCGACCAGCGCGACGACGTGGTCCTCCAGGCCGGCCCGGTGCAGGGTCCGGCGGAAGGTGGGCAGCGTGTCCATGCGCCCGATCTCCGGGTCGACCGTCGACGGGTCGTGGTACTCCCAGCCCGGCTGCTGTTCCTCGCTGCCCCGGTGGTGGTCCACCGTGATGGCGGTCACGTCGGCCTCACGTGCCGCGTCGGCGAGCAGGATCGTCGAGCGGCCGCAATAGGTGCCGACCTCCAGGAGCGGCAGCCCGAGCCGTCCGGCCTCGGCGGCGGCCTCGTACAGCGCGAGCCCCTCGGCCGTCGGCATGAACCCCTTCGCGGCCTCGAAGGCGGCGAGGATCTCGGGCTTGGGTGCCGCGGGCATGGGGGTCCTCCATCGGTGCGAACGGCGTCAACGGTGCGAACTTCGCGAGCGGTGCAAGCGAAAGGCCGCCCCATCGTGCACCACACCCCCGCCGCGTGGGCGACGGGGGTGTGCGTGATCACGTACGGAGGAGCGGGGTCAGGCCGTGACGCCCGCGCTCTCGCCGGGCAGCGCCAGGTCGAGGTCGACCGGCCGGTCGTCGCCCGCGTGCGACGCCGACGAGGCGAGCGGGCCGTGGCCCGCGGCCCGGGCGGCGAGCACGTACGCGCCCTGCGCCGGGACGGCGAGTGCGTAGCCGCCGTTCTCGTCGGAGAGGGTGGCGCCCGCCTGCCGGCCGCGCCGGTCGATCAGGGTCACCTTGGCGCGGGCGACCGGGTCGCCGGCCGCGTTCAGGACCCGGCCGCGGAAGCCGCCGAGCACCTCGTGCGCCCGCTCCAGTGCGGCGTCCTCCTCGCTGCTCGCGCGCAGCTGCGGCGCGGAGGCCTGACGCTGGCGGGGCAGGAAGAGCGCCATGACCAGACCGACCGCGACGGCACCGGTGGCGATCATGAACGACACGCGGAAGCCGTGCATGGTCGGGATCGTGGCGCCGCCGACGTGGTTCGCCGTGTTGGCGAGCACCATGCCGATGACGGCGCTCGACACGGACGTGCCGATGGAACGCATCAGGGTGTTCAGGCCGTTCGCCGCACCCGTCTCCGAGGCCGGGACGGAGCCGATGATCAGGGCGGGCAGCGAGGAGTAGGCGAGGCCGATGCCCGCGCCGAGGACCACGGCGATGACCAGGGACTGCCAGGCGGCGCTCATCAGTCCGAGACCGGCGCCGTAGCCGATCCCGATGATCACCATGCCGAGGATGAGGGTGACCTTGGGGCCGTACTTCGCCGACAGCCGCGCGTACACGGGCGCCGTGACCATCATCGTCAGGCCGAGCGGCATCACGAGCAGACCCGCGCTCACCATCGACTGGCCGAGGCCGTAGCCGGTGGACTTCGGGAGCTGGAGCAGCTGGGGCAGGACGAGGGAGACGACGTAGAAGGAGACGCCGACCATGATCGAGGCGAGGTTGGTGAAGAGGACCGCCGGGCGGGCCGTGGTGCGCAGGTCGACGAGCGGGGCCTTCAGGCGCAGCTCCATCACGCCCCACAGCAGCAGGACGGCGGCGGACGCGCCGAACAGGCCGAGCGTGGTGGGCGCGGTCCAGCCCCAGTCGCTGCCCTTGGTGATCGGCAGCAGGAAGAGCACGAGCCCGATGGACAGGCCTATCGCGCCGAGCACGTCGAAGGTGCCCTTGGCCCGCATCGGGGACTCCGGCACGACGAGGAGGGTGAGACCGATGGAGAGGACGCCGAGGCCGGCGGCGCCGTAGAAGAGGGCGTGCCAGTTGGCGTGCTGGGCGACGAGGGCCGCGGCGGGCAGGGCGAGACCGCCGCCGACGCCGATCGAGGAACTCATCAGCGCCATCGCGGAGCCGAGCTTCTCGCGGGGGAGCAGGTCGCGCATCAGGCCGATGCCCAGCGGGATCGCGCCCATCGCGAAGCCCTGGAGCGAACGGCCCACGATCATCGGCAGCAGGGTGCTGGTCAGCGCGCTGACCAGGGCGCCGACCACCATGATGGACAGGCTGGTCAGCAGCATGCGCCGTTTGCCGAAGAGGTCGCCGAGGCGGCCCATGATCGGGGTGGCAACGGCGCCCGCGAGCAGGGTCGAGGTCAGGACCCAGGTGGCGTTGCTGGGCGATGTTCCCAGCAGTGCCGGCAGGTCCTTGATGACCGGGACGAGCAGGGTCTGCATCACCGCGACAACGATGCCCGCGAACGCGAGCACCGGCACGGTCGCGCCGCTCTGCCTCCGCGCGGGCTGGTCGGTCGTCGTGTGCGTCATTGCGTGGGGCCTCCAGGCCGTAAGAAAGCGAGCGCTCAGAAGTAGAGGTGAAGTGAAAAGGGGTGATCCGTGCGGATTCGAGGGACGGTCGGTCGGGCTGATCCATGCGGATGCGGGGACGTCGGTCGGCTGATCCGTGCGGGATACGTGCAAGGAGAACCCGGTGTGCCCGGGCAACTATTCCGATGCTTCGGCGTACTAACGAATTCTTGACCGTTCCATGGGGATCTGACCTACCGTCAGAATGGAACGTGTTCTAGTCTGGCGCGGATCCACGCACCTTGGGCCGTCGGGGAGGCACGCATGGGCATCGCGATCACGCCGGAACAGCGGGAGCTGGCCGAGGCCGTCCGCGGCTGGATCGCCCGCGCCGTGCCACCCGAGGAGGTCCGCAAACTCCTCGACGCCCCGGGCGCCGGGCGGCCGCCGTTCTGGGACGCGCTCGCCGCCCAGGGGCTGCTCGCGGTGCACCTTCCCGAGGCGTACGGAGGGGGCGGCGGCGACCTCCTCGACCTCGCCGTGGTCGTGGAGGAGGCCGCGCGGGCGGCACTGCCGGGTCCCTTCCTCGCGAGCGTCCTCGCCGCGGCGGTTCTCGCGTCGGCCGTCCCGACGTCCGCGGCTCCGGCCGCGGCGGCTGCCCCCGGCGAGGGCGACCGGGCGGCGAGCGGGCACCGCGATCTCGTACGGGCCCTGGCGTGCGGGGAGCGCGTCGGGGCCGTCGCGTTCGGCGCCGGTTCCCTGACCGCCGTCGCCGCCGCCGGCGGCGGATACGTGCTCGACGGCGTCGCACCCCCCGTACTGTCCGGCGCCGACGCGGACGTCCTGGTGCTCGCGGCATCCGTCGCGAACGGCGGGCCCGCCGGGCCTCCGGAGACGGGTGAAGCGGAGACGCGCGATCCGGGGGCCGGCGAAGAGGCAGGGTCCGGGAGCGCGCTCGTCCGCCTGGTCGTCGACGCCCAGGATCTCGTCGTACGGCCGCACGAGAGCGCCGATCCGACGCGGGGGACCGCCGAGGTGCGCGCCCAGGGGGTCCGCGTCGGCGCCGACCGTGTGCTCGCGGCGACCCCGTCGACGGTCCGGGACCTCACCGCCGTCGTCCTCGCCGCGGACGCCTGCGGTACCGCCGCGTGGGCGCTGGACACGGCGGCCGGGCACGCCCGGGTCCGCGAACAGTTCGGCCGCCCCATCGGACGGTTCCAGGGCGTGAAGCACCTGTGCGCCGGCATGCTCGTCCGGCTGGAGCAGGCCCGGGCCCTCACCTGGGACGCGGCACGCGCCGTACGGGAACCGTCCCCCGTACGGGAACTGGTGGCATCCCTCGCCGCGGGCACCGCCCTCGACGCCGCCCTCACCTGCGCCGAGGACTGCGTCCAGATCCTCGGCGGCATCGGGTTCACCTGGGAGCACGACGCCCACCTGTATCTGCGCCGGGCCCTGGTGGCGCGACAGCTGTACGGGGCCGGGAGCGGACACCTGCGCCGGGCCGCGCGGCTCGCCCGGGACGGCGTACGACGGGAACTGCGCCTCGAACTCCCGCCGGAGGCCGACAGGTACCGGTCCGAGGCGCGCCGGGTGATCGACCCGGTGCGCGGTCTCGACCCCGCGGCGGTACGCCGCTCGCTGGCGCCCACCGGCTACGCCGCCCCGCACCTGCCCCCGCCGTACGGACTCGGCGCGGGGCCCGTCCGGCAGCTCGCCGTGCAGCAGGAGCTGGCGGCGGCGGGCGTACGGATCAGCGACCTCGGGATCGCCACCTGGGTCGTGCCGTCCCTCATCGCCTACGGGACCGCCTCCCAGCAGGAGCGCTATCTGTTGCCCACGCTGCGCGGCGACCTGCTGTGGTGCCAGCTCTTCTCGGAACCGGACGCCGGCTCCGACCTCGCCTCGCTGCGCACCCGCGCCGAACGCACCGCGGACGGCCGGTGGCGGATCAACGGACAGAAGGTGTGGACGAGCGCGGCGCAGTGGGCCGACCACGGCATCCTGCTCGCCCGGACGAACCCGGACGCGCCCAAGCACCGGGGGCTCACCTACTTCCTCGTCGACATGAAGACCGCGGCCGGCATCGACGTCCGACCGCTGAAGGAGATCACCGGGGACTCCCTGTTCAACGAGGTCTACTTCGACGACGTCCTGCTGCCCGCGGACGCGGTCGTCGGCGAGGTCGACGACGGCTGGCGGGTCGCCCGCAACACGCTCGGCAACGAACGCGTGCACATGGCCGACCAGTTGACCTTCGACACGGGCTTGGAGGCGCTGATCCGGGCCGACACCGACGGAGCCCGGCTGGGCACCCTCCTCGCCGAGGCGCATGCCCTGGCCTGCATCGGGCTGCGCACCACACTCCAGCGGGTGTCCGGCACCGAACCGGGTGCGGGCGCCTCCGTGCGGAAGCTGGTGCAGACCGCCCACCAGCAGCGGGTCGCCGAACTCGCCCTCGAACTCCTGGGACCCGAAGGCGCGTCGTGCGAGGGCCCCGGCGAACGGGCCGTCCACGGATTCCTGCTCTCCCGCTGCCTGACGATCGCCGGCGGTACCACGCAGGTCCAGCTCAACGTCGTAGCCGAACGCATCCTCGGCCTGCCACGAGACTAGGAGAGCCACTGCCATGACCGCCAAGACCGCCAGGACCGCTGTGAAGTCGTACGTCGTCGGGGTCGGCACGACCCGGTTCGAGAAGCCCGAGACCCGGGACTGGCAGTACTGGGACATGGTCCGCGAGGCCGGTTCCGGCGCCCTCGCGGACGCGGGGATCGCCTACACCGATGTGGAACAGGTCCCCGTCGGCTACTGCTTCCAGGCCTCCACCGCCGGCCAGCGCGCCGCCTACGAACTCGGCCTGACCGGCGTGCCCGTGTACAACGTGAACAACAACTGCGCGACCGGCGCGAGTGTGTTGATGCTCGCGCGGCAGTTCGTCGAGGGCGGCCTCGCGGACTGCGTCCTCGCGCTGGGCTTCGAGAAGATGAAGCGCGGCGCTCTCGGATCGGGCGCGGACGGCGGGGACTTCTCGACCTCTCCCGTCGCCCGCCACTACGGGATCATGGCCGCCCGGCACGGCTTCGAGATGACCCCGCCCACCGCGCAGATCTTCGGCGACGCGGCCCGTGAGCACATGGAGCGGTACGGCACCACGGAGGCCCAGCTCGCCGCCGTCGGCGCCAAGAACCACCGGCACTCGGCGCACAACCCGCACGCCCAGTTCCAGGACGTGTACTCGGTCGACGAGATCCTCGCCGCCCGGACCGTGCACCGCCCGCTGACCAAGCTCCAGTGCTCGCCCACCTCGGACGGGGCCGCCGCCGCGGTCGTCGTGTCCGAACGGTTCGTCGACCGGCACGGGCTCGGGGACAGGGCCGTCGAGATCGTCGCGCAGGCGATGACCACCGACACCGAGGAGTCCTTCGCCTCCGGCTCCTGCATCGACGTCGTCGGCCTGCCGATGTCCCGCGACGCCGCGCGCCAGGTCTACGAACGCTCCGGACTCGGCATCGAGGACGTGGACGTCGTCGAACTCCACGACTGCTTCTCCATCAACGAGCTGCTGACGTACGAAGCGCTCGGCATGTGCGAGGAAGGCGAGTCGGGCGAACTCGTCGAGTCGGGCGCGACGACGTACGGCGGACGCTGGGTGGTGAACCCCTCGGGCGGTCTGATCTCCAAGGGGCATCCGCTGGGCGCGACCGGCATCGCCCAGGTCGCCGAACTCGTCCGGCAGTTGCGGGGCGAGGCGGCGGCCCGCCAGGTGCCGGGCGCGCGCGTCGGACTCGCCCACAACATCGGCCTGGGCGGCGCGGCCGTGGTCACCCTGCTCCGCACGGGAACCTGAACCCGCCCCCGCACACCGCTCCGGGTCCTAGGTCCCGCGGCGCACACCCCGCTGCGCCGAAATCCCGATGCCAGGAGCATCCGCCGGTTGAGAGCATGACATCCATGCTCCGAGCCGCTGAAGACACCCGCATATCCGCACCGGCCGCGCCGCCCACCTGGGTGGTGGTCGCGCTCGCCTGCGCCGGACAGTTCCTCGTCGTCCTCGACGTGTCCGTGGTCAACGTGGCGCTGCCGTCCATGCGGGCCGACCTCGGGCTGAGCGCGCCGGGGCTGCAGTGGGTGGTGAACGCCTACTCGATCGCCTTCGCCGGGTTCATGCTGCTCGGCGGCCGGGCCGGGGACCTGTACGGCCGCAAGCGGATGTTCCTGGTCGGGCTCTCCCTCTTCACCCTCGCCTCGGTCGGCGGAGGTCTCGCACAGGAGGGCCCGCAGCTCCTGGCGGCGCGGGCCGTGCAGGGGCTCGGGGCCGCCGTGCTCGCCCCCTCGACGCTGACGATCCTGACGTCCGCCGTCCCGGCGGGCGCCGCACGCGCGCGGGCCATCGCCACCTGGACGGCCGTGGGGGCCGGCGGCGGCGCCGCGGGCGGGCTCGTCGGCGGGCTGCTGGTCGACGGACTGTCCTGGCGCTGGGTCCTGCTCATCAACGTGCCCGTCGGCGCCGTGGTCCTGGCCGTCGCCGCCCGCCGGCTGGTGGAGAGCCGGGCCGGGAACGGGCGGGGCCCGGACCTGCCGGGCGCGCTCCTCGTGACGGCCGGTCTCGCCACCCTCGCCTACGGGATCGTGCAGACGGAGGCCGAGGGGTGGACCTCGGCGGCGACCCTGGTGCCGCTCTGCACCGGACTGGTCCTCATCGGCGCCTTCCTGGCCGTCGAGGCGCGGACCGGAGCACCCCTGATGCCGCTGGCGCTGCTGCGGGTGCGCTCGGTGTCCTCGGCGAACGCGGCGATGTTCGTCAACGGCTCGGCCATGTTCTGCATGTGGTTCTTCATGACCCTCTACGCGCAGAACGTCCTCGGCTACTCGCCCCTCGGCGCCGGCCTCGCCCTGATGCCCAGCTCCCTCGCGGTGGTCCTCGGCTCGAAACTCGCACCCCGGCTGATGCCGGTGGCCGGACCGCGCACCGTGGCCGTCCTCGGCACCCTGCTCGCCGCGGCCGGCTTCGGATGGCAGTCCACGATGACGGCGGACGGCACCTACCTGACGGCGATCATGTTTCCGGGGATCCTGATGATGGCGGGCGCCGGTCTGGCGCAGACCCCCCTCGCGACCCTCGCCACCTCCGGCGCGACCCCGCAGGACGCGGGCCTGGTCTCGGGACTGGTCAACACCTCGCGCGTGATGGGCGGTTCGCTGGGCCTCGCCGTCATGTCCACCATCGCCGCGGCGCGCACGGCGGACAGCGCCTCCGCCGAGTCCCTCACCGCCGGCTACGCCCTGGCCTTCCGCACCAGCGCCGCCCTGCTGCTGGCAGGCGCGGCCCTGATGCTCGTATGGCTGCCACGGAGAACGTCACGGGGATGAGGCAACGGGATCGGCCCCTCGTGGACTCCTTCACGCATCGAGGAGGTGTTCATGGGGGATCGGAAGCAGTCCCGGGACGAGGAGTTCCACCGTTTCGTCCTCGGCCGCTGGCCGCGGCTGATGCGTACGGCGTTTCTCCTGACCGGGGAGCAGCACGCCGCTGAGGACCTGGTCCAGACGACGCTGGAGCAGGTGTACGTCGCCTGGCGCAGGATCGCCGCGGCGGACGAACCGGAGGCGTACGTACGGCGCGTGATGATCAACGCACACGCGCGCAGACACCGCAGGAAGCTCAAGGAGTTCCTCGCGCCGAGGGACGACTCGGGCCTGACACGCGAGGTCCCCGACCGCGGGGACCCGATCGCGCGGGCCGACGACCGCGGCGCTCTGCTCACCGCACTCGCCCAACTGCCCCCGCGGCAGCGGGAGGCGGTGGTCCTGCGCTACTGGGAGGACCTGAGCGAGATCCAGACGGCCGCGGCGATGGGCTGCTCGGTCGGCGCGGTGAAGAGCAACACGGCCAAGGGAATCGCGAAACTCCGTGTCGTACCGGGCCTGGCCGACATGGTGACCTACGGAGGGCGGGCGTGATGGGCGCGGACCGGGAGACGAACCACGACATGGCGGCGGACAGGGACTTCGCCCTCCTGCTCGCGGAAGCGGCCGACGGGGTCAGGATCGGCGCCGTCCCGTACCAGGAGCTGGTGCGCGGTGGACGCCGGCGCCGGGCACGCCGCTGGGCCCTGGTCGCGGCGGCGGCCCTCGTCGTCGCCGGTTCCACGGGAACGCTGGCCCTGGCCGGAGGGACGGTCGGCGAAGGACGCCGGGTCGTGCCGGCCGCGACCGCCCCGGCGGCACCGGACTCCCGGCAGGTCGACAAGCCGCGGAGCACGGCCGTGGCGCGCGGGACCGACCACGGCGAGGACTGGACCGTGGAGGCCCTGGTGTGGGGGGCGCCGCGGAACGCGTCCGAGGCGCGCGCCCAGTTGAACACGATGCGGGCGTACGGCCTCGCGCCCACCGGCGTCCACGCCCCCTCGGACCTGGTCGGCAAGGGCTGGTACTACGGCCGTCTGATGCGGGACGGCGGGACGGTGGCGACGTTCATGAACGCGCCGGTGGAGAAGGGAGGCATGCCCGCCGACGGGCGGGTCGAGAGCACCTCGACGCTGCTGGCCCCGGACGCCGCGGACGGCTCCCGGCGACTCGTCGTCGGCCGGGTCGCTCCATCCGCGACGGAGGTCACCTGCACCTGGGACGACGGCACGAAGGTCGAGGCCGCGCCGGCCGCTCCGGGCACGGGTCTCGTCGGCGGCTTCGAGGACCTGGTCCGGCCGGTGGACGGGTCGCGGGCGAACTGGTTCACGTGCGTGGCACCGAAGGGCGCGGACTACCGCTCGGGGGTGGCGAAGGTGACGAAGGTGGCGGAGCGGTCCTGAGGACCGGTCGCCCTGCCGGCCGTCCGCGCTACAGCCACCCCTGCTGGCGCGCCTCGCGCATCGCCTCCATGCGGTTGCGGGTGCCCGTCTTGCCGATGGCGGAGGAGAGGTAGTTGCGGACGGTCGACTCCGAGAGATGGACACGGGCGGCGATGTCCGCGACCGTCGCGCCGTCGGCCGACGCCTTCAGGACGTCGCACTCGCGCGGGGTGAGCGGACTGGGCCCCGCGCTGAGCGCGGCGGCGGCGAGCGCCGGGTCGATGACGGTCTCGCCGGTCAGCACCCGGCGGACCGCCTGCGCCAGTTCCTCCACGGGCCCGTCCTTGACGAGGAACCCGGCCGCACCGGCCTCCATGGCCCGCCGCAGATAGCCGGGGCGGCCGAAGGTGGTGAGGATCAGCACCCGGCAGTCCGGCGCCTCCTCGCGCAGTGCGGCGGCGGCGTCCAGCCCGCTCATCCCGGGCAACTCGATGTCCAGCAGGGCCACATCGGGCCGGCTGACGAGCGCGGTGTCCACGATCTCGTCGCCCGCGGAGACCTGGGCGACCACCTCGATGTCCGGTTCCATCCCGAGGAGCAGGGCGAGCGCCCCGCGCATCATCCCCTGGTCCTCGGCGAGCAGCACGCGGATGGACTTGGCGGGGCGGTGGTCCCGGGGCATCTCGTTCACGGGCCAAGGGTAGGCGGCGGCGACCGCCACCGGCCGGCCATCGGCCCTTCCCCGGTGGGCCCGCGCGGCGACGCCGGCCGCGCAGGCCCGCCCACCGCAGCGGGCCGCCCACCGCAGCGGGCCGCCCACCGCAGCGGGCCGCCCACCGCAGCGGGCCGCCCACCGCAGCGGACCGCCCGGTTCCGGGCCCGGCATCGCCGCTCTCTCGGGCGACCGGCCCCCGTACGGTCGTCGCCGCCGGCCCGGCGTCACCCGGCGCGCACCCTCGGCGCCGAGGCCCCGCACGCCCTAGCCGGGTATCCCCGTCAAGTTCACCGCCTCCACCGGCAGTTCGGCTCTCACCCGGAAACCTCCGCGGGGCGTCCGGCCCGCTTCCAGGGAGCCGCCCGCCGCGCCGAGACGCTCGGTGAGGCCCTTGAGGCCGGTGCCGCCGCCCGCTTCGGGCGTGGCCCGGGCGGCTTCGGTGCCGTTGTCCGAGACGGTCAGGCGGACCAGGTCCGGGGTGCCGTCGACGGTGATCTCGCAGCCGGTCGCGTCACTGTGGCGCACGATGTTCGTGACGGCCTCCCGCAGCACCCAGCCGAGCAGGGCCTCGGTCTGCGGGACGAGCGGCGGCCCGGACTGCCGTACGACCGGCTCCACCCGTGCCGCGGACAGCGCCGAGCGGGCGCGGTCCAGCTCCGTGGCGAGGCTGCCCTCCCGATAGCCGGTCACCGCCTCGCGGATCTCCGTGAGGGCCTGCCGGCCCACCGACTCGATGTCCGTGACCTGCACGAGCGCCGCGTCCAGGTCACGCGGGGCCAGCCGGCGGGCCGCCTCCGACTTCACCACGATCACGGACAGCGTGTGCCCGAGCAGGTCGTGCAGGTCCCGGGAGAAGCGCATCCGCTCCTTCTCGACCGCCTGCCTGGCCAACTCCTCACGCGCCGACCGCAGTTCACGCACCGCCTCGGAGAGGGAGAGGATCGCCGCAGTCACCATCGTCGAGAGGAACGTGCCGTACGCGACGTTCACCGCGTCCCAGCCCGCCCGGACGGACGACACCACCGCGGCGAGCAGGGTCAGGGCGAGGCCCGCCCTCCCGAGCCACGGACCGCGCAGCACCGCCCCGGTGGCCAGCCCGAGCAGTGGGAAGAAGTACAGCCAGCTCCCGCCGTACCCGATGGCCAGCCCGCAGGTGATGAAGCCCATCACGACGAGCGCCACCCGCGTGGAACGGGACTCCCGCTTGTCCTTCACGAACGCCCGGAAGGTCACGTAGATGTACAGCGAGTTGAAGGCGAACAGGCCCACGGCGCCGATCCACGGCTGTGCCGTCCTGCCCTGGAGCAGGTTCGAGAAGGAGCCCAGCCCCATCAGCAGCCACGGCAGCAGCGCGAAGCCGGTGGGCGGCGGGCCCGGGTTCTCGGGCATCTTCTCGCCGTTGCGGCGGGCCGCCCGCCGGTCGGCCTTGTACCGCTCCATGCCGGCCTTCCAGTCGGCTCGCTCCGCCCGCCACGCCTGCACCTGACAGGTGAGGCCTCTCATCAAGGACATGTCCGCTCCCCGTTCAGACGGTTCGTGCGGAACGACGGTACGAGACGACGGCGTACGAGCCGAAGGCCAGCAGCCAGGCCGTCAGCACCGCCACCGCGACGAGCGACGGCGCACGGCCCTCCGTGACCGACACACCGAGCTCCCCGAACCGGTTCGTGGGCGTGTACGCCGCGACGGAACGCAGCCAGCCGGGAAAGAGGGCGAGCGGGAACCACAGCCCGCCGACCACCGACAGTCCCAGGTTGCACACCATGTTCGCGACGCCCGTGGTCTGCGCGGTCAGACGGTAGCCGTTGCCGAGGCCCAGCAGGGTGAAAGGGACCGAGCCGACCCACAGCAGCACGGCGGTCGCCGCCCACTGCCAGACGTCCAGCCGTACGCCGTTGACCAGTCCGCCGGCCGCCAGCACCGCCACGATCGCCGGCAGCACCGTCACCGAACCGGTCAGCGCCCGCCCGAGCACCACCTGGCGCGACGTCATCGGCGTGACCCGCAACTGCCGCAGCCAGCCGGTCACCTTGTCCTCGGCGACGCCGCCCCCGGTGTTGAGCGCCGAGCCCACCGCGCCGTACGCGGCCATGCCCACCATCGACGCCGTCTTCCACGTGCCGTCGTCCCCGCCGCCCAGGTTGGTGAACAGCAGGTACATCATCACCGGCATCGCCACGCCGCCGATCACGAAGCCGGTGTCGCGCAGCGTCCGGCGCACTTCGAGCCGCAGGTAGTCGAGCATCACACCGTCTCCAGAGCGTGCGAGGTGAGGGCAAGGAAGGCGTCGTCCAGCGACGCGGGGGCGACCTCGAGGCCGCGTATCGCACCCAGTGCGGCCAGTGCGATCACCGTCGCGTCCGGATCGTCCGTGCGCAGCCGGACCCTGTCCCCGCGCACCTCCACGGCCACCACGCCGGGCAGCAGCGCCAGACCGTCGGCGCCTCGCCCGGCCAGGTCGAACGCGACCAGGCCGCCGCCCGCCGAGCGCCTCAGCTCCTCCCCGGTCCCGTCCGCGACGACCCGCCCCCGGTCGAGGACGACGATCCGGTCGGCGTGCGCGTCGGCCTCCTCCAGGTAGTGCGTGGAGAAGAGCACGGTGTGGCCGCGCAGCGCGTAGGCCCGCATGGACTCCCAGAACGCGTGCCGCGCCTCCACGTCCAGCGCGGCCGTCGGCTCGTCGAGGACGATCAGCGCGGGGTCCCCGGCGAGCGCCATCGCGAACCGCACCCGCTGCGCCTGGCCGCCGGACAGCCGGTCCACCCGCCGCCCCGCCAGCTCCTCGACGCCGGCGAGCCGCAGCGTCTCGGTCACCGGGAGCGGCGCGGGATAGCGGCCCGCCACGAAGGAGACCAGCTCCCGGACGGTGACGCGCGACACCGGCCGGGTGTCCTGGAGCATCGCCCCCACACGGCCGGCCCGCACCGACGCCTCGGGCCGGCCACCGAACAGCGCGACCGAGCCGCCGTCCGGTTCGTTCAGGCCGAGCAGCAGCGAGATCGCCGTCGACTTGCCCGCGCCGTTGCGCCCCAGCAGCGCCACCGTCTCACCGCGCGCCACGTCCAGGTCGATGCCGGCCACCGCGCGCACCGCGCCGAACGTCTTGACCGCCCCCGTGAAGGACACGGCCGGTGGTGCCCCCGTCGTCTGTGTCATGACAACGACGCTAGGGGTCAGGCGAAGCCACCGACAGATGCAGTTGTCAGCAGTCCGCCGGGACAAATGTCACGGTCGCCGCGGAGTGGGCCCGTCACCCCCGGCGGGCCCACGCCACGACTCGATCTGACATACCGTCAGGAGTCTTCACAAGTGCTGGGCGCTGGGCTATACAGGGGTTCGCCGGACTGGAACGCGTTCTAGAACGGGCGGGTTCCCCGGCCCCGGTGTCGACCTCGGTGCGGCCGACGGTGCGGACGGCCGCACCGAGGTCTTTCGCGCAGTCGAGTCAGGAGCCCCATGCCCATTGACGCCGCCAAGGCCGTCGCCGCCGAACCGCGGACCGGCGAGATCGCCTGGAACCACAAGGACGTCCAGCTCTACCACCTCGGCCTCGGCGCGGGCGTTCCCGCGACCGACCTCGACGAGCTGCGCTACACCCTCGAATCCAGGCTGCACGTCCTGCCGAGCTTCGCCACCGTGGCGGGCGCCGGCTCACCGGGCGTGATCAGCGGTCTCTCCATGCCCGGCGTCGACGTCGACCTCGCCCGCGTGCTGCACGGCGGCCAGACCGTCCGGCTGCACCGCCCGATCCCCGCCGAGGGCACGGCGACCGCCACCGGCCGGATCGCCGCGGTCTACGACAAGGGCAAGGCCGCCGTCCTCGTCATGCGCACCGAAGTGGCCGACGCCGAAGGCCCCTTGTGGACGAACGACGCCCAGATCTTCGTACGGGGCGAAGGCGGCTGGGGCGGCGACCGCGGCCCCTCCACCCGCCTCGAAGCGCCGGCCGGTGAACCCGACCGGACCGTCGAACGCCCGGTCCGTGAGGACCAGGCGCTCCTCTACCGTCTCTCCGGCGACTGGAACCCGCTGCACGCCGACCCCGAGTTCGCCAAGCTCGCCGGGTTCGACCGGCCGATCCTGCACGGGCTGTGCACGTACGGCATGACGCTCAAGGCCGTCGTCGACACCCTCCTCGGCGGCGACGTGACCCGCGTCCGCTCGTACACCACACGCTTCGCAGGCGTCGTCTTCCCCGGCGAGACCCTGCGCATCCGGATGTGGCGCCACGACGGCGCGGTCCGGGTGGCGGTGAGCGCGGCCGAACGGGACGACGCGCCGGTCCTCGCCGACACCACCGTCGAACACACCTGACCGCCGTACTCACGTGACCCGTCGCACGAACCATCCCGAGGGGAGCCGCACCATGCGCGCAGCCGTACTGCACGAGATAGGCCAGGACAAGCTCGAAGTCCTCGACGACGTCGAGGCGGTGGGCTTCGGGCCCGGAAAGGTGCGCATCCGCGTCCGCGCCACCGGGCTGTGCCACTCGGACCTGTCCGCGATGAACGGCGTGCTGCCGCAGCCCGCGCCGTTCGTCCCCGGCCACGAGGGCGCCGGGGAGATCATCGAAGTCGGCGACGGGGTAGGGCACCTGAAGGCCGGCGACCGGGTCGTCGTCTGCTGGCTGCCCGCCTGCGGCGCCTGTCCGGCGTGCAAGCGCGGCCAGACCGAGCTGTGCCTGGCCGGCTTCATGAACGCGGGCACCCCCAACTTCAGGCGCCCCGGCGGCGACGTCTTCGGCTTCGCCGGCACCGGCACCTTCACCGAGGAGGTCGTCGTCGACGCGGGCTGCGCCGTCCCGATCCCCGACGACGTGCCCTTCGACATCGCCGCCCTGATCGGCTGCGGCGTCACCACCGGACTCGGCGCCGCCCTCAACACCGCCGACGTGGAAGCCGGTTCGTCGGTCGCCGTCATCGGCTGCGGAGGCGTCGGCATCTCCGCGATCCAGGGCGCCCGCCTCAAGGGAGCCGCCGAGATCGTCGCCGTCGACCCGGTCGCCTCACGCCGCGAGGCCGCCCTCCGCTTCGGCGCCACCAAGGCCGTGTCGCCCGAGGAACTCGGCGACGCCAAACAGTCGGTGACCGCGGGTGAGGGCTTCGACTACGTCTTCGAGGTCGTCGGCAGGTCCGCCACCGCCCGCACCGCCTACGACCACACCCGTCGCGGCGGCACGCTCGTCGTCGTCGGGGCGGGCGCCATGGACGACTTCCTCCAGCTCAACATGTTCGAGCTGTTCTTCGACGAGAAGCGCATCCTGCCCTCCATGTACGGCGGCGGCGACGTCCTGCGCTCCTACGAACGCACCATCGCCCTGTGGCGCGCGGGACGCATCGACCTGGAGAGCCTGATCACCCACCGGGTACCGCTCGCGGGGATCAACGAGGCCCTCGACCAGATGCGTTCGGGCACCGCACTGCGGACGTGCATCGAGATCTGACCGCTCCGAGACCGCCGAGGGCCCGCTGAGCACGAGGGGGGCGAGAGGTCCCGCGGGACACCGCCCTCCGAGGCCCTCCACGACAACCGCTAAGGACCCTCATGTCACTGCCACTTGACGGGCTGACCGCGATCGTCACCGGCGCGGGCCGCGGCCTCGGCCGGGCCGAGGCACGGGAACTCGGACGGCTCGGCGCGGCCGTCGTCGTCAACGACTTCGGACAGTCCGGACGGGACGGTTCGGGCGAGGCCTCGGCCACCCCCGCGGAACAGGTCGCCGCGGAGATCCGCGCCGCGGGCGGCCGGGCCCTCGCCCACACCGGGGACGTGGCCGACCACGAACAGGCACGCGAGCTCGTCGAGTCGGCCGTCACCGAGTTCGGGAAACTGGACATCCTCGTCAACAACGCGGGCATCCTGCGCGACCGCATGGTCTTCTCGATGACCGAGGACGAGTGGGACTCCGTCATCAGGGTCCATCTCAAAGGACACTTCAACACCACCCACTTCGCCTCGGCGCACTGGCGGACCCGCTCCAAGGCCACCGGCGCGCCGGTGTACGGGCGGATCGTGAACACCTCCTCGGAGGCCTTCCTCGCCGGATCGGCGGGGCAGCCCAACTACGCGGCGGCGAAGGGCGGGATCGTCGGGCTGACGACCTCGACGGCCCTGGCACTCGCCAAGTACGGCGTCACGGCCAACGTCATCTGCCCGCGCGCCCGGACCCGTATGACCGAGGACGTCTTCGCCGGATTCGGGCGGCCGGACGAGGGACTGGACCCGCTCGCGCCCGAGCACGTCGCCCCGATCGTCGGCTATCTGGCCTCGCCCGCCGCCGCGGACGTCAACGGACAGCTCCTCGTGGTGCACGGCGGCATGGTCGCCGTCGTCGAACGCCCGCGGGTGGCCGCCCGGTTCGACAGCAAGCAGGACACCTTCAGCCACGACGAACTCGACGCGCTGCTCACCCCGTACTACGCGGACCGGCCGCGTGGCGAGACGTTCGCCGCGGCCGAGGTGCTGGGCCTCAAGAGGGACCGGGACGGCACCGCTCGCTGATCGGTGCCGCCACGCGTCGGCGATCGCACGGCCCGACGGCCCCCACGCACACGTACCAGGCGCACGGACGCGGACAAGGACGCGGAACGGCCCCGCTCGTCATGGTGCGAGCGGGGCCGAGTGCCGTCGGATCGTCGAAGCGACGAGGACCGTCGGAGCCGTCAGATCGTCATGCCGGACTGGCCGGACTGGCCGGACGGCTTGCGGTGACGCCCCTGGGGGCTCGCCTCGTCGTCGTGGCCGGAGACCGGTCCACGGTGCTTGCCGTGGCCCTCCGACCGGGCCGTCGACGTCTCGTGGACGTTCGAGCCCCGCGTTTCCGTAGTGCTGGTGTCGTTCATTGAAGTGTTCACCCCGTATGCAAGATCCTTCTTTTCAGCCGGGGGAGTCTAACGTGCCGTCATCGACCGGGTGGCGGAGGGTGACGTTTCTTCATCCTCTCCGCCCCTTTCCTCCCCGCCTCCGGGAGCAACCGCCGCCGGATCCCCGGGTGCGGCTGCGACCGGGCTTCCGGCAACGGCCGCGATCGGGCCGAGGGCGGCGGGCAGCATGCCCTCTCCTCCCGAGCCCTCTCCCTCGGTGACCGGCCCGACAGGCATGGGCGGGCCGGCGTGCAGCGGGCGGCGGTGGGTCGGGGGCGTGCGACGGGCGGGGGTGTCCTGGTGTTCGGGACGGTCCGGTGACGCCGTACGTTCGGGGCTCTCGGGGCTCCGCTCCGCGTGGTGCGCGGGTGCCTGAGGGTGAGCCGGATGCGCGTCGCCCCACGGCTGCTCGGGCGGGAGGCCCTCGGACTCGAAGCTCCGCAGCGGCGTCTGCCCCCGGAACTTGGTGAAGTCCGTGAAGCTCCCGGGGCCGGGGGAGTCCGCGATCTTCGTGAAACCTGTGAACTCCGGCGCGCCTGCGATCCGGGCGGGACCGGGGGTCTGCTGGTGGTCCGGGAGGGGGACCGAAGCGAGGGGCCGCTGGTGGTCGGGGAGCTGGGTGGGAACGGGGTACTGCCGAGCGTCGGGGAGTTGCGGGGAGGCGGGGAGCTGCCGAGTGTCGGGGAGTTGCGGGGAGGCGGGGAGCTGCGGGGGGCCGCTGAACTCCGGCTGTTCCACCGGTAGTTCACCTTCGCCGAAGTCCGGCAGTGTCGACGGTAGGTGGCCGCCACCGAACTCCGGCTGTTCCACCGGTAGTTCACCTTCGCCGAAGTCCGGCAGTGTCGACGGTAGGTGGCCGCCACCGAACTCCGGCTGCGTCGGCGAGAGTTGACCGCCACCGAACTCCGGCTGCGGCGAAAGGAGTTCATCGTCACCGAACCGCGGCTGCGTCGACGAGAGTTGACCGGCATCGATCTCCCGGTGCGTCACCGGTAGTTGGCCTCCGCCGAAGCCCGGTCGCTCCAGCGGCGGTTCGGCTCCGCCGCCCGTGACGAACGCCGGGCGCACCTCGATCTCGCGGGGCAGTGCCGCGATGAACCCGGCACCGAGACTTCTGCCGGGCGGGGGCGTCGCGGCGACCTTGGTCCAGAGACCCGGCCTGGGCCGACGGGGTTCCGCCGGCTCGGGGGTGACCGGCGCTGCGTGCCGCTCCGGTTCGACCGGCCCGGCGTCGGCGTCGGCGGTGCCGTACGGAGCCGGGGCGCGCTGGGCCCCGACCGTCCCGACCGGTGCGGCGTGGAGATGCGGGCCCGTACGCGGCGCCTCCGCTGTGGGTACCCCCGAGACCGGCGTCCCCGCGATCGGGGCCTCCGCACTTGGTGTCTCCGCACTCGGCGTCTCCGCGCGCCGGGGTTCCGGGGCCGCGGCGTTCTGGCGTACCCCGGCGGCCGGGATCGCGGGGCCGGCGCCGGCACGCGAGGGCTGCGGGGTGACGTCCGCGTGCCGGGCCGGGTGGGCCGAGACGGTGCGGACCACCGGCCCGGCGCTCACCGCCGGGTTCCGGGAGGTGGTCAACCGGCCGTTCAGGGAGGCCTGTTGAAGGGGAACCGGCCGAGGCGCGGGGCGCTCGGAGGGAGCCGGGTCCCCCCGGTCCGGCTCCCTCGCCCCCGTGGACACCTGCAGCCGGGCGACACCGCACGGCACGCCCCCGTTCGCGTACGGCAGTTGAAGCGCGCCCTCCCGGGTCCACAGCCCCGTGCCCGCCAGCCAGCCCTCGGGCGCGGGCCGGTGGTCGATCCGGCGTTCGGACGGGCGCCACATGCCCACCCAGGTGCCGCCCGGACCGTCGATGCGCAGGGCGACCGCGCACGTCTCCGGGGTCAGCACCTGGCCCGGCTGGATGGCGAACGGCGTGATCGAGCAGCCCGTCGCCGTCAGGCACTCCGGGAAGCGGACCGGCAGCGTGCTGCCGAGCACCCCCCAGCCGAGCCGCTCCCGGCCGGGCGAGGGGGCGTCGGAGCGGATCAGCAGAAGTCCGCTGTCCGCGTCCGCGAGGAGCAGCCGGTCGTTGCTGCGCTCGGCGATCTGGAGGAGCGGCGAGACCTCTCCGCCGCGCTCCAGGTCGACGACGACGGTCTTGGTGCGGCCGCCGTGGAAGCGGTCCAGCGCGAGCAGCCGGCCCGTGCCGTCCAGCCACACCCCTCCCGAGCAGTGGCCCGGGACCTCGGCGAGATGCTCGGGGCCGAACGCGCCGCCCGCGACCAGCCACACCGCCGTGGACCCCCGTCCCACGGCGAGCGCGTAGGCCCGCTCCCCGTCCGGCGCGGGCGGCAGCAGCCGCAGCCGGGTGCCCGGGTCGGGGCACTCGACCGCCCCGAGCGGCAGCTCACCGGTGCCCGGCCCGGTGGGGTACAGGAGCGAGAACGTGTGCCGCCCGTCGGCGATCCGATGGATCAGCACCCTCCCGTCCGTCAGCGGCAGCACCTCGGTGCCGGGCTCCTCCGGCTGGTGGGCGGGCAGCGGCACGGCGTACGGCTCCGGCCCGTCCAGCGTCCAGCGCTCCGGGTACCAGGACTCGCCGTCGCTGGTCAGCCGCGCCCCGTAGGTCCCGTCCGCGGTGATGACACAGGCGGGCGGAGCGGCCCACCCACTCGCGACGTCGTCGTCCCCGTCGCCCATCCCACCCTCGCTCGCCACCACGGGCTCCGTCGCACCGGCCGTCATCGTTCGGTCACCTCCGGCGACGAAGCTAGTTTTCGCACGCACAGACGGGGGACCGACGGGCTGCGGCTTCACACATAAGGGTGGCCATGTCGGGATTCGCCTGAGGGAACGGGGGCGGATGTGCTGAACGGCGGGGGAGGGGAGGGGCGAACGCGTCCGGCGACGGGGGCGGACGGAGCCGCTGCGGGGGCCGCCGGGGACGATCGGCCGCCCGTGCACCGGCCCGGCGGTCCGCGGCCGGTCGGAGAGGCACCCGGGCCAGGTAGCCTTTCCCCGTGCCCCGTCTGTCTGAAGTCATCGCCGCGCTCGAATCCCTCTGGCCTCCTCAGCAGGCCGAGAGCTGGGACGCGGTCGGCACCGTCTGCGGCGATCCGGACCAGGACGTCACGCGCGTGCTGTTCGCCGTCGACCCGGTCCAGGACATCGTCGACGAGGCGGTGAAGCTGGGCGCCGACCTGCTGGTCACGCACCACCCGCTCTATCTGCGCGGTACGACGACCGTGGCGGCGGGCACCTTCAAGGGCCGCGTCGTGCACACCCTGATCAAGAACGACATCGCGCTGCACGTCGCCCACACCAACGCCGACCGTGCCGACCCGGGCGTCAGCGACGCCCTCGCCGGAGCGCTGGACCTGCGGGTCCTGCGACCCCTCGTGCCCGACCCCACGGACCCGGAGGGACGCCGGGGCCTCGGCCGCGTGTGTGAACTGGACCACCCGCTGACCGTGCGCGAGCTCGCGGCGCGGGCCGCCGAGCGGCTGCCCGCCACCGCGCAGGGCATCCGCGTCGCGGGCGACCCCGAGGCGCTGGTGCGCACCGTCGCCGTCAGCGGCGGCTCGGGCGACAGCCTCTTCGACGACGTACGCGCCGCGGGTGTGGACGCCTTCCTCACGGCGGACCTGCGCCACCACCCCGTCTCCGAGGCGCGCGCCCACAGTCCTCTCGCGCTGTTCGACGCGGCGCACTGGGCCACCGAGTGGCCCTGGTGCGAGCTGGCCGCAGCCCAGCTCGACGAGATCTCCGACCGGAAGGGATGGGGACTGCGCGTCCACGTCTCCCGGACGGTCACCGACCCCTGGACCGCTCACGCGGCCTCTCACAACGACACATCAGGAGCCCCCAACTGAACGCCGAGCCCGCCGACCAGATCCGACTTCTCGACGTCCAGGCATTCGACGCCCGCCTGCAGCAGCTCGCGCACCGGCGGAGGTCGCTTCCCGAGCACGCCGAGATCGAGTCGCTGAACAAGGACCTCACCCAGCTGCGCGACCTGCTCGTCGCCGCGCAGACCGAGGACAGCGACTGCGCCCGCGAGCAGACCAAGGCCGAGCAGGACGTGGACCAGGTGCGCCAGCGCGCCGTCCGCGACCAGCAGCGCCTCGACTCGGGTGCCGCCACCTCCCCCAAGGACCTGGAGAACCTCCAGCGCGAGATCACCTCCCTCGCCAAGCGCCAGGGCGACCTGGAGGACGTGGTCCTGGAGGTCATGGAGCGCCGTGAGTCCGCGCAGGAGCGGGTCGCCGAGCTGACCGAGCGCGACGCGTCCGTCCAGTCGAAGATCGACGACGCGACCGGTCGGCGCGACGCGGCGTTCGAGCAGTTCGACACCGAGGCCGCCACGGTGGCCAAGGAGCGCGCGGTCGTCGCGGCCAGCATGCCCGCCGATCTGCTCAAGCTCTACGACAAGCTGCGCGAGCAGCAGGGTGGCGTCGGTGCCGCCCGGCTGTACCAGCGCCGCTGCGAGGGCTGCCGCCTGGAGCTCAACATCACCGAGGTCAACGAGGTGAAGGCGGCGTCCCCCAGTACCGTGCTGCGCTGCGAGAACTGCCGTCGCATCCTGGTGCGTACGTCCGAGTCCGGTCTGTAGACAGTCAGGGAGTCCGGCGCGTGCGGGAGTTCATCGTCGAGGCCGACGGAGGTTCCCGGGGCAACCCGGGGCCCGCGGGCTACGGGTGCGTGGTGATCGACGCGGTCACGGGGGAGACGCTGGTGGAGCGCGCCGAGTACATCGGGGTCGCCACCAACAACGTCGCGGAGTACCGCGGCCTGGTCGCCGGACTGCGGGCGGCCCGCGACCTCGATCCCGCCGCGCGGGTCCGGGTCCGGATGGACTCCAAGCTGGTCGTCGAGCAGATGTCCGGCCGCTGGCAGATCAAGCACCCCGACATGAGGCCGCTGGCCGCGGAGGCGGGCCGGATCCTTCCGCGCTCGCAGGTGACCTACCAGTGGATCCCCCGCGAGCAGAACAAGCACGCGGACCGCCTCGCCAACGAGGCGATGGACGCCGGCAGGCGCGGCGAATCCTGGACCCCGGCCGGAACCGAAGGCGCGAGCACGGAGGCGCCCGTCAAGGGGCGCGGGGACCGGCGCGACGAGCCACAGCCGAGTGGCGGCCGGACGACGGCCGAGGGCCCCACCTCGTCACCCGGTGGCGAACCCGCGGGCACGG
>NZ_JBIWLU010000009.1:0-115424 GCF_044766365.1 Streptomyces sp. NPDC102279 | reverse complement strand
AGGGCCCCACCTCGTCACCCGGTGGCGAACCCGCGGGCACGGGGGTGTCGGTTCAGGGGCGCGGGGACCCGCGCGACGAGCCACAGCCGAGTGGCAGCCGGACGACGGCCGAGGGCCCCACCTCGTCACCCGGTGGCGAAGCCGCGAAGGTGACGGACGACAGGCGGGCCGCGCGCAACGTGGCGGGCCCCGCCCCGACCGTCGGGTGGGGCGCCGCCCCCGACATGGGCGCCCCGGCCACCTTCGTCCTCCTGCGCCACGGCGAGACCCCCCTGACCCCGCAGAAGCGGTTCTCGGGCAGCGGCGGCAGCGACCCCTCCCTCTCCGACGTGGGCCGGCAGCAGGCGGAGCGGGCCGCCACGGCGCTGGCCGCGCGCGGCACCGTCCAGGCCGTCGTGGCCTCCCCGCTGGCCCGCACCCGCGAGACCGCGGCCGTCGTCGCCGCCCGCCTCGGCCTCGACGTGGTCGTCGAGGACGGCCTGCGCGAGACGGACTTCGGCGCCTGGGAGGGGCTGACCTTCGGCGAGGTCCGCGAACGGTACCCGGACGACCTGAACGCCTGGCTCGGCTCCCCGGACGTCGAACCGACCGGCGGCGGCGAGAGCTTCACCGCGACCGCCCACCGCATGGCGGACACCCGAGACAGGCTGACCGCCGCCCACGCGGGCCGTACGGTCCTGCTCGTCACGCACGTCACCCCGATCAAGACCCTGGTACGGCTGGCCCTCGGCGCCCCGCCGGAGTCCCTGTTCCGGATGGAACTGTCGGCGGCGTCCCTCTCCGCGGTGGCCTACTACGCGGACGGCAACGCGAGCGTCCGGCTGTTCAACGACACCTCGCACCTGCGCTGATCCCCCGTCGGCGACGACCGCACCGGCGTCGCGGGGACGGACCCGGAGGGCTCAGCCCCGCCGGGCTGCGCGGCTCCTGAGGATCTCGGCGCTCTCCCGGTCCGCGGGGAGGAACGCCTCCAGATGGAGTTCGGCGAGCGTCACGTCCACCGCCGTCGCGAACGACGTCAGCGTGGTGAGCAGCCTCAACTCGCCCTCCTCGCACCGCAGTCGCAACGGCACCGCGAATCCGAGGTGGTCTGCGCCGGGCGTGCCGGGCGGCACGTACCGCGCCAACTCCTCGGCCAGCTCGTCGAGCCGGGGATCGGGACTGCGTGCGGAGCGGGCCCGCAGGTTCTCGACGATGTGCTGCCCCCACGCGTCCAGGTTGACCACCCGGGACGCCATACCGCGTGGATGCAGGGCCAGCCGCAGGACGTTCACCGGCGGTGCCAGCAGGTCGGGCGCGACCCCCTCGGCCAGCACGTCGAACGCCGCGTTCGCCGCGACCAGTTCACCGCGCGGCCCCGCCACCACCGCCGGATACGGCAGATGCCCGTCGAGAATGCTGTCCAGCGCCTCCCGTACGGGTTTCAGGATCTCCGCGTCGAGCGGCGACTCGGCGAACGCGGGCGCGTAACCGGCGGCCAGCAGCAGCGCGTTGCGCTCGCGCAGGGTGAGGTCCAGTGATTCGGCGAGCCTGATCACGATCTCCCGGCCGGGCACCGACCGCCCCCGCTCGATGAAACTGACGTACCGCTGCGTCGTCCCGGCCCGTGAGGCCAGCTCCAGCTGACTCACCCGGCGCACCGTGCGCCAGCGCAGCAACTCCCGTGCGAAAGGTGGCGGTTCGGCGGACAGTGAGGTACCGGTCGTCATGGCGTCAGTTGTACGGCAGAGGGCCGGGAGCCGGCGTCAGGATCCGCCTCCCGGGAGTCAGCCGGTGACCACCCCGTCCCGTCATACCCGGCCGGGAATTGAGCGGCGACCCCGCCCCGAACAGCATGGACGCATCCACACCGGACTCCACGCAGGGAGCGGAACATGCGCGCCTACCACCTCGAAACCCCCGGCACCGTCGACGGCATCGTCGCGCGTGAGCAGGCCCGGCCCGAACCGGGACCCCGCGACATCCTGGTCAGGATCCGCGCCGCCTCCCTCAACAAGCGCGACCTGCTGATCCTGAACGGGACCTACCCGCTGAAGGCCGTACCGGACGTGATCCCGGTGAGCGACGGGGCGGGGGAGGTCGTCGCCGTGGGGGCGGAGGTGACCCGGTTCGCGGTGGGGGACCGGGTGGTGGGCACGTACTTCCCGAACTGGCTGGACGGACGGATCACCCCGGACCGGTTCGACCAGCCCGGCGCCACCCTCGACGGCATGCTCACCGAGTACGCCCGCCTCGACGAGGAAGCCGCGGTGCGCGTCCCGGACCATCTGACCTGGGAGGAGGCGGCCTGTCTGCCCTGCGCCGGGGTGACCGCCTGGCACTGCCTGACGGGCGGCGAGCCGCTCGCTCCCGGCCGCACCGTCCTCACTCTGGGCACCGGAGCGCTGTCCCTGTTCGTCGTGCGGTTCGCCAAGATGCTGGGCGCCGAGGTCGTCGCGACGACGTCGAGCGCGGAGAAGGCCGACCGGCTCAAGGCGCTGGGCGCGGACCATGTCGTGAACTACGCCGAGAATCCCGAATGGGGGCTGGAAGTGCGGGAGCTGACCGGCGGCCGTGGCGCCGACCTCGTCGTCGAGACCAACGGCCCCGAGACCATCGAGCAGTCGGTGCGGGCCGCCGCCCTGTACGCCGAGATCGTCCTCCTCATCACCGGCGGTCCGGGCAGGTCCGGCATCGAGATCTCCAACGCCGCGTACGCGGGGAGCCTGGCCACGATCCGCCGGGTGTTCGTCGGCAGCCGCGCCCACTTCGAGTCGATGAACCGGGCGCTGCGACTGCACGGCGCGCGACCGGTCGTGGACCGCGTCTTCGGCTTCGGCGAGGTGCGGGAGGCGTACCGCTACTACGCGAGCGGCGCGGCCTTCGGCAAGGTGGTCGTCCGGGTGGCCTGAGCGGACCGGTCCCCCTGGCCGGGGTCCTGGCCGCGCAGCGCCGACGCCTCCCGGGCCAGCCGCTCCACCCGCTGCCAGTCCCGCGCGGCGATCGCGTCCGACGGGAGCATCCAACTGCCGCCCACACAGCCCACGTTCGGGAGGGCGAGGTAGTCCGGCGCGGTGTCGAGGCCGATGCCTCCGGTCGGGCAGAACCGGGCCTGCGGAAGCGGCCCCGCCAGTGACCTCAGGTACGCCGTACCGCCCGCGGCCTGCGCGGGGAAGAACTTCATCTCGCGTACCCCGCGCTCCAGCAGCGCCACCACCTCCGACGTGGTCGACACCCCCGGCAGGAACGGCACCCCGGACGACGTCATCGCGTCGAGCAGGACATCCGTCCAGCCCGGGCTGACCAGGAAGCGGGCGCCCGCCGCGACGGACTGCGCCACGTGTTCCGGCGTCAGCACGGTGCCCGCGCCGACCACCGCGTCCGGGACCTGTGCCGCGATGGCGCGGATCGCGTCGAGCGCGGCCGGGGTCCGCAGCGTCACCTCGATCGCGGGCAGCCCGCCGGCGACCAGCGCCCGCGCCAGGGGAACGGCGTCGGCGGCGTCCGCGACCACGACGACAGGGACGACGGGCGCGAGATCCAGGACGGAGGCATGCGGAAACGGGGGCAGCGGCGAAGTCATGCCCACATCCTGCCCGGGGTGTGCATCATGCGCAAAGGTCGTTGCGCATGATGCAACGAGAGAGGGCGGCCCTCAGTGGATCTCCGTCACCACCACGTCGAGAGCCCAGGGCCGGCCCGCCCGGCCGGGCTCCTGCGCCTCGACCGTGTACCCGAGATCCCGCAGCGCCTCGACCAGCTCGGCGGGGTTCTTCGGCGCCGCACCCGTGCCGAGCAGGCTCCGGACGATCTTCCCCTTGGTCGCCTTGTTGAAGTGGCTCACGACGGACCGCTTCTCGACGCCGTCCACCATCTGCGCGTGCAGCACCCGTACCGTCGCCGTCCGCTCCGCGACCGCGCCCTTGGGCTTCCACGCCGCCGTGTAGGCCGAGGACCGCAGATCCAGGACGAGACCGTCACCCGCCGCCTCGGGGAGCGCGCTCGCCATCGGCGTACGCCAGTGCGCGCCCAGCGCTCCGAGGCCGGGCAGCTTCACCCCCATCGAGCAGCGGTACGAGGGGATCCGGTCCGTCACCCGCACCGCGCCCCACAGCCCGGAGAACACGAGCAGTGAACGGCCCGCGCGCCGCTTGGCCGCGGTGTCCAGCGAGGCCAGGTCCAGGGAGTCGTACAGGACGCCGGTGTAGATCTCCCCGGCCGGACGCGCGCCCGCGGTCCGCAGCTCGATGTTCTTCGCGATCTCCCCGCGCAGCCCCTCGCTCAGACCGAGCACCTCACGCGCCTTCTCCTCGTCGGCGGCGCACAGCTCGACCAGCTCGTCGACAACCGCCTGGCGTGCCTCCGTGAGACCGGGCAGGGACAGCGACTCCAGCTTGAGCGGGGTTCCCCGGCCGGAGGAGGCCTTGCCTTCGGAGGGGGGCAGCAGCACGAGCACGGTTGGATCTCCTCACGGTGGAAACGGCCCGTCGCCAGCCTAAGGGGTGTGCCGGGGCCGTCCGGACGGCCCGAGCGCGCCCGGCCGGCGCCCCGCTCGGGGTGCTCATCCGGGACCCCCGGCCTAGGCTCGACGCATGCCTCGCCGTCGCGTCCGTGTCACCGGTGCACCGGAGGCTCCACTGCGAGCCGCCCTCAGCGCGTTGCGGACGGAACTCGGCGTGCCCGAGACCTTCCCCGCCGAGGCGCTCGCGGAGGCCGCACAGCCGCCCCGGCTGCCCTCGTACGACGCGACGGACATCCCGCTGTTCACCATCGACCCGCCGGCGTCCGAGGACCTCGACCAGGCGATGCACCTGTCGCGCCGCGACAAGGGCGGCTACCGCGTCCGGTACGCCATCGCCGACGTGGCCGCCTTCGTGACCCCCGGCGGAGCCCTGGACGCCGAGGCCCACCGCCGCGTGATGACCCTCTACTTCCCCGACGAGAAGATCCCCGTCCACCCGCCCGGGCTCTCCGAGGGCACCGCCAGTCTCCTTCCGGACCAGACCTGCCCCGCCGTCCTGTGGACGATCGACCTGGACGCCGACGGCCGCACGGAGGTGACCGACGTCCGCCGCGCCCTGGTCCGCAGCCGCGCCAAGCTCGACTACGCGCACGTCCAGCGGCAGATCGACGCGGGGACGGCGGAGGAACCCCTCGCGCTCCTCAAGGACGTCGGCACGCTCCGCGAGGCCCTGGAGGTCGAGCGCGGGGGCATCTCGCTGAACGTGCCCGAGCAGGAGATCGTCGAGAAGGACGGGACGTACGAACTCGCCTACCGCGCCCCGCTGCCCGCCGACGGCTGGAACGCCCAGATCTCCCTGCTCACCGGCATGGCCGCGGCGGACCTGATGCTCGCCCACGGCACGGGAGTGCTGCGCACCCTGCCCGCCGCGCCCGACGGCGCCGTCGGCCGGCTGCGCCGCACCGCAAGGGCCCTGCGCATCGACTGGCCGCACCACGTCTCGTACGCGCAGCTCATCCGCTCCCTCGACCCGCACAAGCCGCACCACGCGGCCTTCCTCCAGGAGTGCACGACCCTGCTGCGCGGCGCCGGGTACACCGTCTTCCGGGACGGCGCCCTCCCCGACGTCACCGCGCACGCCGCCGTCGCCGCGCCGTACACGCACTGCACGGCCCCGCTGCGCCGGCTCGTCGACCGCTACGCCGCCGAGATCTGCCTCGCGGCCGTCGCCGGACAGGCGTCGCCCGAGTGGGCCCTCGCGGCGCTGGACGCCCTTCCCAAGGAGATGGCGGACGGTGGCCGACGCGCGGGGACCGTCGAGCGCGAGTGCGTCGACATCGTGGAGGCCGCCCTGCTCAAGGACCGGGTCGGCGAACTCTTCGAGGGCTGCGTGGTGGACGTCCAGGAACACGAACCCACCGTCGGAACCGTCCAGTTGGAGTCCCCGGCGGTCTTCGCCCGGATCACCGGCGGCTCCTCCCGGCTTCCCCTGGGCGAACGACTCCGGGTCCGCCTCACCCAGGCGGACCCGGGCACGACGAAGGTCGAGTTCGCCCCGGCCTGACCGCTACGGAGCGGGAAGAGCCCCGCGCCCCGGGCCCGTCGCCGTACCGAGGACCGCCGCCCGGCATGGAATCGGCACCCGCCCGCGTTGTCCCCCCAGCGGCACCGGCACACGGCGCCGGGCGGACACGGGGGAGTACGGGACGGTGACGGACAACGCCGGGGCGGTGCAGCCCCCGACCCGCCGGGAGGAGGCCCGCTGGACCCGGGCCACCCTCGGGCGGCACGGACAGCCGCTCGACCTGCTGACCGCCCGCTTCGACCGGCACCGCTACGCGCCGCACGCCCACGACGAGTTCACCATCGGCGTCTGCGTCGGCGGCTCCGAGATCATCGACTACCGCGGCGGCCACATCCGCGCCGTCCCCGGATCCATCGTCGTCCTCGCGCCCGGCGAGATCCACACCGGCGGCCCGGCCGCCTGCGACGGCTACGCCTACCGCGCCCTGTACGCGCAGCCGTCGCTCCTCACCGAGGCCGTCCTCGGCCCGCCGCCGCACTTCCGCGAACCCCTCCTCGACGACCCCGGGCTCGCCGCCGCACTGCGCTCCGCGCACACCGAACTGAGCGTCTGCCCCGACCCGTTGGAGGCCGAGTCACGCTTCCCGTGGCTGCTCGCGGCGCTCGTCCGACGCCACTCCACGAGCCGTCCGCAGCGCGACGAGATCCCGGGCGCGACGGGCGTCGCCGCCGTCGTACGGGACCGCCTGGCCGGCGAGCTCCAGGCCCCACCCTCCCTCGCGGTCCTCGCGACCGACCTGGGCCTGTCCCGCTACCAGCTCCTGCGCGCCTTCCGTACGGCCGAGGGGATACCCCCGTACGCCTGGCTCGCCCAGCACCGCGTGCAGCGCGCCCGCCGGCTCCTGGAGTCGGGGCTGCGCCCCGCCGAGGTGGCGGGCCTCGTCGGCTTCGCGGACCAGGCGCACCTGACGCGCTGGTTCCGCCGGGTGCTGGGGGTGACCCCGGCGGCGTACCGCACGAGCGTCCTCTCCGGGCGATAGGGCGCCGCGCCTGTCCGTGACGGCGGCGCAACAGCGTTCAAGACAGGCCACCGCCGGCCGTCCGAGACTGCGCCCATGACTGCGCGTGGCTGGTTCCTGTTCTCCCTGATGGGAGTGGTCTGGGGCATCCCCTACCTGATGATCAAAGTGGCGGTGGACGAGGTGTCCCCGTCGGTGGTGGTGTTCACGCGCTGTGCGATCGGCGCCGCGCTGCTGCTGCCCTTCGCGATCCGCCAGGGCGGCCTGACCCGGACGGTACGGACCCACTGGCGCCCGATGCTGGCCTTCGCGGGCATCGAGATCATCGTCCCGTGGTGGACGCTGACCGACGCCGAACGCCACCTGTCCAGTTCCACCGCAGGGCTGCTGATCGCCGGGGTGCCCATCGTTGGGGTGGCCGCGGCCCGCCTCCTCGGCGACGCGGAGCGCCTCGGCGGCCGCCGCGTCATCGGCCTCGCCCTCGGCCTGTCCGGCGTCGCGGTCCTCACGGCCCCGCACCTGACCGGCGGCGACACCCGGTCCCTCGTGGAGGTGCTGCTGACGGTCGTCGGCTACGCGACGGCGCCGGTGATCGCGGCCCGCCGCCTCAAGGACGTGCCCTCGCTCCACCTGACGGCCCCGTGCCTGGCACTGGCGGCCCTGGTCTACGCCCCCGCGGCGGTGGTGACCCGGCCGGACAGCGTTCCGTCCGGGCAGGCACTGGCCGCACTCGCCGGCCTCGGCGTCATCTGCACGGCGATCGCCTTCGTGGCCTTCCTGGAGCTGATCAGGGAGGCGGGCCCGACCCGGGCGACGGTGATCACGTACGTCAATCCGGCGGTGGCCGTGGCGGCGGGCGCGCTGTTCCTGGACGAGTCGCTCACCACGGCCGTGGTGGTCTCCTTCACCCTCATCCTGGCGGGCTCGGTCCTCGCGACGGCGGCCGCCGGTCCGCGCCGCCCCGTCCGGCCGGTACCATGGTCGACACGGCAGACGAGCCGGGCGGGCGGCCGCGTGGAGGTCCTTGTGGACCTTCCCGAGGAACGTCCGGGCTCCACAGGGCAGGGTGGTGGCTAACGGCCACCCGGGGTGACCCGCGGGACAGTGCCACAGAAAACAGACCGCCGAGAACTCCGGTTCCCGGTAAGGGTGAAACGGTGGTGTAAGAGACCACCAGCGCCTGAGGTGACTCAGGCGGCTAGGTAAACCCCACCCGGAGCAAGGTCAAGAGGGAGCACCTCGGTGCTCCTGCGCGGACGTTCGAGGGCTGCTCGCCCGAGTCCGCGGGTAGACCGCACGAGGCCGGCGGCAACGCCGGCCCTAGATGGATGGCCGTCGCCCCGACGTCCGCGAGGACCCGGGGCACAGAACCCGGCGTACAGCCCGACTCGTCTGCCCCTCTCCACGACCGGCCGAGCGCAGGTCGGCCCTGCGTCGGCCGCGCCGAGGAGCCATCCCCTGCGAACGTCCGCACACCCGGCGGCTCACGGGTGCGAGGCGACTCCCGTCGATCATCCAGCCCCTTGTGCGCGATGCACCAGAAACCCCGCTGCGTCGTGGTCGTGGTGGCCGGCGCCGTCGCAGTGAGGGGCCTTGCCCGCGCACACCCCCCGCCCCAGCGCCCCCGCCAGCTCTCCCCGCCCCCGAATCCCCAACTTGCGGAACGCACTGGTCAGGTGGGTTTCCACGGTGCGGCGGGCCAGGTGGAGGAGGGTGGAGATCTCCGGGTTGGTGTGGCCGTTGGCGGCCAGGGTGGCTATGCGGCGTTCGCTCGGGGTGAGGGCGTCCGTGCCGGTGCGGGGGGCCGCCGCGCGGCGGGCGCCGGCCTCGCGCAGGGCCTGTTGGGCCTGGGTGTGCAGGCGGACCGCGCCGAGGCGCTCCGCGCGTTCGGCCGCCTCGCGCAGCGGCTCGCGGGCGCGCGTCCGCTCCCCGGCCGCGGTCAACTGGCGGCCCTGGGCGATCAGCGCGGCCGGCAGTTCCGTACCGGCGGGTGCCTCGCGGAGCAGGCGTACGGCGCGGTCCGCCAGGTCCAGACCCTGTCTGCCGCCGGTCGCCGTGCCGAGGCTGCTCAGTGAACGGCCTACCAGGCGGGGCGTGTTCCAGACGGTGGCCAGGCGCAGCTCCTCCCGTGCCAGCGCGAGGGCCTCCTCCGGGCGGCCCAGGGCCACCCGGCACTCCGCCGCCGCCGTGCGCCAGGGCGTCACCACGGGACTGAGCACCTCCCGCGCCGACTGGCGCCGCCCGCACTCCAGGAAGTCGTCCAGCGCCCCTCCAGGATCACCGTCGGCCGCGCGCAGGACCCCGCGTGCGTAGAGGAAGCGGTTCGCCTCCCAGGTGCCGGGGGCGTCCCGCAGTTCGAAGTCGTCCGCGAGGGTGGTGGCCGTCTCCGTGCGGCCCCGCTCCACCAGGGCGAGGACGGCGAGCGCGTCCTGGTTGCCCGGGGCGCGGCCGACAGGTCCGGCGGGGCGGGGAGCAGGGGTGACGTCCTCGTGGGCGCCGCGGGCCGCCGCGATGTCCGCCCGTACGTTCAGCAGGGCCGCGTGCATCGGATGCAGGAGCGAGGCACTCTGGCCCGCCAGGCCCCGCTCCACCAGCCGTTCCGCCTCGTCCAGTTCGTCGGCCCACTGGGTGACGGCGGCCGCCGTGCCCAGGAGGAACGGCTCGCCGAGCGGGTCCGACGGTTCCTCCAGGAGGGCGCGGACGCGTCGGACGGCGGTCCGCGCCGACGTCAGGCCCGCCGTCGCCTCGTACCGCACGAGCAGCGCCCGGCCCGCCGTGCCGACCAGGTGGGGGGAGTGGTCCGCGGTCTCGCGCAGCCGGCGGTACATCTCCCGCCGTACGTCCGGGTCCTGGTCCGACAGCAGTGTCGAGGCCGTCCGGACGGTACGGACCAGGCCGGGGTGGTCGCGCAACTGCTCGTCCAGGGACCGCAGTACGACGATCGCGGCCCGCGTCTCGCCCTGCCCGGTCAACGCCGTGCCGAACGCCACCGCCGCCCGCACCCGGTCACGTGGCGTGCCCGGCAGTCGTACGGCCTCGGCGAGCCGGGACATGCCCGCGGCGGGGCGCACGGTCACGAACTCCAGCGAACCCAGCTCGGTGAGGACCGAGGACCGGCGTTCGGGCGTCAGCGGTTCCTCCAGGGCGCGCCGCAGGAAGGCCGGTGCGTCACCGGCCCGGCCCGCGCGGACCGCGGCCGACGCCGCGTCCAGCAGCACGCCGACCGCCCACGGAGCACCGATCGCGGGCGCCCGCAGAACGTGCCCCGCCACCGCCTCCGCCGGATCGCCGCGTCGCAGCATCGTCTCCGCCGCCGCCCGGTGGGCCGCCTGGCGCCGGGCACCAGGCCAGCCGCTCGACACGGCGTCCCGCAGGAGGGGGTGGGCGTAGTCGGGGTGGCCGCCGTCGGGGGAGGGGCGCAGCATGCCGAGGCGGGTCGTCGACGTCAGCCAGCCGGGGACCCGCGCGGGGTCGGCGCCCGCCATCCCGGCCAGCAACTCCGCGTCGGCGTACGGCGCGTGGCCGGTGGGATCCGCGGTGGCGAGCGCGAGCGAACGGGCCACGTCGGTGGTCGCCGGGCCCGCGCAGTCCAGCCACCACGACACGGCGGCCGGATACGCGCCGGGGTACAGGGCGGCACAGGTCGCCGGGACGGGAGCGGGGGTCCGCCCGCCGGGCACCGCGCGCAGGTCGTCCAGGAGCGCGTGCAGCAGCAGCGGGCTGCCCGCGCAGGCCCGTACGCAGTCGTCCACCCAGGCGTCCGGAAGGGCGTCGTCGAAGGCCGAACGGACCAGCTCCGCCGCCGAGTCGGCGCTCAGCGGAGCCAGGGTGTGGGTGCGGACGAGGTCGGGCGAGAGCGCGTGGGCGAGGCCGGGGCCGGCCGGGTCGACGTCGTACTGCGCGCGCTCGGTCACCACCAGCAGCACCGGCAGGCGGTCGATCCGCCGTGCGGCGTCGGCGAGCCATTGCCGGGACTGCTCGTCGGCGCGGTGGACGTCGTCCACGGCCACCAGCAGCGGCGCGTCGCCCGCGTGAGCGAGCAGCAGACGCCACAGCCGGGCGCCCGCACGGCCATCGTCATGGACACGGTCATCGTCATGGGTATGGGTATGGGTATAGGTATGGGAGTGGGAGCGGGCATGAGCGTGGGAGCGGGCACAGGCATGGGAGTGGACAGGGGAGGGCGCTGTCGCTCCGGCTCCCACCCCGACCCGGGCCCCTGCTCCGACGTCGGCTCCGGCGCCCTCTTCGACTCCGACCCCGGCGATGGCTTCCCCGGCCCCCGGCCCGCGCTCGCTCCGCTGCCACAGTGCGTCCTGGTCCAGGGACAGCAGTTGGAGCACGGCGGCGAAGGGCGCGTTCGTGTCCGGGGAGCAGCGGGCCCGCAGGACCCGCATCCCGTGCGTCTCCCCGTGACCGGCGGCGGCTTCGAGGAGGGCCGTGCGGCCGGTGCCGGTGGCGCCCGACAGCAGCAGCAGCCGGCCGGTGCCGCTCCGGGCCCGCGCGGCCTCGGCGGCCACCAGCTCCAGCGCGTCCCCGCGTTCGTGAAGCGGTCCGCGTACGGACATCCCGGCCTCCCGCCGTCGTGGATCCGCTGACGCCGATCTCGTGGTGCCTCTCGTGGTCCTCCACGATTGTGCGGACCTCTCCTGGCACAGGAGTGTGATTTCAGCCCTCTGTCACCGACCCCACAACGACGAGGGCACGTTGACTCGGGAGAAGCGGTTGCACAGTTCAGCCCGGACGACAGGCATCGACGCGTCCCCGGAATCGGCATCCGAACCGGGCACCGACACCGGCCCCGTGGGCGCGGTGCACCGCATCCCGGTCGTGGTCCACACCTCGGACCCCATCTCCCGGGCCGGAGCGCTGAGTCAGCTGCGCGGCAACCCGGTGATCGACCTGCGGGACGAGACGGAGGCCGGCCCCGACACCGTGGCGGTGCTGATCAGCGAGACGCCCGACGCCACCACCCTCGCGCGGCTGCGCCGACTGGTCCGCGCCGAGGGCGCCCGCGCCGTGCTGGTGGTGAACTCCGTCCGGGAGGCCGAACTCCTCGACGTCATCGCCTGCGGCGCCGGAGCGGTCGTCTGGCGCCACGAGGCCACCGCACAGCGCCTGTCGCAGGCCGTGCTCGCCGCCGCGCGCGGTGACGGGGACCTGCCGGCCGACCTGCTCGGGCGGCTGCTGAGCCAGGTGGGCACGATGCAGCGCTCGGCGTCCGGCCACTCCGGTGCGCCCGTGTCGGGGCTGACGCCGCGGGAGATCGACGTGCTGCGCCTGGTGGCGGAGGGGCTCGACACCGCGGAGATCGCGAGCAAGCTCTCCTACTCGGAGCGCACCGTCAAGAACGTCATGCACGGGCTGACCACCCGGCTGCGTCTGCGCAACCGGGCGCACGCCGTGGCCCATGCCCTGCGGGAGGGCTACATCTGACCGGTGGGGCAGGCGCGGCTGTCCGATCGGGCAGCGGCCTCTCTCCCGGGCGGCCGATCGGGCACCGGGACGCGCCCGCCGATCCGTCCGGACACCCGTGTCCGACGCGAGCGCCCTCGCGCCGCCCGCCGACCGGCGCGGCGGAGCCCGTTCCCCGTCCCACCTCGGAGAACGGCTGATTTCCGCCCCCCGGCACGAGCCAGGGAAACGAGACGGACCCGTGACCCGGAGTGCGGGTCACGGGTCCGTGCGGACGTGGGCTCAGGTCCCTGCCGGGCGCGGGGGGGGGGGGGGGGGGGAGGGCCCTGCGGCACCACGCCGCTGCCCGCGTGGCCCCTCGGTCCCGGACCGCGAACCGGCGGCCGCGGCAGATCAGTTGGTGACGGTGAACCAGGTCGCCCGGGACTTCTGCCATTCCGGGTGGTCGAGGTCCTTGGCCTCGGTGCCGTCGCCGTACAGGTCGGCCGAGCCGTCGTCGGTGATCAGCTGGGCGCGGGCGCCGGACACGCCGAGGTCGGGGACGTCCACGATCGCCTCCCAGCCGCCGGGGTCCGAGGTCGGCAGGTCGAGGCGCTTCACCGGGGCGTGTGCCGCGTTGCCGTCCCAGGAGTAGAGCGCGTACGGGTCGGAGTTGTCGTCCGCGGCCCAGGAACCGGCGACGATCAGATACTGGTTCGACGCGTTCTTACGGATGTCCCGGATCGCCAGACCGCCGAGGTCGAGCTCGATCGGTGTGCCGAAGACCGCCTTCGAACCGCTGCTCAGCACCTTGTCGAAGTTGGTGACCGGCACGATGAGCGCCTTGCCGCCGGGCACCGCGGGAGCGAGCGGCGCACGGAAGCCGAGGTAGGCGGTGGTCGTCGAGCCCGGCGCGAACTCCAGGCCCTCCACGTTGAACCCGTCGATCTGCTTGGGTGTCTGGCCGTCCTCGGTGCCGTCCGCGAAGCCGTAGCGGTCGCCGTTCGCCTCGTCCCAGGCGACGAGATCGTCCCGCAGCTTCTTGTACGAACGGCCGTAGGTGAGGGCGGTGGAGGCGCCCGAGCCGGTCACCGTCGTGGTGAAGACGGTGTTGCGGTCGGCCTTGTACTCGCCGTCCTTGTTGTTGCCGAGCGAGCCCGTCCAGTAGATCGTGTCGCCGACGCGCGTGGCGCCCTCGATGTCGATCTCCTTGGACACGCCAGCCTTGGAGCCGAAGTCCCAGGTCTTGACGGGCGCGCCCGACGCCGAACGGTCGTACAGGCGCAGCGTGTTGGACTCGTCGTCCGCGACGACCGCGTAGCCGCCGCCGACGTCGACGGCCGCCGAGGCGTCGCTGGAGCCGGTGAAGTACCGCGTGTCCGTGGGACGTTGCACGGAGGCCGAGGCGGCGTAGTGCAGCGTCTTGGTGACCTTCTTGCCGTCGACCCCGGTGACCTGCACGGTGAGGTCCGTGTAGCCCTCGCCGCGCGCGGCGACCGCGACCTTGCGGGTGGCGCCCGTCCCGGTGACCGTGGCGTCGGCGGTGGTCGCCACCGCGGTCTTGCTGCTCTTGGTGACCGTGACGGCGAGCGCGCCGGCGTCGGCCCCGCTCTGCGCGACGGTCACGTTCACGGTCGGATCGCCGGTCGCGCCCACCGCGCCCGACAGATACGTGGCCGACAGGGAGAGGCTCGGCGTGCCGTAACTCGCCGCGTGCGCCTGGCTTCCCAGCCCCATGGCCGTGAGCGTCAGCACGCCGCCGATCACGGCGGTCGTCCGGCGGCCTCTGGGGAAAACGTTGTCCTGCACGGGGGCCCTTTCGTCGACGCGATGTCGACGAGAAGGCTGTGCCGCGTCCGCCAACTCCCGGCGGCGCGGCACTGTCCGACAGGTGAACAGATGCGGTCACCGTGGGCATGGACGAAGAAACTCTCCGGAGGCGGTCGCCAAGTCCCGTACCCGGTCGGAGGGGTGGAGACGTGGCGGGCGGAGCACACGCTGGACAGCGGGGAGGGGCGAGGGGAGCGCGATGAGTGCCGGGTCGCGGAGCGGGGTCAGGGGCCCGCGGCGGACGCGGGGGGCCCGGCAGCCGGGTCGGCGCGAGGGGGCGGGTCCGGGCGCAGTGAGCGGTCCGTGACGGACGTGAGGTGGGCCGCGAAGACCTCGCGCGCGTCGGGCGCGAGCTCCCGCAGCGCCACCATCGCCGTGATCACGACGTCGCACAGCTCCGAGCGGACGTCGTCCCAGGTGTGGCTCACACCCTTGCGCGGGTTCTGGCCCGTCGCTCCGATCACCGCCCGGGCGACCTCGCCGACCTCCTCCGACAGCTTCAGTACCCGCAGCAGCAGGCCCTCCCGGCCGCCGTGCGCCCGGTTGGCGTCGAGCCAGCCGTGCAGCCGGTCGATCGCCTCCCACGGGTCCGCCCCGGCGGGGGCGCCCGCCCGGTGGGCCGGGTCCGCCGGGCCGGTCATGGTGCCGGCGGTGCCCGCCGGGCCGGTCGTGTCGTCCAGGTCCTGGTCAGCCATGGGAGCAGCCTCCCCCGGGGCGGGCGGGCCGACTCCTACTCCTCGAACAGGGCTTCCTGCTCACCCTGCTGCGCCTTGCGGAGCCGGCTGTTGCGGGTGCCGATGACGACCGCGGTGACCGCGGCCGTGACGCCGAGCGCGGTCGGCACCATCCAGCCGCGGTTCACGGCGTGGCCCAGCGCGTGGTCGAGGGACAGCCGCCCGGGGCCCGTCACCGCGAGGCCCGCCGCGGCCAGGCCGAGCGACGCCGCGTACTCGTAGCCGCCGCCCTGCGCGAAGAACCCGTTCGGCGCGTGGACCGCCGCCGCGCCGGCCATCGCACCGGCCGCCGCGGCACCGGCCGCGGGGGTGGCGAGACCGAGGGCGAGCAGGGTGCCGCCGCCCGCCTCGGCGAGGCCCGCCGCCGTCGCGCTGGCCTTTCCGGGGGAGTAGCCCATGGCCTCCATGGCAGCCCCGGTTCCCTCGATGCCGCCGCCGCCGAACCAGCCGAACAGCTTCTGCGCTCCGTGCGCGGCCAGTGCGCCGCCCGTGCTCAGACGGAGCAGCAGCAGTCCCAGATCACGCCGGTCGAAACAGGTCACGGTGACTCCCAGTGCAGACAACGGCAACGGTTCCCTCCCGGGTCTCCACCGTCGCACCGATCACACGTGTCCGGTGTTCCCGCGCGGCCGTTCGGGTGGCGGCCTCCGGGGGCGGGTGTGAGTCTGCTTGCCATGACGATTCAGGTAGCGAAACTCAGCGACCCGGCCGTCCGGGCCTTCGTCTCCGCCGTGAACGCGCACGACCGTGACGCGTTCCAGTCGGTCCTCGCGCCCGGCGCCACCATGTCCGACGACGGCTCCGACCGGGACGTCGCCGACTGGACCGACCGGGAGATCTTCTCCTCGCGTGGCCACATGGACGTCGACAACGAGTCCGGCGGCGGCCGCTCCCTCGTCGTGCGGTACCGCAACGACGCCTGGGGCGAGATGAAGACCAAGTGGACCTTCACCGTGGACGACGGCGGCCGGATCAGCCGCTTCGAGACCGGCCAGGCCTGAGCCCCGGGAAGACCGGCCGGGTCCGGGGGAACCCCGCCCCGGGGGCTTGTGTTCGCGTGCGCTCCAACTCCTAGCGTCCCCGGGCATGGAGAACTTCGGGAACAGGACACTGGGAAGCAGCGGTATCGAGGTGAGCGCCCTCGGCTTCGGCTGCTGGGCCATCGGCGGTGAGTGGGCGACCCCGGACGGGCAGCCGCTCGGCTGGGGCGCGGTCGACGACGAGGAGTCCGTACGGGCCGTCCGCCGCGCCCTGGACCTCGGCGTGACCTTCTTCGACACGGCGGACGCGTACGGCGCGGGGCACAGCGAACGGGTACTGGCGCGGGCCCTCGGCAAGCGGCGGGCCGACGTGGTCCTCGCCACCAAGTGGGGCAACGTCGTCGACGAGGACCGCCGCCTCCTCACCGGCGCCGACGACTCCCCGGCGTACGCCAGGCGAGCCCTCACCGCCTCGCTCCGCCGCCTGGACACCGACTGGATCGACCTCTACCAGCTGCACCTCTCCGACGCCGGCCCCGAGCAGGCCGCCGAACTCCGCGACACCTGCGAGGAGTTCGTGAGGGAGGGGCTGATCCGCGCCTACGCGTGGAGCACCGACGATCCCGGGCGCGCGGCCGTCTTCGCCGAGGGGGAGCACTGCGCGGCCGTGCAGCACCGGCTGAACGTCCTGCAGGACGCGCCCGAACTCGTCGCGCTCTGCGAGGAGTCGGGGCTCGCGAGCATCAACCGGAGTCCGCTGGCGATGGGGTTGCTGACCGGCCGGCACACGCCGGGCCGGGCCCTCGCGGCGGGCGACATCCGCAGCGCGCCGCCCGCCTGGCTGCCCGGTTTCACCGGTGAGGGCGGCGCCGACCCGCAGTGGCTCGCCCGCGTGGACGCCCTCAAGGAGATCCTGACCGGTGGCGGGCGCACCCTCGTCCAGGGCGCCCTGGGCTGGCTGTGGGCCCGGAGCCCCCGGACCGTGCCGATCCCGGGCTTCCGCTCGGTCGCCCAGGCCGAGGAGAACGCGGGCGCGATCGCCGAAGGGCCGCTCACCGCCGCGCAGATGGCCGAGGTCGACCAGGTGCTCGGACGGTGAACGGCCGCTAGGACACCCACGGGAGAGTGCGGGCGCCGAAGGCTCAGTCGCCCTGCGCGAACCCGAACTGCCGGGTTGTGCAGGGCTCGGGGACGGTGTCCTACGGCGCGTACGGCCCCGGGGCGGCGTCCTGGGCCGCGTACGACTGCGGGACGGCGGACCGGGAGTCGTACGGCTGCTGCGCCGACTGCGGTGTGGTGTGCGCCTGTTGGGCGGGCTGCCACGGGTCGGCGCGGTGTGCGCCGCCCTGCTCGGTCAGGGTGATCCGGCCGGCCCGGATGGTGGCGAGGCGCGGCGCGCGTCGGGCGATGGACGAGTCGTGGGTGACGATGACGAACGTCAGCCCGTACTCGTGCCACAGCCCTTCCAGCAGACCCATGATGTCGTCGCGGGTGCCCTCGTCGAGGTTGCCGGTGGGTTCGTCGGCGAGGAGCACCTTCGGCTTCTTGACCAGCGCGCGGGCGATGGCGACGCGCTGCTGCTGGCCGCCGGACAGCTCGGACGGGACGTGCGCCAGCCGCTCGCCGAGTCCGACCGAGCGGAGCGCCTCCGCTGCCCGGTCGCGCCGTTCGGCGGGCTTCACGCCGAGCGGGACGAGGGCGGTCTCGACGTTCTCCTGAGCGGTCAGCGTCGGGATGAGGTTGAACGACTGGAAGATGATGCCGATCTTCTCGGCGCGCAGCCGGGTCAGCTTGGCCTCGCTGATGGAGGCGAGGTCGACGCCGTCCAGCTCGACGCTGCCGGAGCTCGGACGGTCGAGGCCGCCGATCATCTGGAGCAGCGTCGACTTGCCGCCGCCGGTCGGGCCCTGGATGACGAGCTGGTCGCCGTCCTCGATGGCCAGGTCGACGCCGCGCAGCGCGTCGACGGTGTCCTTGCCCCGCGTGTAGCGCTTGGTGACGCCGGTGAGCTTGTACATGAGGTTCTCCGAGGGTGAGGGGTGGGGCGCCGCGGCCCGGGGGAGTGGACGCGGCGCCCCTGCTCTTGGGGTGTGGCCCGGGGGCCGGTCAGGAGACGCTGCGCAAGGCGTCGGCCGGGCGCATCCGGGAGGCGCGCCAGCCGCCCATGGCGCCGGCGATCAGACCGCCCGCGATGGCGAGGCCCGCGGCCAGCGCGATCGTGGTGACCGAGACCGGCGCCGAGAGCGCGATGTCGACGGTGTTCTTGGCCGCGGAGGCGGCCTGCCGGCCGGGACCGCCGCCGCCGGGGCCGCCGCCCATGCCGCTCCCGCCGGTGGAGCCGAGTTCCGCCGTCAGCTTCGGGCTGATCGCGGTGACGACGGCGGCCGCGCCGAGGCCGAGGGCGATACCGAGGGCGCCGCCGAGCAGTCCGTTCACCATGGACTCGCCGACGACCTGCCGGGTCACTCTGCGGGAGGGCCAGCCGAGCGCCTTCAGGGTGCCGAACTCGCGCACCCGGCGGGAGACGGCGGACGAGGTGAGCAGCGCCGCCACCAGGAACGCGGCGACGAGGACGGCGATCGACAGCCATTTGCCGACGCTGGTCGCGAGGTTCGAGGCCGTCGACAGTGAGCCGGAGACGGTGTCGGCGAGGTCCGCGGAAGTGGTGACCGTCGTGCCCGAGATGTTCTTCTGGATGGCCGTCTTGACCGTGTCGATCTGCTTCGAGTCGGTGGCCTTGACGTAGATCGTGGTGACCTTGTTCTTCGCGTCGCCGAGCGTCTGGGCCTGCTTCAGGGGCAGGTAGACATCGGTGGTCGACTCACTGGTGTCGGGCGTCGCTATCCCGATCACCGTGTACTTCTTGCCGGAGATCGTGACGGTCTTGCCGACCGTCTTCTTGTTCTCCTTGGCGTACGACTTGCTGAGCACCGCGACCTTCGCGTCGCTCTGCGCGGCCGTGAAGGTCTTGCCGGTGGTGATCTTCGAGGTGGCGAGCGGGCCGAGGTCCTGGTCGGTCACGTCGACGCCCGCAACGGAGTACGAGTTCACGTCGAAGGAGGCTCCGCCGCCCTGCACCTGCGGGGCGGCCGTGCCGCCGCTCTGGCCGCCGCCGGGTCCGCCCTGCTGTCCCGAGCCCGAGGTGGAGGACTTCGCCTTGCCCTGGGTGAAGGAGCCGTCGACCTTGGTGACGTTCAGGCTGAGGGCGCCGACCGCGCTCGCGACGCCCTTCTGCGCGGCGACCTGGGTGACGAGCGAGGACTTCAGGGACTGCCCGCCCTGGGTCATCACCCGGTCCGAGCTCTGGCTCTTGCTGCTGTCCGACTTGGCGTCGAAGTCGAATTTCGGCCGGCCCGAGGAATTCCCCGTCGGTGCCGCCTGGGCCTTGGTGACCGTCATGTCGGTGCCGAGTCCGTACAGCGACTTCAGGACCTTGTCCTGTGCCTGCTGCATACCGGCCGACACCGAGTTGACGGTGATGACCAGCGCGATTCCGAGCGCCAGACCCAGGGCGATCACCAGCGCCGCCTTCTTGCGCCGGCTCAGCTCACGCTTGAGATAGATGCCAAACATCCCGTTCCTCAAAGGTTCTTGGCGCCCGCTGTGGGCGCGGCCACACGCTATGGAGGAACCTTTGATCCGGGCTGAGTGCCAGATGTGTGCGAACTGAGAAATCCGGGCCTTGAATCATTTTTGCGTCAGACAGCCCATTGCTGAGCGGGGAAGGGGCTATTGACAGGAAGGACCTGTTGGATGGCGGACGGTCACGGCCGGCGGGCCCGCCGCCGCGCTTCCTCCGGTGGGACGGAGGACGGCGCGCGGGCGGACCCGCGCTTTCCCCGACCCGGCTGCCTCGTCTGCCTCGCCTTTCAACGGCGCCTTTGCCGCCCCTTGGGAATCGGCTTCCCTTCCCTTTGTCACCCCGCTGTCGGGGCCCGCGGAGCGGCTTTGTACGGTCCCGGGATGCGTGATTCTTCCGGGCTCTCCCGCCGTGCGGCTCTCGGCCTCGCCGCCGCCGTGCCGCTCGCCGCCGCGACGGCCACCACAGCCTCCGCCGCCACCACGATCGGCGGTGCGCGGCTGGGCCGCACCGGGGTACAGGCGAGCGGCGGTGCGGCGCTGCCCAAGCACCTCACGGCCCGCGCCTGGCTGATCGCGGACCACACGAGCGGCCAGGTCCTCGCCTCGTACCGTGCGCACCAGCGCCTCGCGCCCGCCTCCACCCTGAAGATGCTGTTCGCGGACACCGTGCTGGCGAAGTTCGACCGGACCGAGACGCACCGGGTGACCGACGTCGAGATCGCCGACGTCCCCGCGGGCTCCAGCCTGGTCGGGATCAAGCCCGGCATCACCTACACCGTCGAGCAGTTGTGGCAGGGCGTCTTCCTGCGCTCCGGCAACGACGCGGTGCACGTGCTCAGCCACATGAACGGCGGCGTCCCGGCGACGGTCGCCGAGATGCAGGCCAAGGCGAAGGACCTGCAGGCCCTGGACACGCACGTGGTCAGCCCGGACGGTTTCGACCACGCGGGCCAGCTGTCGTCCGCGTACGACCTGACGCTGTTCGCCCGGCACGGTCTCGCGAGCGCCGACTTCCGCGGCTACTGCGCGACCAAGACGGCCGACTTCCCGGCCGGCGGCAAGAAGACCTTCCAGATCCAGAACACCGACCGCCTGCTGACCGGCGCGTGGGGCGTGAAGACGTACGACGGCCTGATCGGGGTGAAGAACGGGTACACCAGCCACGCCGGCAACACCTTCACCGGTGCCGCCACCCGCGACGGACGGACCCTCCTCGTCACGGTGATGCACCCCAAGAGCGGCGGCAGCGGCGTCTACGAGGAGGCGGCCCGACTGCTCGACTGGGGCTTCCGCAACGGCGCGGACGCCGAACCGGTGGGCACGCTCGTCGCTCCGGTCAGCGAGGGCGGCGCGAGCGCGGCCCCCACGCACAGGGCGACGGCGAAGCCGGCGGCGGGCGCTCCGGCCGCCGCCGCGAAGAGTGACGGCCCGCCCTGGGGACTGGTCGGCGGGGCCGGGGGAGCGGTCGTGCTGCTCGCCGGCGGTGTGCTGGCGCTGCGCAACCGCCGTCGCGGCCCGGCGGAGGACCCGGCCGAGGCGTCCACCGAGGGACGCGGGCCTCGCCGCAAGCACTGACCGCGGGATGAGGGTCCGGGCGTTGCGCGTGCCCGGGCCACACAGCACGGCGCCGCACAGCCCTGACAGCTGTGCGGCGCCGGCTCTGACGGGGACAGCCGCTGCGCGATCCGGTGCTTTCCTCGCGCTTTCGCACGAGGCCCGCCCCCACCCGGACCGCGGAGCGACTGCCACCTCCCCCCTCGGTGCGGGCCGATGGCCCTACCGAAGTCTCTTCCTCCGAGTGTGAAGCTCTCGTGGAGGAGGTGTTGAGCATAAGCCCATCACCGGCCTCTATGGTCCGGAGAGTCAGCTTCCGTTTGTGCAAGTTGAGAATTTGACCAGATGCGGTGAACGGGCGCCCCGTTCCCCGCGTACCCATAGGGCCGGCCACCGCGAAGGCGGCAGCGAAGGTGACAGCGGATGCGGGCGCGGGTCAGCCGCGTCCGACGTAGGGCATCGCGGACGCCAGCACGGTCGCGAACTGCACGTTCGCCTCCAGCGGCAGCTCGGCCATGTGCCGCACCGTGCGGGCCACGTCGGCCACGTCCATCACCGGCTCCACCGCGAGTTCCCCGTTCGCCTGGAGCGTTCCGGTCCGCATCCGCTCCGTCATGTCGGTGGCCGCGTTGCCGATGTCGATCTGACCGCAGGCGATCCGGTACGGACGGCCGTCCAGGGACAGCGACTTGGTCAGGCCCGTCAGCGCGTGCTTGGTCGCCGTGTACGCGACCGACTGCGGCCGGGGCGTGTGCGCGGAGATCGAACCGTTGTTGATGATCCGGCCGCCCTGCGGGTCCTGCTCCTTCATCTGCCGGTACGCCGCCTGCGCGCACAGGAACGCGCCGTTCAGATTGGTGTCCACGACGTGCCGCCAGGCGTCGTAGGGCAGTTCCTCGACCGGCACCCCGCCCGGGCCGAACGTCCCGGCGTTGTTGAACAGCAGGTCCAGCCGCCCGAACCGGTCGCGTACGGCGGTGAACAGGGCGGCCACCTCGTCGGGGCGCGAGACGTCCGTGCGGACGGCGATCGAGGGGGCCTGCGGCACGAGGGCCGCGGTCTCCTCCAGGGTCCCGGTCCTGCGCCCGGCCAGCGCCACCGACCAGCCGGCGCGCAGCAGTTCGGCGGCCACGGCACGGCCGATGCCGGAGCCCGCTCCGGTCACCACCGCGGTCTTCGTCTCCGGGGGATTCAGGGGATTCATGGCGTTCATGGGCCCGCAGCGTACGGGAGGGGCAGGTGGCGGGGCCGACATCCGGAACTCATCCTCCCGCCATGTTCCTGTTGTGTACGCGCCAAGCGGCCGTCGATCCTGGCCACTGCAATGCCCTGTACCACCACCGTCAGGGGAGGGCCAGATGACACCCGCAGCCCAGCATCATCCGTCGCAACACGCCCCCGAACTCCGCGCCGTGGCGCGTCACATCGGGCGCCGCCGCTTCCTCACCGTCACCGGCGCGGCCGCCGCGCTCGCCTTCGCCGTCGACCTGCCGGCCGCCGGCACGGCGAGCGCCGCCGAACTCGACGCGGCGAGAATCACCGAGGACCCCTTCACGCTCGGCGTCGCCTCCGGCGACCCGCTGCCCGGCTCGGTGCTCCTGTGGACCCGGCTCGCGCCCGCCCCGTACCAGCCCGACAGCGGCCTGCCCGCCGAACGCGTCACCGTGCACTGGGAACTGGCGCACGACGACCGCTTCCGCCGGGTCGTCGGGCGCGGCACCGTCACCGCGCACCCCGAGTACCACCACGCCGTGCACGTCGAGGTCGGCGGGCTCGCCCCCGACCGGGTCTTCCACTACCGCTTCAAGGTCGGCAGCTGGATCAGCGAGACGGGCCGCACCCGCACGGCGCCCGCCCCCGGCGCCCGTGTCTCCGCGCTCACCCTGGCCGCGGTCTCCTGCCAGGCGTACCACGACGGCTACTTCACCGCGTACCGCCACCTCGCCGAGGAGGACGTCGACGTCGTCTTCCACCTCGGCGACTACCTCTACGAGTACGCCGTCAGCTCCGTCGGCGGCGCCCGGAACTACACCGACCGGACGCTCCCCGACCTGTTCAACCACGAGACCACGACGCTGGAGGACTACCGCCTGCGGTACGCCCTCTACAAGTCCGACCCCGACCTGCGGGCCGCGCACGCCGCGCACCCCTTCGCCGTCACCTGGGACGACCACGAGACGGAGAACAACTACGCCGACGACATCGACGAGAACGACGACCCGCCGGAGGAGTTCCTGCTGCGCCGCGCCGCCGCCTACCGCGCGTACTGGGAGAACCAGCCGCTGCGCCGCGCGCAGCTCCCGGTCGGCCCGGACGCTCAGCTCTACCGCAGGCTCGGCTGGGGCAGGCTCGCGCAGTTCGACATCCTCGACACCCGCCAGTACCGCTCCGACCAGGCCTACGGCGACGGTTCGCACGTCCCCGGGCCCGAGTCGGACGACCCGGCGCGCACCATCACCGGCGCGACGCAGGAACGCTGGCTGATCGACGGCTGGCGGGACTCGCGGGCGCTGTGGAACGTCGTACCGCAACAGGTCACCTTCGCCCAGCGCAAGCTGGACCTGAACCCGGTCGCCAAGGTGTCCATGGACGCCTGGGACGGCTACCGGGCCTCGCGGCAGCGGATCCTCGCGGGCGCCCGGTCCACCGGGACCGAGAACCTGATGGTGCTCACCGGGGACGTGCACGTGGGGTACGCCTTCGACATCCTCGACGACTTCGACGACCCCGCGTCGGCGGTCCTCGGTACGGAGATCGTCGCCACCTCGATCACCAGCGGCAAGGACGGCTCCGACCGGCCCGCCAACTGGGCCACCTACACGCAGGCCAACCCGCACCTGAAGTTCTACAACGGGCGGCGCGGCTACGTGACCGTCGAGCTGGGCCGGGAAACGGCGCGGGCCGACTTCAGGACCGTGTCGGCGGTGACGACGCCGGGGGCGCCGGTCACCACGGCCGCGTCGTTCGTGACGGAGGTCGGCGACCAGGGGCTCAAGCAGGCCTGACGTCCGGTCCGCCGGCCTCGCCGGGATAGCGGACGCCGACGCGGTCCCGGATCGTGTCGAGCGTCCGCATCACGGCGAGCGTGCCGTCCAGCGGGACGAGCGGGGACTCCCGCTCGCCGGCCCGCAGCGCGCGCATCACCTCGGCGGCCTCGTGCCGCAGGCTGTTGCGGGGCCCCGCCGCCGGCTCGGCACGGAACGTCTCGGGCTCGCGGCCGTCGCGGTGCACCACGAAGTGGTCCGGGAAGAAGAAGCCGTCGGGGACGTCGATGCGGCCCTCGGAACCGGTCACGGACGCGGCCACCGGGGTACCGCCGTTGATGGAGCAGTGCACCGAGGCGAGAGCGCCGCTCTCCCAGGAGAGCAGTGCACCCGTCTGGAGATCGACGCCCTCGTCGGAGAGCACCGCTCGCGCGACGACGTCCGAGGGCTCCCCGAGCAGCAGTTGTGCGAACGACACCGGATAGACGCCGAGATCGAGGAGCGCGCCGCCGCCCTGCGCGGGGTCCCGCAGCCGGTGCGAGGGCGGGAAGGGCCCCGCGAGCCCGAAGTCGGCCTGCACGGTGCGGACCTCACCGATCACACCGTCGTCGACGAACGCCTTCAGCTGCCGGACCAGTGGATTGCAGTACATCCACATGGCCTCCATCAGGAAGCGGTCGTGATGCCGGGCCAGCGCGACGAGCTCGTCCGCCTCCCGTGCGTTCAGCGTGAACGCCTTCTCGCACAGCACATGGCGCCCCGCCTCCAGACACATCCCGGCGGCCTGCCGATGTGCCGCGTGCGGAGTGGCGACGTACACGACGTCGACGTCCTCGTCCGCCGCGAGCGACGCCCAGTCCCCGTACGCCCGCGGAATGCCGAACCGCTCCGCGAACGCCTTCGCCGAGGCGTCCGTCCGTGAGGCGACCGCCACGACCTCGGCGTCCGGCATGTCCACCAGGTCCGCCGTGAACGCCGCGGCGATCCCGCCGGTCGCCAGAATCCCCCACCGCACGCGTTCGCCCGTCATGCCCGCACCTCGATCTGTGACCCCGAACACCCTGTTCGAACTGAGAGCATAGGGGGCGCATCACTGGCAGAGGGAGGGGCACATGCCCGAGCGTGGCCGCACCACGCGGGAACAGGGAAGCCCGCACGGGCACATACCGGACGCGACCGCCGCGGACACCGCGACCGTGCCCGCCCCCGAACCCCGGCCCGCCCGGGGCCGGATGGCGCGACCGGCCGCGGGCCCGGGCGCCGCGGGCCGCACCGGCCTCCTCGTCACCCTCGTCCTCGGCGGACTCACCGCCACACCCCCGCTCGCGATGGACATGTACCTCCCGTCGCTGCCGGAGGTCACCGGATCCCTGTACGCACCCGCGGCGACGGTGCAGCTCACACTCACCGCCTGTCTCGCGGGCATGGCACTCGGCCAGCTCGTCGTCGGGCCGATGAGCGACCGCTGGGGCCGCCGGCGTCCGCTGCTCTGCGGACTCGCCGTGTACGTCCTCGCCACCGTGCTGTGCGCGCTCGCCCCCACCATCGAACTCCTCGTCGCGTTCCGCCTCGCCCAGGGGCTCGCGGGCGCGGCCGGCATCGTCATCGCCCGGGCCGTCGTGCGCGACCTGTACGACGGCGACGCCATGGCCCGCTTCTTCTCCACCCTCATGCTGATCTCCGGGGTCGCCCCGGTCGTCGCGCCGCTCATCGGCGGACAGATCCTGCGCGTCACCGACTGGCGGGGCGTCTTCGTGGTCCTCACCGCCGTCGGCATCGCGCTCACCGCGGTCGTCTGGGCGAAGCTGCCGGAGACGCTACGGCCCGAGGACCGGCACGTGGGCGGCGTCGGTGAGGCGCTGCACGCCATGCGCGGACTGCTCGCCGACCGGATCTTCGCGGGGTACATGCTCGCCGGCGGCTTCACCTTCGCGGCGCTGTTCGCCTACATCTCCGCCTCTCCGTTCGTGATCCAGGAGATCTACGGCGCCTCCCCGCAGACCTTCAGCCTGCTCTTCGGCGTGAACTCCGTCGGCCTCGTGATCACGGGCCAGATCAACGGCAAGGTGCTGGTCGGCCGGGTCCCGCTGGAGAAGGTCCTCGCCACCGGCCTCGCCCTCGTCGTCCTCGCCGCGACCGCGCTGCTCCTCATGTCCACCGGCGTCCTCGGGAACGTCGGACTCGTACCGGTGTCCGCCGCGCTGTTCGTGCTGATGTCGGCGATGGGCCTCGCCCTGCCCAACACCCAGACCCTCGCCCTCATGCGGGTACGGCACGCTGCCGGGTCCGCCTCCGCGCTGCTGGGCACGACGTCCTTCCTCGTCGGCGCGGTCGCCTCACCGCTCGTCGGCATCGCGGGCGAGCACACCGCCGTCCCGATGGCCGTCGTCCAACTGGCGGCCGTACTGGTGGCCGTCGCCTGCTTCGTGGGACTGTGCCGTCCCCGGCGCACGGGGCACACACCGGACGGAAAGGCGGCGGACAGCTGAGCGCACCGAGACTGCGGATCGACACACCGGAACGCGCCGGACTCGACGCCGGAGAGCTGCGACAACTCGCCGGCGAGGTCCGAGCCCTCACCACCGGGCCCGACCCGTGGGCGGCGGGTGTCGTGCTGGTCGCCGGGCGCGGCCCGGTCATCGCCGTCGAAGAGGCGGCGGGGTGGGCGGTCCGCTACGCGGCCTACGACGAGAAGACCGACACCGGGACCGAGCTGGCGGCCGGGGCGCGTGTGCCGGTGACCGTCTTCACGCCCTTCGACCTGGCCTCGCTCACGAAGCTGTTCACGGCGGTCGCCGCGGTGCAGCAGCTGGAGCGCGGCACCCTCGGCATCGACGCGCGGGTCGGCGCCTACCTGCCCGAGTTCCGCGGTGCCCGCGAGCACGGCGTCACCGTGCGGCAGCTGCTCACCCACACCTCCGGGCTGCGCCCCGAACTCCCGCTGTACGACTGCCCGGACGACGCGACCCGGCTGGCGATGCTGCGGGCCGAGGGCCCCTCGTCCGAGCCGGGCCTCTACCGGTACTCCGACCTCAACCTGCTGCTGTTGCAGTTCGTGCTGGAGCGGGTCAGCGGGCGGTCGCTCGACGCCCTCGTCCGGGACGGCATCACCCGCCCCCTCGGGATGAACGCCACCGCCTTCGGCCCCTGCCCGGGCGCCGCCGCCACCGAGGACCAGCGCCGGCCCTGGGGCAAGGCGGACCGGGGCATGCTGCGCGGGGTCGTGCACGACGAGAACGCCTGGGCGCTCGGTGGCGTGGCCGGTCACGCGGGCCTCTTCTCCACCGCCCGTGACCTGGCAGTCTTCTGCCGCACCCTGCTCGCCGGCGGCAGTTACGGGCCCGCGCGTATCCTCGGCCCCGACTTCGTCGAACTCCTCCTGACCCCGCCCGGCCTCGGGTTCGCCCTCGACCAGCCCTGGTTCATGGGCGCCCTCGCGGGCGGCGGCGCGGCCGGCCACACCGGCTTCACCGGCACGTCCCTGGTCCTCGACCCGGTGACCGGAACCTTCCTGGTCCTGCTCGCCAACACCGTCCACCCGCGCCGCCGCCCGGCGGACAACGCGCCACGCGCGGCGGCGGCCACCCGGCTGCGCCGAGCGGTACGCGGCACGTGAACCCGGCGGGGGCATGACCGGACGCCGGGCCGCTTCCACGCGACGCGGACGGGGGAAGGGCCCATGGGGCCCGTGACCGCTTCGCTTCCGCGCGACGCGAACGGCGCGGAGGCCCCACGGGCGAGCCGGGCTTGCCGGGTGACAGTCACGGGTGGTGCGTGGGCGGGAGACGTCCGGGCCGGAGGCCCGGGGACCGCACCCGCCCCGGGGAAGGAAGACCGCCCGTGCCACGGGCGACACGCCGCACCTGAGAGAATCGGGCCCGTGAACGCCCCCGTACCCACCGCCGACACCCTGCGCAGCGCCCTCGCCGGGCTGCTCGACGGCCTGCCGCCGAAGGCCGCCGCGCAGGCGGTCGAGCGGCTGATCGTGAACTACCGGGGGACCACCCCGACCCACACGCCGATCCTGCGGGACCGCTCGGACGTGGCGGCGTACGCCGCGTACCGGATGCCGGCGACGTTCGAGGCGGTCTCCGCGGCGCTGGACGCGTTCGCGGACGCGGTGCCCGGCTGGGCGCCGGGAAGCCATGTGGACGTCGGCGGCGGCACGGGCGCGGCGACCTGGGCGGTGAACGCCACCTGGGAGGGCGCCCGCCCGGTGACCGTGCTCGACTGGGCCGAGCCCGCGCTCGCGCTCGGCCGGGAGATCGCCGCGGCCAATCCCGAGCTGAGCGGCGCCGCGTGGCAGCGCTCCCGGATCGGAGCGGCGCTCACCATCGAGAGCACCGATCTCGTCACGGTCTCCTACGTGCTCGGCGAACTCACCGAGGACGACCGCGCCTCGGTCGTGGACGCGGCCGCGAGCGCCGCGCAGGCGGTCGTGATCATCGAGCCCGGCACGCCCGACGGCTACATCCGGGTCCTCGCCGCCCGCGACCGGCTGATCGGCGCAGGGTTTCACGTCGCCGCTCCCTGCCCGCACAGCGCCGCCTGCCCCATCGTCCCCGGCGAGGACTGGTGCCACTTCTCCGCCCGGGTCGCCCGTTCCTCCCTGCACCGCCAGGTGAAGGGCGGCTCCCTGCCCTACGAGGACGAGAAGTTCAGCTACGTCGCCGCGACCCGCTTCCCGCCCGACCCGGCGCCCGCCCGCATCGTGCGCAGGCCGCAGATCCGCAAGGGCCAGGTCCTGCTCGACCTGTGCGAACCCGACGAGTCCCTGCGCCGCGAGACGGTGACCAAACGTCACGGCCCGCTCTACAAGGCGGCCCGGGACACCGACTGGGGCGCCGCCTGGCCGCCGCCCCGGGAGGCCTGAGGGCCCTCGCCCCGACCGCCGGTCGGACGCGTGCGCGCCCGGTTTCCGGAAGGAGGCAGCCGTGATCCGGTGCCCGCGGTGCGATCAGGGGTGGGTCATCCGTGCCCGCGTCCCGGAGGAGTCCGAGACGTTCCTGCTCTGCCACGAGTGCGACACCGTGTGGGTGGCCGGCGAGCCGCACGAGGGCCCACCGTTCCTCGTCCTCGAGGAGTACCCGGCGCGCTTCGGGCTGGACGGGCTGTGGTCGAACATCGAGCTGCTGGAAAGGGCACCGGGCCGGTGAGAGGTGAGCAGCCCCCCGCTCACCCCCGGAGTTCCTGGGTGCAGCACTTCACGCTGCCGCCGCCCTTCAGGAGTTCGGCCAGGTCGATGCCGATCGGAGTGAAGCCGCGGTCGCGGAGGGGGCCGAAGAGGCCTGCCGCCTCCTGGGGGAGCAGGACGTTCAGGCCGTCCGAGACCGCGTTCAGGCCCATCGCGACGGCGTCCTCGTCCGTGGCCGTCAGCGCGTCCGGGAACAGCCGGCGCAGCACCTCGCGGCTGCCGGGGGAGAACGCCCGCGGGTAGTACATGACCTCGTCCGTCGTGTCGTCGAGGACGGCGAGAGCCGTGTCCAGGTGGTAGAAGAGCGGGTCGACGAGGTCGAGGCCGATCACCGGCCGGCCGAAGAACTCCTGGGCCTCGCCGTGCGAGAGCGGGCTCGCCCGGAAGCCGCGGCCCGCGAGGACGTACGAGGCCGTGACCGCGAAGTCGCCCTCGCCCTCGTTCACGTGCACGGGCTCCAGGACCTCCGCGAACCCCCTGGCGCGGAACCACTCCAGATGCGCCGCCGCCTCCGGCTCACGCTCCCGGAAGGCGAACCGGGCGCCGAGCACCCGGCCGTCCACGACCGTCGCGCCGTTCGCCGCGAAGACCATGTCCGGCAGGCCGGGGCGGGGGGCGAGTTCCTCGACGGTGTGGCCGAGGGAGCGGTAGCGGTCACGGAGGTCCTCCCACTGGGCGAGCGCGAGCGGCACGTCGACCGGCTTGGCGGGATCCATCCACGGGTTGATCGCGTACGTGACGTCGAAGTGCACCGGGGGGCACATGAGGTAGCGCCGGGGCGTGGCACGACGGAGAGGGTGCAAGGAAGGCTCCTTACGCAACCGCAGGGGCAGTTGATGCTCATGGTGCGCCGTGCGCACCTCCGCCGCCCGCAGGCGAAGGGGTGGTGTCCGCCGTCCGCGTCACCGGGGCCCCGCCCGGCCCACGGAATGCCCCCGCGAACTCCCGCGGGAACCCGACCGGAACGCCCGCCGGAACCCCGCCGGCACGTCCGCCCGCCGGACGCGAGACGCGCCGTATCGCGGTCCTGGTAGGTTCGCCCCATGGCCGAGAAGCCCAGCTCCAGCCCCGATTCCGCCCCGGACCCCGGCCCCGCCGGGCGGCCCGCCCCCGACGCCACCCGGCGCAGCGAGAAGTCCCGCCGCGCCATCTTCGCCGCCGCCCTCGCCCTGGTCGGCGAGAGCGGCTATCCGAGGACCACGATCGAGGGCATCGCGGCGCGGGCCGGGGTCGGCAAGCAGACGATCTACCGGTGGTGGTCCTCCAAGGCGGAGGTGCTGCTGGACGCCTTCATGGACCTCGGCGAACAGGCCGCGCGGGCCGCGGGGCAGGAGCCGTACACCCTTCCGGACACCGGGGACCTGGCCGCCGATCTCAAGCTGGTGCTGCGCGCCACCGTCGACGAGCTGCTCGACCCCGCCTTCGAGGTGCCCTCCCGCGCGCTGGCCGCCGAGGGCCTGGTGAACGAGCGGCTCGGCGCCGAGTTCGTCGCCAAGCTGCTCGAACCCCAGCTCCAGCTGTACGTACGGCGACTGCGCTCCGCACAGGACCACGGCGACGTCCGCCCGGACGTCGACCCCCGGGTCGCCCTGGAACTGTTCGTCTCCCCGCTCGCCCAGCGCTGGCTCCAGCGCACCGCCCCGATCACGTACGACTACACGGACACCCTCGTCGACTACGCGCTGCACGGTCTCGCCCCGCGCTGAACGGTCCGGTCACCCGCCACCTGGTACTTAAATCGTCACACATCATGGAATAACACCTGATCAGGGCCTGGCGAACGCATCGCCCCACCTACCCCGGTTGTCGGCTCCGGCCACCCGGGGCGCAGGATGGTGGGACCATGGGCAAGGACGACGAGTGCACTACGGCTTGGCGAGGGGATAGATGAGCGCAGAGTTCGGAAGCCGCTCCGGCGCGCAGGGCAGGATCTCCCAGTGGCTGCGCGGACGCCGGCCCAAGCCCCCTGAGGAGACGTCCGACGCCCGGCGCGAGGCCCTGCTGCTCGCCGCCGCGGACGCGGGACTGCCGCTCGCGCAGGCCGCGTACCCCGCGGGCTACCGCTGCTCCTGCGACCGCGTCGGCTGTCCCACACCCGCGCGTCACCCCGTCTCCTTCGCCTGGCAGACGCAGTCCACCACCGACCGCGCCCAGATCGAGCGCTGGGCCCGGCACCAGCCGAAGGCGAACTTCATCACCGCGACCGGCATGGTGCACGACGTGCTCGATGTGCCGCTGGAAGCCGGCCGCGAGGCGCTGGAGCGGATACTGGCCGCGGGTGTCGACGTCGGCCCGGTCGCCGAGACCGGCGACGGCCGCATGCTCTTCTTCACCCTCACCCGCGGTACGCCCGAGGACGAGGACGAGTGGTGGCCCTGTGAGCTGGACTGCCACCCCGAGACCATGGACGAGCACCCCGGGTTCCGCTGGCACTGCCGCGGCTCGTACGTCCTCGTGCCGCCGGCCCAGCTGCCCGGCGGTCTGAGCGTCGACTGGGTGCGCGGTCCTGAGCATCCGCTGCCCGACCCGCTCACCCTCCTGGAACACCTCACGGACGCGTGCGCCCGCTACGCCGGGGAGAACGGCGCGGAGCAGCTCGCCGCCTGGCCGCACCGGGGCTGAGGAAGGACCGGTCCGGCCCGTCGGGGCCGGACCGCGGACTACTCGCCCTTCGCCCCGGTCAGCCCCTCGACCCGTCCGAGGACGGACACCCGCCGGTCGTCCGCGCCCTTCGCCGGGTCCAGGGCCACCTGGTTGGAGACGAACTCCAGCGTCAGGGACTGCTTGATCTCACCGGTCGTCAGAGCCTGGACGTCCGCGCTGGGCGTCGGGATCGCGGTGCCCTCCGCGGCGGTCTGCTTCTCGAAGCGGTGCGTCGCGAAGAACACCAGCGCCCCGCCGTCCGCCGTGCGCAGGCCCACCGGGGCGTAGTCGCCCGCGGTCAGCGGCTCGTCGATGTACTGCCGTGCGAGCCCCGGCCTGTTGGCGAACTTCTTGCGCTGGGCCCGCCACAGCGAGGTGTGCGTGCCCGCCGCGAACGTGTCGCCGCCGGCCCGCAGATAGGTCGCGTAGGTGCTGCCGAGCTTCTCCGGCTCGACGGCGAGTGCCGCGTCGTCAGCCGTGACGGGCTGCGCCCAGCCGTCCTTGTCCCGCGTGAACTTCGGTACCTCGTCGGCGGTGAGAACCGTCAGGTACGAGGCCTGCCACGGCTCGGCGGCGCTGCCCCGGGTGAAGACCATCAGCCAACGGCTGCCCGGCGCGCCCTTGTTGGCCGCCGTGTTCGCCACGAACCAGCGCGGCCACGCGGCCTTGGCGGGTATGGAGAACTCCGCGTCCCGGAACTCCAGCGCTGAATGCGCCGGATTCCCCTCGGGGTTGCTCTTGTGTCCGGCCTTCAGCTTGGCGGCGTCGATGTCCGCGAGCGGACCGGTCACCCGGTCCGCGTCCTGCGAACGGTCGTACGTCTTGTCCGCCTTGTTGTAGGCGGCAGTGAAGTCCTTGAGCGCACGGGCGGCTTCGGCGCGGGTCGCCGCCGGGACGACCTCCCGCTCGCCGTGCACCACCACGCAGCCGCTCGCGGCGACGGACAGCGCGGTCACCGCTCCCGTCGCCAGGACGAAACGGCGGAGGCTGCTGGAACTACGAGGCCTTCGTGGGCTGCGACCCGTGTGATCCCTGCTCATCAGGTGCCTTCACCTTCCCCTTCCCGGAGGCGAACCCTACCGGGGCGAGGAAGATCGCGAGTGTCGGGACCAGGTAGAGCGCCCACACCGTGACCTGGAGGACGGTCGGGTCGGGTTGGAAGTTGAACACGCCCTTGAGGAGGGTGCCGTACCAGCTGGTGGGGTCGATGGTGGCGCTGATGTCGAAGGCGAGGTGCGTGAGGCCGGGGATGAAGTCGGCTTCCTGGAGGTCGTGGACGCCGTAGGCGAGGACGCCGGCGGCGACGACGACGAGCATGCCGCCGGTCCAGGTGAAGAACTTGGAGAGGTTGATCTTCAGGGCGCCGCGGTAGAAGAGCCAGCCGAGCAGGACGGCGGTGGCGAGGCCGAGGGCGACTCCGATGAGGGGGCGGGGGGTGCCGTCGCTGGCGGCGTGGACGGACGCCCAGACGAACAGGGCGGTTTCCAGGCCTTCGCGGCCGACCGCGAGGAAGGCGGTGGCGACGAGGGCGCCGGTGCCCATGGCGAGGGCGGCGTCGAGTTTGCCGTGCAGTTCGGCCTTGAGGTGGCGGGCGGTGCGCCGCATCCAGAAGACCATCCAGGTGACGAGGCAGACGGCGACGATCGACAGGGAGCCGCCGAGGCCCTCCTGCGCCTGGAACGTCATTTCCTGGGAGCCGAATTCGAGGGCGCAGCCGAAGCCGAGAGCGACGACGATCGCGACGGCGATACCGATCCAGATCGGCTTGAGCGCGTCCTTGCGATCGGTCTTGACGAGGTAGGCGATGAGGATGCAGACGACGAGGCTGGCTTCGAGGCCCTCGCGCAGGCCGATCAGGTAGTTGGAGAACACGGTCAGGCCTCCTTGGAGAACAGCGTGCGGCCCCACCAGTCGTCCTTGTCGCGGACGCCGGGCGGGACGGCGAAGACCGCCGAACTCACGTGCTGGATGTACTCGTTGAGGGCGTCGGAACGCGACAGGCCGCGCTGCACGGGGATGAAACCCTTGCGCACGTCCCGCTGGTAGGCGAGGAAGAACAGGCCCGCTTCGAGGCGGCCGAGACCGTCGGTGCCGTCGGTGAAGGAGTAGCCGCGGCGCAGGATCGTCGCGCCGTGGTTGGCGTCGGGGTGGGCGAGCCGGACGTGCGCGTCGGGCTTCATCGCCTTGAGGAACGGTGCGTCGTGTTCCTTGGCCTTGCCGACGGGGGCGCCCTCGCCCTTGTCGCGGCCGAAGACGTCTTCCTGTTCCTGCAGGGAGGTGCGGTCCCAGGTCTCGATGTTCATGCGGATGCGGCGGGCGACGAGGTAGGAGCCGCCGGTCATCCAGTCGCTGCCGTCGCCTTCGCCGACCCACACGAACTTCTTCAGGCGGTCGGTCTCGGTGCCGGCGATGTTGCGGGTGCCGTCCTTGAAGCCCATCAGATTGCGGGGGGTCTGGGCCTCCGGGGTGGTGGAGGAGGTTTTGCCGAAGCCGAGTTGGGACCAGCGGATGGCGACGGTGCCGAAGCCGATGCGGGCCAGGTTGCGGATGGCGTGGACGGCGACCTGGGGGTCGTCGGCGCAGGCCTGGATGCACAGGTCGCCGTTGCTGCGGCTCTTGTCGAGGTTGTCGCCGGGGAACTGCGGCAGGTCGACGAGGGCGTCGGGCCGCCGGCCGGTGAGGTCGAACTTCTCGAAGAGGGAGGGGCCGAAGCCGATGGTGAGGGTGAGGCGGGAGGGGCTGAGGCCGAGAGCCTCGCCCGTGTCGTCCGGCGGCGCCTCGGCCAGACCGCCGTACGCGCCCTCGCCGACGGCGTGTCCGGCGGTCATGCGGGCGGCGGCGCGCGTCCAGTCCTTGAGGAGCTGGACGAACGCGGCGCGGTCGTCGGTCTTGACGTCGAAGGCGGCGAAGTGGAGGCGGTCCTGGACGGCGGTGGCGATGCCGGCCTGGTGGGTGCCGTGGAAGGCGACCGGGCCCGTGGCGTCCGATCCGGCCGGGTCGACGTCGTTGCCGGTGCGGGTCATCGCGACGGCACCGCCGGCCACGGCGGCACCGAGCGCGAGCCCGGCACCGCCCCAGCCGATCAGCGAACGCCGCGACGGCGCGGAGCCGTTGTCGGCGGATCCGGTGCGTTCCGTGCTGTCCTGTGCGTCCGTCATGATGCTGTCCCTCCGTCCGCGACTACTTGACGACGGCTGCGGCGAGCTTCGACAGGGGCTCGGCGAGCGCGTTGACCGCGTCCGACAGCTCCTTGGTCTGCGCCTTGGTGAGCGTGTCGTACGACACGAAGCCGTCCGAGGACTTCTCCGAGCGGTACTTGTCGAGCATCGTGTTCAGCGCCGCGAACTGCTTGTCCAGCTGGGTGGTCAGCGCCTTGTCGTTCTCCTCGGCGACCGGCTTGAGCAGCTCGTACGCCTTCTGGGCGCCGTCGACGTTGCCCTTGAAGTCGCTGAGGTCGGTGTGCGAGTAGCGGTCCTCCTCGCCCGTGACCTTGCCGGTGGCGACCTCGTCGAGCAGCTCCTTGGCACCGTTGGCCATGGAGGTCGGCGTGATCTCGGCCTTGCCGACCCGCTTCTGCCAGTCCTTCAGGTCGGTGACGAGCTGGTCGGCGAGCGTCTTCTGCTCGGCGCCGATCTTCTTGTCCTTCCAGAGGGACTTCTCCAGCGCGTGCCAGCCGGTCCACTTCTGGCCCTTCTCCAGGCCGTCCTCGCGGGTGTCCGTCTTCGGGTCGATGTCACCGAAGGACTCGGCGATCGGCTCGGTGCGCTCCCAGCCGACGCGCGAGGGGGCGAAGGCCTTCTTGGCGGCTTCGACGTCGCCGGCCTTGATGGCGTCGGCGAACGTCTGCACCTTGGGGATCGTCGCGTCGGCCTGCTCCTGCGCGTACTCGCGGTAGGCGGCGACGGCCTTGTCGAGGCGCGGGTCGCGCTTGGCGACCTTGCCGCCGGTCACGGTGAGCTTCTGGCGGACGCCGAGGCCCTTCATACCCGGGCGGCAGGCGATCTCGTACGAGCCGGCCTTCACCTCGGCGGTCAGCGTGTACTTGGTGCCCGGACCGATGTTCTCCTTCTCGGAGACGATCCGGTCGTCGGGGAAGAGGATCTCGACCTCGGTCGCCTTCGACCCCTTGTTCTCGATCTTCAGCGTGACCTGGCCGGCGGGCACCGACTTCACCGAGGTGTCGCACGTCGAGTCTGCGGCGGTCACCTGGATCGCGTCGCCGTTCTTGGCGTCGCTCTTCTCGGTGCAACCCGTGACGGCGGCCAGAGCTGCCGCGGTGGCGGCAGCGGTGACAACAGAGAGTCGGACGGCTCGCATTCAGGCTCCAAGAGAAGTCGGACAAGCCGCACGGTGATCCCCGCGCCGGCATGGTGAGGCTGGCCTAACTTATCTGAGGCTTGCCTTGGTGATACCCGGCCGTCCGGTGATTCAGCTCTCACAGTCGCCATACAGAAACGGCGAGATCACGGTGACTCAAAACAGGCCCCACGGAAAGGTCAAGGAAGAGTCAAGTATCGCGTCCCGGGATGATCAGCGCGGCACCGGTGCGCGGATGCGGGAGCACCTCGACCGGCTGCCGGTAGACGTCGGTCAGCAGGAGCGCCCAGCCCGCACACCGCTCCCCCCAACGGGAACCCACGGGGGCGGGCGGTCTCGCGCCGGGGTGATGTTTGAATGCCGGAGTGACTGACTACGACGTGCTGCGGGTCTTCTGCGGGCCCGCTGGCGGGTATGGCAATGAGCTCGGTGTGGTGCGCGAGGGCTCGGTGATGCCGGACCGGGCGGAGCGGCAGGAGTTCGCCGCGAAGCTCGGGTTCAGCGAGACCGTGTTCGTGGACGACCCCGAGCGCGGGGTCGTCGACATCTACACACCGACCCTGCGGCTGCCCTTCGCCGGGCACCCCTGCGTCGGAGTGGGCTGGCTGCTCGACGTGCCCGAACTGGTCACGCCCGCAGGGGTGGTGGGGGTCCGGCTGGACGGCGAGTTCAGCTGGATCGAGGCGCGGGCCGAGTGGGCGCCGCCGCGCACCCTGAAGCGGTACGCGTCCGCAGCCGAGGTCGACGAACTGGCCGTGCCCGCGCCGGGGGAGTGGATCTACGCCTGGGCCTGGCAGGACGAGGCCGGCGGGCGGGTACGGGCCCGGGCCTTCCCCGGCCGCGACGACGGCATCCACGAGGACGAGGCCACCGGGGCGGCGGCCATCCTCCTGACCCAGCACCTCGGCCGGGCCCTCAACATCACCCAGGGCAGCGGCTCCCAGATCCTGACGGCCCCCCAGCCGAACGACTGGGTGGAGGTGGGCGGCCGAGTCCACCTGGAACTCTGACCCCACGCACCCAAACCAAGCGAGAGCCCGCAGGCGCTTCCCAGGGGCGAAGAGCCACCCCAGCCGGTCCCGCACGACGGGCACGGCCCGGATCCATGGGCCCGCAGGGCTTGGGGGCGCGGGGAACGGCGCGAGCACCCCCACCGAACCGGCACGTGGGGCACGGCGCCGCGTCAGGGGCCCCGCAGGGGCGGTCGGGGGCGCGGGGGACGGCGCGAGCAACCCCCACCGAACGGCACGACGGGCACGGCGCCGCTCCATGGCCCCGCAGGGGCCTTTCAGGGGCGCGGGGAACTGCGCGACGAGCCCCCACCGGCCCGCACGCACGATGAACACGAGCACCCCGGAGCCCCTCGAACCCGGAGCACCGGAGCCCCGTCCCCCGGCGGAGAAAACGGAACCGGGGCCCGGGGTCGACCCCGGGCCCCGGAAAAGACGATCAGGCCGAGAGCGGGAACTCCTCACCGAGGTCCCGGAACACCCCGGTGTTGAGAGCGAACGCCCGCTTGCACTCCGCCACGATCCGCTGCTTCTCCAGATCGTCCGCCAGGACCCCGTCCAACAGCTCCCGGTAACTCCGCTTGAACGCGGCCGGGTTGGAGATCTCCTCGAACACGTAGAACCGGACACCGTCACCCTTGCGGCTGAACCCCCACGTCTGCTCCGCCTTGCCCCGGATGATCTGGCCACCGGAGAGGTCGCCGAGGTAACGGGTGTAGTGATGGGCGACGTAGCCGCCGGGCCACTCGCGGGCGCACTCCGCGACCCGGTCCGCGTACGCCCGGGTCGCGGGCAGCGCGGTGAGCGTGGCCCGCCAGTCCGGACCCCGGAGATGGGCGAGGTCGCGCTCCAGAGCCGTGCGGCGCAGCAGCTCCGGGCGTATGAACGGGCCCGCCACGGGATCGGCGGCCAGCCCCGCGGTGTCCGCCTCCAGCGCCTCGTACACGAACCAGAGCTGCTCGGTGTAGCGCGCGTACGCCTCGACCCCCAGCCGGCCGCCGAGCAGGTCGCTCATGAACGTCGAGGTCTCCGCCTCGGTGTGCTGCTCGTGCGACGCGGTGCGGATGAGCGTCGAGAAGGGCGTGCTCGCCGGCGTCAACGTGTCCGACGTGTCCGACGCGTTCATGGGGCCTCCGAGGCCGATGGGAAGAGCGGGAACTGGTGCGGGATCCTTCGCATCTTCTATGGTTAGGCTTACCTAAGTCAACAGCCTTTCCGACACCTTGTCGGTAAAACCGTACCCCGATTCCCGCCCCGATCCACATGGAAAAGCCCGCCCTGTGGACAGGGCGGGCTCAAAGGGCTCGAAAGCCGGACGGCTACGGCAGCGTGAGGATCTCCGCGCCGGTGTCGGTGACGACGAGCGTGTGCTCGAACTGCGCCGTCCGCCTGCGGTCCTTGGTCACGACGGTCCACCCGTCGTCCCACATGTCGTACTCGTGCGTGCCGAGCGTCAGCATGGGCTCGATGGTGAAGGTCATCCCGGGCTGGATGACGGTCGTCGCGTGCGGACTGTCGTAGTGCGGGATGATCAGCCCGGAGTGGAACGACGAGTTGATGCCGTGCCCGGTGAAGTCCCGGACGACCCCGTACCCGAACCGCTTGGCGTACGACTCGATGACGCGGCCGATGATGTTGATCTGTCGCCCCGGACGGACCGCCTTGATCGCGCGGTCGAGGGACTCGCGGGTCCGCTCCACGAGGAGCCGCGACTCCTCGTCCACGTCACCGACGAGGTAGGTCGCGTTGTTGTCGCCGTGCACCCCGCCGATGTACGCCGTCACGTCCAGGTTCACGATGTCGCCGTCGCGCAGCACCGTGGAGTCCGGGATGCCGTGGCAGATGACCTCGTTGACCGAGGTGCACAGCGACTTGGGGAAAGCGCGGTAGCCGAGGGTCGACGGGTAGGCGCCGTGGTCGCACATGTAGGCGTGCGCGACCCGGTCCAGCTCGTCCGTCGTGACGCCGGGCGCGATGAGCTTCGCGGCCTCGGCCATCGCCTGCGCGGCGATCCGTCCGGCGATCCGCATCGCCTCGATCGTCTCGGGCGTCTGCACCTCCGGGCCGGTGTACGGCGTGGGGGCGGGCTTCCCCACGTACTCGGGGCGCCTGATGTTTCCCGGCACGGGACGGGTGGGGGAGAGCTCCCCTGGTACGAGCAGTGACTGGCCAGACATGCCAGCGAGTCTAACCAGCGGTCATGGGGGAACATGACTCTGGCGAAAGGAGCTGGTGATGGCCCTGTTCAAGAAGCGGACGGTCGGTAAGCCCGGCGAGTGGTACTACTGCCTGGAGCACAAGAAGGTCGAGGAGGGCCCCGACTGCCCGGCCAAGGACCGCTTCGGCCCGTACACCTCCCGCGAGGAGGCCCAGCACGCGATGGAGACCGCGCGCGAACGCAACCTCGAATGGGAGACGGACCCGAAGTGGCACGACGCGTCGGAGAAGGCCCCGGGCTCCGAGGACTGACACGGGCCGACGGCCGGGCGGCGCGCGAGGCCGGCCCGGACGGGCCGTCGGCCGAGCGGCGGCGGCCGACCGGGAATCCGGCCTCCGACAGGGACCCACCGGCCCCCCCCGCTCGGACACCCGCCCCGGACAGCGACAGCCGGTCCGCCCGTGTGACGCCCCGGCCGGGCCGTAGCCCGACAGGCCTGCCCGGCCGGCGCTCGACGGGTGGCGTCGCCGTCGCGCGGACCCGGCCGCGCCCTGCCCGGTCTCCCTCCCAGCCCTTCCCGGCGGGCCGCTCCGCAGCCCTCAGGAAGCGGTCACCGGCGGCTGCCGCGGCAGCTTCTCCGCCTGGGCGGCGCGGGACTCCCGCATCCGGCGCGCGTGCTCGTTCGTCCGCTCGTCGTAGCGCATCAGCTTCGGCAGGCCCACGGCCAGCAGTCCCACCGCCGCGACACACAGCGCGCCACCGGCCCACACCGACGTCCGTACGGTCGTCCACGCGGCCATCCCGCCGGAGCGCACCTGCCCCAGCTGGGGCCCGACCGAGTACGACAGCAGCTCGATCCCGGCGAGGCGTCCGCGCAGCTCGTCCGGGATGGTCTGGTTCCAGATGGCGGCCCGGAAGATCCCGCTGACCATGTCGCAGCTCCCCGCGAGGGCGAGGAAGAACAGCACCAGCCAGACGTTGTGCACCAGGCCCGCGCAGACCATCGCGAGGCCCCAGCAGACGGCCGCCAGCGCCACCATCCGGCCGTGCCGGTGGATCCGCGAGGTCCAACCGCTGGTCAGGCTGACGACCAGGGCGCCCGCGGGCAGGGCCGCGTACATCAGGCCCAGCGACCAGGCGGCGTCCAGGTCGTCCGCGAGGAACGGCAGCACCGCGAGCGGCATCGCGAAGAACATCGCCGCGAGGTCGATCGCGTACGTGCCGAGGAGTTCCTTGCGGCTCCACGCGTACCGGGCGCCCTCCGCGATGGACCGCAGCGACGGCTTCGCCGCCTCGTGCGAGGCGGGGGACGCGGCGATCCGGGCGATCATGACCACCGACACGGCGAAGGTCACCAGGTCGACGGCGTAGGCCCAGCCCAGCCCCGCGTACGCCACGACGACGCCCGCGAGGGCGGGTCCGGCCACGCCGCCCACCGTCCAGCGCAGCGAGTTGAGCGCGGCGGCGGCCGTCAGGTGCTCGTGGGCGACGATCCGCGGGGTGAGGGCGTCCATCGCCGGGCGCTGCACGGCGCTGAGGGCCGCGGAGAGCGCGGCGATCACGTAGAGGGGCCACACCGCGGGGTGCGGCAGGGCCGCGTTGAGGAGCAGGGCGGCGCTCAGCACGCCCTGACCCGCCTCCGTGGTGACGATCAGTTTGCGCTTGTCCAGGGCGTCGGCGAGGGCCCCGCCGTACAGCCCGAAGACGATCAGCGGGATCAGCTCGGCGGCACCGATCGCGCCGACGGCGGCCGTCGAGCCGGTGAGTTCCTTCATCTGCACGGGCAGTGCGACGAACGTCAGGAAGCTGCCGAAGCCGGTGACGAGACCCGCCACCCACAGCCGCCGGAAGTCGGCGGAGGTCCGCCAGGGCGCGAGATCGGGCAGCAGGGCGCGCAACGGGGAGGCAGGGGTGTCATCACTCACGACGGGCCATGCTCTGCGGAAAGGGGGAGTTGAGCAAATCCTTTTTCCCCTGTTGAGAGCGGTGACGGCCACCGGCGGTGCGCAGGCAGGCGGCGATACGACCGGTGCCCGCGGACGTCGGCTACCAGCGGTAGGACGGTGGCGCCGTCAACTGGTCGGCCAGGTGGGACAGCCGGTCGCGGAAGCGGCGGCGGCCCCGGGGCGAGGGCAGGGCGTTCTCCCCGGCCGCCGCGCTGACCAGGTGCTGCACGGTGTCGAGGTCGAGCTCGGGATCGGGCGGCACGGCGAGCGACTCGTGGGCCAGCGCGGGCAGCTCGCCGCCCCCGGCCGACAGGGCGAGGACCGTCGCCCCGGCCCGGCGGGCGTCGTGCACCCGTTCCAGCAGCGGGGCCCCGGGCGCGTCCGGCGCCACCACCAGCAGCGTCTCCCCGCGTCGCGCGGCCTCGATCCGTCCGAGCCCCACCGCCAGATGCGCCGGATCGGACTCCCGCGCCCCGTGCCGCACCAGCGTCGGCGCCAGCTCCGGAGTCCCCGACCAGGCCGCCTCGTCGACCAGATGGGCCGCGAGATGCCAGGGCTCGTACCCCTCGGATCCGACGAGCAGCAGTCCGCCGCCGTGCGACACCACGGACCCCCGCAGCGTCCCCCCGAACCGGCGGGTGGCCCCCAGCCATTCGGTCCCGGCAAGCACCTCGCGCAGCAATGCGACCCGTACGGCGTCCATGGCCGCATCCTTGCGCAACCGGCGCTTCGTGACCCGGAGTTCACCCCGAATTCGCCCGACATGGGGACATGCCCGCACCACCGACCCCACCGGCCACCGCGAAGGAGCCCGACCATGACAGATCCGAGCACCACCGGGCCCGACACCGGGACAGCCGCGGAGCCGGGACCGCGGACCGGCACCGACGGGCCGCCCACCGCCGCGGACCCGGCGGTGAGCGTCCCCTTCCGGGGCGGCCGGGAGGGCTACGCGAGCTACCGGATCCCCGCCGTCGTCATGACGGGAGCGGGCACGCTGCTGGCGTTCTGCGAAGGCCGGGTCGGCTCCGCGAGCGACCACGGCCACATCGACATCGTCCTCAAACGGTCCGTGGACGGCGGCCGCACATGGGGCCCGCTGCGGGCCGTCGCCCGCAACGGCGTCAACCTCGCCGGCAACCCCGCGCCCGTCGTCCTCGACACCGGCCGCGTCCTGCTCGTCCACGTCCGCGCCGCCGCGACCGCCACCGAGGACGCCCTGCTGCGCGGCAAGGTGAAGGCCGCCGACCGACGGCGCGTGTGGGTGCAGCACAGCGACGACGACGGACTCACCTGGTCCGGGCTCGAGGAGATCACCGGACAGGTGAAGAAGACCGGCTGGCGCTGGTACGCCACCACCCCGGGGCACGCCCTCCAGCTCGGCTCCGGCCGGGTGGTCGTCCCCGCCAACCACACCCTGCCGCCCACCGGTACGGACAACGGCACCGAGGCGAAGTACAACAGCGGCCACTGCCTGCTCAGCGACGACCGCGGCGCGACCTGGTATCTCGGCTACCTCGACGAGAACACCAACGGCTACGTGAACGTGAACGAGACCACGGCCGCCGAACTCCCCGACGGGAGGCTGTACTTCAACACCCGCAACGACTCCCCGTCGCCGGGCAACCGCGCCGACGCGTACTCCCGGGACGGCGGCCGCACCCTGGAGAAGCCGTTCCGCCCGCAGGCCGGCCTCGTCACACCCGTCGTCGAGGGCAGCCTGCTCCAGCTCCGCGACCCCGACCTGCTGCTGTACTCCGGGCCCGCGGACCCGGAGTTCCGCGCCCTGATGACGATCCGCGCCTCCACCGACGGCGGCACCACCTGGCGCACCGCTCACACGGTGGACGGACTGCCCGCCGCGTACTCCGACCTCGTCCGCGTGGACGCCGGGACCCTCGGACTCCTCTACGAGACGGGCGACTTCGGGGCGTACGAGACGGTCACCTTCCGGCGCGTCCCGGTGGGCGCGCTCGGGTGACCGCGCTCACCCGGGGCGCACCGCCACCTGACACGCGAGGCCGCCGTCCGCGCACGTAAGGTCGGCTCATGACCTCTACTGACAGTGCGCAGAAGGCCCCCGCCAAGGACCCCTGGGATCTGCCCGACGTGTCCGGGCTCGTCGTCGGTGTGCTCGGTGGCACCGGTCCGCAGGGCAAGGGCCTCGCCTACCGGCTCGCCCGCGCGGGGCAGAAGGTGATCATCGGCTCGCGCGCCGCGGACCGCGCCCGCACCGCCGCCGACGAGCTCGGCAACGGCGTCGAGGGGGCCGACAACGCCGAGACCGCGCGCCGCAGCGACATCGTGATCGTCGCCGTGCCGTGGGAGGGCCACGGCGACACCCTCGCCGCGCTGCGCGAGGAACTGTCCGGGAAGCTCGTCGTCGACTGCGTCAACCCGCTCGGCTTCGACAAGAAGGGCGCCTACGCGCTGAAGCCGGAGGAGGGCAGCGCCGCCGAACAGGCCGCCGCCCTGCTGCCCGACTCCCGCGTCACCGCGGCCTTCCACCACCTCTCCGCCGTGCTGCTCGCGGACCCCGGGATCGAGGAGATCGACACCGACGTGATGGTCCTCGGCGAGGAGCGGGCCGACGTCGAGATCGTCCAGGCGCTCGCCGGCCGCATCTCCGGCATGCGCGGCGTCTTCGCGGGCCGGCTGCGCAACGCCCATCAGGTCGAGTCCCTGGTCGCCAACCTGATCTCGGTGAACCGGCGCTACAAGGCCCACGCGGGCCTGCGGGTGACGGACGTCTAGGACGGCGCGGACCGCACGAAGGACGTGGACGGCGCGCGGCGGGTCGCCCGGGAGGCGTGGGGGACACTGGTGACAAGCAGTGTCCCCCCGACAGGAGCCGACCCCATGCCCCGCCTCGCTCTCTACGCCCTCGCCGTCTGTGTCCTGTCCGTGGCCGCGGCCGTCGTCTCGTTCGTCCAGGGCAGCTGGCTGGGCATCGTGTGGGTGCTGCTCGCGGGCCTGTCCTCGAACATGACCTGGTACTACGCGCGCCGCGGCCGGGTGCGCGAGGGCTCCGGTCCGGTCAGCGGCTGACGCTGCAGAACTCGTCGACGCCGTCCCAGAAGCGGTAGAGGTCCTGGCCGCAGTAGCGCTGCACGTCGTCGATGCCGAGGCCGCCCAGGATCGAGTAGATCGCGTCGAAGAACGCGGTGTTCACCGACGGGATCCACAGCACGGCGAACACCGCGAGCAGACCGAACGGCGCGAAGGGCTCGACCTGGCGCCTGACGCCGTGCGACAGCCAGGGCTCGATCACGCCGTAGCCGTCGAGGCCCGGGACCGGCAGGAAGTTCAGGATCGCGGCCGTCACCTGGAGCAGCGCGAGGAACGCCAGCGCGTAGCGGAACGCGTCCGGGACGCCGTCCAGGGCGCCGAGCCAGAACGGCGCCGTGCACACGACGGCGAACAGCACGTTCGTCAGCGGACCGGCCGCGGAGATCAGGCTGTGCTTCCAGCGGCCCTGGATGCGGTTCCGTTCGATGAAGACCGCGCCGCCGGGCAGACCGATCCCGCCCATGATCACGAAGATCACCGGCAGGACGATGCTCAGCAGGGCGTGCGTGTACTTCAGCGGGTTCAGCGTCAGATAGCCCTTGGCGCCGATCGAGATGTCGCCGCTGTGCAGGGCGGTGCGCGCGTGCGCGTACTCGTGCAGGCACAGGGAGACGATCCAGGCGGCCGTCACGAACAGGAACACGGCGAGTCCGGGCTGCTCGGCGAACCCCGTCCAGGTCGCCCAGGCGGTCACCGCCATGACGGCCACGATCCCGACGAAGACGGGACTGATCCTCCGGTCGCTGTGGCGGGTCGCGGCGGTGGTCATGGGGCTCCCTGGACTGGCTGGACTGATGGCACGTGTGCTCGGGCCTGCCCGACCGTACCGGGCTCACGCGGAAAACGTCTCGCCATCGGGCATTGGTTCCGGGGAGGGTGGGGGCGGACGCCCGTGCCCGCGTCACCGGCCGGGCAGGACGGAGCCGCCGGACGGTCCGCCCGGACGGCCGGGTAGCGCGGACGGTGGACGGAGGCCCGAAGCGGCCCGGGCGGCGGAGCGTGTCCGGCGGCCCGGACAGGAACGGAGCGGCGCGACCGAACCCTTTCGTGCCGAACCTTCCGTGCCGAACTCGACGGCCCCGACCCCCTACCCCACGCCACCGGAGACAATGGACCCCGTGCGCTACCGCATCCTCGGAACCACCCAGGCACTCCGCCCCGACGGCACGGCCGTCCCGGTCGGCGGGGCGCGGCTGCGTGCCCTGCTGACCGTCCTCGCGCTGCGGCCCGGACGGACCGTCTCCGCGGCCGTGCTGGTCGACGAGGTGTGGGACGGCGATCCGCCCGCGGACGCGCCCGGCGCGCTCCAGGCGCTGGTGGGGCGGCTGCGCCGAGCCCTCGGAGCCGGCGTGGTCGAGTCGGTCGACGGCGGCTACCGGCTGGCGGCCACGGCCGACGACATCGACCTGAACCGCTTCGAGCGGCTCGCGGGGGAGGGCACCCGCGCCCTCGCCGACGGCGACCCCGCCAAGGCCGCCGCCGTCCTGGACGACGCCCTCGCCCTGTGGCACGGCCCGGCGCTCGCCGATCTCCCGGACCGCACCGCCGAGTCCGCCCGCTGGGAGACCCGGCGGCTCGACGTCCACCGGGCCCGCCTGGCCGCGGCCCTTGCGGTCGGCCAGGCCGAGCAGGTGCTGCCCGAACTGGGCGCCCTGTGCGATCTGCATCCGCTCGACGAACCGCTGCACGTCCTGCGGTTGCGCGCCCTGCGGGACGCCGGCCGGCCCGCCGCCGCCCTCGCCGCCTACGAGTCCGTCCGCGCCCTCCTCGCCGACCGGCTGGGCTCGGACCCGGGCCCGGAACTGCGCGCCCTGCACGCCGAACTCCTGACCTGGGACACGGCTCCCGGGCCGGCCGCAGCCCGGGGACGGACCCGGCCGGGAACCGTGGACCCGAGGGCGCCAGGTCCCACCCGGGACGGCCGCGCCAGCGGCCCGGCGCGCGGCCTCACGGGCACGCGGGCCGCGGCCGACGGGCAGCCGGGACCGGCAGCCGGGTTCCTCCCCTTCTCCCCGGGCGCCGCCACGACGGCCGCGCCGGAAACGGCCACCACCGGCCCGGGTGCCACCGCGGTCTCGCGGAACGGCGCGGGGCCAGACGCGCACGGTGCCGTCCGCGCGCCGGGTGCGAGCGGCCCGATCCCGCTCGCGGTCCCGCCGCCCGGCAACCTGCGGGCCCGGCTCACCTCGTTCGTCGGCCGCGAGTCGGACATCGATGCCATCCGCGGCGACCTCGCGGGCGCCCGGCTCGTGACGCTGCTCGGGCCTGGCGGAGCCGGCAAGACGCGGCTCTCGCAAGAGGTCGCCGAGGCCATGGCCCCCGCCCTCGCGGACGGCGTATGGCTGGCCGAACTCGCCCCCGTCGACGACCCGAAGGCCGTGCCAGAGGCCGTCCTGACCGCCGTCGGCGCCCGCGAGACCGTGCTGCGCGGCGCCGGCGCCGAGGAGATGCGGGCCGTCGCCGACCGGCACGACGACCCGCTCACCCGGCTCGCCGAACACTGCGGCAGACGCCGCATGCTGATCGTCCTCGACAACTGCGAGCACGTGGTGGACGCCGCCGCGCACCTCGCCGAGGCACTCCTGGAGCGCTGTCCTGGACTGACCGTACTGGCCACCAGCCGCGAACCCCTGGGCGTACCGGGGGAGTTGGTGCGTCCGGTGGAACCGCTGCCGGAGCCCGTCGCGCTGCGGCTGCTCGCCGACCGGGGCGCCGCCGCTCGCGCCGGCTTCCGCGTCGAGGACGATCCGGAGGCGGCCGCGGAGATCTGCCACCGCCTCGACGGCCTCCCGCTCGCCATCGAACTCGCCGCCGCCCGGCTGCGGATGCTCAGCCCGCGGCAGATCGCCGACCGGCTCGACGACCGGTTCCGCCTGCTCACCTCGGGCAGTCGCACCGTACTGCCCCGCCAGCAGACGCTGCGTGCCGTCGTCGACTGGTCCTGGGATCTGCTCGACGAGACCGAACGGGACGCCCTGCGGCGGCTGTCCGTCTTCGCCGGGGGCTGCGACCTGGCCGGCGCCGAGGCCGTCTGCGGTCCGGCCGCACTGGACGTCCTCGGCTCACTCGTCGACAAGTCCCTTGTCGTCGCGGCCCCTTCGGGCGACGGCGGGATGCGCTACCGGCTCCTGGAGACCGTCGCCGAGTACGCGGCGGAACGCCTCGACCAGTCCGGTGGCCGCGGGACGTCCGAGCGCGCCCACCTCACGTACTACCGCGAACTCGCCCGCACCACCGACCCGTTGCTGCGCGGCCCCGAGCAGCGGGCCGCCATCGAGGTCATCGAGCGGGAGTACGAGAACCTGCGCACCGCCCTGCGGCGGGCGGTCGCCGGACGGGACGAGCAGGAGGCCCTGTGCATGGTCCTCTCGCTGGCCTGGTACTGGCAGATCCGCGACCAGCGCGTCGACGCCCGCGCCTGGTCCCGTGAGGTGATGGGACTCGGCCCCGACCCCTTCCTGCCGCCCGCCACCCTGGTCGCCCCGCTCTACGCGCGGTCCACGGACGCGCCGCCGCCGATGCGCGCGGAGATCCTCGACGAGGCCCGGCGCGGTGTCCACCTGTTCCATCTCGCCTACATGGACATGGACATGGACGCCTGGCAGACCCCCGAGGCCCGGGAGAAACTCCGCACGATCGCCGCGACCTACGAGCCGGGCTCGCCGCAGACCTGCCGCAGCCCCGGCAACCTCTGGTTCTACGCGGTGCTCCTCACCGGCACCCTGGAGCAGGTCACCGCGGTCATCGACGCGTCGGTCCGGACCTGCCGCGAACTCGGCTACGAGTGGGAGCTCGCCGCCGCCCTCCAGATGCGGGCCAACATCCTCGCCAACCGCGCCGACCTGGCGGGCGACGCCACCGCGGACGCCGACGACGCGCTGGAGATCTTCGTCCGGATCGGCGACGCCTGGGGCGCCGCCGAGTCCCTCTCCGCCCGCGGCGAGGCCCACGAACGCACCGGTGACTACGCGGCCGCCGCGGCGGACTACGCGGAGGCCGCCCGGTACGCCGAGCAGCTCGGCGCCCGCGCACAGAAGGCGGTCCTGACCGTCCGGCTCGGCAGCATGCACATCGAGCTGGGGGACGCCGAGCGGGGCGAGCGGATGCTGCGCGACGTGCTGGAGGACCGGGGCGGCGGCCACAACGAGGCCATGCCCGCCGCTCGCCTCTTCCTCACGACCTGGCTCGGCCGCAGCGACCGTGTCGCCGAGGCCCGCGAGCAACTGCGGCTGCTGCGTGAGCAGTTCGGAGCCAGCACCTTCATGGTCTTCGACGGGTTCGTGGTGGGCCTGGAGGCCTGGCTCGACACGATCGAGGGACACAACGAGGGCGCGCTGGAGAAGGCCCGCCGTGCCGTGGCGCAGTCCATGGACCCGCTCGCGCAGATGATCGCGCCCCACATGATCTCCGCGCACCTGACCACCGCGGCCATAGCGCTCAGCGGCCTGGACGGCGGCCGGCGCGTCCGCGACGCGGCGCGGCTCCTCGGCGCCGCCGACGGGCTGCTGCCGCCGGGTCACTTCGCGGGTCCGATGGAGGAGGAGGTGCGCGCACGGGCCGAGACGGGGGTGCGCGCGCTGCTGGACGACGGGGACTTCGAGGCCGCGTACGCGGAAGGCGGCGGCCTCTCCGCGAAGGAGGCCGCCGCCCTCATCTGAGGCGCTGACGCGAACCGGGCGCCCTGCCCTGGCAGTCGGGCCCAGGGCCTGACGTCAGTTCTTGGTCCGGAACTTGTGGATCGCGATGGGAGCCATCACCACGGTGAGCACCGCGGTCCAGCCGAGCGTCACCCACAGGTCGTGCGCGACCGGACCCCCCACCATCAGACCGCGCGAGGCGTCCGCGAGCGAGGACAGCGGGTTGTAGTCGGTGAAGTTCTGGAGCCAGCCCGGCATGGTCCCGGTCGGCGAGAAGATCGACGAACCGAACTGCAGCGGCATCAGGACCAGGAAGCCCATCGCCTGCACGGACTGGGCGCTCTTCATCGTCACACCGAGGACCAGGAAGATCCACATCAGGCCCGAGCCGAAGAGGGTGGCGAGTCCGACGGCCGCGAACAGGCCCGGCCAGTTCTCGATGTCGAAGCCGACGAGCACGCCGACGATCATGAGGACCGTCGTCGCGACGAGCATCCGCATCAGCTCCACCACGATCTTGGCGAAGAGCACGGAGCCCTGACCGATCGGCAGGGTGCGGAAGCGGTCCATGACACCGGTCTGGAAGTCCTGGTTGAAGCCGGTGCCGACGGCCGTGGCGATGTTCATGCCCATCATCGCCATCAGGCCGGGCACCACGTACTGCACGTACTGCTGCTGTCCGCCGCCCAGCGACTGGCCGATGGAGCCGCCGAAGACGTACACGAAGAGCAGGGTGAAGACGACCGGCATCAGGACGGCGTCGAACATCGACTCCGGGTCCTGGCGGATCCACAGCAGGTTGCGGCGGACCAGGGCGCCGATGTGGCGCGCGTGGGCGCGGGGGGAGATGCGGGAGTCGCCCTCGGCGGCGAGGGGGGCATCGAGAACGGCGGTGCTCATGCGGAGACCTCCTCGTAGGCGTGGGCGGGGGTCTCGTCCTGCGGGGCACTGGCCTTGTGGCCGGTGAGCGACAGGAACACCTCGTCCAGGCTGGGCAGTTCGGTGGAGATGGCGGCGATGGTGATGCCGCGCGCGGTGACCGCGCCGACGACGGCGGTGAGCTGCTCGTCGCTGAGGACCGGGACGAGCACGCTGCCGGTCTCGCTGTCCACGATCGTGGTGGCGAGGCCGGTGAGCCCCATCTCGTCGAACATGGTCGCCAGCGGGCGCAGTTGCAGCGGGTCCACCGGCTGGATCCGCAGCGTCCGGCCGCCGACGCGGGCCTTCAGCTCGTCCACCCGGCCGCTGGCGACGACCTTGCCGCGGTCGATGACCGTCAGCTCGGACGCGAGCTGTTCGGCCTCCTCCATGTACTGGGTGGTGAGCAGCACGGTGACACCGTCGGTGACCATGCGCTTGACCTCCTGCCACACCTCGTTGCGGGTGCGCGGGTCGAGGCCGGTCGTCGGCTCGTCCAGGTAGAGCACGGCCGGGCTGCCGATCATCGAGGCGGCGAGGTCGAGCCGGCGGCGCATACCGCCGGAGTACGTCGACGCCGGGCGCTTGGCGGCCTCGGTGAGCGAGAAGCGCTCCAGGAGCTCGTCGGCGCGCCGGCGGGCGTCCTTGCGGGGCAGGTCGAGCAGCCGCCCGATCATGTAGAGGTTCTCCCAGCCGGGGAGCTTCTCGTCGACCGAGGCGTACTGGCCGGTCAGCCCTATCACCCGGCGCAGCTGCCGGGGCTGCTTCAGCACGTCGTAACCGGCGACCGTGGCCTGACCGGCGTCGGGCGTGATGAGGGTGGACAGGCAGCGGACGAGGGTGGTCTTGCCCGCGCCGTTGGGACCCAGTACGCCGAGGACCGTTCCCTCGCGTACTTCCAGGTCGACACCGTCCAGCGCCTTGGTCTCGCCGTAGTGCTTGACCAGACCCCTTACGGTGACGGCGCTGCGGCCGGTCGCAGCTCGTCGGGGCGTGTTGTCGATTCGCGTCATGTCCACAAGGTGTCAGTCGCCACCGACAAACGACCGACAGGATGCCTACAGCACTCCGACTGCCACCGATAGGTCGCCGACAGTCGTCCGACAGGGTGCGGGTGAACCCGGAACGGCGACAACCCGCCGACGGGGGAAGATCGGCGGGTTGCCTTGGTGCCGCAGTGGCTCAGGAGCCCGGAGGGCTTCGATGGGTCAGTGGACGGAGTGCTCGTCCAGCGGGAACGTCCCGCCGACCACGTCCTCGGCGAACGAGCGGGCCGCGTCGCCCATGACCCGGCGCAGGTCGGCGTACTTCTTGACGAACTTCGGCACCTTGCCGCCGGTCAGGCCGAGCATGTCGGTCCACACCAGGACCTGCGCGTCCGTCTCCGCGCCCGCGCCGATACCGACGGTCGGGATCTGCAGCGTGCGCGTGACCTCGGCCGCGAGCTCCGCCGGGACCAGTTCGAGGACGACGGCGAAGGCGCCCGCGTCCTGGACGGCCTTGGCGTCCCGCAGCAGCTGCTGCGCGGCCTCCTCGCCCCGGCCCTGCACGCGGTAGCCCATGGAGTTCACGGACTGCGGGGTGAGGCCGATGTGCGCCATCACCGGGATGCCCGACTCCACCAGCAGCTCGATCTGGCGGTGCGAGCGCTCGCCGCCCTCCAGCTTGACCGCGCCCACCCCGGCCTCCTTGACCAGCCGGGTCGCCGAGCGCAGCGCCTGCACCGGGCCCTCCTGGTAGGAGCCGAAGGGCAGGTCGCCGACGATCAGGGCACGGCTGGTGCCCCGTACGACCGCGGCGGACAGCATGGTCATCTCGTCCATGGTGACGGGGACGGTGGTCTCGTACCCCAGGTGGCAGTTGCCGGCCGAGTCGCCGACGAGCATGACCGGGATGCCGGCCTCGTCGAAGACGGACGCGGTCATCGCGTCGTAGGCCGTCAGCATGGGCCACTTCTCGCCGCGCTCCTTGGCGGTGGTGATGTCGCGCACCGTGATACGGCGGGTGCTCTTTCCTCCGTACAGCGCCTTGCTGCTGTCGGTGGCCTTGAGGGCACCTTCCGCAGGCTGCTTCTGGGCAGCCGAAAGCTGCGTCATCGCAACGGCTCCTTCTGTCATCTCGTGGCGCCCTGACGGCGTCCCCGGATCACCTCCATGGTGGCATCTCGTGCCACGCGCGGCTAGACCGGGCCCGCCGCCCCGAGTGTCTGCCTCGCCACTACCGCTCTCCGGGGGGACCGGGCTCCGACCGAAGACCTGTCCCCCCAAGGTCGGCCCGGGGGTCCGTTCGTAAGTTCTGTGTAAAGCCTTTCCGATACGAGACGGTGCCGTATCGAATATCCCCTAGGGTGGTCGGCATGACAACTTCCGCTCCTCCGTCCGAACGGCGTGTGCCCGAGGCGGTGCACCGGCGCCGCTGGGCGATCCTCGGCGTGCTGATGCTCAGCCTGCTGATCGTGGTGCTCGACAACTCGATCCTGAACGTCGCGATCAAGACGATCTCGACCCCGGCGCCCACCGGTCTCGGCGCCACCCAGGGTGAGCTGGAGTGGGCCATCAACGCCTACACGCTCGTCTTCGCCGGACTGCTGTTCACCGCGGGTCTCCTCGGCGACCGGCTCGGCCGCAAGAAGGTCCTGCTCGCCGGTCTCGCCGTGTTCGGCATCGGATCCGCGCTCGCCGCCGAGTCCGGCTCGCCGGTCCAGCTCATCGTGTTCCGCGCGGTCATGGGCTTCGGCGCCGCCTTCGTGATGCCCGCGACCCTCGCCGTCCTGATGAACGTCTTCGAGCGCGACGAGCAGCCCAAGGCCATCGGCATCTGGGCCGGCGGCGTCGGCCTCGCCATCGCGATCGGCCCGATCACCGGCGGCGTCCTGCTCGACCACTTCTGGTGGGGCTCGGTCTTCCTGATCAACGTGCCGATCGTGATCCTCGCCATCGGCCTGATGGTCTGGCTGGTCCCCGACTCCCGCGACCCGAATCCGGGACGCCTCGACCCGGTCGGCGTCGTCCTCTCGGTCGTCGGCCTCGTCCTGCTGGTCTACGGCATCATCAAGGGCGGTCAGCTCGCCGACTTCACCGACCCGCAGGTCCTCGCGACCATCGGCGCCGGTCTCGTGGTCCTCATCGGCTTCGTCATCTTCGAGAAGCGCAGCGACCACCCGTCGATCGACGTCTCGTACTTCCAGAACAAGGTCTTCTCGGCGGCCATCTCCGCCATCGCGCTGGTCTTCTTCGCGCTCATGGGCGTGACCTTCTTCTCGGTCTTCTACACCCAGAGCGTGCGGGGCTACTCGCCGCTGCAGACCGGCCTGCTGATGCTCCCGCTGGCCGCCGCCCAGATCATCTTCGCGCCCCGCGCCCGGCTGGTCGTCGACCGCTTCGGCAACCGCGCCACCTGCACCGCCGGCCTCGTGATCATCGCCGCGATGCTCGCCGCGTTCGCCACGCTCGATGCCGACACGCCGATCTGGATCCTGGAGGTCATCTTCTTCCTGATGGGCACCGGCATGGCGCACATCATGACCCCGACCAGCGTCGTCATCATGCAGGCGCTGCCCCGCGAGAAGGCGGGCTCCGCGTCCGCGCTCAGCAACACCTTCCGCCAGGTCGGCGGCGCCCTCGGCATCGCCGTCCTCGGCTCGGTCCTCTCCACCGCCTACCGCAACGGCATCGAGGACAAGCTGTCCCTCGTCCCGGCGCCGCTGCGGCACACCGCGGGCGAGTCCATCGAGGCCACCCTCGGCGTCGCCGCCAAACTCGGACCGCAGGGCAGGGCCCTCGTCACCCCGGCGAACGACGCCTTCCTGCACGCCATGCACGTCACCGCCCTGTGCGGCGCGGGTGTCGCGGTCATCGGCGCGGTGGTCGTCGCCCTGTTCCTGCCGGGCCGCCCGCCGGCGCAGCAAGCGGGCAAGGAGGAGGCCGAGTTGGTGACGGCGACCCCCGCACAGGCCGGACAGGACTGATCACGGCGTACGCGACCGCGGGCACCCCCACAGGGCGGGTGCCCGCCGTCGCCGTCCACGGAGAGACAATGGCAGCAGGTCGACGATGGGAACGGAGTTCGACGTGAGTCTCGCGGAAGGCCCTGACAGGCAGGGGTGCCCCAACCGGGGGAGGCCCCGCAGCGAGGCCGTGGAGCGGGCCATCATCGAGGGCGTGATGAAACTCCTGGAAGAGGGAGTTCCGCTCGCGGACATCTCCATCGAGCGGCTCGCCCGCACCGTCGGTGTCGGCAAGGCGACCATCTACCGCCGCTGGAGCGGCAAGGACGAGCTCTTCGTCGACGTGATGCGCGCCGCCGAACCCCAGGACCCCGAGCTCCCCGGCGTCTCCATGCGCGACGACCTGGTCGTCCTGCTGGAGTCGCTGCGCCGCCGCGGCATGGTCAGCCGCTCCTCGGCGATCCTGCACAACGTGCACGCCCAGATGAAGAGCAGCCCCAAACTCTGGGCCGCGTACGACGCCACGGTCATCGCCCCCCGCCGCCAGATCGGCTTCGAGGTGCTGCGGCGCGGCCAGGAGAACGGCGAACTCCGCGCCGACGTCGACATCGAACTCCTCAACGACATGTTCGTCGGCCCGCTGCTCGTGCGGACCGTGCTGCGCCCCGACACCGACCTGCCCGAGGGCCTCGCCGAACAGGTCGTCGACACACTGCTGGAGGGCCTGCGCCCCGCCCGGCCGTGAAGCGGACTGTTTCTGACGGTGCGAATGTGCGCGTTTCGTCACAGAGGGCGTGCCACGGGCCTCCGAACGGAACTCCGGACGCGAAGTTGTACGTCCCCTTGCCTGTACGGCCGTCCCGGACGGCGAGAACGACACCGAACATCCCCTAGGGTCGTAGTCGAGGGGCAGACGGTGCGCACGGCAGTTTGTGAGGCGACGGTATGGCGCAGGCGTATATGACGGAGACGGGCAGCGGCGGTCACGGGCCGGACCGCAGAGGCTCCCGGCTCCGGCGCCTGTTCGACGGCTGGCGCGGGGACCGCGGCATCTGGCGGCGCGGCCTGGTCCTCGCCGCGATCGCGATCCTCCTCGCCCTGGTGATGCTCACGCACGCGCAGATCCCCAACCGGATCGGCAACCTCGGCAGCCTCACCGAGACGTTCCTGCCCTGGATCGGGCTCCTCATCCCGGTCCTGCTGGTCCTCGCCCTGGTGCGCAAGTCCGTCACGGCTCTGATCGCCGTGCTGCTGCCCGCGGTCGTCTGGCTGAACGTCTTCGGCGGGCTGCTCACCGACAAGACCGGCAGCGGCGGCGACCTCACCGTCGCCACCCACAACGTCAACGCCGACAACCCGGACCCGTCCGGCACCGCCCGCGACGTAGCCGCCTCCGGCGCCGACGTGCTGGCCCTGGAGGAGCTGACCGCGTCCGCCGTGCCCGTGTACGAGCGGGCGCTCGCCCCGACGTACAAGTACCACTCGGTGCAGGGCACCGTCGGGCTGTGGAGCAAGTACCCGCTCAGCGGCACCCGGCCCGTGGACATCAAGCTGGGCTGGACGCGTGCGATGCGGGCGACCGTGACAGCGCCGGCCGGCCAGGTCGCCGTGTACGTCGCCCACCTGCCGTCGGTGCGCGTGAAGATGGAGGCCGGGTTCACCGCCCGGCAGCGCGACAAGAGCGCCGACGCGCTGGGCGAGGCCATCGCCGACGAGCGACTGAAGCAGGTCGTCCTGCTCGGTGACCTCAACGGCACGATGAACGACCGCGCCCTGAACGCCGTCACCGCGCAGATGCGCTCCACCCAGGGCGCGGCCGGCAGCGGCTTCGGGTTCAGCTGGCCGGCGTCGTTCCCGATGGCCCGGATCGACCAGATCATGGTCAAGGGCATCGAGCCGGTGACCTCGTGGACCCTGCCCGAGACCGGCAGCGACCACCTCCCGATCGCCGCCCGCGTCAAGGTGGACGCAACCGCTTCTTAACCTCCTGGAATACTGGGCCCGGCAGACTTTGTTCACCGGCTGAACTTAACGTTCGATCCGCGACCCGCACACATGGCCGTGTGCGGGTCGAGCCGTGCGCCCGCGATCCCGTACGCCCCCGCGTGCGCACGCGACCCGCTCGTCCCCCGCTTTCTTCGAAAGGCCTCTCATGCCCCTGGCCCTGCTCGCCCTCGCCGTGGGCGCCTTCGGCATCGGCACCACCGAGTTCGTCATGATGGGGCTGCTGCCCGAAGTCGCCGACGACCTGCACATATCCATACCGACCGCGGGACACCTCGTCTCGGCGTACGCGCTCGGGGTCGTGATCGGTGCCCCGCTGCTCGCGGCGGCCACCGCCCGGATGTCCCGCCGCACGGTCCTCATCTCCCTGATGGGCCTCTTCGTGGTGGGCAACGCGCTCTCCGCGTTCGCCCCCGACCAGCACTGGCTGCTCGCCGCCCGCTTCGTGAGCGGTCTGCCGCACGGCGCCTTCTTCGGCGTCGGCGCCGTCGTCGCCACCGGCCTGGTCGGCCCCGAACGCAAGGCCCGCTCCGTGTCGCTGATGTTCCTCGGCCTGACCGTCGCGAACATCGTCGGCGTCCCGGTCGCCACCGCGATGGGGCAGCACCTGGGCTGGCGCGCCACCTTCCTCGGCGTGAGCGTGATCGGCGTCGCCGCCATCGCCTCGCTGTTCCTGCTGATCCCGCACGACCGCGCGCACGCCTCCGAGGGCGGCCTGCGCGGCGAGCTGGCCGCGCTGCGCTCGCTGCCCGTCTGGCTCGCGCTCGGAACGACCGTCGCGGGCTTCGGCGCGCTCTTCTCCGCGTACAGCTACATCACGCCCATGCTCACGGACTCCGCCGGATACACCGAGGGCAGCGTCACGCTGCTGCTGGCGCTCTTCGGGGTCGGCGCGACGGCGGGCAACCTGCTCGGCGGCCGGCTCGCGGACCACTCGCTGCGCGGCACCCTGTTCGGCGGCCTGCTCTCCCTGGTCGTGGTCCTCGCGCTCTTCCCGGTCCTCATGGGCGCCCAGTGGAGTGCCGCCGTCGCTGTCACCCTGCTCGGCACGGCGGCCTTCGTCACCGGCTCGCCGCTCCAGCTCATGGTCATGGAGAAGGCCGCGGCGGCACCGTCCCTCGCGTCCTCCGCGAACCAGGCCGCGTTCAACCTCGCGAACGCCGGCGGTGCCTGGATCGGCGGGCTCGCCCTCGCCGCGGGCTTCGGCGCGACGTCCCCGGCGCTCGCCGGGGCGGCGCTCGCGGTTGTGGGGCTCGCGGTGGCGGGCACGGCGTACGCGGTGGACCGCAGCCGCACGACGCGGCCGGTCCCGCTCGCGCGCGTGGTCGCCACGGGCGTGCCCGACCGGCCGGAGGCGCTGCGCCGCTGAGAGGGGCCCGAGGCGCCACGCAGCCGTGACCGGTCCGAGGTGCGCCGCCCGACGGCCGGCCCGACGACTCCGGGAGAGGCCGGCCCCCCGTCTCCGGTAGGGGTCAGTCCTTGGTCTCCGGGGGGTCGAACCGGGCCAGGTCGCGCAGCCAGGTGCGGGCCGAACTGTCGGACGGCGCACGCCAGTCGCCGCGCGGTGAGAGCGAACCACCGGCCGAGACCTTCGGCCCGTTCGGCATGGCCGAGCGCTTGAACTGGGCGAACCCGAAGAAGCGGCGGCAGAACACGTCCAGCCAGCGCCGGATCTCCGGCAGGTCGTACGCGCCCCTCTTGGCCGCCGGGAAGTTGGGCGGCCAGGCACCCGCGTCCGGGTCGTGCCACGCGTGCCAGGCCAGGAAGGCGATCTTCGACGGCCTGAAGCCGTAGCGCAGCACGTAGAACAGGGTGAAGTCGTGCAGGGCGTACGGGCCGATCCTCGACTCGGTGGACTGCATCTCCTCGCCCGGTACGAGCTCCGGGCTGATCTCCGTGTCGAGGATCGCGGCGAGCGTCAGGTCGGTGTCCTCGCCGAACTGGCCGCTGCCGATGACCCAGCGGATCAGATGCTGGATCAGCGTCTTCGGGACACCCGAGTTGACGTTGTAGTGACTCATCTGGTCACCCACCCCGTACGTGGACCAGCCGAGCGCCAGCTCCGACAGGTCACCGGTCCCGAGCACGATGCCACCACGCTGGTTGGCGAGCCGGAACAGGTAGTCGGTGCGCAGTCCGGCCTGCACGTTCTCGAAGGTGACGTCGTACACGGGCTCGCCGGAGGCGAAGGGGTGGCCCATCTCGTCCAGCATCAGCCGGGCGGTCGGCGTGATGTCCAGCTCGGCCGCGGTGACACCGAGGGAGCGCATCAGCTCGTGCGCGTTGCCCTTGGTGTGGTCACTCGTGGCGAAGCCGGGCAGGGTGAAGGCGAGGATGTCGCTGCGCGGGCGGCCCGCCCGGTCCATCGCTCGGGCCGCGACGATCAATGCGTGCGTGGAGTCGAGACCGCCGGACACCCCGATGACCACCTTCGGGCCACCGATCGCCGCGAGCCGCTGCTGGAGCCCCGCGACCTGGATGTTGTACGCCTCGTAGCAGTCCTGGGCCAGCCGGTCGGCGTCCGCGGGCACGAACGGGAAACGTTCGACGCGGCGCCGCAGGCCCAGGTCGCCGGTCGGCGCGTCCAGCCGGAACGACAGCGTCCGGAACTCGGAGGTGCGGGTGGCGTGGGTGCGCCGGTTGTCGTCGAAGCTGCCGGTCCGCAGCCGCTCCTGGCGCAGCAGGTCGAGGTCGACGTCCGCCACGGCGAACTGGTCGTCGAGCGGGAAGCGGTCGGACTCGGCCAGCAGCGCCCCGTTCTCGTAGATCATGGTCTGGCCGTCCCAGGACAGGTCGGTGGTCGACTCGCCCAGCCCGGCCGCCGCGTACACGTACGCGGCGATGCAGCGTGAGGACGCCGAACGGCACATCAGCTTGCGGTCCTCGGCCCGGCCGACGGTGATCGGGCTGCCGGAGAGGTTGGCGAGGACGGTGGCGCCCGCCAGGGCCGCCTCGGCGCTCGGCGGCACCGGCACCCACATGTCCTCGCAGATCTCCGCGTGCAGCACCAGGCCCGGCACGTCGTCGGCGGCGAACAGGAGGTCCACGCCGAACGGCACGGTCTCGCCGTCGAGCCGGATCGAGCCACCGCGTTCGTCGTCGCCCGCGGCGATCTGCCGGCGTTCGTAGAACTCCCGGTAGTTCGGCGGGTACGACTTGGGCACGACACCGAGGACCCGTCCCCGGTGCACGACGACCGCGCAGTTGTAGACCCTGTTGCGATGCCGCAGCGGGGCGCCCACGACCAGGACCGGCAGAAGCTCCGCCGATCCCGCCACCACCGTACGGAGCGCTTCCTCGACCTGGTCGAGCAGCGCGTCCTGGAGCAGCAGGTCCTCGATCGAGTAGCCGCACAGCCCCATCTCCGGGAAGACGGCGACGGCCACACCCTCCTCGGCGCACCTGCGCGCCTGGCGCAGCACCGCCTCGGCGTTGGCGTGCGGGTCCGCGATGACGGTGTGGCCCGTGCAGGCGGCGACGCGCGCGAAGCCGTGCTGATAGAGCGACCGGAAGTTCAGAGAAGGCACCCGGCCAGTGTAATCGTCAGAGCGACGCGATGGGGCGGGGGCCCCGGACCCGTCTGCTCCGTTTCCCGTGTGCGACGGCGAGGAACGGGGAGAGTTCCTTTACGCCTTTTCCGGCCGGCTCAGATTCTCCTCAAGAATCTCCGCAATGACTGACGGGCGTACGTACGCGCCTGGATGGTTTCTCCTGAGCCTTTCCACAGGGGGAGAGGGTGACGGGAAGAGGCCATGAACACTACGGCGACATCGAATGGCGCGGCGGGGACGAGACCGGGGCCGCAACGGCGACGGATGGCGGCGCGGCGGCCGATCGCCCTGTTGCTCTGCGGGCTCCTTCCGGCCGCCCTGCTCGCGGGCTGTTCCGGCGGCCGCACCTCGTCGGCGCGTCATGGCGCGCGTCCGTCCACCGCCGTATCCGACGGCGCGACAACGGCACCCGCCTCCCCTGCTGTCGCCGACCCTCGTGCGCCCAGCGCGGCCAGGACTCCCGACCTGTCAGCCCTGGGTGTCGATGTGGTGGTCAGCGGAAAGGCCCTGACCGGACAGCGCGCCTACGCCATTCCGAGGCGCGGCACGGCGGCTGCCGCACTCGCTGTCGCCGTCGACTGTCAGGGCCCCGGGAAGGTGCTCGTCACGCTGGAGCCCAGGGGTATTTCGATACCGCTGAACTGCGAGAAGAAAGTCGTGCCGACCCTGAATGAAATCGGGTTGGCGGAGAACGGCCATTCCGCGTCCATCGGTTTCGTTCCCACCGGGGACGTCACATGGTCGTTCGCCGCGGGCTGGGACGCGAATCCACCGGACCGCGCATAGGACGAAGTGGCCCCCGCCGCCGGGCGGCGGATCACGCGGAACGCGCGATGCGCCCGCCTCCCGGGGGAGGCGGGCGCATCGTGGGTGAATGCCGGTCAGTGACGGCTGTACGAGCTGACGTAGCCCGGGGCGGGGGAGCCCACGCCGGTCACGTCGTCGTAGCCCTTCACGGCCTTCAGCGAGCTGTCCGCGCCGAGGGTGCGCACCGAGGTGAGCAGGCCGTCCGCCGCGTCGATGCCGTTCGCGAAGTCGACGCGCGCCACGGCGAGTCCGGTCCCCGAGGTGGGGTGGTCCGTGACGTCGTGGTACGACTTCGAGCCGGCCTTGGAGTAGATCGACGGGTTGGCGAAACCGATCGCCTTGCCGCCGCGCGCCTCCTGGGCGAGCGCCTGGACGGCCGCGATCACCGGAGCGGCGAGCGAGGTGCCGCCGATGCGGTACTCGCTGTACTGCTCCGTCCCGTCCGGGAAGGTCTGCGTCTGGCCGACCTTGAAACCGGTGTTGGGGTCGGCGATCGCCGAGATGTCCGGGACGACCCGGTTACCCGCGGCGTTGTTCGCCTTGGCCAGCGCGTTCGGGACGACACCCTTCTGGTAGAAGGGCTCCGCCACGGTCTTGCTGGTACCGCCGCCGGCACCCGAGGTGAACGCGCCCGGGAACCCGGTCCAGCTCTTGCCGTCCTCGGACAGCGTGGCCTTCTCGGTGCCCCAGCCGGTCTCCCACAGGTACTTGTCGCCCTTGCCGACCGCCAGCGAGGTACCGCCGACCGCCGTCACCCACGCCGAGTTGGCCGGGGTGTCGACCTGCTTCGTCCCGGTGTTGGCGACCTCGTCGCCGTTGTCACCGGAGGAGAAGTAGAAGCCGATGCCCTCGACCGCGCCGAACTGGAAGACCTGGTCGTAGGCCGCCGCGAGGTCCGGGGTCTGGTTGGCCTCGATGTCGCCCCACGAGTTGGAGACGATGTCGGCCAGGTGCCCGTCGACGATCTTGCTCAGCGAGTCGAGCAGGTCGTCGTCGTAGCAGGACGCGGCACCCACGTACGTGATGCTCGCGCCCGGCGCGACGGCGTGCACGGCCTCGACGTCGAGGGTCTCCTCGCCGTACCAGCCGGCCGCCCCGCACTCCTCGGTCTTCGTGTAACCCACCGGCAGCACCTGACGGAGCTGGCTGGTGGAGTACTTCGCGTCACCGTGCTTCTTGGCGTAGGTGGCCGCGTCGTAGGCGATGGTCGGCGAGGCGTACGCGTCCGTGATGGCGACGCGGACGTTCTTGCCGGTGCGGCTGCCCGCGCCGTACGCGGCACGCAGCTGCTTGCCCGTGTACCCCTGCACGGCGTACGGGATCTTCTTCCCGTACGCGGACGGCAGGGTGCTCGCGGTGTTCGAGCCGTAGTACGAGGAGAACGGCCCGGCGTTCTTGAACACCGCGTCCGGCGGGGGCAGTTGGTCCGCGTGCTGCGCCTTGTGCGGGGCGTTGTCCAGGCCGGTGACGGTCAGGACGGCGCCGTTCAGGGCGGCCGGCGCGGAGGCCGTCTTCGACGGCGCGCGGTAGGTCTTCTTGCCCTTGGTGAAGTTGTGCAGCTGCGTGCCGAACGCCTTCTCGGCGGCGGCCACGTCACCGCTGACGGAGACGTAGTGCTGCGTGGTTCCGGTGACCTTCAGGCCCGCGGACCGCAGCCACGAGGTCACCGCGGCGACCTGCGCCTTGGTGGCGCCGAAACGTGCCTGCGTCTTCTTGGCGCTCAGGTACTTGCCGTACGAGGCCGAGTTCGGGTCGGACACGGACCTGGCGTACGCGGCCAGGCCCTTGGCGTCCCGGCCGGCGAGGTAGACCCGGGCCGAGACCTGGGAGCTGTCCGAAGCGGCGCCCTTGTCGGCCGTGGTGGTGGCCCACGCGGGCTTGGTGCCCGAGAGGGTGTCCCGGCTCGGACCGTCCGCGGCGTGGGCCGCGGGTATGCCGAACGCCAGCGCACCGGCGAGCAGCGGCAGTGTCGCTGCCATGCTCACTCCGGCACGCCTGGTGGCGCGATTGGATCTCATAGAACCCCCTGCGATGCGGTTCGTCGCATGTAGTGGTTGGTCGGTGAACCACGTGGGACCCCACGCCCTACCAGGGCGGGAGGAATGGATCACAGATGGGGGCCACTCTTTCGATGAACCGTTCATGCCAGGGGAATGAAAGTGCCAAGGAAACCCCAAGTGGCCGTGATTAACGGCTGTTTGGGACGATTTGATGGATCTTCATGCCCAAGATCGAGGGTTTTCCCTCGGTCTGTCGGGATCGGCCGCAGGGTCGGAGTCCGGACGGCGGAACCGGCACGGTGTACAGGGGCGGTGGAACCGGGCGGGAGGAGCGGCACCGGAGCCCGGGCCGCCCCCCGTCCTCCTAGTCGCGCGCCTTCGCGCCCCGCTGCTCGAGCAGGCCGGCCATCAGATCGAGTTCCGACTGCTGCGAGGCGACCATGCCCTGCGCGAGCCGCTTCTCGACGCCGACCGTGCACTTCTCGACGCAGCCCTCGGCCATGTGGATGCCGCCCTTGTGGTGGTCGGTCATCAGCTGGAGGTAGAAGACCTCGGCCTGCTTCCCGTCGAGCGTGCCGAGGCGCTTCATCTCGGTGTTGGTGGCCATGCCCGGCATCAGCGAACCATCCTTGCCGGAGGCCATGTCACCCATGCCCATCCAGGTCATCGGCGCGTCGGCCGACACCTTCGGCAGCTCCCACAGGTCGAGCCAGCCGAGCAGCATGCCCCGCTGGTTGGCCTGCGTCTGCGCGATGTCGTACGCGAGCCGCCGCACCTCCGTGTTCCTGGTGCGGTCCCGCACGATGTACGACATCTCGACGGCCTGCTGGTGGTGGACCGCCATGTCCCGGGCGAAGCCCGCGTCCGCCGAGTCGGCGGCGGGCGCCCGCGTCCCCGGGTCGTCGCCGTCGGCCACCGCGTAGGTGATCGCCCCGGCCGCGACCAGCACGGCCGCGGCGCCGCCCGCGATCCACCCGAGGTGCCTCACTGGGAGAGGCCGTTGGTGCAGGCGGCACCCGGCTCGGGCGTCTGCTTGCCCTGCACGAACTCCGAGAGGAACGCGTCGACGTTCTTGTCCGACGCGCCCGTCACCGTGCGCTGCTTGCCCCAGGCGCTCAGCGTGATCGGGTCCTTCTGGTCGTCGACCGGGCTCATCAGCGTGTACGGGGTCTTCTTGACCTTCGCGGCGAGCGCCTTCACGTCGTCCGCGGACGCCTTGCTGTTGTACGTCACCCACACGGCGCCGTGCTCCAGCGAGTGCACGGCGTTCATGTTGTTGATCGCCTTGGTGTAGACGTCGCCGTTGCAGTTCATCCAGACCTGGTTGTGGTCACCGCCGACCGGGGGCTCCATCGGGTAGGACACGGTCTTCGTGACGTGGTTGCGCGCCAGGGTGCCCTTCCAGGTCTTCACCCCGTCCGCGCCCGTGACGAAGTGCCCGGAGGCCTGCTTCGCGTCGCTCGCGGTGTCCTTGTCGTCGGACTGGGACCGGACGAGCACGACACCGCCGACGGCGAGGCCGATCACGACGACCACGGCGGCGGCGATCACCAGGATCCGGTTGCGCCGGTCACGGGAGCGCTCGGCACGGCGCAGCTCCTCTATACGTGCCTTGCGCGAGCCGGTGCTGGTGTTCTTGGCGGAACCCATGCTGAGTCCTTATGAGGATGGGACGGTCGGTCCGCTGATCGTAATCGTGCGGGGAGCGTTGTCGGCAGAGCGGGCGCGGGATTGGCCGAAGCCGTACGGGGCCGGTCGCAGAGTGGGTGAGGGTCGGCCCTTACAGGTGGGGCCGTGAGCAGGCAGTATGGGCACCGGAGCAGGACACCTCCCGTACGCGAGGCGTTCAGACCGAGGTCGCCCGGCCGATCAAGGTCCGCAACGCGCATGAAATGGTGTTGTGGTGGGATGCTCAGGAGCCCCGATCGTCTCCGAGGCGTGGGAGCAGGCGGCCTGACCAGCAAGGATGGGTGGAAGCGGAAGATGGACAAGCAGCAGGAGTTCGTGCTCCGGACGCTGGAGGAGCGTGACATCCGGTTCGTACGTCTGTGGTTCACGGACGTACTCGGCTTCCTGAAGTCGGTGGCCGTGGCCCCGGCCGAGCTGGAACAGGCCTTCGACGAGGGCATCGGCTTCGACGGCTCCGCCATCGAGGGCTTCGCCCGCGTCTACGAGTCCGACATGATCGCGAAGCCGGACCCAGGCACCTTCCAGGTGCTGCCCTGGCGCGCCGAGGCCCCCGGCACGGCCCGGATGTTCTGCGACATCCTCATGCCGGACGGCTCCCCGTCCTTCGCGGACCCGCGCTACGTCCTCAAGCGCGCCCTCGCCAAGACGTCCGACCTGGGCTTCACCTTCTACACCCACCCCGAGATCGAGTTCTTCCTGCTGAAGAACCGCCCGCTGGACGGCTCGCGGCCCACTCCCGCGGACAACTCGGGCTACTTCGACCACACCCCGCAGAACGTGGGCCAGGACTTCCGGCGCCAGGCCATCACGATGCTGGAGTCGATGGGCATCTCGGTCGAGTTCAGCCACCACGAGGGCGCCCCCGGCCAGCAGGAGATCGACCTGCGCTACGCCGACGCGCTCTCCACGGCCGACAACATCATGACCTTCCGGCTGATCATGAAGCAGGTCGCGCTGGAGCAGGGCGTGCAGGCCACGTTCATGCCGAAGCCGTTCTCGGAGTACCCGGGCAGCGGTATGCACACCCACCTCTCCCTCTTCGAGGGCGACCGGAACGCGTTCTACGAGTCCGGCTCGGAGTACCAGCTCTCGAAGGTGGGCCGCTCCTTCATCGCCGGCCTGCTCAAGCACGCCGCGGAGATCTCCGCCGTCACCAACCAGTGGGTCAACTCCTACAAGCGCATCTGGGGCGGCTCGGAGCGCACGGCGGGCGCCGGCGGCGAGGCTCCCTCGTACATCTGCTGGGGCCACAACAACCGCTCCGCCCTCGTCCGCGTCCCGATGTACAAGCCCGGCAAGACCGGCTCGGCGCGGGTCGAGGTCCGCTCCATCGACTCGGGTGCGAACCCCTACCTGGCGTACGCGCTGCTCCTGGCCGCGGGCCTGAAGGGCATCGAGGAGGGCTACGAGCTGCCGCCGGGCGCCGACGACGACGTCTGGGCCCTCTCCGACGCCGAACGCCGCGCGATGGGCATCGAGCCCCTCCCGCAGAACCTGGGCGAGGCCCTGGCCCTCATGCAACGCAGCGAACTCGTCGCCGAGACCCTCGGCGAACACGTCTTCGACTTCTTCCTCCGCAACAAGAAGGCGGAGTGGGAGGAGTACCGCAGCGAGGTCACGGCGTTCGAGCTGCGGAAGAACCTGCCGGTGCTGTAGGCGCGGGCCGGTGCGGGTGCCTCATGGGCTCCGCGGGGAATGACACGCAGGGCCGACGGTCGGTGATCGTCGGCCCTGCGGTGTGTCCGGCGCGGCTAGCCGATGTACGCCGGGGACACCGCCGCCGTGCTGATGCGGCGCGGCTCGCCCGTGCCGTCGGACGGGAGCGAGTACAGGTCGGCGCCGTAGTCGCCGGGGAGGGCGTAGACCAGGGTGTGGTTGTCGCGCCAGACCGCTTGGTCGTCGACGCTGCGGGACTCCGCGAGCGCGGTCTCCCGGCCGGTGCGCAGGTCGAGGACGTACAGGTGCCAAGGGGCGTCCGCGGGAAGGCCCTTGACGCGCTTCTTGAAGGCGACGCGGGTGCCGTCGGGGGAGAGGGACGGGCATTCGACGTTGGTGTGCACGGTGGTGACGGTGCGGGCCCGCAGGTCGCCGCGGACCAGGTGGGTCGAGCCGTGCGTGGCCATCGTGGCGTAGAAGGTCCGGTCGTCGTCCGCGAAGGTCACGCCCCAGAAGTTCACGTCCGCCGCGTGATAGGTCCTCCCGTCCTTGACCACCCGGTACGCCTCCAGCGACGGCGTCAGCCGGCCCGTGCGCGTGTCGACGATCGCCGCCCGCGTCGAGAAGTTCGTGCCCGCGTACGAGTCGCCGCCGACGAACGCCGTCCAGGCCGCGAACCGCCCGCTGGGCGAGACCCTGGCCCGGGACGGGATCCCCGGCACGTCGTAGCGGGCCCTCTCGTGCAGCGTGGCGTCCAGGATCACCGCCCGGTAGGTGTCCCGCACCGCGCCGTGCGCCGCCTGGAGACACACGCCGGTACCCGAAGCGGCGTAGAAGCGCAGGCACTTGACGCTCGACGCGACGCGCGGGCCCGCCGGGTCCGACGCCGGGACGGCCGTCAGCTCGTCGCGGTGCGGACCCCACGCCATGTTGCGGAACACCAGCCGCCGGGAGTCGGTCAGGGACACCGGCCCGGCGGTGATCCGCGGGCCGCCCGGCCGGGCCTGGTTCCTGCGGTCCGCGCGCGCCGAGGCGTGCAGCACGGAGGCCACCGCGACGCCCGCGAGGACGACCAGCGCACAGACCAGGACCAGGATGCGGGTACGCAGTGTCATACGAGGCCTTCTGAGGGGACGGTGGGGCGGATCGGGCGGAGGCTGAGCGCGAGCAGGGCGCACAGGGCGAGCAGGACGGCCGACGCCGTCAGCGCCGTGCGGTCGCCCCACGCCGTCCACGCCGCGCCGAAGCCGAGCGAGCAGACGAACCGGGCCAGCGCCTGGCCGGTCTGGACGAGCGCGAGCCCGGACGAGCGCAGCTCGCTCGGCACGCTGTCCGAGGCGGCGGCCATCAGGACGCCGTCGGTCGCCGCGTAGAAGCCGCCGTGCAGCAGCAGCACGGCGCAGGCGGCGGCCGTGCCCTGCCAGGAACTGAGCAGCAGGGCGTACGCGAGGAGCAGGGCGCCGTGCCCGCCGAGGAACACCCGCCACCGGCCGGCCCGGTCCGCGAGCCTGCCGAGCGGGACGGCGAGGAGGAGGAAGGCGGCGGCGGTGCCGAGGGGCAGCAGCGCGAACCAGCGGTCCGGTACCCCGAGACGCCGCTGGAGGAGCAGGAACACGAAGGAGTCGCTGACCGTGGCGAGCCCGAGCAGCAGAGCGCAGACCGCGATGCGCCGCAGCTCCGGGCGGTGCAGCAGGGCCAGGGCGGCGCGCAGGGTGGGGCGCGGCGGGGGGACCGGTGCGGAGGCCCCCTCGGCAGGGCCACCGGCGCCGGGCGCGGCGGACGGTGCCGCGGATTCGCGGCCGGCCGCCGGGCCGGTCCCGGCTTCACCCCGGGGCTGCGGGGCCACCCAGGCATCACCCCGGGGCTGCGGGCCCACCCCGGTTCCACCGCTGCTCCGGGAGCCGACCCCGGCTGCACCGCCGGCCTGCGCGTCGGCCCGCGCTTCTGTGTCCGTTCCGCCCGCCGTACGGGATTCCCGAGCGGGACGGTCCGGGGCCCCGGGCTCCCGGCCGCGACCGGGGCCGGATCCGGGCCCGCCGCGAGGTGGCCGGCCGGTGCCCGCCTGTGTCGCCGGGCCGCCCGGGACGAAGAGCACCAGGACGAGCACGCCGACCACGGCCACGCAGGAGCTCACCGTGAACACCGCGTCGTAGCCGTCGACGGTGGCGCGCAGGATCAGGAAGGCGACGAGCGGGCCGAGCAGAGCGCCCGCGGTGTCCATCGCGCGGTGCACGCCGAAGGCACGGCCGCGGTTCTCGGGGGTGCTCGACAGGGAGATCAGGGCGTCGCGCGGGGCGGTGCGCAGCCCCTTGCCGGTGCGGTCGGCGGCGAGGACCAGACCGATGGGGGTGAGCGTCTGCGCCACCAGGAGCAGCGGTTTGCAGGCCGCGGAGAGCGCGTAGCCGGCGCCCGCCACCCACTTGTGGCGGCCGCCTCCCCGGTCGGCGAGATGGCCGCCGACGAGGCGGACCAGGGCCGAGAAGCCGTTGTAGATCCCGTCGAGGAGTCCGAAGCCCAGCGGGGACAGGCCGAGCCCCGCCACCAGGTACAGGGGCAGCACCGCCGTCACCATCTCGGAGGAGACGTCGGTGATCAGACTGACCGTGCCGAGGGCCAGCACCGTGGGCGCGACCGCGGCACGGCGCCGCCCGGCTCGGGGCCGGGCGGCGTCGTCCGCGGACAGCGCCGCCGCCGGGGTGTCCGGGGTGCCGGCGCGGCTGTCCGCCACATACATGTCAGGACGTCCAGATGCCCGTGATGTCCTTGGCGGAGGCCGCGTTGCCGGCGTGTGTGAGGCCGTGCATGTCCTCCAGCGTGCGCAGCAGGTCGTAGTGGTTGTAGGTGGTGGCCGAGGAGGAGCCCGGGGTCACCTGCTGGCCGTAGAGCACGGTCGGGATCTTGTTCCCGGCGAGCCGGTTGTCCTCGTCGAAGGTGACGACGAGGAGGCTGTTGTGGGTCTTGGCCCAGGTGGCGTAGGCGCCGATGTTGTTCTTCAGCCAGGTGTCACCGGTGGACACCGAGCAGTCGTGCATGTCGCTGCACAGGTTGGGGACGACGAAGGAGACCTGCGGGAGCGTCGTGTAGTCCGTGGGGAACTGCGCGAACGTCCTGGCGCTGGACGTGGGCACGTTGCTGAAGCCGAACCAGGGGTTGTGCTTGCGGGCGTAGTTGCCGCTGCTGCAGGTCGTCGAACCCTGGCTGGGCAGCGTCTCGTTGTAGCTGCCCCAGGTCTTGCCCTTGGCGATCAGCTCGGAGGCGAGGTTCGGGGCGGAGGAGAAGCCGGGCGTGTAGCAGCTGTCGTCCGTGATCCCCTGGGTGGAGCCGGAGAACAGGGCGAAGTAGTTGGGCTGGCTCGGGTGCGTCTCGGCGTACGACTGGGAGAGGTTGGCTCCGCCGGTCTTGAGCGAGTTGATGTAGGGGGCGCTGGAGGAGCCGATCACCTGGCTGTACGCGTGGTTCTCGAAGACCACGACCACGACGTGGTCCGGGGTCGGGACGGCCGCCGCGGCGTGCGCGGGGGCCGAGCCGGCGAAGCCGGTCCAGACCCCGGCCGCTGCCGCGGTGAAGGCGAGGGCGGATGCCACGACGGTACGACTGCGGCGGTACACGTTTCTGCCGGGCACTGCAGACCTCCGGTGGGGGATGACGACGGGGCGGTGCGGACAGAGCATGCACACGCCAATATTCCCGGGGCCCACGTCCCTCAACCGGCGGGGTGAAGAGCGGATGAACGGCTGCCGTCGGCGCTCGCGGGCGAGTTGCCCGAGAGCCTGGTGGAGCGGCTCCGCCGCCCGGGTCGAGGGTCATGTCCACGGTTCGGCTCCCTTGCCGTACGGCGTCCGGTTCTGTCCATGGAAGGCCTGACCGGCGCGGGGCGCCACCCCGCCGACCGGGGTTAGGCTCGCTTCGCACGACCTTGATCCGAAGGCGGTGCGGGGTCCGATCCGACGGGAGGCCGGGATGACGGCGCCGGGGCGCAGGAGCAGTACCTTCACACGGCTGCTGCGGCACGGTTTCACCGATCCCTCGGCGGCCGAACGTCTGCTGGAGGGCCCCGAGCTGGCGCCCATAAGAGTCGACCCGGTCCTCCTGGACGCCCTCGGCGCCACCGCCGATCCGGACCTCGCCCTCCTCGGACTCGTCCGGCTCGTCGAGGCGCAGGACGGGGACTCCGCCCGGCGGGAGCTCCTCGACACACTGATCGCCGCCAAGCCGCTGCGGGACCGGCTCCTCGGCGTCCTCGGCGCCTCCGAGGCGCTCGGCGACCACCTCGCCCGGCACCCCCAGGACTGGCAGGTCCTCGTCACCTACGAAGCGCAGGACCTGCACCCCGGCGTCGCGGAGTTCGAGGAAGGACTCGCCGACGCCGACGACCCCGTCGCCCTGCGCGTCGCCTACCGCCGCTGCCTGCTCTCCATCGCCGCGCGCGACGTGTGCGGCACCACCGACCTCGCCCAGACCGCCGCCGAGCTCGCCGACCTCGCCACCGCGACCCTGCGTGCCGCCCTCGCCATCGCCCGGGCCGCAGCGCCCGAGGATGCCGCGCTGTGCCGCCTCGCGGTGATCGCGATGGGCAAGACCGGGGGGCACGAGCTGAACTACGTGTCCGACGTCGACGTCATCTTCGTGGGGGAGGGCACGGAGGGCGCGGACGAGTCCAAGGCCGTGCAGGCCGCGACCCGGCTCGCCTCCCACATGATGCGCATCTGCTCCGAGACCACGGTCGAGGGCAGCATCTGGCCGGTCGACGCCAACCTCCGCCCCGAGGGCCGCAACGGCCCGCTGGTGCGCACGCTCAGCAGCCACCTCGCCTACTACCAGCGCTGGGCGAAGACCTGGGAGTTCCAGGCGCTCCTCAAGGCCCGCCCGGTGGCCGGAGACCTGGAGCTGGGCGCGGAGTACGTGGCCACGCTGGCTCCGCTGGTGTGGCACGCCGCCGAGCGGGACAACTTCGTCCCCGACGTGCAGAAGATGCGGCGCCGGGTCGTCGAGAACATCCCGGCCACCGAGATCGAACGCGAGCTGAAGCTCGGACCCGGCGGCCTCCGTGATGTCGAATTCGCCGTGCAGCTCCTCCAGTTGGTGCACGGCCGGGTCGACACCTCGCTGCGCAGCGGCACCACCCTGGACGCCCTGAAGGCACTCGCCACGGGCGGCTACGTGGGCCGCGCCGACGCCGTGCAGCTCGACGACGCCTACCGCTTCCTGCGCTCGATGGAGCACCGCATACAGCTCTTCCGGCTGCGGCGCACCCATCTGGTACCGGAGGACGAGGCCGACCTGCGGCGGATCGGGCGGTCGCTCGGTCTGCGCGTCGACCCCGTCAAGGAACTGAACCGGGAGTGGAAACGGCACGCCTCCGTGGTGCGCCGGCTGCACGAGAAGCTCTTCTACCGGCCGCTGCTGGACGCCGTCGCCCAACTGGCGCCGGGCGAGACCAGGCTGAGCCCCGGCGCGGCCCGGGAGCGGCTCGTCGCCCTCGGCTACGCCGACCCGGCCGCGGCGCTGCGCCACCTGGAGGCCCTGGCGTCCGGGGTGTCGCGCAAGGCCGCCATCCAACGCACCCTGCTGCCGGTCCTGTTGGGCTGGTTCGCGGACTCCGCCGATCCCGACGCCGGTCTCCTCAACTTCCGGAAGGTCTCGGACGCGCTCGGCAAGACCCCTTGGTACCTGCGCCTGTTGAGGGACGAGGGCGCCGCCGCGGAGAACCTCGCCCGGGTGCTCTCGGCGGGGCGGCTCGCCCCCGACCTGCTGCTGCGCGCGCCGGAGGCCGTCGCGCTGCTGGGCGACGGCGAGAGCGGCGGCCTCGAACCGCGCGACCGCGCGCACCTGGAGCAGGAGATCCTCGCCGCGGTACGCCGGGCCGACGGCGGAGAGCAGGCGGTGACCGCGGCGCGCGGGGTGCGGCGGCGGGAACTGTTCCGCACGGCCGCGACGGACATCGTCGCCTCCTACGGCACCGAGGAGACCCCGGCCGTCGCCGACCAGGGCGCCCTGGTCGACCTCGTCGGCGGCGCGGTCTCCGACCTGACGGCGGCGACGCTCGCCGGGACGCTGCGGGCCGTGGTGCGCGACGGCTGGGGCGACACCCTGCCCACCCGGTTCGCCGTGATCGGCATGGGCCGCTTCGGCGGACACGAGCTCGGCTACGGCTCCGACGCGGACGTCCTCTTCGTGCACGAACCCCGCGAGGGCGTCGACGACCAGGAGGCCTCACGGGCCGCGAACACCGTGGTGTCCGAGATGCGGCGGCTGCTGCAGATCCCCAGCGCGGACCCGCCCCTGCTGATCGACGCGGACCTGCGCCCGGAGGGCAAGTCCGGTCCGCTGGTCCGGACGCTGAAGTCGTACGAGGCGTACTACCGGCGCTGGTCGCTGGTGTGGGAGTCGCAGGCCCTGCTGCGGGCGGAGGTCGTCGCGGGCGACGTGGACCTCGGGGGCAGGTTCATCGAGCTGATCGATCCGCTGCGGTACCCGGCGGAGGGGCTCGGCGAGGAGGCCGTCCGGGAGATCCGCCGGCTGAAGGCCCGGATGGAGTCGGAGCGGATGCCGCGCGGCGCCGACCCGACGCTGCACAGCAAGCTCGGGCGGGGCGGCCTGTCCGACGTGGAGTGGACGGTGCAGCTCATCCAGCTCCGGCACGGCTGGGTCGAGCCGGGCCTGAGGACGACCCGGACCAGGGAGGCGCTGGCCGCCGCGTGCGCCGCTGAGCTGCTGTCCACGGACGACGCGGCCACCCTGGACGAGGCGTGGGTCCTCGCCACCCGCGTACGGAACGCCGTGATGCTCGTACGGGGCCGGGCCGGCGACACCTTCCCCTCCGACGGCCGCGAGCTGGCCGCCGTGGGGCGCTACCTGGGCTACGGCCCCGGCCACGTCGGGGACATGCTCGACGACTACCGCCGCACCACCCGCCGGGCCCGTGCCGTCGTGGACGAGCTGTTCTACGGCGCGTGAGGGGCGGAGCCCGCGCCGGCGCGCCGGGATCGGTCCGGCAGCGGTGCGCGGGGAGCAATGACGAAGGACGGTCACACAAAGTGACCGTCCTTCGATCGTCGTGGCCCCAGCGGCTCCTCGGTCAGGTCTTCGCCGGCAGGTTCTGCGCGGCTCCGGTGCCCGGGACCCACTGCGGCAGCCGGTAGGGCAGCGCTCCGTACCAGAGACGGGCCACCAGGAAGCCGAAGGCGAGGCACAGCATGCCGCCCACCGCGTCCAGCCAGAAGTGGTTGGCCGTCGCGACGATCACCATGAGGGTGGCAGCCGGGTAGAGCAGGCCGAGGATGCGGGCCCACGGAGCCGAGGCCAGGGCGAAGACGGTCAGGCCGCACCACAGGGACCAGCCGATGTGCATGGACGGCATCGCGGCGTACTGGTTCGACATGTGCTTCAGGTCGCCGGAGGCCATCGACCCCCAGGTCTGGTGGACCGTGACGGTGTCGACGAAGTTCCCGCCGGTCATCAGGCGGGGTGGCGCGAGGGGGAAGAAGTAGTAGCCGAGAAGGGCTACCGCCGTGGTCGCGAAGAGCGCGAGACGGGCGGCGGCGTACCTGCCCGGATGGCGACGGTACAGCCACACGAGAACACCCAGCGTCACCACGAAGTGCAGCGTCGCGTAGTAGTAGTTCATCCCGATGATCAGCCATGTCGCCGAGTTCACGGCGTGGTTGACCGACTCCTCGACGGCGATGCCGAGGCTGTGCTCCAGCCGCCAGATCCAGTCCGCGTTGCGCAGCGCCTCGCGCCTTTGCTCCGGCACGGCGTTGCGGATCAGCGAATAGGTCCAGTAACTGACGGCGATGAGCAGGATTTCGAACCAGAGGCGGGGGCGACGCGGGGCCCGCATACGACGCAGGAGGTTGTGACCCGCCTTCTCCTCCGCGACGGGTTGTGGAGTGGCCTCATTCCGGCCTTCCAGTGTCGTCACGGTCGTCTCACCCATAGGCGCAGAGTCTGCCAGAAAAGCCTTCGACCACCGATCATCCACCGGATGGGGTCGAGTCGCACTTTCTACGCCCAGAAGAGGCCTTGAAACCGCAGATCATCCTTCTCAGGGACGAATGCGGTCCCCCGGCGCCGAAGCGGTCGAACCGCGCACCACCAGTTCCGGCATGAACACGAACTCGCTGTGCGGCGCGGGGGTCCCGCCGATCTCCTCCAGCAGCGTGCGCACCGCCGCCTGCCCCATCGCCGGCACCGGCTTGCGGATCGTCGTCAGCGGCGGGTCGGTGAACGCGATGAGCGGAGAGTCGTCGAACCCCACGACCGAGACGTCCGTGGGAACCTCCAGACCGCGCTGGCGCGCCGCCCGTATCGCGCCGAGCGCCATCATGTCGCTGGCGCAGACGATCGCCGTGCAGCCACGGTCCATGAGAGCGCTCGCGGCGGCCTGGCCGCCCTCCAGCGTGTACAGCGAGTGCTGGACCAGTCGCTCCTCGACATCCGCGGGGAGAAGGCCCAGCTGCTCCTGCATCGTGCGCACGAAGCCCTCGATCTTGCGCTGCACCGGCACGAACCGCTTGGGGCCGAGTGCGAGCCCGATGCTCGTGTGCCCGAGGGAGGCGAGGTGGGTGACGGCCAGGGCCATCGCCGCGCGGTCGTCCGGGGAGATGAACGGCGCCTGCACCTTGGGGGAGAAGCCGTCGACGAGGACGAAGGGGACACCCTGGCCGCGCAGTTGCTCGTAGCGCTGCATGTCCGCGGAGGTGTCGGCGTGCAGTCCGGAGACGAAGATGATGCCCGCGACGCCTCGGTCCACCAGCATCTCGGTCAGCTCGTCCTCGGTGGAGCCGCCCGGAGTCTGGGTCGCGAGGACGGGGGTGTAGCCCTGGCGCGTCAGGGCCTGCCCGATGACCTGCGCGAGCGCGGGGAATATCGGGTTCTCCAGCTCGGGGGTTATGAGGCCCACCAGGCCCTCGCTGCGCTGTCGCAGACGGACGGGGCGCTCGTAGCCCAGTACGTCGAGCGCGGCCAGGACGGACTGGCGGGTGGTCGCGGCGACGCCCGGCTTCCCGTTCAGGACGCGGCTGACAGTCGCTTCACTGACCCCCGCCTGGGCTGCGATGTCGGCAAGCCGTGTGGTCACAGGATTGGACTGTACCGGTCGTGTCCCGCCCTGCCCACCAACCGGACGCCGTGTGCGGGCGGTTGTACGGCCCGCTGCGGGCTGCTGCGTCATCGCGCTCCCTCGTGTTCCGGTCGGATCGGCGTCCCGGGCGTGCGCCGCGGGAAAGGGTGGCTCCTGCAAGACGCTGACGGCCCGATGATCCCCGTGCGCGACCTCCATGGCAAGAGCTTGCAGAGTCTTGCACAGCGGCCCGGAAGTCCGCTGAGCGGCCTCACAGAAGGGTTTCGGGGTGGCACAAGGGAGGTCACGGGGGCGTAACTCTCGGCAGCTCTTGCACTTTTTTGCTGCAAGGTCTTTCGCGCCGCTTACAACGCTGTTACGTTCACGTCGCCCGGCGGACGCAACGGCGCAGTCGGCAAGTCGGCAAGGGGATCGGGCGGGACCGCATCCCCACCTACTCGGGCATTCACCCTCAAGGAGATCTCATGCGGCGTGGCATAGCGGCCACCGCGCTGGTGGCGTCCCTCGCCCTCGCGGCGACGGCCTGCGGCGGCAGTGACAGCGGCAGCGACAAGTCGGACGGCCCCACCACCATCACCTGGTGGGACACCTCCAACGCCACCAATGAGGCGCCGACGTACAAGGCCCTGGCCCAGCAGTTCGAGAAGGCCAACCCCGGTATCAAGGTCAAGTACGTCAACGTGCCCTTCGACCAGGCGCAGAACAAGTTCGACACGGCCGCCGGTTCCAAGGGCGCCCCGGACATCCTGCGCTCCGAGGTCGGCTGGACCCCGGCCTTCGCGAAGAAGGGCTTCTTCCTGCCCCTCGACGGCACCGCGGCCCTCGCCGACCAGGCCAAGTTCCAGCCCAGCCTGATCGAGCAGGCCAAGTACGACGGCAAGACGTACGGTGTTCCGCTGGTCACCGACACCCTCGCGCTCGTCTACAACAAGGCGCTCTTCAAGAAGGCCGGCATCACCGAGGCCCCGAAGACCTGGGCCGACCTGAAGACCGCCGCCGCGAAGATCAAGTCGAAGACCGGCACCGACGGCTACTGGGGCTCGACCCAGGCGTACTACGCGCAGTCCTTCCTCTACGGCGAGGGCACCGACACCGTCGACGCGAGCGCCAAGAAGATCACCGTGAACTCGGCCGCCGCGCAGAAGGCGTACGGCACCTGGCAGGGGCTGTTCTCCGGCAAGGGCCTGCACAAGGCCGACACCACCGCCGACGCGTACGCCCACATCCAGGACGCGTTCGTCAACGGCAAGGTCGCCGCGATCGTGCAGGGCCCCTGGGAGATCACGAACTTCTACAAGGGCTCGGCCTTCACGGACAAGTCGAACCTCGGTATCGCGACCGTCCCGGCCGGCTCCTCCGGCAAGGCGGGCGCCCCGACCGGCGGCCACAACCTCTCCGTGTACGCGGGTTCGGACAAGGCCCACCAGGAGGCCTCGCTGAAGTTCGTGAAGTTCATGACCTCCGCGAAGTCGCAGGCGACGATCGCGCTCAAGAACTCCACGCTGCCGACGCGTGACGACGCCTACACCGCCGAGGTCAAGGCCGACCCGGGCATCGCCGGCTACCAGACGGTGCTCTCCGCCGCCCAGCCGCGCCCGGCGCTGCCCGAGTACAGCTCGCTGTGGGGCCCGCTCGACACCGAGCTGCCGAAGATCGCGGGTGGCAAGGAGTCCCTGGACAAGGGCCTGAGCAACGCCGAACTGGCGATCGCCAAGCTGGTCCCGGACTTCAGCAAGTGAGCCCGTGTGGCCGCCGGTTCCGCACCCCCGCCGGACGGGGAAACGGAACCGGCGGCCACCGGCTGTGTGCGCCCAACTCCTGATCTTGCAGAAGGTGTCGAACCATGACAGTCGCCATCGACCGAGCGACCGGCAAGCGCCGCGGTGACCGAGCACCGCGTCCCGGCCGGATGCAGCGTCTGAAGCACTCGTACCAGAAGTACTGGTACGCGTACGCGATGATCGCCCCGGTCGTCGTCGTACTCGGCGGATTGGTGCTCTATCCCCTGGTGCGGGGCCTCTATCTGACGCTCACGGACGCCAACAGCCTCAACTCGGCCCGCACGATCGGCGTCAACCACATCGACGCCACCTACAAGTTCATCGGCCTCGACAACTACAAGGACATCCTCTGGGGCCCGACGTCGTACGACCGCTTCTGGTCGCACTTCATCTGGACCATCGCCTGGACCGCCCTGTGTGTCGCGCTGCACTACTGCATCGGCCTCGGCCTCGCGCTGCTGCTCAACCAGAAGCTGCGCGGCCGCACCGTCTACCGGCTGATCCTCGTGCTGCCCTGGGCCGTGCCGACGTTCGTCACCGTCTTCGGCTGGCGGTTCATGCTCGCCGACGGCGGCATCATCAACTCCATGCTGGACGCCGTGCACCTGCCGTCACCGGCGTGGCTGGAGGACACCTTCTGGCAGCGGTTCGCCGCGATCATGGTCAACACCTGGTGCGGTGTGCCGTTCATGATGGTCTCGCTGCTCGGCGGACTGCAGTCCATCGACGGCACGCTGTACGAGGCCGCCGAGATGGACGGGGCGAACGCGTGGCAGCAGTTCCGCTTCGTCACCCTGCCGGGCCTCAGGTCGGTCAGCTCCACCGTCGTGCTCCTCGGTGTCATCTGGACCTTCAACCAGTTCGCGGTGATCTTCCTGCTGTTCGGCAACACCGCCCCGGACGCGCAGATCCTCGTCACCTGGGCCTACTACCTCGGCTTCGGCCAGCAGCCGCGCGACTTCGCGCAGTCGGCCGCCTACGGCGTGCTGCTGCTCGCCATCCTCGTCGTCTTCACCTCCTTCTACCGCCGCTGGCTGAACCGCAATGACCAGCAGCTCGCGATCTGAGGCGGGAGTCTCCATGAGCACCACCACCCTGCGGACGCCGCCGGCCGACCAGGCCCCCGACCGGGACGAGCCGCCGCGTCCGGCGCGCAAGCGCGGTGAGCGCGGCCTCGGCGGCAAGCTCGCCTCCCACGGCATCCTGACCGTCGCGAGCCTCGTCGCGCTGTTCCCGATCGCCTGGCTCGTCTTCCTGTCCCTCGGCCCGGACAAGGACGACTACCTGCACCCCGGACGCATCTGGGACACGATGACGTTCGACAACTACTCCTTCGTGCTCCAGCACACGAGCTTCTTCGACTGGATGAAGAGTTCGCTCATCGTGTCGCTGGGCACCACGGTGATCGGCGTGATGGTCGCGGCCACCACCGGCTACGCCGTCTCGCGCATGCGCTTCCCCGGCTACCGGAAGTTCATGTGGGTCCTGCTGGTCACCCAGATGTTCCCGATCGCCGTACTGATCGTGCCGATGTACCAGATCCTCTCGGACCTGCAGCTCATCGACTCCTACTTCGGGCTGATCCTCGTCTACTGCTCGACGGCCGTCCCCTACAGCGCCTGGCTGCTCAAGGGGTACTTCGACACCATCCCGTTCGAGATCGACGAGGCCGGACGCGTCGACGGGCTGAGTCCCTTCGGCACCTTCTTCCGGCTGATCCTGCCGCTGGCCAAGCCGGGCCTCGCGGTGGCCGCGTTCTACAACTTCATCACCGCGTTCGGCGAGGTCGCCTTCGCCTCGACGTTCATGCTGGACGACTCGAAGTACACCTTCGCCGTCGGACTCCAGAGCTTCGTCAGCGAGCACGACGCGCAGCGCAACCTGATGGCCGCGACCGCGGTCCTGGTCGCGATACCCGTGTCCGCGTTCTTCTACCTCGTGCAGAAGAACCTGGTGACCGGACTGACCGCCGGCGGCACGAAGGGCTGACCCGCAAGGGAACGCCCCAGAACGCCCGCAGACTCCCGCGCGCCGACGCGCGCGGGTGGCGGCCGCGGTGCCCATCCGACCCCGCCGGTACCGCGGCCGCCTGATCACCACCCCGACGCCTCCGCCTTCCGTATACCGCCAGACCTTCCGCGCACCGTCGCTCCCGGTCCCGCGTGCGGCGGGGGCAGCCCCCACCGAACTCCTCCCCACGACCGGCCGCGCCCGGCCGCGGGGAACCCATCGCATCAAGGACGCCATGAGCCAGCACTCCGCCGACCAGGCCCCGAACTCCGTTCTCGCCACCGTCGCCGCGCACCGCGACTGGTGGCGCGACGCGGTGATCTACCAGGTCTATCCGCGCAGCTTCGCCGACAGCAACGGCGACGGCATGGGCGACCTGGAGGGCGTACGCTCCCGACTCCCGTACCTGCGCGACCTCGGCGTGGACGCCGTGTGGCTCAGCCCCTTCTACGCCTCGCCGCAGGCCGACGCCGGCTACGACGTGGCGGACTACCGGGCCGTCGACCCCATGTTCGGCAACCTCCTGGACGCCGACGCGCTCATCCGCGACGCCCACGGACTCGGCCTGCGGATCATCGTCGACCTGGTGCCCAACCACTCCTCCGACCAGCACGAGTGGTTCAAGCGTGCCCTGCGCGAGGGCCCCGGCTCCGACCTGCGCGACCGCTACCACTTCCGCCCCGGCAAGGGCGCGGACGGCGAACTGCCGCCCAACGACTGGGAGTCCATCTTCGGCGGCCCGGCCTGGACCCGGGTCACCGAACCCGACGGCACCCCGGGCGAGTGGTACCTGCACCTCTTCGCGCCCGAGCAGCCCGACTTCAACTGGGAACACCCCGCCGTCGGCGACGAGTTCCGCTCCATCCTGCGGTTCTGGCTCGACATGGGCGTCGACGGCTTCCGCATCGACGTCGCGCACGGCCTGGTCAAGGCGGAGGGCCTGCCGGACCTCGGTGACCACGACCAGCTGAAGCTGCTGGGCAACGATGTCATGCCGTTCTTCGACCAGGACGGCGTGCACGAGGTCTACCGGCAGTGGCGCACCATCCTCGACGAGTACTCCGGTGAGCGCATCTTCGTCGCCGAGGCGTGGACGCCGACCATCGAGCGCACCGCCAACTACGTGCGCCCCGACGAACTCCACCAGGCCTTCAACTTCCAGTACCTGGGCACCCACTGGGACGCGGCCGAGCTGCGTTCGGTGATCGACCGCACCCTCGACGCGATGCGTCCGGTCGGGGCCCCCTCCACCTGGGTCCTGTCGAACCACGACGTGACCCGGCACGCCACCCGGTTCGCCAACGAGCCGGGCCTCGGCACCCAGATCCGTACGGCGGGCGACCGGGAACTCGGTCTGCGCCGGGCCCGCGCGGCGAGCCTGCTGATGCTGGCGCTGCCCGGCTCCGCCTACCTCTACCAGGGCGAGGAGCTCGGCCTTCCCGACGTCGTCGACCTGCCCGACGAGGTGCGCCAGGACCCCGCCTACTTCCGGGGTGCCGGACAGGACGGCTTCCGCGACGGCTGCCGGGTTCCGATCCCGTGGACCCGCGCCGGCTCCTCGTACGGCTTCGGTGACGGCGGCAGCTGGCTGCCGCAGCCCGCCGAGTGGGCGGAGCTGAGCATCGAGGCGCAGACCGGCGTGGCGGGCTCGACCCTGGAGCTGTACCGCGACGCGCTCGCGGTGCGCCGCGAGCGGTCGGACCTCGGGGCGGGCGACACCGTCGAGTGGCTGGACGCGCCCGAGGGCGTCCTCGCCTTCCGGCGGGGCGAGATCGTCTGCACCGCGAACACGGGCGGCGTGGCCGTGACCGTCCCGGCGTACGGCCGGGTGCTCGTCGCGAGCGGCGAGGTGACCGTGCAGCGCGACGGCGAGGCGGAGCTGCCCGCCGACACGACCGTGTGGTGGGCAGCCTGACCCTGCCCCACCACGGCTGAGCGGTGCCCCGGTCCTCCAGGACCGGGGCACCGCTTTTTCACGCGCTGAAATCTCTTACGACATCTTGCTGAAACTTGTTGGCAAGAGATACGTTCCGGCACACGCCCGATTGATTTACCGGGCAACTTCCCTCCAGGGCCCCCCACTTGCACCCCGGAGCCCCGGGCACCCGCACCCGCTCACCCCCACCGCACAACGACGTGCAGGAGATGACATGGCCAAGAGAACTCTTGCCACCGCGCTCGCACTCGCCGCCGGCATGGCCGCCTCGGTGGTCCTCCCCGCCGGCACGGCCGAAGCCACCCCGCCCGGCACCAAGGACGTCACCGCCGTCCTTTTCGAGTGGAAATTCGACTCGGTCGCCAAGGAGTGCACCAACACGCTGGGCCCCGCCGGATACGGCTACGTCCAGGTGTCCCCGCCCGCCGAGCACATACAGGGCTCGCAGTGGTGGACCTCGTACCAGCCCGTGAGTTACCGGATCGCCGGGCGGCTCGGTGACGCCACCGCCTTCAAGAACATGGTCAGCACCTGCCACGCGGCCGGCGTGAAGGTCGTGACGGACACGGTGATCAACCACATGTCCGCCGGATCCGGCACCGGCACCGGCGGCTCGTCGTACACGAAGTACAACTACCCCGGTCTGTACTCCTCGTACGACATGGACGACTGCACCGCCAGCATCAGCGACTACACCAACCGCTCCAACGTCCAGAACTGCGAACTCGTCGGCCTCGCCGACCTGGACACCGGCGAGGAGTACGTCCGGTCCACCATCGCCGGGTACCTGAACACCCTGCTCGGCTACGGCGTCGACGGCTTCCGCGTGGACGCGGCCAAGCACATCCCGGCGGCCGACCTCGCCAACATCAAGTCCCGGCTGAGCAACCCGTCGGCGTACTGGAAGCAGGAGGTCATCTACGGCTCCGGCGAGGCCGTGCAGCCCACCGAGTACACCGGCAACGGCGACGTCCAGGAGTTCCGCTACGCCTACGACCTCAAGCGGGTCTTCAACAACGAGAACCTCGCCTACCTGAAGAACTACGGCGAGGGCTGGGGCTACCTGAACAGTTCCGTCGCCGCCGTCTTCGTCGACAACCACGACACCGAGCGCAACGGCTCGACGCTCACCTACAAGGACGGCGCGAACTACACCCTCGCCAACGTCTTCATGCTCGCCTACCCGTACGGCGCCCCCGACATCAACTCCGGCTACGAATGGTCCGACGCGGACGCCGGACCGCCCAACGGCGGTACCGTCAACGCCTGCTGGCAGGACGGCTGGAAGTGCCAGCACGCCTGGCCGGAGATCAAGTCGATGGTCGCCTTCCGCAACACCACCCGCGGGCAGGCGCTGAGCAACTGGTGGGACAACGGCAACGACGCCATCGCCTTCGGTCGCGGCAGCAAGGGATTCGTCGCCATCAACCACGAATCCTCGTCGCTGAGCCGGACGTACACGACCTCCCTCGCCGCGGGCACCTACTGCAACGTGCAGAACAACACGCAGGTCACGGTGAACGGTTCGGGGCAGTTCACGGCAACCCTGGGCGCCAACACGGCACTCGCGATCTACGCGGGCAAGTCCAGCTGCTGAAAAGTCTTTCCGCATGTTGCAAGACTCTTGCTGTAAACCTTGCGTGAGCGATACGGTCACGCGGGCGTTCGGCACCGAAGCCTGAACGCAGCGCGGGGTCGGACCCGAGTACGCCGTCATCGCTAGGAGTTCACTGCTGTGGACCTGATACCGAGAGGGTCGGCGCGCCGCTTCGGCCGCCCCCGGCTGCGCGCAGCCGTCCTCGCCGCCGCACTGGCCGTATCGCTCGCGCAACCCCTCGCGGCGCGGGCCGAGACCCCGCCCGCACCCCCGTCCGACGCGAAGCTCGCGGCCGAGCCCGCGCGGCACGACGCCACCCGCGACCAGTTCTACTTCGTGATGCCGGACCGCTTCGCCAACGGAGACACCTCCAACGACGAGGGCGGACTGACCGGTTCCCGGCTGTCGACCGGATACGACCCGACCGACAAGGGCTTCTATCAAGGCGGGGACCTCAAGGGCCTGACGAAGCGGCTCGACTACATCAAGGGACTCGGCACCACCGCCATCTGGATGGCGCCGATCTTCAAGAACCAGCCCGTGCAGGGCACCGGCAAGGACGCCTCGGCCGGCTACCACGGCTACTGGATCACCGACTTCACCCAGGTCGACCCGCACTTCGGCACCAACAAGGACCTGGAGAAGCTGATCTCCACGGCCCACACCAAGGGCATGAAGGTCTTCTTCGACGTCATCACCAACCACACGGCCGACGTCGTCGACTACCAGGAGAAGTCCTACGACTACCTCTCCAAGGGCGCCTTCCCCTATCTGACCAAGGACGGCCGGCCCTTCGACGACGCGGACTACGCGGACGGCACCCACGGCTTCCCGTCCGTGGACACCGACTCCTTCCCGCGCACCCCGACGGTGCCCGCCGCGAAGAAGAACGCCAAGGTCCCGTCCTGGCTCAACGACCCGACCATGTACAGCAACCGGGGCGACTCCACCTACGCGGGCGAGTCCACCACGTACGGCGACTTCTCCGGCCTCGACGACCTGTGGACCGAGCGTCCCGAGGTGGTCAGCGGCATGGAGAAGATCTACGAGCGCTGGGTGAGGGACTTCGGCATCGACGGCTTCCGGATCGACACCGTGAAGCACGTGAACATGGAGTTCTGGACGCAGTGGGCGACCGCCCTCGACGCGTACGCCGCCCGGCACGGGCGCAAGGACTTCTTCATGTTCGGCGAGGTCTACTCCGCCGACACGTCGGTCACCTCGCCGTACGTCACCGAGGGCCGGCTCGACGCCACCCTCGACTTCCCCTTCCAGGACGCGGCCCGCTCGTACGCCTCCCAGGGCGGCAGCGCGAAGAAGCTGGCGTCGGTGTTCGGGGACGACTACAAGTACACGACCGACAAGGCCAACGCGTACGAGCAGGTCACCTTCCTCGGCAACCACGACATGGGCCGTGTCGGGTACTTCCTGGACCAGGACAACCCGAAGGCGACCGACGCCGAACTGCTGAAGAAGGACGAGCTCGCCAACGAGCTGATGTTCCTCAGCCGCGGCAACCCGGTCGTCTACTACGGCGACGAGCAGGGCTTCACCGGCTCCGGCGGCGACAAGGACGCCCGGCAGACGATGTTCGCCTCGAAGGTCGCCGACTACCTCGACGACGACGAGATCGGCACCGAGCGCAGCCACGCGAGCGACGCCTACGACACGAATGGCCCGCTCTACCGCCGGATCAGCGCTCTCTCCCAGCTCCGCAAGGCCAACCCGGCCCTCGCCGACGGTGTCCAGACGGAGCGCTATGCCGCGGACGGCGCCGGCGTGTACGCCTTCTCCCGCACGGACGCGAAGTCCGGCACCGAGTACGTCGTCGCCGTGAACAACGCGGACGAGGCGAAGTCGGCCACGTTCGCCACGGGTTCGGCGCGCATGGACTTCCGCGGGATCTACGGCACGTCCGCCTCGGTGCGCAGTGACGACGACAGGAAGGTCACCGTCTCCGTCCCGGCCGGTTCGGCGATCGTCCTCAAGGCCGCGGGCCGGCTCGCCGCCCCCGCGACGAAGCCGACGCTGACCCTGAAGGCCCCCGACGCGGGCGCGACCGGCACCGTCGAGCTCGGCGCCGACGTCACCGGCGGTCAGCTCGACCGCGTCGTCCTCGCCGCCCAGGTCGGATCCGGCAAGTGGCGGACCCTCGGCTCCGCCGACCATGCCCCCTACAAGGTCACCCAGACCATCGGCAAGGACGTACCGGCCGGAACGCCCCTGCGCTACAAGGCCGTTGTCGTCGACTCGGCGGGTCGCACCGCGAGCGCGACGGCCGCCTCGGTCACCGGCACCCCGCCCGCCGCGGAGATCCCGACGGCCTCCTCCCGCGACTACGCGGTCGTGCACTACAAGCGCACCGACGGCGACTACACCGACTGGCGGCTGTACGCCTGGGGCGACCTCGCCGACGGTGAGGCCACGACCTGGCCCGCCGGTCACGACTTCGTCGGCCGCGACGCCTACGGGGCCTTCGCCTACGTCAAGCTGAAGCCGGGTGCTTCCGGCGTCGGCTTCCTCGTCATCGACAAGGACGGCAACAAGGACGTCGCCACCGACCGCACCATCGACGTCACGAAGACCGGTGAGGTCTGGCTGGAGCAGGGCAAGGAGCCGGTCCTCACCGAGCGGCCCGACCTGCCGGCCCAGGACAGGACCAAGGCGGTGCTGCACTACCACCGCGCCGACGGCGACTACACCGGCTGGGGTCTGCACACCTGGACCGGCGCCGCGACGCCCACGGACTGGACGAAGCCCCTGGAGCCGGTGCGCACCGACGCCTACGGAGCCGTCTACGAGGTGCCGCTCGCCGAGGGCGCGACCAGCCTCAGCTACATCCTGCACAAGGGCGACGAGAAGGACCTGCCCACCGACCAGTCCCTCGACCTGACCGCGAACGGCCACGAGGTGTGGATGCTGAACGGGCAGGAGAAGTACCTGCTCCCGCAGCCCGCCGGCAGTGCGGCCGCCCTCGACCCGACCACCTCCAAGGCGGTCTGGATCGACCGGGACACCGTCGCCTGGAACGGCTCCGACGCCGCCGTGTCCACCCAGCTCCTCTCCTCCCGCGACGGGTCGATCGCCGTCAAGGACGGGACCCTGACCAGCGACGACGAGCGCCGGCTCCGACTGCGGAAGACCACCCTGACCGACGCCCAGAAGGCGGCGTTCCCGCATCTGAAGACGTACACCGCCTGGTCGGTCGACCCGCGCGACCGCGACCGGGTCCGGGCGTCGCTCGGCGGCCAGCTCGTCGCCTCGCAACGCGCGGCCGACGGCGCCGTGCTGGCGGCGACCGGTGTGCAGACCGCCGGCGTCCTGGACGACCTGTACGACGCGCGGAACGCGCACCTCGGACCGGTCTTCCACGACGGTGTCCCCACCCTGTCGGTGTGGGCCCCGACCGCGCAGTCGGTGAACCTCGACCTCGACGGCACCACCGTCGCGATGCGACGGAACGACACCACCGGCGTCTGGTCCGTCACGGGCAGGCGGTCCTGGAAGGGCAAGCCCTACCGCTACGTCGTGAAGGTGTGGGCGCCGACCGTCGGCAAGCTCGTCACCAACAAGGTCACCGACCCGTACTCGGTCGCCCTGACGACCGACTCGGAGCGCAGCCTGGTCGTCGACCTGGACGCCCCGTCCCTCGCCCCGTCCGGCTGGTCCTCGCTGAAGAAGCCCAAGGCCGTCCCGCTGCGGGACGCGCAGATCCAGGAACTGCACGTCCGCGACTTCTCGGTGGAGGACACGACCGTCCCCGCGAAGGACAAGGGCACCTACCTCGCCTTCACCGACAAGAACAGCGACGGCTCGAAGCACCTGAGGAAGCTGGCCGCGTCCGGCACCTCGTACGTGCACCTGCTGCCCGCCTTCGACCTCGCGACCGTCCCGGAGAAGAAGGCGGACCGGGCCGGCACCGACTGTGATCTGGCCTCCTACCCGGCCGACTCCGAGAAGCAGCAGGAGTGCGTCGCGCGGACCGCCGCGAAGGACGCGTACAACTGGGGCTACGACCCGTACCACTACACGGTCCCCGAGGGGTCGTACGCGACGGATCCCGAAGGCACCGGGCGCACGGTCGAGTTCCGCAACATGGTCAAGTCGCTGAACGAGGACGGCCTGCGGGTCGTCATGGACGTCGTCTACAACCACACCGCCGCGAGCGGCCAGGCCGACACCAGCGTCCTCGACCGGATCGTGCCCGGCTACTACCAGCGGCTCATGGCCGACGGCAGCGTCGCCACCTCCACCTGCTGCGCGGGCACGGCCCCCGAGAACGCCATGATGGGCAAGCTCGTCGTCGACTCGATCGTCACCTGGGCCAAGGAGTACAAGGTCGACGGCTTCCGCTTCGACCTCATGGGACACCACCCCAAGGCCAACATCCTGGCGGTCAGGAAGGCGCTCGACGCGCTCACCCTCGCCAAGGACGGTGTCGACGGCAGGAAGATCGTCCTGTACGGCGAGGGCTGGAACTTCGGCGAGGTCGCCGACGACGCCCGCTTCGTCCAGGCCACCCAGAAGAACATGGCCGGGACCGGGATCGCGACCTTCTCCGACCGCGCCCGCGACGCCGTGCGCGGTGGCAGCCCCTTCGACGAGGACCCCGGCGTCCAGGGCTTCGCGTCCGGTCTGTACACCGACCCCAACTCCTCGTCCGCCAACGGCACGGCGGCCGAGCAGAAGGCCCGCCTGCTGCACTACCAGGACCTCATCAAGGTCGGCCTGACCGGCAACCTGGCCGCGTTCAGCTTCACCGACTCCGCGGGCAAGGAGGTCAAGGGCTCCGAGGTCGACTACAACGGCCAGCCGGCCGGATACGCCGAGGCGCCGGGCGACGCGGTCGCCTACGCCGACGCACACGACAACGAGTCCCTGTACGACGCGCTGACGTACAAGCTGCCCGCGACGACCGGCGCCGCCGACCGGGCCCGGATGCAGGTCCTGGCGATGGCGACGGCCACCCTCTCGCAGGGACCGTCCCTCTCCCAGGCCGGATCCGACCTGCTGCGCTCGAAGTCCCTGGACCGCAACTCCTTCGACAGCGGTGACTGGTTCAACGCCATCCACTGGAACTGCCAGGACGGCAACGGCTTCGGGCGGGGGCTGCCGCCGGCCGCGGACAACGCCGCCAAGTGGCCCTACGCCAAGCCGCTGCTGACGTCCGTCTCGGTGGGCTGCGCCCAGATCGACGGCACGTCCGCCGCCTACCAGGACCTGCAGCGCATCCGTACCGGCGAGGACGTCTTCTCGCTCTCCACGGCCGCGCAGGTGCAGTCGAGGCTCTCCTTCCCGCTGTCGGGCAGGGACGAGACCCCCGGAGTGATCACCGCGCGCCTCGGCGGCCTCGTGATCGTCTTCAACGCGACCCCGACGAAGCAGGAGCAGACGGTCGGCTCCGTGGCCGGAACGCCGTACGCGCTGCACCCGGTGCAGGCCAAGGGCGCGGACCCGGTGGTCAAGTCCTCGTCCTACGCGCGGACTTCGGGCACCTTCACGGTCCCGGCCCGGACGGTGGCGGTGTTCACCCGGACCCCGTAGTCGGCAGTCGGCAGTCGCACACCACACCCTGGCGCTCCAGGGACGACGCCCCAGCCCTGCCCGGCCTTCGCCGCCGGGCAGGGCTAGGGTGTCCGGGACTTTCCCGCCCGGAACAGGAGCGCCCCATGCCGCAGATCACCGTCGACTACTCCGCGACGCTCGACGACGCCTTCGACCGACAGGGTTTCGCCCTCGCGCTGCACGACGAGGTGGTCGTGACGGCCGCGGCGAAGATCGGTGCCTGCAAGACGCAGTTCCGCCGCACCGAGGACACCGTGGTCGGTGCGGACACCGCCGGGCACGCCGTCGTGCACGTCACCCTCGGTCTGCTCGCCGGACGGACCGAGGAGGTCAGGACGAAGCTCGCCGGGGCGACCCTGGAGCTGCTGAGGACCTACGTGAAGCCGGCCTCGGGAGTGGAGCTGCACGCCTCCGCCGAGGTCCGCGACCTCGACCCCTCGTACAGCAAGTTCGAGGCGTAGTCCCGGTCTCCCGCGCTCGCCCTTACGGCGTGGGCGGGGTGGCCAGTGAGATGAGCCGGACGGCGAGATCGGTGAACGGGCCGTCGCCCGGCTCGCCCTCCAGGCCCCGGCGCAGCAGACCGGCCACCTCGTCGTCGTAGGCCGCGCTCACCGCAGCCAGCGCCGCGAAGTCGTGCACGAGCTGGACCTCCAGCTCGCCGCGCGGGATCCGCCGCCCGTCCAGCCAGATCAGCGCGGTCGACTCGACCAGCGAGATCCAGGAGCGGACCACCAGCTCCAGCCGGGCCGGCGGGTTCTGCACGTTCAGATGCGACAGGACCTGGAGGTAGGCGGCCTGCCGGACGGAGTCGACCAGGGCGTTGGTGGTGGACGAGCCGACGGCCGGGCCGCCCCGCATCAACGCGGCGAAACCGGGCCCGTGATCGTCGACGAAGTCGAAGAACCGGCGCATCACGCGCAGCAGCCGGGCGCCCAGGGGGCCTTCGTGGGCCTCCACGAATCGGCCCGCGAGATCGTCCGCCGCCCGCTGCAAAGCGGCCTCGTACAAGCTGAGTTTGCCCGGGAAGTAGTGGTACACGAGCGGGCGTGAGATGCCCGCGGCGGAGGCTATCTCGTCGATGGAGACCTCGTCGGGCGAGCGTCGGCTGAACAGTTCGAGGGCGACGCCGATCAGCTGCTGCCGTCGCTCCTCGACACCCATCCTGCGGCGTACCCCGGTTGTCATGCGAACACCTTACCGATCGGATCCGGCCCGGAACGGGCCGGTCCGGGCCGCCGGCGCTCACATGTCCAGCACGATGCGCTCCCCCCGCGCGCGGGAGACACAGATCAGCATCGAGTCGTCACGCTCCGCGTCCGTCAGCAGTTCGTCCCGGTGGTCGATCTCCCCCTCCAGGACACGCTGTTGGCAGGTTCCGCAGAACCCCTGCTCGCACGAGTACAGGGTGTCGGGGAACTCCGCTCGGACGGCGGCGAGGACCGTGGAGCCCGCGGGCACGGTCACCGTACGTCCGCTGCGCCGCAGTTCCACCTCGAAGGAACGGTCACCGGATCCGGGTGTCCGGGCCGTGAACCGCTCCAGGTGCAGGGTGCTCCCCTCGGGGACGCGGGCCTCGACCGCGGCCATCAGCCCCTCGGGGCCGCAGCAGTAGACCGCCGCGCCCGCGGGAAGGTCCGCGAACAGCGCGTCCAGGTCGGGCAGTCCGTCCTCGTCCTCGGCGACCACGGTGACCCGCGTGCGGTCGAGCTTCTCGATCTCCTCCAGGAACGGCATCGAGGCGCGTGTCCGGCCGCCGTACAGCAGCCGCCGGTCGGCGCCCTCCCCGACGGACCGCAGCATCGGCAGGACGGGGGTGATACCGATCCCGCCCGCGACGAACACGTAGGCCGGGGCGTCCACGAGGGGGAAGCGGTTGCGCGGCCCGCGCACCTCGACCTCCGTACCCTCCTGGAGCTGCTCGTGCACCTCCCGCGATCCGCCCCGCCCGTCCTCGACCAGCCGGGTCGCGACGGTGTACGAGGAGCTGTCCTCCGGGTCCCCGCACAGCGAGTACTGCCGGACGAGTCCCGAGGGCAGCACCAGGTCGAGATGGGCGCCCGGCTCCCAGGAGGGCAGGTCCGCTCCCTCCAGGCGCAGTTGGACGACGCCGTCGGCGATCCGCTCGTGCCGGGTGACCAGGAGCCGCAGCGCCCGTGACCTGGGCCGGCCCGAGACCGGTTCCTCCAGGGCGGGCATCGGCCACAGCGGTGACGCCCCGATCCGGCGCCGCAGCGCCCGCCGGACCAGCAGGGCCGTACCGGCGACCGCGACGACGGTCCGCAGCCGGGGCGTCACGCGACACCAGCACCCTTCTCGGCGAGGGAGGCCGCCACGGCGGCCGGGGAGGAGGCCAGATAGGCGACGGCCTGTTCGGTGGAGCCCTCCTGCGAGGGGTGGTACGTGCGGCTCAGATAGCGGGGGATCGACCGGAGCATGTCGCCGGGGGACGGCAGCACGCCGCGCTTGCCGCTGACGTAGAAGTCCTTGAAGGTCGCGTGGCCGTCCGTCAGCGTCGGGTCGTTCTCCATGAAGAACCGGGCCCCGCGCTGCCACAGGAAGACGAGCGCGGTGAAGGCGGTCGCCCAGGTCCGCGCGCGCCGCCGGTAGCTTCCGTCGACGTGCTGGAACAGCTCGAACGCCACCGAGCGGTGCTCGACCTCCTCGGCGCCGTGCCAGCGCAGCAGGTCCAGCATGGTGGGGTCGGCGCCGCGCCGGTCCAGCTCCCGCGCGTTCAGCACCCAGTCGCCGAGGAAGGCGGTGTAGTGCTCGATCGCCGCGATCAGGGCGACCCGCTCCAGCAGCCACCACTTCCGTGCCCGGCCCGGTGGCAGGGTCCGGTCGCCGAGCAGCTTCTCGAAGAGCCAGTCGACCTGCGCGGTGTACGGCGTCGGGTCGAGCCCCAGCTTCTTGAGGTGCGGGAGCACCTCGTCGTGCGCCTGCGAGTGCATCGCCTCCTGGCCGATGAACCCGATGACGTCCGCGCGCAGCCGCTCGTCGCGGATGAGCGGCAGCACCTGCCGGTAGACGTGCACGAACCACCGCTCACCGGCCGGCAGCAGCAGGTGCAGCACGTTGATGGTGTGCGTGGCGAACGGATCGCCCGGCACCCAGTGCAGCGGTGTGTCCTCCCACGAGAACGACACCTTGCGCGCCTTGAGCGCCGTCCACTCGGACTCGACCGGCACCGGCAGCCGGGCCTGCGTGTTAGACATGGCGTCAATGTACTGACGGGTAGGCGCGTGGAGAACCCCTGTGCGCCCACTTATTTACGTACGCGTCAGCAACCTGTGGACGAGACGACGCTGCCGGCCACCCCGCCCGAGGTGGTCGACAGCGTCGAGGCGTCCGGTTCAGCGCAGTCCGCTGATGCCCCGGCCGTCCTCCAGGGTCCCCTTCAGCTGGGCCTGCGCCCCCTGCTTCGTCCGTACGGCCAGCAGCGGCCCCTCGGCCGAGCCGCGCACCCCGCCGCTCGCCGCGATCGACGCCGTGTCCTGGGTGCCGGCGGCGAGCAGGTACCAGGACCCGGCGCCCGACTTCCACAGCACACCGGCCAGCACGTGCGGGTCGCGGGAGCCGCACGCGGGGGAGTTCTCGGCCTTCGCCGCGACCGCCCCGTACGTCCCGCCGGGGGTACGGAACTGGGCCAGCACCCGGGTGCCGCCGCCCCGCCAGGTGTCGGCACGGGTGCACACCCAGGTCGCCGAGCCGCTCGCGTCGGGCAGTGACTGCTGCGCGAACTGCCAGGCGTTCACCGACCGCACGCCCTGCGAACGCACCGAGGCGAGAGAGCACGCGAAGGGCGCCCATCCCCGCAGGTTCGCGGCGCCCGTCGCCTCCCGCGGGGCGGCGGGCCGGCCCGAGGTGAGGTGGGCCGGGATCAGCTCACCGAGGTCACTCAGCAGACGGGTGCCCGACCCGTTGTCGACCTGGAGCACGTTCCACGACGTGCACGCGCCGGTCTGCGGCGGGCCCGCCAGCGGCGAGGTGGAGCCGTCGGCGGACAGCGTGAGGTCCATCGTGCCGGTGTTCGGCTTCAGCAGGTCGCGCTCGGCGGCCTTCTTCACCCAGGGCGCGGTCAGATAGCGGACGTTGCCGTCGGCGCGGCTCAGCACCACCGCGCTCGCCTCGGCCCCCCTCGCCCCGTCCACCCGGGCGAAGTCGAGGGCCGCGCCGCTCGTGCCGTCCTTCGGCTCGGCGTAGCGGGCGATGCGCAGACCGTCGTAGAGGAGCACCACCCGGGCCTGGTCGACGGTGCCCGCGTACAGCAGCTGGGGCGGTCCGGGCGGGGCGCCCGACGGGGTGCCGGGTGTCGCCGACACCTGGACGGACTCCCCGGGCCTCGCCCACACCGCGAGCGCGCGGCGCAGCAGCCCGGTGTCCTTGACGAGGTCGCCGCGCGCGGGCCACACGGAGAAGTCGGTGCGCGCGGAGGACTCCCAGGCGGCGGGCGCCACCCGCTCCAGCCGGGCCGGGTTCAACGCGGCCTCGGCGGCCGGGTTCTGCGCGTAGGAAGGGGCCGCGGCGCCGTCCGGGCCCCAGCCGTCGCCCGGCAGTCCGAGCAGCGCGCCGCACACCGTCAGCGCGGCGGCGGCCGCGAGGGCGGCCCTCAGGTGCTGCCTGCGCCGCATCAGGTCGGTGGGCCGTGCGTGCAGTGAACAGGGGTCGAACTCCGGGGAGGCGAGCAGCGCGTCCCGCGCCTCGACGCCGGCCGCCTCCGTCAGCGCCGCCGCCGGGTCCGTCACGCCCGCGGCCGCCAGCATCTTGCGCAGCTGCGGGTCGGGCAGCTTCTCCAGGCCGCGCAGCACGTACGCGGCGCGGGCGGGGCCGGAGAGCGCGGACAGCCGCTGGTCCAGGGCGAGTTCGTCGGCACCGCCCGAACGCGGGAACAGTCGCAGGCCCCACACCTGGGGGAGCAGGGGCGGCAGCTGGGACCGCTTCGGCCAGGCCCGCCGCTTCAGCGGCAGCCCCGCCTCCAGCGCCGAACGCACCACCTGGAGGCGGACGAACGCGTAGCCCGGATCGCCGTCACGGCCGCCGCCGCTCTGCTGGGCCGGGATGACCGACGCGTCGCCGGACGCCCGGCCGCGGGGCAGCGCACGCTGGGTGAGGGCGTGCGCCGTCAGGACCCGCCGGTTGCGGCCGAGGCTCGGCGGCAGCACCAGATACGCGAGCCGGACCAGCCGCGGGTAGTGCTCGACGAGTGCCGCCTCGGCCTGCTCGACGTCGACGACCGTTCCGGAGGAGGCTGCGGGGCGTTTGGCTACATCCTGTGACTGCACGTTCAGCAAAACGAGCGAACGGGTGGATGGTCACCGGCCCCGCCGGGAGCTCAGGATCCGGACTCCTCCGGCTCCACCAGCAGGCGTGCGTAGTTCGCCATCGACCGCTGGTAGCGCGGCAGATGAGGGGCCAGGGCACCGATCACCAGGGCCAGGCCCTCGCGTTCACGGCCCAGGTCGGCGAGGCAGAGCGCGAGACAGGCGCGCACCGCGTCGTCCAACTCATCCGAGGGTGCGACCAGTTCGGGGGTGAGCAGCTTGACGCCCTCGTCCGGCTGTCCGATGTTGCGCAGCGAACTGGAGAGCTGGATCCTGGTGCGCCGGCCCTTGTATCCGCTCAGGCCGCGGGCCAGGGCCTCGCGGTAGAGCGGCACGGCCCGGTCGGAGTGGCCCGTCGAGTCCCAGGCGCAGGCCTGCTCGAAGGGGCCGAGGGGGCTGTCGGCGGGCAGTTCGGCGACCAGGGCGTCGATCACCGCCCGGAAGTCCGCCGCCCGCTCTTCCTCGTAGGTGTCGAAAGTGGCCCAGGCGGCCGCCGTACGCTCTTCCCAGTCTTCGTTCACGAGGGACACCCTCGCACAGCTGTACCACCGGCGGTATCGGGTTCCCCACGCGAAAACGGCGTCCCGTTGAGCAGGGGGCGGCCCGGAGCCGTATCGAAGACAGAGCCCCTGCCGGGGCTCGCTTCGGCGTGAGCGCCGACAGGTACCGGAGGAACGTATGAGGGTGACACGCGAGAGGCTTCTGGCCGGGGCGGCCGTGACCGTCCTGCTGACGCTGACCGGCTGCGGCGGCGGAGCGGACGACAAGGCGGCCACCGCGCGGGAGACCGTCCCGGCCACGGCGACCGGCAGCCTGGAGGACCTGGCGGCCGAGGTGAAGTGCAGTCCGGACATCCAGACCGACGCGGACGAGATCCGCCAGGGGGTCTGCAAGGTCGACGCCGGCAAGTTCATCCTGGCGACGTTCGCCACCGACCGCGGTCAGCGCGAGTGGCTCAACGGGGCGAAGGACTACGGCGGTTCGTACCTCGTCGGTGCCAAGTGGGTGGCCGTCGGCGACCAGAAGATGGTCACGACCCTACGGGGCCGGCTCGGCGGAACCCTGGAGGAAGGGACCTCGCACGGCGCGCACGCCGGTCACGAGCACAGCGGCTGACCGTGCGGACGGGGTCCCGGCCCGACGGGCCGGGGACCTGAGGACAAAGGACCTGAGGACAAAAGAAAGCCGGTGGCGGGATGATCCCGCCACCGGCTTCCTCATGGGGGTCACTTACAACGCTGGCCCTTGTTGATGCAGTCGACCATCTTGTTCATCAGGGCGTCGTCGAAGACGTTGATGAAGTCGTCGTGGTCGGTGGCCGCCTTGTGCAGCTGCTCGGGGAATCCGTCCACCGCGTAGGCGTTCTTGATCTGCCCGTTCTGCAGGGTCGGGGCCCGGAAGCCGTAGACCAGGCGCATCGTCAGCTGCGGAATGGCCTTGAAGCCATTGGCGCAGTTGCCCTGGGCGTCCGCGAAGGCCACGTGCGTGCGGTGGTTGGCACTGTCGGCGTTCACTCCGTCCCAGCAGCTCTGGAAGGCGAAGGTGCGCACCACGGTGCTGCCGCGCGGGCAGATCGGGTACTGCTGTGTGAGCTGCACCTTGTTCTCGAAGCCGGTGCAGGACCAGTGGGCGTTGGCGTTCGCGAGACCGTTGGTCGTGGTCTTCGCGTCACCGGTGATGATGCGCAGGAACTTCGGCATCGCGACGACCTGGCTCTTCGCGCTGCCGACGAACTTGATCTGCGCCTGCTTGACCTGCTGGATCTGGCCGACGTTTCCTTCCTTGCCACCGCCGTCGTTGTTCTGGTCGAAGTCCTGCGTTCCGTTCTGGATACGCACGACCGGCCAGTAGTACGTCGACTTGTCGCCCTGGTTGGCGCAGGTGGTCTTGGCCGCGGCGAACGTGTCGTTGTTGGCGAACGCGTCGTTCGACTGGTTGCCGACGTAGTCGTGCAGGTGGTGCGCGCCGTTGCTGACGCCGGGCGCCACGATCACGTTGTCGGTGTTGAACTTCTTGTTCGCGTTCACGCCGCAGGACGTGGTGAACGTGCCCGTCGAACCGCCCGCCCGGGTACGTGCCTTGCGGGGGACGTTCGCCTGGGCCTTCGTGATGTCGACGAAGTCCGCGGCGAGCGGTCCGTTACCGGCCTGACCGCCGTTGCCCGTCTGCTGGCCGCCGCCCTGCTGGCCGCCGGCGCTCGCGCTGGCGGACGGGGACGGAGCCGGACTGGCCGTGCCGCCGTTGTTCTGACCGCCGTTGTTCTGGCCGCCGTTGTTGCCCCAGCCGGCGTTGGTCTGGTTGGCGGGGGTCCCCGTGCAGGAGGAGAGGCCGTCGAGCGAGCCGGGAGCGGTGCCGCCGACCCTGCTGATCTCCAGCTTGATCCGGTCGATGATCACCGCCCGGTTGTTCTTCAGCGGTCCGAGGATGGAGTTCTGCACGAACCCCGCGTCCCTCGTCTGCGCGTCCCGGGTGGTGGCGAGCCGCTGATAGGCGGCGGTGATCTGCCCGTCCAGCGTGGCGAGTTCGCCGTCGACCTCACCGCGGGCCCGGTTCGGGACGTTGGTCAGCTTCTGGCCGACGTCCGGACAGCTGATGGTGGCCACCTGAGCGGTGGCGGCCTTCGTGGTGTTGGGAGAACCGTTCTCCTCGTGCGCCGAGGCGTAGAAGTTCGCCCAGACCAGTCCACCCCCGCCGATAGCGAGCGCTGCCGACGCGGCGATGGCCCGAACGGCCAGCGGCGAACGGCGTTTTCGTACATTGCGTCCCATGGAACTCCTCTGACTTCCTTGCGGGGCATCGAGGGCGCCCGACAGGAGTGAAGCGGCTCCATTCCATACGCACGGGGCGGGTGGGGTGTTCAGAAACCCCCGAAAATCTTAGAACTTCGTGAGACCAATTCGGGCACAATGGGCTCAGAAGCCCCCGAATTCACGGGAGTTGTTCTCGCTCAAAAGGTTTGAGGGCGCTTTTTGACTGAAATTCAGTGGGCGTCCCGGTCCAAATAGGCGAGCACCGCGAGGACGCGCCGATTGTCGTCGTCCGACACCTCGAGGCCCAGCTTGGCGAAGATGTTGGAGGTGTGTTTGGCGATCGCCCTTTCCGTCACGACGAGCTGCGCCGCGATCGCCGCGTTGGAACGTCCCTGCGCCATCAGATCCAGCACCTCCCGCTCCCGCGGAGTGAGCCGTCCGACCGGCTGGTCCCCGACCGTCCGCCGGGCCAGCAGCTGCTGGATCACCTGCGGGTCCATGGCCGTGCCTCCGGCCGCCACCCTGCGTACGGCGTCGATGAACTGCTCCGCGTCGAACACCCGGTCCTTCAGCAGATAGCCGACCCCGCCACTGCCGTCGGCGAGCAGCTCGCGGGCGTACAGCTGCTCGACGTGCTGCGACAGGACGAGCACCGGCAGCCCGGGCCGCTCACGCCTGGCCGTCAGCGCGCACTGCAGCCCCTCGTCGGTGTGCGAGGGCGGCAGCCGTACGTCCACCACCGCCACGTCCGGCTGCAACTCCCGCAGCGCCCGGGCGAGTTCGGGCCCGCTCTCGACCGCCGCGGCGATCTCGAAGTCGTAGGCCTCCAGCATCCGGACCAGGCCGTCGCGCAGCAGGAAGAGATCTTCGGCTAGGACAACACGCAAGGGATCTCCAGGGTGACCCGGGTGGGACCGCCCGCGGGGCTGCTGACGGCGAGGACGCCGTCGAATGTACCGAGCCGCCGCTCGATCCCGCCGAGTCCGGAGCCGGCGCCGACGCGGGCGCCGCCCCGGCCGTTGTCGGTGACGGTGATCCGGAGCGTGCCGCCGCGGTGGTGCACGTCGATCCAGAGCCGGTCGGCGTCCGCGTGCTTGACCGCGTTGGCCAGCACCTCGCTCACCGCGAAGTACGCGGCCGACTCGACCGGCGCCTCCACCCGCCCGGCCAGGTCGACGTCGACCTCGCTCACCGGCGGCAGGCTCAGCGCCAACGCCCTGATCGCGTCGCCGAGTCCGCGTTCGGCCAGTACCGGCGGATGGATGCCCCGGACGAGGTCGCGCAGCTCGACGAGCGCCTCGGCCGAGGACTTCCGCGCCTGTGCCAGCAGGTGCTTCGCCCGCGCGGGGTCCTTCTCGATGAGCGCCTCGACGGTTCCCAGGTCCATGCCCACCGCGACCAGGCGGGCCTGCGCGCCGTCGTGCAGGTCCCGCTCGATGCGGCGCAGTTCGGCGGCCGAGGTGTCCACGGCCTCCCGCCGGGTCTCCGTCAGCACCCGTACCCGCTCGGCGAGTTCACCTGCGCCGGGGGCCAGGACGGCACGGGTGACGCGGAAGTGGAGCCGCAGGAGGGGAGGGGCGAGGAAGAGGGAGGCGGCCAGGAGCGCGGCGCCGAGGACCCCCGCGGCCAGGGCCGACGCCTGACCGGAGACGGGAACGAACCCGTACCACCAACCGACGTACGTGCCGTCCGTGAACACGCGCCACAGGCCGAGCGCGAGCGCGAAGCCCTCCAGCGGGTACAGCACCAGCGCGGCGGGCAGCACCGCGGTGACGAACCCCGCGGTCATGTCGAACAGCAGCCAGCGCACGTCCCGCCAGGTGGCCGGGTCGCGGAGCATGCCGAAACACCGCGCCCAGGGGTTGGCCCCCTCGGGCAGCGGCCGGTAGGCGGCCGGGATCCGCACCTCGCACCACCGGGCCGCGACCAGCCGCCGCGCGTCCGCGAAGCCCCGCATCGCGGTCAGCACCCGCGGTGTCGTGACGATCCCGACGCCGACGGGGACCAGCAGGACGGACACGACGGTCAGGACGAACAGCCCGACCGACCCCGCCAGCCCCGTCACGGCGACCGCCAGCCCCCGTGCCCCGGCCAGCAGGGCCTCCCGCCCGCGTGCCCGCGCCTCGAACCTCTGCGACTCCATGCCCCGAGTCTCGCCGACCGACGGAACCCCGTCACTGGGCCGAACCCCCTGCCGGGGGGTGGTGCCAGCAGCACCCCCCGGCAGGGGCGGGGTGGGAGCGGGCTGCCGATCGTGGTTGTCCCGGGGCCCGTTCACGGCTCGCGCCCCCGGGAGGACGGGAGCCCGAGCCGTGGCCGGATGACGGGTCGGTCCGCCCCGGCCGGTGCGGCCGGGCGTCGTGACGCCTCACCCGTCGCGTCGCGGGCGGCGCCGCGGCGTCTCACGTGCCGAGGACCTTCGCCTCCACCGCGGGGTCGAGGCCCACCGCCGGCCGGTCGGGCCGCAGCGGCGCCGTCCCGCCGCGCGACCGGAGCCACTCCCAGGTGTCGGCGACGGTCTCCCGCACGGGCCGGCAGCGGAGCCCGGTCGCGACCGCCCGGGAGACGTCCATCGAGTACACCGCGGCGTGCAGTTCGCTCGCGGGCGGCACCCATACCGGCAGCTGCGTCCACGGCTCGATGCCCGCCGCGAGGACGGTCTCCGGATCGGTCCACCGCAGCTCCGCGCCGCCCCCGGTGACCTCGGCGCACGCGTCGAGCAGCGCCCCCATCGTGCTGTGGCCCTGCGTGCTCACCAGGTCGTACGCGCCGCCGAGCCCCGCCTCCGCCGCCGTGAGCGTCCACTCGGCGAGGTCCCGCACGTCGACGTACTGGAGCGGCAGTTCACGCGGGCCGGGCGCGAGAACGGGGCCACCGGCCGCGATCCGGTTCAGCCACCACGGCAGCCGCCCGATGTTCTCGTAGGGCCCGAGGATCAGCCCGCACCGCACGAGCAGGGACTTCTCCGGCCCGAAGGCGTCGATGGCGGCCAGCTCGCCACCCCGCTTGTCCCGCGCGTAGTCGGTCGCCTCCGCGTCGGGCGACGCCCCGTCCACGACCGGCGCGTCCTCGCCGGCCCCGGCCTCCCGTGGCCAGGCGTACACGGAGCAGCTCGACACGTACACGTAGCGGGAGACCCGCCCGGCCAGCAGCCGCGCGCTGTCCCGGACCACGCGCGGCGCCCCCGACCAGGTGTCGACGACGAGGTCCCACGCGTCGGCGGTGCCGGCGAGCGCCGCGAGCCCGTCCGGAGCGGTGCGGTCGCCCAGCAACGACCGCACCCCGGACGGTGGTTCGTGCCGGCCGCGGTGGAAGACCGTGACCTCCCACCCCCGGCCGAGCGCCGCCTCCACGACGGCGCGCCCCACGAACTCCGTCCCGCCCAGCATCAGAAGTCTCCGTGTCATACGGACGACTCTGCCCGCCGCACCCGGCCCGCGGAACAGAAATCTGCCGACAGAAGATCCGGCCGGGGCGGCGGGTGCGGAGGCGGACGGGTCACGGGAGAGCCGGTCGAACCGGGCTCAGGTCAACGGCCGTTCGACGGGGCGTACTTGTAGCCCACGCGGCGCACCGTCTGGATGGACTGCCGGTGCTGCGCCCCGAGCTTGCGGCGCAGTCGCGCGACATGGACGTCGACGGTCCGTCCGTCGCCCACGTGGCCGTACCCCCACACCGTGGAGACCAACTGGTCGCGGGTGTGCACCCGGTGCGGGTGCTGGACGAGATGCGCGAGCAGCTCGAACTCCAGGTAGGTGAGGTCCAGGACCCGTCCGTCGACCTCGGCGGTGCGCTGCACGGTGTCGATGCGCACCAACGGTTCACCGGCGCCCGTGCCGGTGAGCGACGGCTCGGCGCTGTCCGGTGCCGCCCGGTCCGGTACGGCCACGGGCAGCAGGGGCTGCTGGTCCGCCGGCACGAGGACCAGGTAGCCGATCATCGGCGGCTGGCCCGGCAGGACCGGCAGGGTGTGCGGGGGAGCGGGCAGCCAGGTGGCGCCCGGCGGCAGGAAGCCGGCGACGTCGACCACCTCGTCCCGGTCGACGGCACGCAGTCGGTGCCGTCCCGGAGAGGTCGAGGGGGTGGGAGCCGTCGCTACGGAGGAGAAGGAACGAGTGGTCGCCATGAGAGGTCAGCTCTTTCGCGCGAGAAGTCCGTCGGGGTGATCGACGACCGCGAGTTCGTGGTCGGGTCGTCGAGGACGTACGTCGTGCGCGCTGGCCGAAGGCCGGGGTGTACGGCTTTAGAGGGCCGGCGCGTTCGTCGCGCGGCAACACACCCGGTCGAAGTCGTGGTGCTGACGGGAAGGCCAGAAGGGCTCGAGGTCATGGCGACCCGTCGCGATGCACTTCCGGAAGCTGGCCATGCCCCCATTGAAGCAGAAGGCGGGGCGCGGGAGGAGAGTCCTTCCACGGACCGGACGCATCCTTGGCGTGAACGTGACGCCGCGAGCCCCTATCCGACCAGGCGCTTGTGCCACGTCAGGCGGGTCACGTGGACGGCGCTGTCCGGGGAGCCGTCCCACTGGGCGGACAGGCCCGCCGCGTCCAGCGCCGCGACGACCTCGCGGCCGACGGACGCCGTGGTCGCCGCCGAGCCGTCGAACCCGCCGTACAGCAGCGTCAGTCCGTGACCCGCCGCGGCGCCCTCCGTGCACTGGGAGTGGAAGTAGACGAAGCCGCGCGCTCCCTCACCGCCCTCGGCCCCTATCTCGGCGGTGCCGCAGGTGCGGCAACAGGTGAAGTCCTCCCGGGCGGTGATCCCGCCCGCGTCGAGCGCCTCGAAGACCTCGGTGAGGCGCTCCGGGTCCGTCACCCCTTCCCAGAGCGCCTGTTCGGCCAGCCGCTCGGTCCACAGCCGGTCGACCAGTTCCCTGGCCTGGGCCCGGGAGACCGGCCGGTGGTCGCCGTCGACCAGATACTCCTCGGCGTCCTCGGTGAGCCGCGCCCGGCCGGCGTACCCGCAGCGCAGCAGCTCCCTGATCCGCGGCTCGATCTCGTCCAATACGTCCGCGGGCAGTTCCGGGACCTCCTGCGGGGCGTCGTGGCCGAGCGGCTCCCATGTGAGGCCCGCGTCCCAGCCGTCGTCGCCCCGGGCCCAGCCCGCCATGGCCTCCGCCACCCGGTCGGCGTCGCCGGCGCCCAGCGTCGTGCCGAAGAAACGGGCGCGGTCCTCGCGGTGCTCCAGGCGGTAGTCACCGCCCCGCTCGTGCCACACCTGCGCGAAGACGTCCGGCACGTCCGGTATCCGCTGCGCGACCAGGAAGCGGTCGCCCGGGCCGCCGATCCGCCGCACCAGCGTCCGCAGCCCGTCCGCCGGAACACCCTGGTGGCGCTGCCCGTTCTCCGTCTCGACGCTGACGGCGAGCTGTTCTTCGTTCCCCATGGGCCGACTCTGGCACGTCCCACCGACAACGCCTCCGCGGGCCGGGGAACGTGAAGGGGCGCCCGCCGGTCCGGCGGGCGCCCCTTCACGGGTGTGCGGTGGATCAGACCTGGCCGGCCTTCTCCAGGGCGGTGCAGCAGGTGTCGACGATCAGGCGCGTCACGACGTACGGGTCGACGTTCGCGTTGGGACGGCGGTCCTCGATGTAGCCCTTGCCGTCCTTCTCGACCTGCCACGGGATACGGACCGAGGCACCGCGGTTGGAGACACCGTAGGAGTATTCGTTCCACGGGGCGGTCTCGTGCAGGCCCGTCAGGCGGTCGTCGATGCCGGCGCCGTAGTGCTTGACGTGGTCCATGGGCTTCGAGCCCTCGCCCAGCGACTCGCACGCGGTGATGATCGCGTCGTAGCCCTCGCGCATCGCCTTCGTGGAGAAGTTGGTGTGCGCGCCCGCGCCGTTCCAGTCGCCCTTCACCGGCTTCGGGTCGAGCGTCGCGGAGACGCCGAAGTCCTCGGCGGTGCGGTAGAGCAGCCAGCGGGCCACCCACAGCTGGTCCGAGACCTCCAGCGGCGCCAGCGGGCCGACCTGGAACTCCCACTGGCCGGGCATGACCTCGGCGTTGATGCCGGAGATGCCGAGGCCCGCCTTCAGACAGTTCTCCAGGTGCGCCTCGACGACGTCACGGCCGAAGATCTCGTCCGAGCCGACACCGCAGTAGTAGCCGCCCTGCGCGGCCGGGAAGCCGCCCTCGGGGAAGCCGAGCGGGCGCGTGCCCTTGAAGAACGTGTACTCCTGCTCGATGCCGAAGATCGACTCCTGGGCGCCGAACTTCTCGGAGACCTCGGTCAGCGCGGCACGGGTGTTGGACTCGTGCGGCGTCATGTCGATGTTCAGGACCTCGCACATGACGAGGACGTCGTCGCCGCCGCGGATCGGGTCCGGGTAGGTGGCCACCGGCTTGAGTACACGGTCGGAGGCGTGGCCCTCGGCCTGGTTCGTGGAGGAACCGTCGAAGCCCCAGATCGGCAGCTCAGCACCCTTGGCGTCGTCGCCCAGGATCTTCGTCTTGGAACGGAGCTTGGCCGTCGGCTCGGTGCCGTCGATCCAGATGTACTCAGCCTTGAAGGTCACGGGCCACATCCTTCGGGGTGTGTCTTGAGGCGCACTTGCGGGTGCTGCGGCGCTGCGGCACCGGGACGCCGCTGGGGATGCCGGCAGCCTGTCAACCGGCGATTTCCCGGTCGTTGCCCGAATGTGAACCCCGTGTTACCCGGCCTGTGTGTGCCCCGTCTCACGCGGGCCGCCCCGCTGCCCGTGTTCGCGCGACGGTGTTCGCAACCGCGATCCGCCGCCCCGCTGCCCGGCCCGGTCCGGAAGGACCCGGCCCGCGACCGGCTCGTATGCGATGGGCGTGGAGACGATACGGGCGATGTGATGCGGTTACGCACCCGTTGCCCGACCGCGCGAAGGCCCTGTCCCCACCGGTCCGGAGGAACCGGCGGGGACAGGGCCTCGACCCGTTGCGTCCGCTACCCGGGGAGCCCTAGCCCACCTTCTCGATGCGGGCCTTGCGGATCAGGAACTTGCCGGGTTCCCTGACCTGTTCGAAGGCCGCGTTGTTCAGCAGGGCACAGCTTCCGGAGACCGAGGTGACTTCCACGGTCGTGGACTTGTTGTTGTCCAGGTTGGTGACCTTCAGCTTCGTCCCGGCCGGGAACTGGTTGCTGGACGCGGCCGGTGCGCCGCCCTCGCCGGAGAGCGTGACCGTCGAACCGGTGCAGACCTGCTGCCCCGTGGCGGCGCCCGCTCCCGCGTTGTCCGCGGGCGCGGTCTGCGCCGGGTCCGCCTGCGCCGGAGCGGAGGGGGCGGGCGCGGCCACGGCCGGCGTGGACCGGCCCGGCTGCGGTGCGGTCTGGGAGTCCTGAGCCGACTCCCCGACCTCGCAGCCGGACGCCTCCTGCTGAACCTTGATCTGCGCGAGGACGGCCTCGCGGTTGGCGATCCGGGCCTCCGACTGGGCGTCGGGCGTGGCCCGCTGGTCCGCGATGAACTTCTGGTTGTTGCCGAGCGCGGTGGCCAGACCCTTGCAGACCGTCGAGGTCTGCGCGTTCTGCACCGACGCGGCGTTCGAGGTGGCGGCGAGGGCGAACGCCCCGCCCCCGGCCACGAGCGCCGCGCCGGTCAGCAGGGCGATCTTCTTCTTGGTGCTGAGCGTTCTCCTACGCGACATGCGCGCCTCCAGTGCGGGGGGAGCGTTACGCCGCTATGTACGGGATACCGAACGGAGTTGCTCAACGATGACCGCGGCCTCGTAAGTAACGTGGATCACAGGGAAGTTGGGGCGGTGTCCGCGCGGGCCCGACCGAACAGCGCTGTTGTGCCGCTTCGTTCGGCGTTCACCACCGGTCCGTTCCGTTCGGCGTTCGCCACCGGCCGCTCGCGCCTACCTCCGGGACAGCGCGTCCCGTACCGCCTCGTCCGTGCGGGCCACGACCGCCGTCCCGTCGTCCGCGGTGATGATGGGCCGCTGGATCAGTTTCGGATGCTCACTGAGCGCGGTGATCCACCGGTCCCGCGAACCGGCGTCCCGCGCCCACCGCGTGAGCCCCAGCTCCTTGGCCACGGCCTCCTGGGTCCGCGTGATGTCCCACGGTTCGAGTCCGAGACGGTCGAGCACGTCGCGGATCTCGTCCTCGCCCGGCACGTCCTCCAGGTAGCGGCGGACGGTGTAGTCGGCGCCTTCCTCGTCGAGCAGGCCGACCGCGCCGCGGCACTTCGAACAGGTCGGGTTGATCCAGATCTCCATGCCGTACACGCTACCTCCTGTTCGATTTTCTGCCATCTCATGCGTCACTCTCGGACCGGGGGTGGAACAGCGTCAATTCCCTTTCTCACCTGGTGCTTTAGCGTCCGTCTGGGCTCCCTGAATGTCAGTGCCGCGCAGTAGACTGATAGCAGTGTTCGAGGATCCCGCCGGGCGGTCCGGAGGGGTCCTGACGCGACAGGAGGATGCTCGTGCCCGCTGCCGCACTGAAGCCGCTGCCCACCCAGTCCACCGCGAGGAGGCCGGTCCAACTGGACCTGCCGTACGAGCCGGTGGAGAAGCGCCCGCTCCCGCCGGGCCGTCCCCGCGACTGGTACGTCACGCACAACCGCCGGCTCAAGGCGATGCGTCTGGCCATCGCCCTGCTCGACTCCGGTGTGTACGTGCCGAACCAGGCGCGCAACGAGACGATCCACAGCGCCGCCCAGCTCATCGGCGTCCACCCGCCGTCGGACACCACGTGCCACATGGTGCGCGCGCTGATGAGGTACGCGCGCTGAGGCGTCCCGCCCGCTGAGGGGTCGGGTACGCCGATCCGAAAGTGCCGGGCGCCCTCGTCGTGCGACGGGGCGCCCGGCATCGGCTGTTCCGGCATCGGTGCAGGGCGTTGCGCCCCGCGCGGGCCGGCGTACCCTCAGCCGGCCGCCAACTCCCTTTCCAGGGGCGTCCGGAAGCGCGGGGTGAAGCGGGTCGCCCCCACCCATTGCTGAAGGCGTCCGGCCTCCGCCGTGATCGCGGCCCGGGCGTCACGGCCCACGCCCTCCGCGTCCAGCAGCCGCCAGGCGATCTCGCCGTCGGGCCGCTGCGCCCAGCCGCCGACCACCCGGCCGTCCCACCACACCGTCGGCCCGACGTTGCCGCTGCGGTCGAAGAGGGCGCCCCGCAGGGACGGGTCGAGATACCAGTCGCGCTCCTGGCGGCTCATCGGCGCCGGGTCGAGGCCGGGCAGCAGCGCGGCCCAGGGTTCCGCGGGTCCGGTGACCGGCTCCTCGTCGCCGGCCGCCACGTAGGCGGTGATCCCGTCGTCGAGCGAGACGGCCACCGCGCCGATCGCGGCCAGCGCCCGCCGCACATCGGTGACCTTCCAGCCCGTCCACCACTTCAGGTCGGCCTCCGTGGCGGGCCCGCACGCGGTGAGCCAACGGCCCAACAGCTCGGATCCGGCCTCGGCGGGCGGCAGTTCGGGATGCGGCGGCGCCACCGCCCAGCGGAACTGGCTCGACGTCCAGGAACCCACCGGACGCCCCCGCACCACCCGGCCCTCGACGCCCAGCACCCGCATCAGCCGGGACGACACGGTCTGCGGGCTCTCGTAACTCTTGCCGGCGCCGTAGGTGAACCGCTCCTTCAACCGGGGCTCGTCCCGGGTGAGTTCGTTCACCGTCGCCTGGCCGCGGCGGGCCGGCGCGGCGAGCGCCGACTCCTCGACCCCGGTGAGCCACTCCTCCGTCAGCCGCCCGTCACTGCCGGCGACCAGGTCCTTGACGAGCCCGGCCCGCGCCTTCACGGCGATGTCCAGCCCGGTCGAGGCGTGCACCACGGCCGCGAGAGCGGTGGGGAACACGAACACCGTGTGCCGCATGCCGTGCATCCGGACGAGCGTCCGGTCCTCGTACAGCGCCCGGTCGACCTCGGCGACGGTCACCCCGGCGTCCACGAGCCGCGCGCCGACCGCCAGGTACACCGTCGACGGATCGGTCCCGTGCAGCGCGACCAGCGCGTCCGCGACCTCCTCGGGCCGCGCCGCCCGCGCGGACGGCGCGAGCCGCATCCGCGTCCCGAGCCGTGCCCGCCGCTCCGCCACCCCGATGTGCCGCGATTTCCCCGTCACGCCGCCTCGCCTCCCGACCCCTGGCCTTCGTGGCGCTCATCCTCCCGGACGGCCGCCCGGTACGGGGCGCGGCTCACCCGTTCGTCCCACCCGGGCATGCGTCGGCCCCGTCCGCGGCCTTGACTGGGGCCACCGCGAGGAGCGGAGCCCGGAGGCGAGACAGGACCACAACAGGAGACGCGATGCAGAGCAACGGCGCACGAGGGCCGGTCCGGCTGATCCTGGCCGTGGCCGCGGTGGTGTCGCTGGCCGCGTCGCTGACCGCCTGTTCCGACGACAGCAGCCCCTCCGACGCGGCCTCCAAGGCCGCCTCCGCCGCCTCCAGAGCCGCGTCGGCGGCCACCCGGGCCGGTGACTCCCTCGCCTCGGCGACCGCCGAGGCCGGCCGGAAGTTCGACGAGTTCAAGAGCGGCGCGGACGCCAAGGACGAGGTCAAGCTCGACGGCTCCGCGAGCGCCGACTCCGACGGCCGCGCCACCGTGAAGGCGACCGTGTCGAACCCGACCTCCTCGGCACGGTCGTACGTCGTCCAGGTCGACTTCCGCGACAAGAGCGGCAACCTCCTCGACACCACCGTCGTGACCGTGAACGACGTCGCGGCCAACGGCTCCAAGGACGCGACGGCCCGCAGCAACCGCGCCCTCACCGGCGACGTCGACACCACCGTCGCCCGCGCCGTGCGGCACTGACGGCCGTGCTCCGCAACGGTGTCACGGCGACCTCGGCGGACCGTGCCGCCCGCGGACGGGCGGCCCGCAAGCGCGTCTCCCGCACCGCGCACGGCACCTGGATCCCCGCCGCCGACCGCCCCGATCCGGTCGGCGTGCTGCAACGGCAGGGCCGGGACCGGCTCCAGGAACTGCTCCCCATCCGGTACGGGCGGATGGCCGCGTCACCGTTCGCGTTCCTGCGCGGAGCCGCCGCCGTCATGGCCGCCGACCTGGCGGCCCAGCCGCACACCGGGCTCACCGTCCAGCTGTGCGGCGACGCCCACCTGCTGAACTTCGGCCTCTACGCCTCCCCGGAACGCTCGCTGCTCTTCGACCTCAACGACTTCGACGAGACGTTCCCCGGCCCCTTCGAGTGGGACGTGAAGCGGCTCGCGGCCAGCGTCGCCGTCGCCGCCCGCGAGAACGGGCACAAGGAGGAGCACGTCTTCGCCGCGGCACGGGCGGCCGCCGGGCACTACCGCGAGACGATGCGCCGGCTGGCCCGGCAGGGCGAGCTGACCGTCTGGTACCAGCACATCGACGCCGACCTGCTGCTGCCGCTGGTCCGCTCCGGACGCAGACGCCGGCGGGCCGAGGCGACCCTCACCCGGGCCCGCCGCCGCACGAGCCTGCACGCGCTCGGCAAACTCACCGAGACCGTCGACGGAAGTCCCCGCATCGTCCACGACCCGCCCCTGCTGGAACCGGCCGGCACCCTCGACATGGCAACGCTCCGCAAGATCTTCAGCGACTACCGCTCCACGCTCACCGAGGAACGCCGCCTCCTGCTCGACCGCTACCGCTTCGTCGACGCCGCCCGCAAGGTGGTCGGTGTGGGCAGCGTCGGCACCCGCTGCTTCATCGTGCTGCTCGCCGGCCGGGACGCCGACGACCCGCTGTTCCTGCAGATCAAACAGGCCGGACGCTCCGTACTCGAAGAGCACCTGCCGGCCGGTCCCTACCTCCATCCGGGGCGCCGCGTCGTCGCCGGGCAGCGGCTGATGCAGGCCGCCGGCGACATCTTCCTCGGCTGGACGACAGGACCCGAGGGACGCGCGTTCTACTGGCGCCAACTGCGCGACATGAAGGGCTCCGCGGACATCGCGGGCATGGACCCCGGTGAACTGCGCGGATACGCCGCACTGTGCGGCACCGCCCTGGCCCGCGCGCACGCCCGCTCCGGCGACCGCATCGCCATCGCCGCCTACCTCGGCGGCGCCGACACCTTCGACCGCTCCCTCGCCCACTTCGCGCTGCGCTACGCGGACCGCACCGCCGCGGACCACCTGGCATTCGGCGCGGCGGTGACGGCCGGCGTCGTCCCGGCCGCCCCCGGCGTGTGACCGCCCCCGCCCACCGCCCCGCTCGCCGGCCATTTCCGGTCCGGAACACGCACCCTCCCGTGCCCAGAATCCGACGTCCGCGGGGGTTCACCGCCGTCGGTGACCCCGATACGGCGCTACGCTCCGTGTATGAGGGCTGAAGCGTCCACTCCGGAGCAGTACGCCGTCGTGGCGGTCGCCTCCTCGGCGGGCGGCATCTACGCGCTCATCGAACTCCTCGGCGGTCTCGGCGCCGACTTCCCCGTGCCGGTCCTGGTCGTCCAGCACCTCGACCGCCGGCACCGGACGGTCATCGCCGACGTGCTCTCCCGGCGTACGGAACTCGCGGTCAAGCTCGCGGAGGCCGACGAGCGGATCGAGGCCGGCACCGTCTACATCGCCCCGCCCGACCGCCATCTGCTGGCCGGTCCCGAGGGTGTCCTGAGCCTGTCGAACAGCGAGCTCGTCCATTTCGTCCGCCCCTCGGCGGATCTGCTCTTCGAGTCGGTGGCCGGTGCGTACGGGGACCGGGCGATCGTGTGCGTGCTCACCGGATCGGGTGGTGACGGTGCGATGGGGGTGGACGCCGTGAAGTCGCGCGGCGGCACGGTCATCGCCCAGGATCCGGCGAGCGCGCAGTTCCGCGGGATGCCGGAGGCGGCCGTGGCCACGGGCGCGGTCGATTTCGTCCTGCCATTGGAAGAGATCTCCGAACTGATGCGGGGTCTGGTCGCGGGCGAGAAGCAGTGAGCGACAGGCAGTGACCGACAGCAGAGCGACACGAAGTGAATGACACGAAGTGAATGAGGAAGTCATGGCTGACGGGCGGGACGTCGAGACCGACGAGGAACTGGAAGAGCTCCTCGGCTTCCTGCGGGACGCACGCGGATTCGACTTCACCGGGTACAAGCGGTCGACGCTGGGCCGCCGCATCCGCAAGCGGATGGCCGACGCCCAGTCCACGTCCTACGCCGACTACCGGGACCGGCTGGAGACGAGCGCCGACGAATTCGGCGCCCTCTTCAACACCATCCTGATCAACGTCACCTCGATCTTCCGCGACCCCGAGGCCTGGAACTTCCTCCAGAACGAGGTGGTGCCCGAGGTGCTCGCGCAGCTCGGGCCCGAGGAGGAGATCCGGGTGTGGAGCGCGGGCTGCTCCAGCGGCGAGGAGGCGTACTCGCTGGCGATCATGTTCGCGGAGACCCTCGGCCTGGACGAGGCGCTCAACCGGGTGAAGATCTACGGCACGGACGTCGACGAGGAGGCGCTCCGGGAGGCCAGGGCGGGCCTCTACCCGGCCAAGGCCCTCGACTCCCTCGCCCCGGAGCTGCGCGAGAAGTACTTCGACGCGAACGGTGCCCAGTTCAGCTTCCGCGGTGATCTGCGCCGCCGGGTCATCTTCGGCCGACACGACATCACCCGCGACGCCCCGATCTCACGCCTCGACCTCCTCGTCTGCCGCAACACGCTGATGTACTTCAACGTGGAGGCGCAGACCCAGATCGTCGACCGCTTCCACTTCGCGCTGCGCGAGAGCGGCTTCCTCTTCCTCGGCAAGGCCGAACTGCTCCTCAACGACGCCGACCGCTTCGACGTGGTCAGCATGCGCCAGCGGATCTTCCGCCGCCGCCCCGGGAGCCAGCCCACGCCCTACCAGCCGACCGGCGTGAAGATCAGGGCCGGCTCCGCCACCGAGGTGAAGACGGTGGCCCGCACCCGGCAGGTCCGCGACCTGGTCGTCGACGGCGCGCCGATCCCGATGCTCGCCGTCGACGCCGACGGCATCGTCGTCCTCGTCAACAGCCAGGCCCGCACCCAGTTCGGACTCACGGCCGGTGACCTCGGCCGCCCCTTCCAGGACCTGGAGATCTCCTACCGTCCCCTGGAACTGCGCTCACTGATCGAGCAGGCGACGAACGAGCGCCGCTCCCTGCGTATCAACGGCACCGAGCGCCGGGTCGGCGAGGAGCAGCAGTACTACGACATCCTCATCCAGCCGCTGATGTCGGCGGGCAACCCGCCCGTGGCCACCAGCATCACCTTCACCGACGTCACCGTCGCCACCCAGCTCAAGTCCGAGGTCAAGCGCGTACGCGAGGACCTGGAGACCGCCTACGAGGAACTCCAGTCCACGAACGAGGAGTTGGAGACCACCAACGAGGAACTCCAGTCGAGCATCGAGGAGCTGGAGACCACCAACGAGGAACTCCAGTCCACGAACGAGGAGCTGGAGACCACCAACGAGGAACTCCAGTCCGGCAACGAGGAACTGGAAACCATGAACGAGGAGCTCCGGGTGCGTACCGAGGAGCTGGACGCCGCCCGCCTCTTCCTCGAAGGCATCCTCTCCAGTGTCGGCGCCGGCGTCGTCGTCCTCGACCGGGACCTGAGGGTGACCAGCTGGAACTCGGGCGCCGTCGACCTGTGGGGACTGCGTGGCGACGAGGCGATCGGGCAGCCGTTCTTCTCGCTGGACTTCGGGCTTCCCACGGACTCTCTGCGCACGGTGGTCCACGAGTGTCTCGACACCGGCAAACGGGGCACTCCGCGCTATGTGGCGTCGGTCAGCAGACTGGGGAAGTCCCTCCGGTGCGCCGTGCTGACCAGTCCCTTCGACGGCGACGGCGGCGGGGTGGTCATGCTCATGGAGGAGAGCTCCGGCGACGCCTCCGCCCGGACCCGACAGGCGTAGGGTAAGGACATGGAGCCCCTGGGCGGTCGGACCGACCCGGTGGCGCGGGCCCTGCGCCACGCCACCCTGGCCCGAGAGCGCGCGGAGCGCGAGCTGGCCGCCGCCGCACGCCAGGTGCGACTGGCCGAGCGCACCGGGATGGACCTGCACCACCGTCTCGCGCGACTCCACCGGGACTCCGCCTCCTGCCAGCGCACGGCGGCCGAGCTCCAGGAGGCCTACGCCCGGCTGCTCAGCGGCTCCGCCGCCGACGGCCCGCCGGCGACCGCGCCCGACTTCATGGCGTCCGTGGCCGAGGTCTGCGGCACCCGTGGCGCCGCCCTCAGCTACCTCGCCGCCGACCGGAGCCAGCTCGCGGTCGCGGCGTCCGACGAACCGGCCCGCGCCGCGCAGGAGTTGGAGTTCCTTCTCGGTGAGGGACCTGCCACTGACGCGAGCGTGGCGGGCACCGCGGTGCGCGCCGCCGGGCCCGAGCTGCGCGAGCGCTGGCCGGTGTACGGGACGGCACTGCCCGAACTGGGCTTCGACGAGGTGGCCGCCGTACCGCTGCGGCAGCACGACAACTGCGTCGGCTCCCTCACCGTCTTCGACCCGCGGTCCGGTGCGGCGGGTTCCCTCACCGAGGTCGCGGACGCCCTGACCCGGACGATGGTGCTCGGCCCGCAGGCCGACCCCGGGCTGTACGGCGGCACGGATGTACGCGCGGTGGTGCACCAGGCCGCGGGCATGGTGTCGGTCCACGCGGGCTGCGCCGTCGCGGACGCCCTGGAACTCGTCAAGGCCCGTGCCTTCAGCGAGGGTCTGCCGGTTGACACCGTGGCCGAGCGGATCGTCGGGGGAGAGCTGCTCCTCGGCTGACACGGACGGACGCCCACGGCGCGCGGACGGCGGACACCTCGGACCGGCGCCCGGCACACTCCCGGCAAACACGGAGCCGATTCCGCGGACCTGAAGCACCAGAAGCAGGAGAGAACCCCAGTGGCAGAGATCCGAGAGGTGGCAACGACCCCATGAGCACGCCCATGCCGCAGCAGCGGCTGGCCCACGCCTTCGTCGAGTTGGCCGGGCACGGGGTGACCGAGCCCGACGACCCGTCCGGCCTGCTCGCCACACTCGCCGCGTTCGGACCGCGGCTCCTCGGCAGCCACGGTGCCACCGTGATGCACGTCCCCGACGACCATCTCCCGGTCCAGCTCGCCGGGACGGACCCCGACCTGGTGGACCTGGAGTGGGAGGCGGTGGAGTGGGGTGAGGGGCCGGGGCACGACGCCCGGCGGTCCGGCCGCCCGGTGCCGGACAGCCTCCTGGACGCCCCGCAGGCCCAGCAGGCCTGGCCGCGCTACGCCCCCCGCGCCGTGGAGCTCGGCTGCCGTCGAGCCGTCGCGCTGCCGCTCTCCGCGGGGCCCGGCCGGGGCCTGACCCTGGGTGCCCTGGTCCTGCTCTACACCGCGCCCGCCCCCCTCTCCGACGATGTCCTGGCCCTCGCCCGGGCGTTCGCCGACGCGGCCGGCTACACCCTGGCGCGCGACCGCGAGATCCGCCAGAGCCGTGCCCTCGCCGACCAGCTCGGGCACGCGCTGAAGAGCCGGGTCGTCATCGAACAGGCCAAGGGAGTGCTCGCGGCCCGCCGCAAGGTGTCGGTCGACGAGGCGTTCGGCGTCCTGCGCGCCCACGCGCGGTCGCAGCAACGGCGACTGGCGGAGGTGGCCCGGGACGTGGTCGACGGACGACTGGACCTGGGAACCGAATGAGCCGTACCGGACGCCGGCCGGCGCACACGCCTCCGCCCGGCCCCTGACGGCGGGCCGGGCGGAGAAGGCGGGACGGGCCGGGCCCGCCGGGCCTCAGGAAGAGACCGACGCGCTGCTCACGTCCGGCGTGGGCGGGGCGGGCGGAGTGGGCTTCGGCGGCCCGGGCTTCGGCGGGGCGGGCTTGGGCGGCGTCCCGTCGCCGCCGGACTGCGATCGCACGGCGCCGGTCCTCGACGGCGCGGCCGTACCGCCGGACGGGGACGTACCGGTCGCCGTTCGGGGTGCGGCCGTGGTGCCCGCCTCCGGCGCCCGGGCGGTGCCCGAAAGCTTCGACCGCGCGGCCGCGACCGCGTCGCGCAGCGCGTCCTCCTGCTCCTGGCTCAGCGAGGTCTGTACCAACTGGCCGCCGAACTCCGCGATCTGAGGGATCACCTTGTCCCCGGCCGCCTGCTTCACCAGGACGAACAGCGCGGCGGCGCCGGGCCGCAGATTCTGGCTCAGGTCCTTCATGAACCGGTCGTCGACCCCGGTGTCCGTGATCGCGCCGCCGGCCGCTCCGGCCGCCGCTCCCACCGCCGCGCCCAGCAGCGGTGCCAGGAACAGCAGCCCGATGACACCGCCCCACAAGGCGCCGCCCGCCGCGCCCACGGCCGTGTGGCTGACCGCCTGATGCAGCTTGATCCGGCCGTCCTCGTGCCGTTCGACGACGACCGCGTCCTCCAGCTCGACGAGATGCTGCTTCGACAGCTCGAACAGCTTGTCGCGCACCTGGCCGGCGGTCGCCACGTCGTCGTAGGCGACGACGAACAGATTGCTCATGAGGGGAACCCCTTATGTCGATTTCGTTTGACTTTATAGCGATATCGCACAAGGTGCAGTCGGGAGAAATCCAGATGCGTCCGGGCATCCACACTCCCTACGCTGAAGGTGCGTTCACGTACGACACGGCACCTCTTTCCGCCGCACGGGCATCAGTTCACGGACGCGGGGCTACTCTCTACGCACCGACGGACGGCTGCCTTCCCCAGCGCCCCGCCGGCCCATCCAGAAAGCCGTCAAGGCCCTTTCATCCACGCAGCCAAGGAGTCCCGTCATGGGCACCTTGATCTTTTCCGCGACCGCGATCCTGGTCGTCATGGGTTTCTCCAACCACACGCTCTGGCTCGCGGCGGTGGCCGTCCTCTTCCTGTACGTCCGCTACGGCCGGACCGGGGGAAACACGTCCGCCGCGTCCTCCCCGGGCACGCCCGGCACGCCGGCCAAGCCGGGTCCCGCCGCCGGCGGCTCCGGTGCCCGTCCCGACTCCAGCTACCGGGCCTACCGCGACCGGCGCGACCGTCAGGCCCGGTGGGAGCGCCGCTACCGGCGCGAACGCCCCCTGGAGTCACGCCGCCAGGAACGCAAGTAGCTCCGCCCCCGCCCCGGGGCCGCGCGGTCCCGGGGCGTCACAGCCCCGGCGCACCCCAGATCGGGAACCAGCGGCCGAGGTCCTCCTCGACCCGCAGGTCGTTCGCGAGCACCGCCTTGATCTGGAGCTCCAGCGCGTTGTCGCGCCGTTCGCCCGTTCCGGCGAGCGGCGCGAAGGGGTAGAAGGTTCCGCGCTTGTAGAGATAGACGAGACCGAGGTGGCGCTGCCGGCCGTCCTGGAACGCCGCCACGGAGCAGAGCAGCTGGGGTCCGAAGCCGGTGCCCTCCAGGGCGCTGTTGACCGCGTGCAGATCACTCACCAGCGCGGGGAGGTCGTCGGGAGTCCGGCGGGAGACCAGCCACGAGTATCCGTACTCGTCCCGGCTGACCTCCACCGGTGGGCCCGACCGCTCGGCGTCCGCGTCGAGCAGGGCCTGCGCCTCCTGGTGGGCCTCGGCGAAGGCCGCGCCCTCCACGGACGCGAAGCACACCGCGCCGGTGCCGGTCGGCGTGAAACCGGCCGCCGCCTCCAGGGTCACCGCCGCCGACGGGAGCCCGAAGAGCCGGTCGAGGTCCGGAGCGACGGGCTTGCTGCGGCCGAGCAGGATGTCCAGGAACCCCATGCGGTCAGACGGCCTCTCCGGGAGTCGGGGCGATCGGGTCCGGCGCCGCGGGCTCGCCCAGCTCGACGGAGATACGGGCCAGTTGTTCGAGCCGCTGTTCGAGACTCGGGTGGGTGGAGAAGAGGTTGGCGATGCCGGGCTCCCGGCCGAACGCCGGGGTGAAGTAGAAGGCGTTGAAGGCCTGGGCGGTGCGCAGATCCTTCGTAGGGATGCGGCCGATGTCCCCGGTGACCTTGGTCAGGGCCGACGCGAGCGCCGAGGGGCGTCCGGTGAGCAGGGCGGCGGCCCGGTCGGCGGCCAGCTCGCGGTACCGGGAGAGCGCCCTGATCAGCAGGAAGCTGAGGGCGTACACGGCCGCGGACACCGCCATCACCGCCATGAAGATCGCCACGGTGTTCTGGTCCTTGCGGCCCCGCCCGCCGAAGAGCTGCGAGTAGAACGCGAACCGCACGATCAGACCGGCGAGCACACCGAGGAACGACGCCACGGTGATCACGGCGACGTCCTTGTGCGCCACGTGCGACAGCTCGTGCGCGAGGACGCCCTCCAGTTCGTCGGGCTCCAGCCGCCGCAGCAGACCCGTGGTCACGCAGAGCACCGCGTGGTCGGCGTTGCGGCCGGTGGCGAACGCGTTCGGCATGTCGATGTCCGACACGGCGACGAGCGGCTTGGGCATGTCGGCCACCGCGCACAGCCGGTCGACCACACCGTGCAGCTGCGGATACTCCTCGCGCTCCACGATCCGCCCGTGCATGGCGTACAGCGCGATCCGGTCGGAGAACCAGTACTGCGCGATCAGCAGCCCCGCCGCGATCACCACGACCAGCACCCACGACTTCAGCAGCACGATCAGCGCGGCGACGAACGCCACGTACAGCAGTCCGAGCAGGAACAGCGTGACCGTCATCCTCACGGTCAGCCGCCGATCGTTCCGGAACCGGCTCTGCATCTCGCATCACCCCGCAGCTCAGGCACTCGCCCCGGTGTCCATTGTGCGCCCGGCATCCCCCATGAACAGGTGCCGATACCCCCCGAACCGGGCAAAGATATGCCCTGTCAAAAGCCACTTATTTACGCCGCTCCGACACCCGGCCCGGCCCGGGCAGCACGACGGCCGTGGGCCCCCCCCGCGGGGGGGCCCCCCCCGGGGGGGGGGCGGGGGGGGGGGGTTTAACAACAAACGAAACCGAGAAAAACAGAGGGTGGCCCCCCCCCCGGCAGCGGGCCCAAAAGATTGGTGCCACGT
>NZ_JBIWLU010000008.1:133377-507921 GCF_044766365.1 Streptomyces sp. NPDC102279 | reverse complement strand
CTGCAGGGGGGACCCTGTGGGAGAGTAGGACGCCGCCGAACAAGTTTTGAGAAAACCCCCGTACCGGGGATACCGGTACGGGGGTTTTCTGCGTTTCGAAGTAATTATCGAGGGGCGGTCTCCGAAAGGAGCCCGCCCCTTTTTCGTTGTCCGGTTGCGCCGGCTTCTACAGTCGGCCCGCAGCCTTCAGGGCCAGGTATGCGTCTGCCAGGGCCGGCGCCAGATCGTCCGGGGTCGCGTCGACGACGGTGACTCCGCGGCGCCGCAACTGTTCGGCCGTGCGATGACGTTCTGTCTGCGCCTGGGCCGCCGCCGCTGCCTCGTAGACCGCTTCCGTGTTTCCGCGGGCCTTCGCCATACGGGCGATGTACGGATCGGCGACCGACGCCACCAGGACCGTATGGCGCTGGGTGAGACCGGAGAGGACGGGGAGCAGGCCCTCCTCGACGGGCGCCGCGTCGAGGCTCGTCAGAAGCACGATCAAGGAGCGGCGCGGGGCCGTGCGAAGAGCGATGGCGGCCAGGCCGCGAGCGTCCGTCTCGACCAGCTCGGGTTCGAGGCCCGCCATCGCGTTGACCAGCGACGGGAGGACATCGCCGGCCGCGCGGCCCTGGACGAGGGCGCGGACGCGGCGGTCGTAGGCGAGGAGGTCGACGCGGTCGCCGGCGCGGGAGGCCAGGGCGGCGAGCAGCAGGGCCGCGTCCATCGAGGCGTCCAGGCGTGGGGCGTCGCCGACCCGCCCGGCCGAGGTGCGGCCGGTGTCGAGGACCAGGAGGATGTGCCGGTCGCGCTCGGGGCGCCAGGTGCGTACGGCGACCGTGGTCCGGCGGGCTGTCGCGCGCCAGTCGATGGAACGGGTGTCGTCGCCGGGAACGTACTCGCGCAGGCTGTCGAACTCGGTTCCCTCACCACGGGTCAGCACGCTGGTGCGGCCGTCCAGTTCGCGGAGCCGGGCCAGTTTGGAGGGAAGGTGCTTCCGGCTGGTGAAGGGGGGCAGGACGCGTACGGACCAGGGGACCTTGTGGTTGCCCTGGCGGGCGAAGAGGCCCAGGGGGCCGTACGAGCGGATGGTGACGCGGTCCGCCTGGCGGTCGCCGCGGCGGGTGGGGCGCAGACGGGTCGTCACACGGCGGCGTTCGCCCGCGGGCACGGTCAGGCGGTGCCGGGAGGACGTGACCTCGGTGCCCGGTTCCCAACTGCTCGGCGGCCAGGCGTCCCGGAGGTGGGCGCGCAGCGGGCGACCCGAGGAATTGGTGACGGTGAGGGTGACGTCAGCGGATTCACCGAGGCGTACCGAGGTGTCGCCGGAGCGTGTCAGGCCGAGGCGCCGTACGGGGGCCGCGAGGGCGGCGTCGCAGGCGCAGGCCAGGGCCAGCGGGGCGTTCACCGCGAGGATGCCCGTCCAGCTCGGCTCCCAGATGCCGACGGGGAGTGCGCCGAGCGCCGCGAGGAGAGCGGCGCGTCCGGTGAACGCCATCAGCGGGGGACAGGGACGTGGGTGAGGATCGCGTTGATGACGGAGTCGGCCGTCACGCCCTCCATCTCTGCTTCGGGGCGCAGTTGGACGCGGTGGCGGAGAGTGGGGAGGGCGAGGGCCTTCACGTCGTCGGGGATGACGTAGTCGCGGCCGGTCAGCCAGGCCCAGGCGCGGGCGGTGGCGAGGAGGGCCGTCGCGCCACGCGGTGAGACGCCGAGCGAGAGGGACGGCGACTCGCGGGTGGCGCGGCAGATGTCGACGACGTAGCCGGTGATCTCCGGGGAGACCGTCGTTTTGGCGACGGCGGCGCGGGCGGCCTCGAGGTCGGCGGGGCTCGCGACGGGGCGCAGGCCGGCGGCGCGTAGGTCGCGGGGGTTGAAGCCGTCGGTGTGCCGGGTGAGGACGGCGATCTCGTCCTGCCGGCTGGGCAGCGGGATCGTCAGCTTCAGGAGGAAGCGGTCCAGTTGGGCTTCGGGGAGGGGATACGTGCCCTCGTACTCGACCGGGTTCTGTGTCGCGGCGACGAGGAAGGGCTCGGGGAGCGGCCGGGGGGTGCCGTCGACCGTGACCTGGCGTTCCTCCATGGCTTCCAGCAGGGACGCCTGGGTCTTCGGGGGCGTGCGGTTGATCTCGTCGGCCAGCAGCAGGTTGGTGAAGACCGGGCCGGGCTGGAAGGAGAACTCGGCGGTGCGGGCGTCGTAGACGAGGGAGCCGGTGATGTCGCTCGGCATCAGGTCGGGGGTGAACTGGACGCGCTTGGTGTCGAGTTCGAGTGCGGATGCCAGAGCGCGGACCAGCAGCGTCTTGGCCACTCCCGGGACGCCTTCGAGAAGGACGTGCCCGCGGCAGAGGAGGGCGACGACGAGGCCGGTGACGGCGGGGTCCTGGCCGACCACGGCTTTGGCGATCTCGGCGCGCAGGGACTCCAGAGACGCGCGGGCGGTGCTCGCATCCTCGGAATGTCCGGCGTATCCGGCTTTGTCAGTGGTCGGGTCCATCATGAATGGCGTACCTCTCTTGCGAGGGCGTCGAGTTGGTCGGCGAGGGAGATGAGGGCTGCGTCGTCGTGCGGCGGTGGCCCGAAGAGGAGTTGGTGCAGGGCCTGGCCGTCGCCGTCGAGGTGGGCGGACAGGGCGGGGAGCAGGGCCTCGGGCGTGTGTGCCTGGGCCGGGGGGACGCCGACGAGGGGGGCGAGGCGGGTGCGGGTGGTGGAGCGCAGAGCGGTGGCCGCTCGGTCGCGGGCGTTGGCCTTGCGGTAGAGACGGGCGCGGCCTTCGACGGTTTCGGAGGCCCGGATCGCCACGGGGAGTCGTTCGGGTACGAGGGGGCCCAGTCGTCGTGCCCGCCACAGGGCGGCCAGGGCTGCCGCGACGAAGAGCTGCAGTGTGCCCCAGAGCCAGCCCGAGGGGAGCAGGTCGAAGAAGCTCCGGTCGCCCGCGTCGGTGGCCGAGGTGTCGGAGAGCGAGGGGAGGTACCAGACCAGGTGGGAGCGGGAGCCGAGGAGTTGGAGGGCGAGCGAGGCGTTGCCGTGCTCGTCGAGACGTTCGTTGTAGAGGATGTCGGGGGCGCCGAGGACGACGGTGTCGCCGCTCCCCGAGCGGGCGGGGAGGCGCAGGAGGGTGGGCTGTCCGTCGCTGGGGTAGCAGGCGTCGGCGCCCGGGGCGGTGGTGGTGTAGCGGACGCCGCCCGTGTCGGCGCTGCCCGCCCGCCGGGCGGCGGGAAGCGTGCAGTCGGGGGCGAGCGTCGAGTCGAAGCTGACCGCGGGGTCGGCGGACACGCCGGGGGCGAGGGTGCCGACGGAGGGCCGGCCGGGGGCGATCAGGACGGTGCGGCCGTCGGAGTTCGCCGTCGCCGCGCGCAGAAGGGCCTGCTGACGTCTGGTCAGGAGGTCCGGGACGGCGATCACCAGGGTGCTGTCCGGGCCGGCGGCGGCACGGGCCTGCCCGAGGGTGCTCACCACGCGGGTGGAGACGCCTTGATCGGCGAGGAGTTCGGCGACGGCCCGGCTGCCGAGGGGGTCGGCGGAGCGCGGGTCGAGGCGGCCGTGCCGGGAGTCCGAGCGGACCACGGCGATCACGACGGCGGCGATCAGGAGGACGACGAGGGCGAGGACGACTCCGCGCGTGCGGGTCCACACCTGGCGGGGGGTGGGCGAGGCCGAGGTCGAGGTGGGGATGAGAGTGGCCTCGGTCATGAGGCGGCGCCCCGGCGGGTGGTCGCGTTCGTGTTCCGGTCGCTGTGGGCGCTGTTCGTGAGGACGGGCCGGGTGCGCTCCAGGTCACGGTCCAGTTCGGTGAGGTGCTGGTACGCGCGTCGGTCGCCGGTGCGGCCGCCGTACGTGACGTCGTCGAAGTCCCGTGCGGCCGCGCGCAGTCGGTCCGTGTGGTCCGGCAGCGTCCGGCTCGCCTCCGCGGCGGCCTCGTCGGCGGTGCGGCCGGGGCGCGGGTCGAGCAGGGCGCGTTCCTCCAGGGAGCGGACGACGGCGCGCATCCGTTCCTGGACGGCCTGGTTCCAGTGGCCCTGGGCCGCGTGGGCCTCGGCCGCGGCGCGGTGTTCCGCCGCGCTCCTCGGGCGGTCGTCGAACAGGGTGGCGGACGGGACGGGAGTGCGGCGCGGAGTTCCCAGGCGCCACCAGAGGGCGCCCAGGACCGCCAGTACGGCGAGGACGATGACGACGAGGCCGAGCGTTCCGCCGGGTGTCGCGGTGGAGGCGGCGCCGAACAGCTTGTCGACCCAGTCCCAGAAGGCGTTCAGGGCGCGCTGGATCAGGCCCGGGTCGTTCTCGTGGTACATCCGCTTGGACAGCTCGCGTCTGGCCGCCTCCCGCGCGGGGTCGCGCGGTGTCGTCACCGGTGGCGCGTCGCCGCGCGCCAGTGCGAGCACGGCTGTGGCACCGGTGTGTGGTCCTGCGAGCACTGCTGTGAAGGCTCCCCCCGCCCCGTTCACCGCATCAGCTCCCCGGTGTGGTGCCGGAGGGCTCGGTGCCGTAGTCCGGCACGCCGGCGGCGCGGGCCAGGTCGAGGTCGAGAGCCTCGCGGCGGATGCGCTGGTCGATGTACAGGAGCACCGTGACGCCCGCGCTGATCGGGAGGGTGAGCATGGAGCCGATCACCGAGCCGATGCCGCTGACGATGAGGAACGTCCAGCCGATGTCGCCGCCGCTGCTGTCGAGCAGGCCGCTGAAGCCCTCGCCGCTCAGGGCCGCGGCGAGGAGGGCGAAGGGGATGACGACGATCGACGCCACGATGTTGGCGATGATCGTGGCCAGCAGCTGGATGCCGAAGACCCGCCACCAGGAGCCGCGGACGAGCTTCGCGGAGCGGTTCATCGACTTCACGATGCCCTGCTTCTCCAGCATCAGGGCGGGCGAGGAGAGCGAGAAGCGGACCATCAGCCAGATGGCGACGACGGCCGCGGCGAGGCCGCCGAGGACGGCGAGTGCCGCGCCGGCGTCCCCCGAGCCGGCCACGCCGACGAGCACGCCGGGCAGGGTGCCGACGCCGACGATCAGGATGGCGATGACGGGCAGCAGGAGGGTCAGGCCGGACAGGCGCAGCAGCTGGGGTCGGGCGTCCCGCCAGGCCTCGCCGGTGGTGACCGGCTTGCCGAGCACCGCGCGGCTGGTGACCGAGGTGAGCAGGGCCGTCGCGACGATGGTGCCGAGCAGGGTGATGAGCAGGACGACACCGGAGCTGAGCATCGTGTTGCCGAGGGCCTGGGTCAGCTCGCCGACGGTGGCGCTCGGGTCGCTGAGGGCGTCGGAGCCCTCGGTGTCGTTCAGGAAGAAGCCCTGGAGCAGGATGACCGCGATCTCCGTGATCACGGCGACGGTCAGCGAGATACCCAGCACGGTGCGCCAGTAGGTGCGCATCGTGGACACGGCGCCGTCGAGGATCTCGCCGACGCCGAGCGGGCGCAGCGGGATCACGCCGGGCTTGGCGGCGGGCGGCGGACCGCCCCAGTTGCTGCCCCAGCCGGCCGGGCCACCGGGGCCGCCGTAGCCCTGGCCGGGTGCTCCCCAGCCGCCGGGTGCGCCGGGGTGCCGGCCGCCCCAGGCCGGGCCGGGCGCGGGCGGTGGTGGCGTCTGTCCGGGTACCTGCGGGCCGGGAGCGGACCACTGGCCGGGCGGGGGCTGCTCCGTGGACCACTTCGGAGGCTGTTGGGGCTGGTTCGTACCGGCCGGGTCCGTGGGCTGCTCCGTGGGCTGCGCGGTGCCGGTGGAGCCCGGCTCCTGTCCGTCGGAGGGGGCGGATCCGGGCGACGCCCAGCCCGGAGTGTCGTTCATCGTCGCTCCTTCACGGTGCCCGTTCCGCGGTCGCGGCGGCAGGTTGGCAGCCATCGTGCCACGGCCTGCCCGGCAGGTGACCGGCCCCTGTATGAGCTGGACACCTTCAATTGTCCGCCGGGTACGGGGCAGACTGGGCGGATGGCTGATCACTACGCGCAATCCCGCGAGGACGGCGGACCGACGGAGATACCCGCGATCCGCTGGCACGAGCCGCCCGAAGGACCTGTCGTGGTCCTTCTCGACCAGACCAGGCTGCCGGCCGAAGAGGTCGAGCTGGTGTGCACCGACGCCCCCGCGCTGGTGGAGGCGATCCGGACGCTCGCCGTGCGCGGGGCGCCCCTGCTGGGGATCGCCGGGGCGTACGGCGTCGCGCTCGCCGCCGTACGCGGCTTCGACGTGGGGGACGCGGCCCGGGATCTGGCCGGCGCCCGGCCCACCGCGGTGAACCTCTCCTCCGGTGTCCGCAGGGCGCAGGCGGCGCATCAGGCCGCGCTGTCCGCCGGCGGCGACCAGGAGGAGGCCGCGGCGGCGGCGCTGACCGCGGCGCGGGCGCTGCACCGGGAGGACGCCGAGGCGAGCGCGCGGATGGCCGGACACGGTCTCGCGCTGCTCGACGAGCTGCTGCCGGGCGGCGGGCACCGGGTGCTCACGCACTGCAACACCGGGGCGCTGGTGTCCGGAGGGGAGGGCACCGCCTTCGCCGTGGCGCTCGCGGCGCACCGGGCCGGTCAGTTGCGGCGGCTCTGGGTCGACGAGACGCGGCCGCTGCTGCAGGGCGCCCGGCTGACGGCGTACGAGGCCGCGCGCAACGGCATGGCCTACACGCTGCTCACGGACAGCGCGGCCGGCTCACTGTTCGCGTCCGGGGAGGTGGACGCGGTGCTGGTCGGGGCCGACCGGATCGCGGCCGACGGTTCGGTGGCGAACAAGGTGGGGAGCTATCCGCTCGCGGTGCTGGCCAAGTACCACCACGTGCCGTTCATCGTGGTGGCGCCGGTGACGTCCATCGACCCGGACACGCCGGACGGGGCGTCCATCGAGGTGGAGCAGCGACCGGGTCATGAAGTGACGGAGATCACAGCGCCGCAGGTGCCGATGGCGGGCGCGGAGTCAGGAGGCGGTATACCTGTGGCACCCCTGGGGACCCAGGCGTACAACCCGGCGTTCGACGTGACGCCGCCGGAGTTGATCACGGCGATCGTCACCGAAGAGGGCGTTGTGTCGCCCGTGACGGCTGAGGCTCTCGCCGAGCTGTGTGACTTGTCACGCCAGGTAACGATTTAGTTAATGGGATGATGTCGTTTATGAAGGGACGAGTCCTTGTCGTCGATGACGACACCGCACTGGCCGAGATGCTCGGCATCGTGTTGCGTGGTGAAGGTTTTGAGCCGTCTTTCGTAGCCGACGGCGACAAGGCGCTGGCCGCTTTCCGCGAGACCAAGCCCGATCTGGTGCTCCTGGACCTGATGCTGCCCGGACGGGACGGCATCGAGGTGTGCCGCCTGATCAGGGCGGAGTCCGGGGTGCCGATCGTGATGCTCACGGCGAAGAGCGACACCGTCGATGTCGTGGTCGGCCTCGAGTCGGGCGCCGACGACTACATCGTGAAGCCGTTCAAGCCAAAGGAGCTGGTGGCGCGGATCAGGGCGCGGCTGCGCCGTTCGGAGGAGCCGGCACCCGAACAGCTCTCCATCGGTGATCTCGTCATCGACGTCGCCGGTCACTCCGTGAAACGGGAGGGCCTGTCGATCGCGCTGACGCCGCTGGAGTTCGACCTGCTGGTCGCACTGGCCCGCAAGCCGTGGCAGGTGTTCACGCGTGAGGTCCTGCTGGAGCAGGTGTGGGGATACCGGCACGCGGCGGACACCCGGCTGGTCAATGTCCATGTCCAGCGGCTGCGCTCCAAGGTCGAGAAGGACCCGGAGCGGCCCGAGATCGTGGTGACCGTCCGTGGTGTCGGTTACAAGGCAGGACCGAGCTGACATGACCCGTGACAGTGCCGCTTCGGCGCCCGCTGAGCAGGGGGAACGTACGGGGCGGCCTGTCGGCCGGAAAATGACGGGCTCCGGCTGGGGACGCCTGTTCGAGGGCGGGCTGCTCCAGGGCGGGGTCCAGGGCAGCCCGGTCCTGAGGCTCCTCATACGCTGGGTGCGCCGTCCGCTGCTGCCCGTGATGCGGCTGTGGCGGCGCAACATCCAGCTCAAGATCGTCGCGACGACGCTGCTCATGTCGCTCGGCGTCGTACTGCTGCTCGGCTTCGTCGTGATCGGGCAGGTCCGCAACGGCCTGCTGGACGCCAAGGTGAAGGCCTCGCAGAGCCAGGCCACCGGCGGTTTCGCGGCGGCCAAGCGCGGCGCCGACTCGACGGTGACGGCGAACGGCGACGACGGTGTGGCCGCGACCAGCCGGTCGTCGAAGAACGTCACCCAGTGGATGACCGATCTCATCGTGTCCCTGTCCAGCGGTGGCCAGGGCGCGTTCGACGTCGTCACCCTCAACTCGACCCCCTCGGGCCACAACGGCGCCGGTCTCGCACCGCGCGGTTCGGGGCGCGTCGACCCCACGGTGAGCGTGCCGGAGAACCTGCGCGCCCGGATCGACAGCAGTAGCGCCGCCCAGCAGAGCTACACCCGGGTCGTCTACAAGGACGGCCGCGCGTCGCAGCCCGCCCTGGTCATCGGCAAACAGCTCAGCGACCCCAACGGCGACGCGTACCAGCTGTACTACCTCTTCCCGCTGACGCAGGAGGAGAAGTCGCTGAGCCTCGTCAAGGGAACCCTTGCGACGGCCGGGCTCTTCGTCGTGGTGCTCCTCGGGGCCATCGCCTGGCTCGTGGTGCGCCAGGTCGTCACACCGGTGCGGATGGCGGCCGGGATCGCCGAGCGGCTCTCCGCCGGACGCCTCCAGGAACGGATGAAGGTCACCGGCGAGGACGACATCGCGCGGCTCGGCGAGGCCTTCAACAAGATGGCGCAGAACCTCCAGCTGAAGATCCAGCAGCTGGAGGACCTGTCGCGTATGCAGCGGCGGTTCGTCTCCGACGTGTCGCACGAACTGCGGACGCCCCTGACGACCGTCCGGATGGCGGCCGACGTCATCCACGACGCGCGCGGGGACTTCGATCCGATGACCGCGCGGTCGGCCGAACTGCTCGCCGACCAGCTGGACCGCTTCGAGACGCTCCTCGCCGACCTGCTGGAGATCAGCCGGTTCGACGCGGGCGCGGCGGCCCTGGAGGCCGACGCGATCGACCTCCGGGACGTCGTACGACGGGTGGTCGGCGGAGCCGAGCCGCTCGCCGAGCGCAAGGGCACGCACATACGGGTCGTCGGCGACCAGCAGCCGCTGATAGCTGAGGCGGACGCCCGGCGGGTCGAGCGCGTGCTGCGCAACCTCGTCGTCAACGCCGTGGAGCACGGCGAGGGCAAGGACGTCGTCGTCAAGCTCGCCGCGGCGGGCGGAGCGGTCGCGATCGCCGTCCGTGACTACGGCGTCGGGCTCAAGCCCGGCGAGGCGACCCGGGTGTTCAGCCGCTTCTGGCGAGCCGACCCGGCACGCGCGCGGACCACCGGCGGCACCGGCCTCGGGCTGTCGATCGCCCTGGAGGACGCGCGGCTGCACGGCGGCTGGCTGCAGGCCTGGGGCGAGCCGGGCGGCGGTTCACAGTTCCGGCTGACCCTGCCGCGGACGGCCGACGAGCCCCTCAGGGGATCGCCGATACCGCTGGAGCCCAAGGACTCGCGGCGCAACCGCGGACTCGACGACGCCGGTCTGCCGCACGGCGGCGGTGCCAAGCTCGCCACCGTGCCCGTACAGCAGCCGGTGGGCGGGACCACGCCGCAGCGGGGGTCCATAGCGCCCCGCCCGGCCGGGTCGCCGACGGCCGATCCGACGGCGCTGCCGGGCAACGGCTCGCGCGTGGTACCTCGGCCCACCGGGTCCGTACGCCGTCAGGAAGAGACGTCCGGGAGCGGCCGGGAACAGGCCGGTCCCGAGCAGGGCGGCCGGGAACAGGGCGGGCCGGAGCTGGGGCGGGACGGCAGGACGCCGGAGGAGTTCGGACATGGGGAGGTATTCCGTGGGCGCTGACCGCGGGGGGAACGGCGTCCGCGGACGCCGTCCGGTGCGCGTCATGGCGTACGCGAGCTGTGGGGCCCTGCTGCTGGCAGGGTGTGCGTCGATGCCGGACAGCGGAGACCTGCGGCAGGTGGAGTCCACGCCGCGACAGGACTCCCAGGTCCGCGTCTACGCCATCCCGCCGCGTTCCGGCGCCTCGGCGGACGAGATCGTGCAGGGCTTCCTCGAGGCGCTCACGAGTGACGACGCGAACTACGAGACGGCCGGCAAATACCTCACGGACGGCGCGCGCAAGTCGTGGGACCCGTACGACTCCACCACCGTGCTCGACGACGCGCCGGACCCGGTGATGGTGCCGACGGACACCAAGGACGGCACGCGGGATGTCCAGTTCCGGCTCAACGGCACCCGGGTCGCGGGCGTGGACGAACGGCACGCCTACGAACCGGGGGCCGGCTCGTACAACGGCTCGGTGCGCCTGACCAAGCTGAAGAACAAGCAGTGGCGCATCGAAAGCCTGCCTCCCGGCGTGGTCATGGGCTCGTCCGACTTCCAGCGCAACTACGTCTCCGTCAACAAGTACTACTACGCGTCGAACGGCACCTCCGGGGCCGGCCGTCCGCTGGCGACGGTCGCGGACCCCGTCTTCGTGCGCGCGCAGGTGGACCCGATGACGCAGATCGTGCGGGCGCTGCTGCGGGGGCCCACGAAGTGGCTGGACCCGGAGGTCACGTCGAGCTTCCCCACGGGCACGGACCTGAAGAGCGCCGAGACCTCCCTGTCGACCGACGACCGCAACAGGGTGACGGTGCCGCTGAACAGCGAGGCCGACCACGTCGGGAACGCCCAGTGCGAACGGATGGCCGCCCAACTCCTGCTCACGCTGACGAATCTGACGCCGACCGGCGTCGACGAGGTGGAGCTGCAGAGGTCGGACGGCTCGCAGCTCTGCGTGCAGAACAAGGAGCAGGCCGCGGGAGTCGCCTCGCACGGTACGGGCCGCCAGTCGGAGGACCAGTACTTCATCGACCGCGAGCAACGGCTCGTGCGGATGGACGGTGGCGACCGCGACAAGAACCCCGAGCCGGTGCCCGGAGCGCTGGGTGAGGGCGTCAAGAAGCTGCGGGCGGCCGCGGTGTCCCGGGACGAGACCAGCGCGGCAGGGGTGTCGGCCGACGGCCGGAACCTGTACGTCGGGTCGCTGGTGTCGGGCGGTTCGCTCGGCGAGCCGGTGCTGCGGAGCCAGGGCAGCACCGCGGCCGACCGGCTGACGACGCCCAGCTGGGATGCCCGGGGCGACCTGTGGGTGGCCGACCGCGACCCGAAGAAGCCTCGCCTGCTGTTGCTGCGCAAGGGTGCGGGCGAGCCCGTCGTCGTCCAGACGCCGTTGGTCGACGGGCGCATCGAGGCGGTGCGGGTGGCCGCCGACGGGGTGCGGATCGCGCTGATCGTGGAGAAGGACGGCAAGAGCTCGCTGCAGATCGGGCGCATCGACCGGTCCACCGGGGACGAGCCGGTCGGCGCCGACGTCGTCAACACGCGCATGGTGGCCCCCCAGCTGGAGGAGGTCACGGCCATGTCCTGGGCCGGGGACAGCCGGCTCGTGGTCGTCGGCAGCGAGAAGGGCGGCGTGCAGCAGATGCGCTACGTCCAGGTCGACGGCTCCACCCCGCCGGCCACCGCGCCCTCCGCGCTCGCCAACGTCAAGGAGATCGCCGCGTCCGAGGACGAGACGCTGCCGCTGGTGGCGCAGTCGGAGACGGACGGGATCGTGCGGCTGTCGGCGGGGGAGCAGTGGCAGAAGATCGTCCAGGACGGAACGGCACCGGTCTATCCCGGCTAGTCGGCAGGATTCCCGGCAATTTCCGGCAGTGGGCCCGCCCGGTTCTCCGGGCGGGCCCACCCGCGTTCCGGGCGGTCCGCGCGGCGTTCCCGAGGCTCTCCGCCGGGCGGACGCAGGACCACAGGTCCCTCCGGTCCCCTCCGCCGTCGCCGCGCACGAGCAGGCCTCGGAGTTGTCCACAGGCAGTTGTCCACAGGGGTGGCCGAGTGGGCCGGGCGTTGGCACAGTGGTGGCCATGCGGGGGTGGTGGCAGGACCTCACGGATCTGGTGCTGCCGGCCGAGTGCGGGGGCTGCGGAAGGCCTCGCGCGGTGCTCTGTGCCGAGTGCCGTGCCGCCCTGATCGGGGCCGCGCCGAGCCGGGTGCGACCGGTGCCGGAACCGGCCGGCCTGCCGGCGGTGCACGCGGCCGCTCCCTACGCGGACGAGGTGCGGGCCGCACTGCTCGCTCACAAGGAGCGCGGTGCGCTGGGCCTGGCGGCACCACTGGGCGCAGCCCTGGCGGGGGCTGTGCGGGCCGCTCTGGAGGCGGCGCGACGTCCCGGTCCGGCCGGGCGGCCCGTGGCTTCGCAGGGGCGGCTGAGGCGCGGGAAAGGGGAAGCGGGGTGCGAGCGGGAGTGGCTCGAACGCGACGGCGAAAGCATCCGCGGCGCGGGGCAGGGAGACAAGCCTGTCCTGCTGGTGCCCGTGCCGTCGGCGCGGAGGGCGGTCCGGGCCCGCGGACACGATCCGGCGCGGCGGATCGCGCTTGCCGCAGCGGGCGAGCTGCGGCGGACGGGGACACCCGCGCGGGTGCTCGGCGTCCTGCGGCAACGGAGGTCGGTGGCCGACCAGTCGGGGCTGAACTCCCGGCAGCGGCTGGACAATCTGGCCGGCGCCCTGGAGGTCGTGGCCGGCGGCGCGCGGTTGCTGGCCGAGGGGGGCCGGGTGGTGCTGGTGGACGACCTGATGACGACGGGCGCCTCGTTGACGGAGGCGGCGCGGGCGCTGCGGGTGGCACAGGCGGCGGCGGAGGGTGTGCACGGGGCGCGAGAGAGGCCGGAACTACCGGAAGTGGACGGGCGAATCGTGGGTAGAGAGCAGGTCAGAGGGACGCACGGTGACACGGTCTACTCGGCCGTGGTCGCCGCACCACCGGACGCTTTCGAAATAAACCGGAACTGACCAAGAACTTGCATCGTTGCAGGTAATGACCCGGTCAATTCACCTGAACGGAGGTACGCCGCAGTAGAGGGTGACGACATCCGTCCGGGCGAGATATGTTCGGTTGTGAGGCAATGGCGCAGGCCGGGCCTCGCGAACCCGAATGCCGTGCCGCGGGTTTTTTGAATCACCCGCATCGGTGGGGTGGAGATCTTGTCCTCGGGGGAGGAGGAGGTGAACGTCACCGAGTCCGAGGTTCCGGTGCTCACCGGAACCTGGTGCAAAAGGGAGATGCTCCGCCAGTGGAGCGGGGCTATCCGGGAACGGAGTTCTGCGTGGACATCGTCGTCAAGGGCCGCAAGACCGAGGTGCCCGAGCGGTTCCGCAAGCACGTGGCCGAGAAGCTGAAGCTGGAGAAGATCCAGAAGCTCGATGGCAAGGTGATCAGCCTCGACGTCGAGGTCTCCAAGGAGCCGAACCCCCGACAGGCCGACCGCTGTGACCGGGTGGAGATCACGCTCCACTCCCGCGGACCGGTGATCCGGGCGGAGGCAGCGGCGAGCGACGCGTATGCAGCACTCGACCTGGCCGCGGACAAGCTTGAGGCCCGGCTGCGCAAGCAGCACGACAAGCGCTACACCCGACGTGGCAACGGCAGGATCCCGGCGGCCGAGGTCGCCGACCACGTCCCTGGTGCCGCGACCCTGAACGGCAACGGCAGCGTCGTCCACGATGGGGACCAGGACGCCGTGCCGACCAAGAAGATCGGTTCCCTCGAGATCATGGGCGAGGGCCCCTGTGTCGTCCGCGAGAAGACCCATGTGGCCGCCCCGATGACACTCGACCAGGCGCTCTACGAGATGGAGCTGGTCGGGCACGACTTCTACCTCTTCGTCGACTCCGAGACGAAGGAGCCCAGTGTCGTCTACCGACGGCACGCCTACGACTACGGCGTCATCCACCTCAGCACGGACCCGATGGTCACCCAGGGCGGAGCGGACGCGCCGGGCGGTGCGCTCGGCGGCTGACCCCGCCCCTATGGCAGCAGATCAGCCGATCCGGTGCCCCTGGAAGCGCGTGTGCGCCCCCGGGGGCACCGGTGTGCGACCCCTTCGCGCCCCGCTCCGACACCGCATTGCCGTCCCGGCATGGAATCATGGCCGCACCGGCCCAACCGGTGGGCCGTTGCCTTGGGTTGGCGATGGCACGGAAACACAGGCCACGGCCTTCAGGGGGAGGAACGATGGCGGACAGCTTCGGACCGATGCGTGACCGGGACGCCGACCACGGCGTGGTCGCCCCGGGCCCGGACGTGGGCTCTCCACGCAAGGAACCGATCAGGGTCCTCGTCGTGGACGACCACGCCCTCTTCCGCCGCGGTCTGGAGATCGTGCTCGCGGCCGAGGAGGACATCCAGGTCGTCGGCGAGGCGGGCGACGGGGCGGAGGCGGTCGACAAGGCCGCCGACCTCCTGCCCGACATCGTGCTGATGGACGTTCGGATGCCCAAGCGCGGCGGTATCGAGGCGTGCACCTCCATCAAGGAGGTGGCCCCCAGCGCGAAGATCATCATGCTGACGATCAGCGACGAGGAGGCCGACCTCTACGACGCGATCAAGGCGGGCGCGACCGGATATCTCCTCAAGGAGATCTCCACGGACGAGGTGGCCACCGCCATTCGCGCGGTGGCCGACGGCCAGTCGCAGATCAGCCCCTCGATGGCGTCGAAACTCCTCACCGAGTTCAAGTCGATGATCCAGCGGACCGACGAGCGCCGGCTGGTGCCCGCGCCCCGGCTCACCGAGCGGGAGCTGGAAGTCCTCAAACTCGTGGCCACGGGAATGAACAACCGCGATATCGCCAAGCAGTTGTTCATCTCCGAGAACACCGTGAAGAACCACGTCCGCAACATCCTGGAGAAACTGCAGCTGCACTCCAGGATGGAGGCCGTGGTGTACGCGATGCGCGAGAAGATCCTCGAAATTCGCTGAGGCCTGCCCGGAGGCGGGGGCCCGCCCCCGGGCCCCCGTCAGCGCCAGGTCTCAGCCGAGAAGGCGCGTGATCTCCGTGTCGAGGGCGTCGCGCAGCTGCGGGGCGTCCACCCGCTCGACCCGCACGTCCGTGCAGTCCACCCAGCTCGCGGCCTCCACCAGGGCCTGGGCCACCGCGGGCACCGCCCGGACGCCGTCCACCGTGACCTGCTTGGCGACCAGGGTGCTGCCCTCCCGCGCCGGGTCCACCCGCCCGACCAGCCGGCCGCCGGCGAGGACCGGCATGGCGAAGTAGCCGTGGATCCGCTTCGGTTTGGGCGTGTACGCCTCCAGCCGGTGCGTGAAGTCGAAGATGCGTTCCGTGCGCGCCCGCTCCCAGATGAGGGAGTCGAACGGCGACAGCAGCGTCGTACGGTGGCGGCCGCGCGGGACCGTCGCCAGCGCCGCCGGGTCCGCCCACGCGTCCGCCGCGGGGCGTGCGCCTAGTCCCCTGGCGCCGCCCTTCACCGCCACGGGCCTGCCCCAGCCCTCCACCGTCACCGGGACGAGGCCGGAGTCCGCGATCACCGCGTCGACCTGCTCGCCCCGCAGCCGGTGGTAGTCAGCGATGTCCGCGCGGGTGCCGACGCCGAGCGCCTGGCCCGCGAGCCGGACGAGACGGCGCAGGCACTCGGCGTCGTCCAGGTCGTCATGCAGAAGGGACGCCGGGACGGCGCGCTCCGCGAGGTCGTACACCCGCTTCCAGCCGCGCCGCTCCACGCACACCACCTCGCCGTACATCAGCGCGCGCTCGACGGCGACCTTGGTGCCCGACCAGTCCCACCACTCGCTGGTCTTCTTCGCGCCGCCCAAGTCCGTGGCCGTGAGGGGGCCTTCGGCGCGGAGCTGCTTGACGACCTGGTCGTACGTGCCGTCCGGCAGTTCGTGGTTCCAGTGCGGGCGGGCGCGGTAGGCGCGGCGGCGGAAGGCGAAGTGCGGCCACTCCTCGACGGGCAGGATGCAGGCCGCGTGCGACCAGTACTCGAAGGCGTGCGGTGCCGGGGGCGCGTCGGCCGAGCCGGACGACGACCAGTACGCCTTCTCGACGGTCTTGCGGCCGACGGCGCCGAGCCGGGCGTACGGCACGAGTTCGTGCGAGCGGGCGAGGACGGAGATCGTGTCGAGCTGCACCGCGCCGAGGTGCCGCAGGACCCCGCGGACGCCTGCCCTGCGGTCCGGGGCGCCCAGGAAGCCCTGAGCCCGCAGCACGATGCGGCGGGCTTCGTCCGCGGAGAGTTCGGTGAGGGGACGCGGGAGACTCGTCATGCCCTCACGGTAGGCCGTGGCACTGACAATCGGGCCCCGCTCCGGCGAGCGTGCCGCCGAAGCCAGACGTCTCCGTCCGGCGGCCGGGACGACCGGTCTGAGGGACCCGGCGGAACCCGGCGGACTCGGCGAACCGCGCGGGCGTCAGCGGGCCGGCAGGTACGGGCCCGTCGACGGCAGCCCCAGGTCCGAGGGGAGCAGCGAGCCGACCCAGCAGTCCCTGCGGACGCCCTTGTTGTTGATCGCGGAACGGAGGGTGCCCTCGATGGTGAAGCCGGCCTTCTCGGCTACCGCGCGGGAGCCGCTGTTGCCGACCTCGGCCCGCCATTCGACGCGGTCGACGGACACGTCCGTGAAGGCCCACCGGGACACGGCGACGGAGGCTTCGGTGACATAGCCGTTGCCCCGGTGCTCCTTGGCCGCCCAGAAACCGATCTCGCCGACCCCGAGGGACCGCATGGTGATGGCGACCATGGCCACCAGCTCCCCGGAGGGCAGGAAGACCCCGAAGGTGAAGGCGGAACCGTCGGCCCACCCCTCGGGCACCATCTGGTCCGTGAAGCCCGTCGCGTGCTCGCGGAGATAAGGGGACGGGATCGTGGTCCACCGCTGGATGTCGGGGTCCTGGACGGCGTCGAAAACGGCGTCGGTGTCCTCCACCCCCACGGCGCGCAGGACGAGACGGTCGGTGGTCAGGGTGACGGGGTCCATCGGCCGATTCTGCTCGGGGAGCCGTAAGGACGCCATTCCTTTGCGGTGAGTGAGCAGTTCGTTACTTTTCGCTGGGTTAACGCGGCACCTTCGGCAGCACCTGCCCGTTGTCCTAGTGGCTGTCGCAGGCAGACCTCCCGACGCGGTGTGGTCCTCGCTTACGATGGCCGTTGCTCAAGCTGTGATTTGAATCTGTCATTGAAACCGACCGTCCCAGGCCCGACCGGCAAGGAGACAAACCCCCGTGTCCGTCCTCTCGAAGATCATGCGTGCAGGCGAAGGCAAGATCCTGCGCAAGCTGCACCGCATCGCGGACCAGGTCAACTCCATCGAAGAGGACTTCGTCGACCTCTCCGACGCCGAGCTGAGGGCCCTCACCGATGAGTACAAGCAGCGTTACGCCGACGGCGAAAGCCTCGACGACCTGCTGCCCGAGGCGTTCGCCACGGTCCGTGAGGCGGCCAAGCGCGTCCTTGGCCAGCGTCACTACGACGTGCAGATGATGGGCGGCGCCGCGCTGCACCTCGGCTATGTCGCGGAGATGAAGACCGGTGAGGGCAAGACGCTCGTCGGCACCCTGCCCGCGTACCTGAACGCCCTTTCCGGCAAGGGTGTCCACCTCATCACGGTCAACGACTACCTGGCCGAGCGCGACTCCGAAATGATGGGCCGCGTCCACAAGTTCCTCGGGCTGGAGGTCGGCTGCATCCTCGCCAACATGACCCCGGCCCAGCGTCGTGAGCAGTACGCGTGCGACATCACGTACGGCACGAACAACGAGTTCGGCTTCGACTACCTGCGCGACAACATGGCGTGGGCCCAGGACGAACTCGTCCAGCGCGGCCACAACTTCGCCATCGTCGACGAGGTCGACTCCATCCTCGTCGACGAGGCCCGTACGCCGCTGATCATCTCCGGCCCGGCCGACCAGGCGACCAAGTGGTACGGCGACTTCGCCAAGCTGGTCACCCGCCTCAAGAAGGGCGAGCCCGGCAACCCCCTCAAGGGCATCGAGGAGACCGGTGACTACGAGGTCGACGAGAAGAAGCGCACCGTCGCCATCCACGAGCCCGGTGTCGCCAAGGTCGAGGACTGGCTGGGCATCGACAACCTCTACGAGTCGGTGAACACCCCGCTCGTCGGTTACCTGAACAACGCCATCAAGGCCAAGGAACTGTTCAAGAAGGACAAGGACTACGTCGTCATCGACGGCGAAGTCATGATCGTCGACGAGCACACCGGCCGTATCCTCGCCGGCCGCCGCTACAACGAGGGCATGCACCAGGCGATCGAGGCGAAGGAAGGGGTGGACATCAAGGACGAGAACCAGACGCTCGCCACGATCACCCTGCAGAACTTCTTCCGCCTCTACAAGCGCCACGACCAGCAGGAGAAGGAGCTGCCGGGCCTGTCCGGCATGACGGGTACGGCGATGACCGAGGCCGCCGAGTTCCACCAGATCTACAAGCTGGGCGTCGTCCCGATCCCGACCAACCGGCCGATGGTCCGCCTGGACCAGTCCGACCTGATCTACCGCACCGAGGTCGCGAAGTTCGAGGCGGTCGTCGACGACATCGTCGAGAAGCACGAGAAGGGCCAGCCGATCCTCGTCGGTACGACGTCGGTCGAGAAGTCCGAGTACCTCTCGCAGCAGCTCTCCAAGCGCGGTGTCCAGCACGAGGTGCTGAACGCCAAGCAGCACGACCGTGAGGCGCCGATCATCGCGCAGGCGGGCCGCAAGGGCGCCGTCACCGTCGCCACGAACATGGCGGGCCGCGGTACGGACATCAAGCTCGGCGGCAACCCGGACGACCTCGCCGAGGCGGACCTGCGGCAGCGCGGTCTCGACCCCGAGGAGCACATCGAGGAGTGGGCCGCGGCACTGCCCGCCGCCCTGGAGAAGGCCGAGCAGGCGGTCAAGGCCGAGTTCGAAGAGGTCAAGGACCTCGGCGGCCTGTACGTCCTCGGCACCGAGCGGCACGAGTCGCGCCGTATCGACAACCAGCTGCGCGGTCGTTCCGGCCGTCAGGGCGACCCGGGCGAGTCCCGGTTCTACCTGTCCCTGGGCGACGACCTGATGCGTCTGTTCAAGGCGCAGATGGTCGAGCGCGTCATGTCGATGGCGAACGTGCCGGACGACGTGCCGATCGAGAACAAGATGGTCACGCGCGCGATCGCGTCGGCCCAGTCGCAGGTCGAGCAGCAGAACTTCGAGACGCGTAAGAACGTCCTGAAGTACGACGAGGTGCTGAACCGGCAGCGCGAGGTCATCTACGGCGAGCGCCGCCGCGTCCTGCAGGGCGAGGACCTGCAGGAGCAGATCCAGCACTTCATGGGCGACACGATCGACGCCTACATCGCGGCCGAGACCGCCGACGGCTTCGCCGAGGAGTGGGACCTCGACCGGCTGTGGGGCGCCTTCCGGCAGCTCTACCCGGTGAAGGTCACCGTGGACGAGCTGGAGGACACCGCCGGTGACCGTTCCGGTCTGACCGCCGAGTTCATCTCCGAGTCCATCAAGGACGACATCCACGACCAGTACGCGGCCCGCGAGGAGCAGCTCGGCTCCGAGATCATGCGTGAGCTGGAGCGCCGGGTCGTGCTGTCGGTCCTGGACCGCAAGTGGCGCGAGCACCTCTACGAGATGGACTACCTCCAGGAGGGCATCGGCCTGCGCGCGATGGCCCAGAAGGACCCGCTCGTGGAGTACCAGCGCGAGGGCTTCGACATGTTCAGCGCCATGATGGACGGCATCAAGGAGGAGTCCGTCGGCTACCTGTTCAACCTGGAGGTCCAGGTCGAGCAGCAGGTCGAGGAGGTCGAGATCACGGACTCGGCGCCGTCCCTGGACAAGCAGGACGCCGTTCCCGCGGGCGCGGTGCGGCCCGAGATCCGCGCCAAGGGGCTCGACGCCCCGCAGCGGCCGGACCGCCTGCACTTCTCCGCCCCGAGCGTCGACGGTGAGGGTGGTGTCATCGAGGGCGACTTCACCCACGACGACGAGCCCGTGCGCTCCGAGGCGGACGGCCTCACGCGCGCGGAGCGCCGCAAGCAGCAGAAGGGCGGCGCGCGTCGCCGCAAGAAGTGAGTGAGGGTCGCGCGGCGCCGGTGACAGCCGGAGCGCGCGACCGGTAGTACCTCGGAAGGGCCGGGCACCCAGGTGCCCGGCCCTTCCGGCGTTCCCGCGCACCGTGCTCGGGCGCCACGCACGCGTGAGGCCCCTGCACCCGCTGTCCGAGGTCTCGCCGCCCGCTCGCGCCGGTTGCGTCGTCAGTCGTCGTCGCGGTGGGGCATGCGGGGGCCGCCCAGTTCGATCGCCGTGCAGCGCCAGCGCAGGTCGGGGCCCTGTTCCAGACGGAAGGCCATGGCGCGCAGCTGGTCGCCGGCGCCGATGCGGGCGAAGGCCTCCACGGCGCCGGGGCGGGCGACGTAGTAGCCGATGTCCCGGATGACGGGGCGGGTGCCGCGGGCGCGCAGGGCACCGCGTTCGGCGAGCCAGACCAGTTCGTCGTACGCGCGGCCCGCGGTGTGCCGCAGCATGCAGTGGACGGGACGGGTGCCGCTCAGCACGGCCAGCAGCTTCTCTGCGAAGACGTCGGTGGGCCGGGGCCGTGTCGCTGGCCGTACTCCGCCACGGGCCCCCTCCGGGGCGCGCACGGCGGACGATGCCGCCGAGGGGGCCGGGTCCTGCGGCGGGCTGCCGCCAGGGGGCCCGGCGGGCGTTCCTGCGCCCGGCGCGCGGGGCGGGGTGTTCCCGGGGCGGCGCGAGTCCTGGCGGCCCGGCGGCCGGCCGCCCGGATGGCGCCTGGTCCTGGTCATCACCTTGTTCATGTGCCGTCCCCGTTCCTCCGGACCGGTTCATACCGGTCGGTAACCTGCTGTTGGGGATCTTGTACGAGGCGGGGGAGGGCCCTCGCAAGGAGGACGGGCGCGCGTCGGAGCCCCCCGAGAGTTCACCTATCAGGGTTGCCGGGCGGTCGGGAACCCCCACGGGCCAAGGGCGGTACCGGGTGAATCTCGGGACCGGGGTGGACGCTCCGGAAGGGGCGGCCGGGGACTCGAAAGGGGACGCCCGCACGTATCCTGAAGGCCTTCCCCGGAGGCGCGGGACCGCCCTCCCCGGAGCCCGCGGACCGCGAATCCCCGGAGCCCCCGACTACGAAAGCGGCCACCATGCGCGTCTACGTCCCTCTGACCCTCTCCGGTCTCGCCGAGGCGTACAGGACGGGAGAACTGGAGGCGGGACCGTTCGCCGCGTACGCCGTCACCCCCGCGCTGCGCGAGTGGTACGTCTCCGACGACATCGAGGAACTGGAGTACGCGGCGCTGAACCGTGCAGCGCTGGCCTCGCTGCGGCTCGTGGCCGTGGACCCCGGGGCCGTACGGCGCCGGGTCGTCGTCGCCGTAGACGTGCCCGACCGTGCCGCGGCCGTCGATCCCGACCGGGGGCTCGACCCGGCCGCGCTCGGCGAGGTGCGGGTCTCGCAGGCCGTGCCGCTGGCCAAGGTCGCCGCCGTCCACGTCGACGCCCCGGACGCCGAGAAGGACGTCACCGCGGCCGCTGAGGCTCTCGGTGCCGCGGACATGGGGGACGACGACGCGCAGTTCGTCGTCGACGGGGCCGAGGACCACGAACTGCTGTGGTTCGCCAGGCAGGAGATCCCCAACCTCGTGGGGCAGGGCGAGTAGCCCCGTGGGGTGTGGCGTTGTCGGTGGGGACGGGTACGTTTCTGTGTATGGGGAAGCCAGAAAACGCGCACATCGTCTGGGACTGGAACGGCACGCTGTTCCACGACAATGACGCGATCATCGGGGCGACGAACGCCGCGTTCGCCGAGCTGGGACTCGAGTCGATCACGCTGGAGCGGTACCGGGCGATGTACTGCGTGCCCGTGCCGAAGTTCTACGAGCGGCTGATGGGGCGGCTGCCCACGGACGCCGAGTGGCAGGTCATGGACGACACCTTCCACCGGTACTACGCGGAGCACCGCGTGGCCTGCGGACTGACCGACGGGGTGCCCTCGCTGCTCGCCGGCTGGGGAGCGGCGGGCCGCAGCCAGTCGCTGCTGAGCATGTACGTGCACGAGGAACTGGTGCCGCTGGTGCGGGGCTTCGGGATCGAGCCGCACTTCGTCCGGGTGGACGGGCGCACCGGGCCATCCGGGGGCAGCAAGGCGGAGCACATGGTGCGACACCTCACGGCCCTCGCGGGGGTCGACCCGTCCCGTGTGGTGGTGATCGGGGACGCCGCCGACGACGCGGTCGCCGCCCGGCACGTGGGAGCCGGAGCGGTGCTCTACACCGGCGGCTCGCACAGTCGCGCCAGCCTGGAGCTGGTGGGCGTCCCGGTCGTGGACAGCCTGGAGGAAGCCGTCGAGGAGGCGCAGCGCCTCGCGGCCTGAGCGACCCGAGGGCCCGACAGGTCCGTGAGGCCCGGGCGTGAGACGTCGCGCCCGGGCCGTCGGGACACGTCAGGTCACGGGAGCCTTAGCCCGCAGCACCGTCAGGAACTCGCGCATCCAGGCCGAGTGGTCGGGCCAGGCGCGGGCGGAGACGAGGGTGCCGTCGACGACGGCCTCCGCGTCCTGGAAGGTCGCGCCCGCCGCCTGCATGTCGAGCTCCAGCGCGGGGTACGCCGTGACGCGGCGGCCGCGCAGGCTGTCGACCGCCGCGGTCAGCAGGGGACCGTGGCAGATCTGGGCCACCGGCTTGTCCGCGTCGAAGAACGACTTGAGGATCTTCCGGAGCTCGGGGTCGTTGCGCAGGTACTCCGGAGCACGTCCGCCGGGGATGACGAGCGCGACGTACGCGCCCGGGTCGACGTCCGCGAACGCGAGGTCGGCCGGCCAGGTGTAGCCGGGCTTCTCGGTGTAGGTGTCGAAGCCGGGCTCGAAGTCGTGGACCACGAACCGGAGCTTCTTCTGCTCGGGGGCGGCGATGTGGACCTCGTAGCCCTCCTCGCGCAGCCGCTGGTAGGGGTACAGGACCTCCAGTGACTCCGCCGCGTCGCCGGTGACAATCAGGATCTTCGCTGCCATGGTGCTGCGCTCCCGTCGGCCGTGCTCAGGCGTTCCGTTCGGTCGTCCCGGTCAACCTGCCTCCGGGGGAGGGACTTGCCAAGGGGCCGCGCGCTCCTTGGAGCGCCGCTCCGGGGTCCGGCCGCCGCGGAACACCGTCCGTAGTACGACGGTAGCCCGCAGTCCGCCGCCACTGCACGTCCTCGCCCCATTCGTCCCTGTGCATAGTGTCAAAGTTCCCCCCCTGGTTTTGTACACATACGGCTCATGACGACCCCCGGGTGAAGGGGGATAGCCTGGTGGCGTGATCAGCGCGATATCTCGCGGGGGCATCGTCGCCCCTGCCCCGCGCCCGGAGCGCACGGACGACATCCGTGACCGGGCGCCAGTCGCTGATCTTCGTGAGCGGGACGGGATGACGGCGAACGCCGTGTGCGCGGGCGGGAGAGCCGCCAGCGCCGACGGCACCGCACTCCGTACGTCGAGGGCACCCGAGAGACGGACGTCGCCGAGAGCAGCGTCACAGTCCCCGAGGGCGCCGAGAATGGCCGATAACCCCCCGCTCATCTCACCTTGCGGCATAGCGTCGAAGCAGACCGGACACCCCGCGTCACGGCGTTGCGTCGGAAGCGACGAGACCGTACTTCCTTCAACGTCACGCAACGGCGCGCGACAGGAGCCAGAGGACAATGCAGACCAAGCTGGACGAAGCCAAGGCCGAGCTGCTCGAACGGGCCGCCCGGGTAGCTGAGAACAGCCCGGTCGGGGGGCACCTACCGACTGGGACGACGGACGAGGGCACCCCTGACCGGGACACCGTGCTCGCGTTCCTCCAGCGCTACTACCTGCACACGGCCCCGGAGGACCTCAGCGACCGTGATCCGGTCGACGTCTTCGGAGCGGCCTTCTCCCACTACCGACTGGCCGAGAACCGCCCTCAGGGCACGGCCAACGTGCGCGTGCACACCCCCACCGTCGAGGAGAACGGCTGGACCTGCAGCCACTCCGTCGTCGAGGTGGTGACGGACGACATGCCGTTCCTCGTCGACTCGGTGACCAACGAGCTGTCGCGCCAGAGCCGCGGCATCCACGTCGTGATCCACCCGCAGTTCGTCGTACGGCGCGACGTGACCGGCAAGCTCATCGAGGTGCTGCCCACGCGGCCCTCCGCCGAGGACCTGCCGCACGACGCGCACGTCGAGTCGTGGATCCACGTCGAGATCGACCGCGAGACCGACCGCGCCGATCTGAAGCAGATCACCGCCGACCTGCTCCGTGTCCTGTCCGACGTCCGTGAGGCCGTCGAGGACTGGGAGAAGATGCGCGACGCGGCGCTGCGGATCGCCGACGAGCTGCCCGCCGAGCCCGCCGCCGACGACCTGCGCGAGCAGGAGGTCGAGGAGGCCCGCGAGCTGCTGCGCTGGCTGTCGGGCGACCACTTCACCTTCCTCGGGTACCGCGAGTACCAGCTGCGCGACGACGACTCGCTGACCGCCGTTCCCGGCACCGGGCTCGGCATCCTGCGCTCCGACCCGCAGCACGGCGACGATGACAGCCACCCGGTCAGCCCGTCCTTCGAGCGGCTGCCCGCGGACGCCCGCGCCAAGGCCCGCGAGCACAAGCTGCTCGTCCTGACCAAGGCGAACAGCCGTGCCACCGTGCACCGGCCGTCGTACCTGGACTACGTCGGGGTCAAGAAGTTCGACGAGAACGGCGAGGTCGTCGGCGAGCGCCGCTTCCTCGGCCTCTTCTCCTCCGCCGCGTACACCGAGTCCGTGCGCCGCGTGCCCGTCGTGCGCCGCAAGGTCGAGGAGGTCCTGCGCGGGGCCGGGTTCTCGCCCAACAGCCACGACGGCCGCGACCTGCTCCAGATCCTGGAGACGTACCCGCGCGACGAGCTGTTCCAGACGCCCGCCGACGAGCTCCGGGCGATCGTCACCTCCGTCCTGTACCTCCAGGAACGCCGCCGGCTGCGGCTCTACCTGCGTCAGGACGAGTACGGCCGCTACTACTCGGCCCTCGTCTACCTGCCGCGCGACCGCTACACCACCGGTGTGCGGCTGCGCATCATCGACATCCTCAAGGAAGAGCTCAACGGCACCAGCGTCGACTTCACGGCCTGGAACACCGAGTCGATCCTGTCCCGGCTGCACTTCGTGGTCCGTGTCGAGCCCGGCACCGAGCTGGCGCAGCTCTCCGACGCCGACAAGGACCGGATCGAGGCGCGTCTCGTCGAGGCCGCCCGCTCCTGGGCCGACGGTTTCGGCGAGGCACTGACCGCCGAGTGCGGTGAGGAGCGCGCCGCCGAACTGCTGCGCCACTACGGCAACGCGTTCCCCGAGGGATACAAGGCCGACCACTCACCGCGTTCCGCGGTCGCCGACCTGGTGCACCTCCAGGCGCTCGGCCAGGAGCAGAGCAAGGACTTCGCGCTCAGCCTCTACGAGCCGGTCGGCGCGGCCCCCGGCGAGCGCCGGTTCAAGATCTACCGCACCGGCGAGCAGGTTTCGCTCTCCGCGGTCCTGCCCGCCCTGAACCGCATGGGCGTCGAGGTCACCGACGAGCGCCCGTACGAACTGCGCTGCTCGGACCGTACGACGGCGTGGATCTACGACTTCGGGCTCCGGCTGCCCAAGTCCCTGACCGGCAACGGCGACTACCTCGGCGACGACGGCCGCGAGCGGTTCCAGGAGGCCTTCGCCGCCACCTGGACCGGGCAGGCCGAGAACGACGGCTTCAACGCCCTCGTGCTGAGCGCCGGCCTCAACTGGCGGCAGTCGATGGTGCTGCGGGCGTACGCGAAGTACCTGCGCCAGGCGGGCTCCACGTTCAGCCAGGACTACATGGAGGACACCCTCCGCAACAACGTCCACACCACGCGGCTGCTCGTCTCGCTCTTCGAGGCGCGGATGTCGCCGGAGCGCCAGCGCGCCGGCGTCGAGCTGACCGACGCTCTGCTGGAGGAGCTCGACGCCGCGCTCGACCAGGTCGCCTCCCTCGACGAGGACCGCATCCTGCGGTCCTTCCTGCACCTCATCAAGGCGACCCTGCGCACGAACTTCTTCCAGAAGACGGCGGACGGCACACCTCACGCGTACGTCTCCATGAAGTTCGACCCGACGGCCATCCCGGACCTCCCGGCGCCGCGCCCGGCGTTCGAGATCTGGGTGTACTCGCCGCGCGTGGAGGGCGTGCACCTGCGCTTCGGCAAGGTCGCGCGCGGTGGTCTGCGCTGGTCCGACCGGCGCGAGGACTTCCGTACGGAGATCCTCGGTCTGGTCAAGGCGCAGATGGTGAAGAACACCGTCATCGTGCCCGTCGGCGCCAAGGGCGGCTTCGTCGCCAAGCAGCTGCCGGACCCGTCCGCCGACCGCGACGCGTGGCTGGCCGAGGGCATCCGCAGCTACCGGACCTTCATCTCGGCGCTGCTCGACATCACCGACAACCTGGTCGCCGGTGAGATCGTGCCGCCCGCCGACGTCGTCCGGCACGACGAGGACGACACGTACCTCGTGGTCGCCGCCGACAAGGGCACGGCGACGTTCTCGGACATCGCCAACGAGGTCGCCGAGAGCTACGACTTCTGGCTCGGCGACGCCTTCGCCTCCGGCGGCTCCGCCGGCTACGACCACAAGAAGATGGGCATCACCGCCCGCGGCGCCTGGGAGTCCGTCAAGCGGCACTTCCGGGAGCTGGGCGTCGACACCCAGACGCAGGACTTCACCGTGGTCGGTGTCGGCGACATGTCCGGTGACGTGTTCGGCAACGGCATGCTGCTCTCCGAGCACATCAAGCTGGTCGCCGCGTTCGACCACCGGCACATCTTCATCGACCCGCAGCCGGTCGCCGAGACCTCGTACGCCGAGCGCCGCCGCCTGTTCGAGCTGCCGCGCTCCTCGTGGGCGGACTACGACACCGGGCTGATCTCGGCCGGTGGCGGTGTCTTCCCGCGCAGCGCCAAGGCCATCCCGGTCAACGCGCACATCCGCGAGGCCCTCGGCATCGAGTCGAAGGTCGCGAAGATGACGCCGGCCGACCTGATGCGGGCGATCCTCCAGGCCCCCGTCGACCTGCTGTGGAACGGCGGTATCGGCACGTACGTGAAGTCGTCCGCCGAGTCGAACGCGGAGGTCGGCGACAAGGCGAACGACGCGATCCGTGTCGACGGCGCCGAACTGCGCGTCAAGGTCGTCGGCGAGGGCGGCAACCTGGGCCTGACCCAGCTCGGCCGGATCGAGTTCGCGCAGCACGGCGGAAAGATCAACACCGACGCCATCGACAACAGCGCGGGCGTGGACACCTCGGACCACGAGGTGAACATCAAGATCCTGCTCAACGCGGTGGTGGCCAACGGCGATCTGACCGTCAAGCAGCGCAACAAGCTGCTCGCCGAGATGACCGACGAGGTCGGCGCCCTGGTGCTGCGCAACAACTACGCGCAGAACACGGCGATCGCCAACGCGCTGGCCCAGTCCCCGAGCATGCTCCACGCCCAGCAGCGGTTCATGCGCACGCTGGTCCGCGAGGGGCATCTCGACCGGGCGCTGGAGTTCCTGCCCAGCGAGCGGCAGATCCGCGAGCGGCTCACCGCCGGCCAGGGTCTGACCGGTCCCGAGACGGCCGTACTCCTCGCGTACACGAAGATCACCGTCTCCGTGGATCTGCTCGCCACCTCGCTGCCCGACGACCCGTACCTGCAGAGCCTGCTGCACGCGTACTTCCCGACGGCCCTGCGCGACAAGTTCCGCGAGCAGATCGAGGGCCACGCGCTGAGCCGCGAGATCGTGACGACCGTCCTGGTCAACGACACGGTCAACACGGGCGGTACGAGCTTCCTGCACCGCCTGCGTGAGGAGACGGGTGCCTCACTGGAGGAGATCGTCCGGGCGCAGACCGCGGCCCGCACGATCTTCAACTCCAGCGCGGTGTGGGACGCGGTGGAGGCGCTCGACAATGTCGTCGCCGCCGACGTCCAGACCCGGATCCGGCTGCACTCGCGCCGCCTCGTGGAGCGCGGCACGCGCTGGCTGCTCAACAACCGGCCGCAGCCGCTCCAGCTCGCCGAGACGATCACCTTCTTCGCCGAGGGTGTCGAGCACGTGTGGTCGGAGCTGCCCAAGCTGCTGCGCGGCGCGGACCTGGAGTGGTACCAGCGGATCCACGACGAGCTGACGACCGCCGGCGTGCCCGACGAGCTCGCCACGCGCGTTGCCGGCTTCTCGTCCGCCTTCCCCGCGCTGGACATCGTCTCGGTGGCCGACCGCACGGGCAAGGACCCGATGGCCGTCGCCGAGGTCTACTACGACCTCGCCGACCGGCTCGGCATCACGCAGCTCATGGACCGCATCATCGAGCTGCCGCGTGCCGACCGCTGGCAGTCCATGGCCCGTGCGTCGATCCGCGAGGACCTCTACGCGGCCCACGCGGCGCTCACCGCGGACGTGCTCGCGGTGGGCGACGGCGCCTCCACGCCGGAGCAGCGCTTCGAGGCCTGGCAGGAGAAGAACGCGCCGATCCTCGGACGCGCCCGCGCCACGCTGGAGGAGATCCGGGGTTCGGACTCGTTCGACCTCGCGAACCTTTCGGTGGCGATGCGGACGATGCGGACGCTGCTGCGCGCGCACTCCTAGGCGGTACGCCGACGGGGGCGCCCGGGACCTCTTCCTGGTCCGGGGCGCCCCCGTTCGTCGTGAGGTGCCTCACGTGTCGGCGCGGTGCCCCCGGGTCCCCGGCCCGGGGGCGCCCGTGTTTCCCGTGTCCGGACGGGGAGGGGTGTGCGACGAAACCCCGGCTCGCAATTTACCTATACCTGTTAAATAGGACATTTGCCTTAAGGTTGGCCCGACTGACTGCTCGACCGACGGACAGACGTGTGGAGGACCCGGACCCGTGACAGTGCACCTCACCGAGCGGCAGGCCCCCGCCGCGGCCGCTCCCGTCGTCCGCCCCCGGGGTCCTCGGGCCGTCACGAAGGTCCCGCGCGTCCGCCGGCTCGCCCTGGAGCTGGCGCGCTTCTCGGTCGTCGGGGGCAGCGGGGTCGCCGTCAACGTCCTCTTCTTCAACCTGGCGCTGCACGGCCTGAACTGGGCCCCGATGGTCGCCACCGTGATCGCCAGCTGCGTCGCCATGGGCACGAACTACCTCGGTTTCCGCTTCTTCGCCTACCGGGACCGGGCCTCGCGCACCCGCGGCCAGATCGCCCTCTTCTTCGCGTTCAGCGGGCTCGGCGTCGTCATGGAGAGCGCCCTGTTCTACCTCGGGTACCACGGGTTCGGGATGAGCGGCTCGCTCGGCTCGAACATCGCCAAGGTGCTGTCCATCGTGCTGGCCTCCGCGTTCCGCTTCGTCGCCTACCGGACCTGGGTGTTCCAACACGCGAAGAACGGGCGATAGCACCCCATAATCGGGCGGGATCCCTACGATAAATAGGATGAACGTGGATCAACATCGTGCGTCCACCCCGTCCGGCACCGGGCCCTCCCGGCCGGCTGTCTCCGTGGTCGTCATCGTCTACAACGACGCCGACCGGTTGCCCACCGCCGTCCGCTCCGTCCTGGACCAGACGCTGCGCGCCGTCGAGGTCGTCATCGTCGACGACCGGAGCACCGACGGCTCGTACGAGGTGGCGCGCGGACTGGCCGCCGCCCATCCCGGGCGGGTCCGCGCCTGCCGGCTGCCCGAGAACAGCGGCGGCTGCGGCGCCCCCCGCAACCGCGGCATCACCGAGGCCCGCGGTGAGTACGTCGTCTTCCTCGACAGCGACGACGTCCTGGAACGCAACGCCTGCCGCAACATGCTGGAGGCCGCCGAGACCACCGGCGCCGACCTCGTCTCGGGCCTGTGCGTGCGCGTCCACGTCGACTCGCGCACGGGCAAGGAGGTCAAGTGGTACCCCTGGCTGTACGAGCGCACCCGCACGCTGGAGTCGATCTCGGAGCTGCCCGACCTGATGGTCTTCGACACCCTGTCGACGAACAAGTGCTACCGCAGACGGTTCCTGCTCGACGAGGGTCTGCGCTTCCCGGTCGGCATCCACTACGAGGACCTGCTCTTCTCCGCCCAGGCCTACGCCTCGGCCCGCCGCATCACCCTCATCCCCAACCGGGTGTACGACTGGCGGGTCGCGGACAAGGCGGCGGCGAAGTCCATCAGCAACCGGCGTGACGAGATCGCCAACTTCGCGCACCGCATGGAGATCCACCGGCACGTCGACCGGCTCCTCGCCGACAGGGGGCTCCTGGAGCTGAAGTTCGCCAAGGACGTCAAGTTCCTCAAGCACGACCTCGTGCTGCACCTGCGTGAACTGCCCTTCCGGGACGCGGCCTACCGCGAGGAGTTCGCCGCGATCGCCCGGCAGTACCTGGAGTCGATCGACCGCGCCGCCTTCGACGAGGCCGAACCCATCCACGCCGTCTGCGCGTACCTCCTCCAGGTCAGCGACTGGGACAACCTGCTGCCCGCCGTGGACACCCTCGCCAACCGCGACAAGATCTCCTCGCCTCTCGTCGAACGCGACGGCCGCGTGTACTGGTGCGCCGAACACCTCGACGAACCCTTCGGCCGGCACGTCCTGGACGTCACCGACCTCGGCTATCACGCCCGGCCCGTCGAGAAGATGTTCCTGCGCGACGAACTGACCTCCTACGAGCCGGGTCCCGGCGGGACCGTCCGGCTCGCCGGGCGCGTCACCAACCCGCTCGGGGTGATCCCGCCGGACGCCCGGCTCACCGCCCAGCTGGAGTTCTACGCCCGCCGGCGCGGCGTCCGCTTCCAGACCTTCCGCTTCCCCGTGGCCCGCGTGTGGCACGCCGGCGACACCATCGCCTGGGAGGGCTCGGCGGACCTCACGGCCGTGCGCCCGCTGGGCGTCGTGGACACCGTCTGGGACGTACGGCTGCACCTCGACGTCGACGGGGTCCGCACCACCACACGCCTCACCGCCGCCGAACCCGGCCTGATCGCGGGCAGGTTGCCCGTCCGGCCCCGGCTCACCCGACTGGTCGCCGACCGGTTCGAGCCGGTCGTCTCCACGCGCGGGCACCTGTCCTACCGGCTGGTCCCGGACAAGAGGGCGAACGCCCTCGTGCAGCGCGGTGTGCACGGCCGGGCCGGGGCCCTCGCCAAGTCGGGATTCCGCAGGGCGCGTTCGCTGCGCAAGGACCTCACCTCGGGACCGGCCAAGATCCGCGTCTACCACGAGGTGTTCAGCCGGCTCCCCGTCCGCCGTCGCCTCGTCGTCTTCGAGAGCCACCTGGGCCGCCAGTACAGCGACAGCCCCCGCGCCCTCTACGAGGAGATGCGCCGCCAGGGCCTGGAGTTCGAGGCGGTCTGGTCGTACGCCGGCCGGCCCGACGGGTTCCCCGACGACGCCACTCTCGTACGCCGCTGGTCGCTGCCCTACCTGCGGGCGCTCGCGCAGGCCGAGTTCTGGGTCGACAACCAGAGCTACCCGCTGAAGCTCACCAAGCGGCCGCGGACCACGTACCTCCAGACCTGGCACGGCTCCGCCCTCAAGCGGATGGGCTTCGACGAACCGGAGTGGAAGCTCAAGTCGCGGACGGCGCAGGACGTGCAGCAGCGCACGCTGGACCGCTTCGACCGGTTCCTGATCCGCTCCGAGCACGATGTCCGCACCCTCGCGCGGGCGTTCCGCCTCCAGGAACGGACCCTGCTGCGGGTCGGCTATCCCCGCAACGACGAGCTCGTCCTGGCGAGGACGCGGGAACGGGCCGAAGGACGGCGCGAACGCGGCCCGCTGGCGGCCGAGCTGGGTATCCCCGAGGACAAGCAGATCCTGCTGTACGCCCCCACCTTCCGGCATCGCGGCAGCGGGCAGAAGAGGTTCGAGCTGCCCTTCGACGTGGAGCGGTTCGCCGACACCTTCGGCGACCGCTACGTCCTGCTCGTCCGCTCCCACTACCTCAACCACGTCGTGCTGCCGCCGTCCGTGCGCGGCCGCGTCATCGACGTCACCGCGCACCACGACATGACGCCGCTGCTCGGGCTGGCCGATGGACTGATCACCGACTACTCGTCCGTGATGTTCGACTACGCCCTCCTCGACCGCCCCATGTTCTTCCTCGTCCACGACTACGAGGAGTACGTGCACGAGGGCCGCGGCACCTACTTCGACCTGCTGGAGCGCGCTCCCGGACCCGTCGTGCGCACCGAGGACGAACTGCATGTCGTCCTCGGCTCGCTGGAGGAGCAGGCCGTCAAGTACGCCCCGAGAAGGGAGCAGTTCACGGCCGAGTTCGGCGAGTACGACCAGGGGACCGCGTCTCGCGACATCGTCGAGCAGTTCTTCGCGCACTGGAGGCGTGGATGACCGAATTCCCGCAGCGGGACATCTTCTTCGTCTCCAACAGCGTCGACGAACTCGGCGGGGTGACCAGCTGGTCGCATCAGATGGCCCGCCTGTTCATGGAGCGCGGGCACCGCGTGCACGTCGTCGGGATCACCGACCCCGACGTCCCCCAGGAGCTGGGCGAACTCCCTTACCCGACCACGACGTTGTACGACGTCCGGCCGCCGCAGGTGCGTGCGGCGGGCGGCCTGCGCGGGCGGATCGACGTCGTCGAGCACCGGCGGCGCGCCGAACGGGCGGCCGGGATGCGGGAACGGGCCGACCGGTTGACCGAACTGCTGCGGACGGCGCGGCCCGGCGGTGTCGTCATCGTCACGCAGGTGTGGGCCATGGAGTGGGTGGAACTCGCCGACACCGACGGGCTGACCGTCATCGGGATGAGCCACGAGTCCTTCGCCTACTCCCGGTCGACCTCGCGCTACCGACGGGTCCTGAAGCACTACGAGGACGTCGACCGGATGCTCGCGCTCACCCGCGAGGACGCCGACCTGTGGATCAGGCAGGGCCTGAACAACGTGTCCTTCATGCCGAACCCGCTGCCGTTCATGCCCGAGGTGCCCTCACCGCGCACCGAGAACGTCGTCGTCAGCATCGGCCGGCTGCACGACCAGAAGGGCATCGACATGCTGCTCGACGCCTGGGCGGAGACGGCACCGCTGCATCCGGACTGGCGGCTGCGGATCTACGGTTCGGGGGAGGACGAGGAGCTCCTCAAGAAGCAGTGCACGGCCCTCGGGCTGGACGACTCGGTCGAGTGGATGGGGCGGACGAGCGACGTGCCCGGCGCTCTGCGCGGCGGCTCGGTGTTCGTGCTCTCCTCGCGGGGCGAGGGGTTCCCGCTCGCCGTCATGGAGGCGATGGCCGCAGGTGTCCCGTGTGCCGCCTTCGACTGCGCGCCCGGCGTCCACGAGATCATCCGGGACGGTGAGGACGGCCTCCTCGCGACCCTCGGCAACACCGGTGAACTGGCCCGCCGACTCGACACGTTGATGTCCGACAAGGCCCTGCGGGACGCCATGGGCGAGGCCGCGCGCGTGAACGTCCAGCGCTTCACGACCGATGAGGTCGTCCGCGGGTGGGAGGAACTGTTCGGGTTCCTGGAGCGCTGAGGGCCGAACGCTGAGGGCCGAACGCCGGGTGCCGGGTCGCCGGACGCCGGACGGGACGCGGGGCTTCGGCAGCCCGCGTCCCGTCCGGTTCGCCTCAGCTCAGCTCAGGTCGCTTCAGCTCGGTGCGGTCGAGTTCGGCTCGGCCCGCTACTTGCCCGTGAACTTCTCGTACTCCTTGAGGACGTCCCCGGTGGGTCCGTCCATGCGCAGCTCGCCGCGTTCCAGCCACAGCACGCGGTCGCAGGTGTCGCGGATCGACTTGTTGTTGTGGCTGACCAGGAACACCGTGCCGGCGCTCTTGCGCAGTTCGCGGATGCGGACCTCGGACCGCTTCTGGAAGGAGCGGTCACCGGTGGCGAGCGCCTCGTCGATCATCAGGACGTCGTGGTCCTTGGCCGCGGCGATGGAGAAGCGCAGCCGGGCCGCCATGCCGGAGGAGTAGGTCCGCATCGGCAGGGTGATGAAGTCGCCCTTCTCGTTGATGCCGGAGAAGTCGACGATCTCCTGGTAGCGCTCCTTGACCTGTTCGCGGGACATGCCCATCGCGAGGCCGCCGAGGTAGACGTTCCGCTCGCCGGTGAGGTCGTTCATCAGGGCGGCGTTGACGCCGAGCAGCGAGGGCTGGCCGTCCGTGTAGATCGTGCCGTTCTCCACGGGAAGCAGGCCCGCGACGGCCTTGAGCAGCGTGGACTTGCCGGAGCCGTTGGTGCCGATCAGGCCGATGGCCTCGCCCCGGTAGGCGGTGAAGGACACGGACTTGACGGCGTGCACCTTGCGGACGCCCGTCGCCTTCTCGGTCTGCTTGCGGCGCAGCATGCGGTTGAGGGCGGCGGTGGCGCTGCCGCGTCCCCCGCCGGTGCCGTTGACGCGGTAGACGATGTCGACGCTCTCGGCGATGACGGTGGGGATGCGCTCGGAGCCCGTTCCGGACGCCGCCTCGGCGCCCTGTGGCGGGGCGTCCCGCGTCGCCTGCGTCTGGTGCGTGATGGTGTCAGCCACGGCCGTAGGTCTCCTCTGCCTTCCAGAAGTAGATGAAGCCGCCGACGCCGGCGACGAGCGCCCAGCCCACCGCGAGGGCCCAGACGTGGTGCGGCAGCTGGTGCGCGTGGAAGCTGTCGATCAGCGCGAAGCGCATGAGGTCGATGTAGACGGCCGCCGGGTTGCTCTCCAGCAGGACCATCGCCCAGTGCGGCAGCTTGTTGTTGCTGAGCACCTTGTCGATGCTCCACATGACACCGGAGACGTACATCCAGGTGCGCAGCAGGAACGGCATGAGCTGGGCGATGTCCGGAGTGCGGGCGCCCATCCGGGCCATGACCATCGCGACGCCGGCGTTGAAGGTGAACTGGAGCACCAGCACGGGCACCGCGAGCAGCCACGAGGCGCTGACCGGCACCCCGAAGCACAGCAGGATCACGACGAGCGCGGCCATCGAGAACAGCAGCTGCTGGAGCTGCTGGAGGGCGTACGACACCGGGAGCGCGGCGCGCGGGAAGTGCAGGGCGCGAACCAGGCCGAGGCTGCCGGAGATCGCCCGGGTGCCCGCCATGATCGAGCTCTGCGTGAAGGTCCAGATGAAGACGCCGGTGACCAGGAACGGGATGTAGTCCGGGACGCCGTGCTTGGTGCCGAGCAGGATGCCGAAGATGAAGTAGTAGACCGCCGCGTTCAGCAACGGGGTCATCACCTGCCACACCTGGCCGAGCTTGGCCTGGCTGTACTGCGAGGTGAGCTTGGCGGTGGCGAACGCGGTGATGAAGTGGCGCCGCGCCCACAGCTGGCGGACGTACGCGGGCAGGCTCGGGCGGGCGCCGCTGACGGTGAGGCCGTACCGGGCGGCGGAGGCCGCGGCGTCGTCGGCGGGGGAGGCCGTCGTCGCCGTCGCGGGCGGGGTGTGGAGGACCTGGCTCACATCCGTTGCTTTCGCTCGGGGGTGGGGTGCGTGGGCGTCCTGACCGTTTCGAGGACTGTTCTTTGCCGTTCTCTTACGTCGGGACGGGACCGTATCGTCGCAACGTGAGCGTAGGGCTGTCTACGTCGGAACGCAACCGTTTCGACGTAACGGCCTATGCTGGTCCGTATGACCACGAACGCCGACACAGCCGCGAGTGCCGCCACGCCCGCGCCTGCCGACGGGAAGGCTCCGCGTCGCCGGGCCCCCGCCGGTGCGGCCGTCCTGAGGGAGGATGTGACCGAAGCAATCCGTGCCGCCGTCTTCGAGGAGCTCGCGGCCGTCGGATACGCCCGGATGTCCATCGAGGGCATCGCCCGCCGTGCCGGGGTCGGCAAGACCGCGGTGTACCGGCGCTGGCGCTCCAAGCGCCATCTCGTGCTCGACCTGGTCTCGGCGATCGCCGTCCAGGGGCTGCCCGCCCCCGACACCGGCTCCCTGGAGGGCGACCTCCGCCTGCTCTACGAGGTCACCTCGCGCGCTCTGCGGCACCCGGTCGCCGGCCAGATCATCCCCGACCTCCAGGCCGAGGCGGCCCGCAACCCCGAGATCGCCGACGCCCTCCAGAAGGCGCTGCGGGAGGGTCAGCAGGGCGTCGCGAGCGGCATCGTCGCGGCGGCCACCGCTCGCGGCGAGGTCCGCGAGGGCGCCGACCTCGAACTGGCCCTGGACCTGATGTCCGGCCCCCTGTACTGGCGGGCGGTCGTCGTCCGCGGCCCCAAGCTCCCGAAGCCCTACCTGGCCAACCTGGCCCGCACGACGGCGGCCGCGCTCAAGGCGTTGTGACGTTCGGTTCCGCCGGCGGGGTACGCCTCGCCGCGGTCCCGTCTCGGCGATGTTCAACCGACGTGCTCTTTGGGGCCGTCCGGCGTGCCGACGCCGGGCGGCCCCCGAGCCTCTTCACACGGACGCCGGTCAGCCCCGTTCCGCCCCCGGATGGTGTCGGGTCCAGCCCGTCCAGGCCGAGGTGATCATGTCCTCGACGTCGTAGCGGGCCTTCCAGTCGAGTTCGGTGGCGATGCGGGCGGCGGAGGCGACGACGCGGGCCGGGTCGCCGGGGCGGCGGGGGGTGGTGACCGGGGGGCGGTCGTGGCCGGTGATCGCGTTGATGCGGTCGATCATCTCGCGGACCGAAACGCCCTCGCCACGGCCGATGTTGAGGGTCAGGTCGGCGCCGGGGGAGGCCTGCAGCGCGCGGGCCGCCGCGACGTGGGCCTCGGCCAGGTCGACCACGTGGATGTAGTCGCGGACGCAGGTGCCGTCGGGAGTCGGATAGTCGTCGCCGAAGATGCGCGGCGGCGCGTTCTCCGTCAGCTTCTCGAAGACCATCGGGACGAGGTTGAAGACGCCCACGTCGGCCAGTTCGGGGCTCGCCGCACCGGCCACGTTGAAGTAGCGCAGGGACGCCGTGGACAGGCCGTTGGCGCGGCCCGTCGCGCGGACCAGCCACTCGCCCGCGAGCTTCGTCTCGCCGTACGGGCTCATCGGCACGCACGGCGTCTCCTCCGTCACCAGCTCCACGTCCGGCATGCCGTACACCGCGGCCGAGGACGAGAAGACGAAGGCGGTCACGGACGCGGCGGTCACGGCGTCCAGCAGGACGCGCAGTCCCTCGACGTTCTCCCGGTAGTAGTGCAGGGGCCGGTCCACGGACTCGCCGACCTGCTTCTTCGCCGCCAGGTGGACGACCCCGGTGATCGAGTGCTCCGCGAGTGCCCGGGCCACCAGCTCGCCGTCCAGGGTCGAGCCGACCACCAGCGGGACGTCCGACGGCACCCGCTCGGCGATCCCCGTGGACAGGTCGTCGTAGACCACGGCGCGCTCGCCCGCCTCCCGCAGCGCGCGGACGACGTGCGCCCCGATGTAGCCGGCGCCGCCGGTGATCAGCCAGGTCATGTGGGCCGTCCCCTCGTCAGTGAGCCCGTGGTGCTCCGTCGCGCATCCCCGCGTGTCCGCGCGTATCAGTGAAGCAGGCGGCCGACCCTGCGGCGCAGCACGTCGGTCATTCCTCGCCAACCGGACGCGGTGCGCAGGGCGAGCGCGCCCGCGTGGGTCCGGTACGGCTGCAGGAAGGAGACGCTGCGGACGCCGTGGTGGACGTCCGGGACGGCGCGGCGCCGCAGCAGGCCGGGACCGCCCAGTGCGTGCGCCGTCACCTCCCGGCTCGTGCCGTCGCGGAAGCGGAGGGTCAGCCGCAGGTCCCAGGTGCCCGGCTCCAGCTCGGACAACTCCACCGGTGTCTCCGTCATCCACACGTCGCCGTACCGGTCGGCCAGCAGCCGGCCCTCACCGCGCGGGCCCGCCCGGCCGTCCTCGCGGCGCGTGAACACCACGTCCACCGAGGCCGGCCCGGCCTCGGCCATCCGGCCGTACATCTCGTGCAGGCGCAACCGCAGCCGGGTGCCCCGCGCGCGGACCCGCAGCTCCGCGTCGACGGCGGCCGGCAGCAGATGGGCCGGACGCTCCAGGAAGTGCTCCAGGGTGACCTGCGGGAGGTCGGAGGACCAGACCGGAGTGCCGTCGGAGGCGCGGGCGTACGGGGGGAGCAGCCGGGCCGGGCGGGCGGCCAGTTCCCGCAGGCGGGGCAGGTCGCGCGGTCGGTGCGAGGCCAGCAGCACGCGGGCGAGGAGACGGCCGGGGGCGCTCGGGTTGAGGGTGAGGTCGGCCGCGTCGAACGTCGACAGGTACGCGCGCGTGTGGTCCCACCAGGCGCGGCGGTAGGCGGCGGTGCGCTGTTCCAGCTCGCGGGTGTACATCCGCAGGTCGTGGTCGAGGAACTTGGCGTGCACGGCCCGCGCGAGCCGCTTCTCGCCGGCGTCGAGGAGGATCTCGTAGGCCGCCCGGTTCGCCTCGGTGCGCGCACGCCAGTTGGAGATGTCCGCGCGGTCGAGCGAGATGGACAGGCGCTCGGCGTCGCGCCGGACGTGCCACACGTAGACCGTGTCCGGGATCAGTGCGACGCGTGGCGCGGCGGCCAGCACGCGCGCGGTGAACACGCAGTCCTCGTAGGGGTAGCGGCCGTCGGGGAAGCGGATGCCGTGTTCACGCAGGAAGTCGGTGCGGTACAGCTTGTTGACGCAGAGCGTGTCGTGCGCGAGACGCGGGCGGCGGGACGGGTTGGGGAGCACGGCGGGTCCCGCGTAGAGCGCGCGCTCCCAGGGGACCTCGCGGCCCGACGGCAGCTCGCGTCGCACGCACAGCCCGGCCGCGACCTGGACGCCGTGCGCCTCGGCCGTGCCGAGCAGCGCGTCGACCGCGCCGGCCGGCAGGACGTCGTCGCTGTCGAGGAACATCACGTACGGGGCGGTCGCCGCGTCGATGCCGTCGTTGCGCGGGCTGCCGCAGCCGCCGCTGTTGACGGCCCGGTGGATCACCGTCAGGCGCGGCTCCCCGGCCGCGAGTGTGTCGAGGAGGGCGGCGCTGCCGTCGGTCGAGCAGTCGTCGACGGCGATCACCTCGCGCACGGCGTCGCCCTGGGCGAGGGCGGAGCGCACGGCGTCCGCCACGTGGTCGGCGTCGTCGTAGCCGATGACGACGACGGTGACCTTCGCGCGATGAGGGGTCATGAGTGCGGTCCACGGTCCGGATTCGGATGAGTTGCCGCAATTCTCCTTTAAGGAACCCTCAGTGTCCTGTCCGCGTTCCGGCGGGGACGCGGCGCGGGCCGCGTGTCCGGCGCCGCGGGATGCGGCCCGCCGTGGTCGGGGGCAGTCCTGACCGCCACAGCCGTACGAGTGACAGGCCCGCCGCGGCGGCCAGCAGGCCGTTGCGCAGGAGCATCAGCAGGCAGCCCGTCCAGGTGCTGTGGATCACCTCGCCGTACATCGCCGGGTACACGACCGTGCTGACGGCCGTCGCCGCCACGATCAGCGCGGCGACCGGGCGTTGGGTGGTGTGCCGCGAGGTCAGGCAGACGGCGGCCAGGCCGAGCAGCCACACCATGTACTGGGGGCTGATCACCCGGCTCGTCACCGTGAACAGCAGGACGGCGGCGAGCGCCGCGTCGTACGGCGTGGCCGCCGTCCAGTGCCGGGCCCGCACCCGCCACAACAGCAGGATCCCGAACGCCGCGACGGTCAGTGCGAGCGAGCCGGCCGCGACCGAGCTGACGTACGGGCCCACGAACTCCATGGCGCCGTACTGGTAGCGGGCCGTTCCCGGCCAGCCGGCGTGGCGCGCGAACCCCAGCACCGTGCCGCCGAGCGATTCGATCTGCACGCCCCGGCCACCCTGCTGGCGCAGGAAGTCGAAGGGGTTGCTGAACGCGGCGGCGAGGACGGCGAGCAGTGCGGCGGCCGCGACCGCGGCCGACGTCCAGGCCTCCCGGGTGGTCCGGCCCCGCGGCGTGCCGATCAGCGCCAGCGCGGGCCACACCTTCACCAGGGCGCCCAGTGCGGCGAACACCCCGCCCGCGCGTGGGGAGCGCGACAGTGCCAGCAGGGAGAGCACGGCGAAGGCGGTGACCTGCACGTCGTACCGGGCGAGCGGGATGTGCAGCAGCAGTGGCAGGCCCAGCACCCAGAGCAGGGCGCCGCGCAGGCTGCGGCCGGGCCGCCGTCCCGCGCGCGTGAGCGCGACGGCGATCACCAGGTCGGCCACGAGGGTGAGCGCCACGAACGCCGTGACGTAGGTCAGCCACGGCAGCAGCGCGGGCGCCAGCAGGACGGGACCCGCGCCGGGCGGGTACTGCCACAGCCGGTCGCCCGCCGGGAACGCGCCCTGCGACAGGACGCCGTACCAGCGGAAGTAGAGATCTCCGACCTCGCGGGACACCCCGCCCCGGCCGAGGAGACGGAGGTCGTCGTGGGCGAGGAGCCACAGCATCAGGGCGCGGGTGGCGAGCCAGGCGGCGGCGAGGGCAAGCGGGCGGTGGTTCCTGAGGGCGCTCATCAAGGCCGGATCGTAAGCCGCATGGATGGGCTATTGCGGTCGATACGCCGTCAATACCGGCCAAAGGTTGTTTAATAGCAAAAAATTTGGCCCATGGTGTATGCGTGGGTCAGACGGTCGGCAGTGGGGCGTCCGGAGACAGTGGCCGTTCTCCTGCCCGTGCTCGTGATGCTCGTGATCGGGCTCTGGGGGCTCGACCGCGGCGGCATGTGGCGCGACGAGGCGGTGACCTTCCAGGTCGCCCGGCGCTCGGTGCCCCAGATCTGGCACCTGCTGCACACTGTGGACGCCGTGCACGGCCTGTACTACCTCGGCATGCACGCCGTCCTCGCCCCGTACCCCGGCGAGATCGCCCTGCGCCTGCCCTCCGTGTGCGGCGCCGCCGCGACCGCCGGCCTGGTCGCCGCCCTCGGCGTCCGCCTGTGCCGGCCACGGGTCGGCCTGTGGGCGGGGCTCCTGTACGCCGTCACGCCCATGGCCGGTCACTTCGCCCAGGAAGGCCGTTCCTACGCCCTCGTTGCGGCCGGAGCGGCGGGAGCCACCCTGCTCCTGGTGCGGGCCGTGCCGTCCCCGAGGCGGGGGCCCTGGTGGGCGTACGGCACGACGCTCGCCGTCACCTGCCTGCTGCACGAGATGGCCCTGCTCCTGCTGCTCGCACACGCCTGCACGCTGGCCCTCGCGCGTCCACCCGCGCGGGTGTGGCGACGCTGGCTCACCGCCGCCGCGGGCGTGGCCCTCGTGCTGCTGCCGCTCCTGATCGTCTCGCAGGGACAGTCCGAGCAGGTCTCCTGGCTGTCACGGACCGGGCTCGGCAGCGCGGAGCGTCTGCTCGCGACGTTCACCGGTCCGGCGCGGCTCGTGGTCCTGCCCTATCTCCTGCTCGCCGCCCTCGCGTTCGTGCCCGGCCCGGCCCGCCGCGGCGCGCTCACCCTCCCGGCCGTCGCCCTGCCGCTCGCCGCGGTGCCGCCGCTGGTGCTGCTGACCGTGTCGCGCTGGTGGCCCCTCTACGACGATCGGTACGTCCTGTACGCGCTCGCCGGGGCACCGCTCCTCGCGGCGGCCGGAGCCGAACGGCTCACCGGGCTGCTGCCCAGGCTGCTGCCGCACGCGGTCCTCAGCGGCGTCCTCGGCGTCACCCTCGCCTTCGCCGTCCAGCTCCCGATCCTGCGCCAGGACCGCAGCCCCGACCGGCGCCCCGACAACCTCGCCGCGGTCTCGGCCGTCGCCCACCGCGAACTGCGCCCGGGCGACCCCGTGCTGTTCCTGCCCTCCCTGGCCCGGCGCGCGGCCCTGGCCTATCCGAGGGGGTTCCTGGGGATCCGCGACATCGCGCTGAGTGTTCCGGCGCCGGCCTCGGGCACCCTGTACGGCCGTGAGGCGGGCGCCGCCGAACTGCGCCGCCGGCTGAAGGGGCTCGACCGGGTGTGGCTGGTCGCCGAGCCGTTCGCGACGGTGCCCTCCTGGTATCCGGGCACTCCCACCGAACGCGTCAAACTCGCCGTGGTCGACGAGCAGTTCGTGCCCCGCGAGCAGGTCGTCCGCCGCGGGGTGACGATGCGTCTCTACGTGCGCAGGCCTACGTGGAGCCCGGTGTCTGCGACCGAGCCGCCCGGTCGAGAGCGGCCGTCAGTCGGTCGAGCCGGTCCCGGAGCTCTCGGATCTCCTCCAGGTCCGCCCCGGTAGCCGCCCCGATCCGGCGCGGCACGGACGCCGCGCGTTCCCGCAGGGCGCTGCCCTCCTCGGTGAGGCGCACCTGCACGGACCGCTCGTCGCGCGTGCTGCGCTCCCGCAGCACGAGGCCCGCCGCCTCCAGCCGTTTCAGCAGCGGCGACAGCGTCCCCGAGTCGAGCCGCAGATGTTCGCCGAGCTTCTTCACGGGCAGCTCGCCGTGCTCCCACAGCACCAGCATCACCAGGTACTGCGGGTAGGTGAGCCCGAGGTCCTTCAGGACCACCCGGTACACACCGCCGAAGGCGCGCGAGGCGGCGTTCAGCGAGAAGCAGATCTGCTGGTCGAGGCGGAGGAAGTCCCCGTCGGAGGGGGCCGGGGAGGCCGGCGCGGGTGTCGCGGTCATGGATCCAGGATAGCTCGTGCGAGCCATTAAGTTGTGCACAACTGAATTGCGTGCTCTAATTCTGGTCGTTGGGCCGCCGGACCGGCGGCCCCGCCAAGGAACCGACTTGAGAGGGATGGTCCTCATGGACACGCTCTACACCGCAGTCGCCACCGCCACCCACGGCCGCGACGGCCGTGCCGTGAGCTCGGACGGCAAGCTCGACCTCCAGCTGGCGATCCCGGTGGAGATGGGCGGCAGCGGACAGGGCACCAACCCCGAGCAGCTCTTCGCCGCCGGTTACGCCGCCTGTTTCGCGAGCGCCCTCGGCGTCGTCGGCCGCGCGGCGAAGGTCGACGTCTCCGAGGCCGCGGTGACCGGTGAGGTCGGCATCGGCAAGCAGGGCGAGGGCTTCGGCCTGGCCGTCACGCTCCGCGTCGAGCTGCCCGACACCGTGGACGAGGCCACCGGCCGCAAGCTGGTCGAGCAGGCCCACCAGGTCTGCCCCTACTCCAACGCCACCCGCGGCAACATCCCGGTCGAGCTCGTCATCGAGTAGCCGTCATCCGCGGCGGCGCGTCACCGGGCGGGACGAACCCCGGGACCGGCCGCCGCGCCGGCGGCCCCGCCACCTGCCGTGCCCGTGTCCCCTGCCGGACCGGCCCCCGTGCCGACCCGGGCCAGCACCTCCCCGGTCTCGCGGCTCCACGCCACCACCGTCGCCTCCTCGGGAACCCGCCGCCAGCGCGTCAGCAGCAGCCAGCGGACGTGGTACCGGCGGGCGACGGCGGTGCGTTCGGCCCGTGTCGAGGCCGGGTCGAGATAGGCGTGGACGGCCGCGACCCGCCGGCGCCGCTCACCCTCGTCGAGGGCGGGGTCGGGCCAGGCGGGCGCGGCGAGGTCCGGGCCGTAGCCCGCGATCAGGTGCACGGCGTAGTACCCGTCGGTGATGACCGCCTCGCCCGGTGCGATGTGCCGGGCCGCCCAGTCGTACGTCGGCCAGTGCGGCGGCTGGTCGAAGCCGAGCGGGTCGAGCGCGCGCGGCACGACCGCCCCGGCCTGCACGGTGAGGAACCCGGCCAGCGCGGCGCAGGCCGCCACCCACCCCAGCAGCCGCCGCCCCCGGCCCCACGGCCGCGGCGCCGCCAGCTCCACCCCGAGCGCGAACTGGAGCGGCACCAGCGTGAGCCCCAGGATCCTGCCGTACGTGTAGTGCCCGCTCACCCAGCCGTAGGCGACCACCGCGCAGTCCAGCGCGAACAGCAGCACCAGCGGATCGCGCCACCCGTGCCCCCCGGGCCTGCGGGCGCTCCGGGCCCGCAGCCACAGAGCCGGCAGCCCGGCCAGGGCCAGCCAGAAGTGCCCGGGCATCCCGTCGTACAGCCGCTCGTGCATGGCGTCCACGCTGCGGTCCCCGGTCAGCGCGAGGACGTCGAAGTACGGCCAGGTGTACGCGACGAGGAGTGCCAGCGCGCCCGTCAGCAGCCACCGGCCGACGACGGCCGGACGCGGGCCGCGCCGGGAGCCCGCCACCAACGCCACGGCTCCGAGCGCCGCCGCGATCGCGGTGATCGGGTGGACGAGCAGGATCAGCCCGTACAGCCCGCCGAGCGCCGCGTACCCCCACCAGCTGCTGAGACCGGCCGGGCCCACGAAGCGCACGGCGCCGCCGGTCGTGCCCGCCGCGCGCGTGGCCGTCAACGCCCAGGCCCAGAAGGTCAGTCCGATGGCGAACGTCGACGGATAGCCCAGATTGCCCGTCATCGACATCAGCCCGAGATAGCCGCTCCACCAGGCCCGCTCCGTGCCCCAGAGCAGCACCATCGCGAACAGGCAGAGGACCGGCGCCCACGGCCGGGGCGTCAGCGTCCGCACGAAACGGCCGATGCCGGTCAGCAGCACCAGCAGGTTCACCGGTCCGGACAGCCGCACGACCGCCCAGCCGCCGAGCCCGGTCAGCCGCGCGAACGCGCCCTGCGCCACCGCGTACGGCGAGTAGTACGGGCTTCCCGCGCCCGGCAGGTCCGCCATCGGGTGCAGCGGATGGAGCAGATGCGCCCGCAGGCGCTCGACGACCGCCGCGTGCTGGCCCGCGTCGCAGCACAGCGGGACACGCCAGTAGGCGAGCGTCACCACCAGCCAGAACAGGCCGCCGAACAGCTGGTAAGGCGTCGGACGCCAGGTGCCGCCGCCGCGCAGTGCGGTCGCGCCCCGGACGGCCCCCCGCCGGGCGAGGACATCGGCGCTCATCGGGCGGCAGGGGAGGCGGGCTCAGCGGTTTCCGGCATTTGCCGTATATGCCCGCAGGGGTCGGGCCGCTAGCCCAAGATCACCTCATCGGGCGACCTCGGCGTCCCGCCGCGAGGGCCCCGGCACCGCGCCGGTGAGCGCCCGTACGTCCGGACCGACGACCGCGTCCAGGAGCAGCGGCAGGCCGACCACCGGGAGCAGCCACAGCAGCACGATCAGCCGGTCGCCCCAGATGTTGATGTCCGGATGCCCGGCCTGGTTGAGCACCCCGGTGAACGCCGCCGCCAGCAGGAAGGGCGCGAAGGCGCGGTGCCGGCGCAGCGCCCCCCATCCGGCCGCCGTCACGGCCGCCAGGAACAGCGGCTCCCACAGCTGCCGGCGCAGCCACTCGATCCAGAACGCGGTCTCCAGATGGAAGAACTCCGGCCACGGGCCGGGCCGGTCGGGACGGGCGAAGTGCCCGGTCAGCAGGTCCTGGAGGCTCTCCGACTCGGAGGGGTAGCGCAGCGCCTTCGCGAGCAGCACGGTGCACAGCGCAGCGCACCCCGCGACCACCCCGAGCGTCCGCAGCGGCCCGTCCCACCGGCGCCGGCGCACCAGGCGCAGGGCGCAGACGGCGGCCAGACACAGGCCGAGGAAGAGCGCCTGCGAGTGCTTGACCGTGAAGAGGACGGCCAGTGAGGCGCCGGCCAGCCAGGTCCCGGCCCGCACGCGGCCCTCCAGGATCAGGGCGCAGCCCCACAGGGCCGCCAGGGTCACCGTCAGCATCAGACCCTCGGTCATCGGGCGCATCGCGGTGGTCCCGCACGGCAGGACGTAGAAGAGCGCCTGACCGGTGAGGGCCGCGCCGGCTGAGGTGCGCAGGGTCCGCAGCACGTGGAAGACGAGGACACCCCCGGCCACGGTCACGAGGACGCTCGACGCCCACAGGCCCCACGTCACCCCGAACACCGTGATGAACGGGACCAGCAGCACCGGATAGCCGGGCCGCACCTCGAAGATCCGCATGAAGCGCGGCGGCATGAACGGCACCGTGTGGCCGACGGTCTGCCCGGCCGCGAGGCGCGCGGACACCACCCGCCACTCCGCGCGACGGCACTCCTCGACCACCCGTCGCGTCGGACTGGCGCGGTGGAAGCGCACCACGTCGACGGCCTGGTTGCGGCGCGCGACGGACGCCTTGCTCGCACACGCGTAGTCGATCGTCCGGGCGGCGGCCTCGTGCTTGCTGTCGCCGCTCAGACTCAGCGCGTACGACAGGTAGTTCTTGGAGTCGGGGGTGTCCCGGCCGGTGATGTTGGCGAGCTGGAGCACGGCGAAGACCGCGGCGATCACCACCACCCAGCCGCGCGCCGACCGCGGCCGGCGCAGTGCCCGCGCCCAGGGGCGCGGGGTGCGCGCGGCCGTCGGCGTGCTCACGAGGACGCGAGGACGTCGTGTCCCGCCTGCGCGGGGACCGCGACGGCCGGTGCGGGGGCCTCGGGCCGCTCGCCGAGCATCAGCGTCCGCACCACCCGCTCGGCGGCCCTCCCGTCGTCGAACTCACAGAACCGCGCACGGAATCCGGCCCGCAGTCGCGCCGACTCCGCGTCCCGCCAGGACCCCGACGCGAAAAGCCAGGCCAACTCCCTTTGCGTGCCCGCCACATGACCCGGCGCGTCGGAGGTGATGTCGAAGTAGACGCCCCGGCTCGCCGCGTACGCGCCCCAGTCGTCGGCGAGGAGCACGATCGGCCGGTCGAGGTTGGCGTAGTCGAACATCAGGGCCGAGTAGTCGGTGACCAGCGCGTCGGAGGCGAGCATCAGGTCCTCGACGGACGGCTCGTCCGTCGCGTCGACCAGCACCCCCCGCCGGTGCAGCTCGGCCAGGCCCATCCCGCGCGCCGGACCGTCCGCGAGCGAGGGATGCAGCCGTACGACGAGGGTGTGGTCGTCCCCGAGATCGTCCGCGAACCGGGCGAGGTCGAGCCGGTCGGCGTGCCCGCCGCGCACGTAGTCGCGGCGCGTCGGCGCGTACAGCACCACCCGGTTCCCCGCCGGGATGCCGAGGCGTTCGCGGACCGCCGCCCCGTCCTCGGGGCGGGCCCGCACGAGGACGTCGTTGCGCGGACTGCCGGTCCGTTGCGACGTGAAGTGGCAGGGGTAGGCGCGGTCCCAGACCAGCTCGGAGTGGCGGTTGGCGACCAGGCTGAAGTCCCAGCGGTCGGCGCGGCGCAGCATCTGCGGCACGTCGAAGCCGTGCCGGGCGCCCGGCTTGTGCAGCAGGTCCGCGGCCATGAACTTCAGCGGGGTGCCCTGATGGGTGTGGATGTGGACGCTGCCGGGACGCTTCACCAGGGAGCCCGGCCAGTTGACGTTGTTCACGAAGTACGTGGCCCGCGCGGTCACCCGGCGGTAGCGGGACGAGTCGAGCAGCACGTGCTCGGTGTCCGGCGGCAGCAGCGCCGCCTGCTCCTCGTCGCGGACCACCCACACGCCCCGGATGTGCGGGGCGAGTTCACGCGCCGCCGTGTACACGGCCGCCGGGTCGCCGAGGACTCCGCGGTGCGAGAAGGCCGAGTACACCGCGAGGTTCGGGTCCAGCGGGCGGTGTTCGTGCAGCGAGGACCAGCCGCGCTCGATCCGCACCGTGGCGGCCCTGCGCACCTGCTGTCCGCGCCGGCTCAGCTCCCGTCCCGCCCGCGCGGCCTGCCGCCGCAGCCGATAGCGCGTGAACCCGCCTTCCAGTACCCGTAGTTCGGACGGCACGGGACCGCTCCGGTGCTTACGGAACAGCGCGGCCGTCAACCGGAAGAACTCGGCCTTGTCGCCCTCCGGCAGCCGGTCCGGCTTGGAGAGGATGTCGAGACAGTGCTCGCCCATCTTGTGGTGCAGGTAGGGGCGCCAGCTCGACAGCTCGGGCCGGGCGTCGACGAACGCGAAGACCCGCTCGTACTGGTCGTGGATGTCGAAGTGCTTGCGGCTGGTGGTGGACAGGATGTTGCCCTGGCGGCGCTGCCGGTAGGCGAGGCAGATCCGGTCCAGGGCGGCGATCCGCCGGGCGCTGAGCATCACCGGGAACGTCCACGGGGTGTCCTCGTAGTAGCCGGGCGGGAAGGCGAAGCCGTCCTGCTCGACGAACCCGCGCCGGTAGACCTTGTTCCACACCACCATCAACAGGTCGAGGATCTCGGGGTGTTCGGACGCCGAGAAGGTTCCGGCGCCGGCTTCCGCGAGCACCCGGGCGAGCACGTTCCTGCGGGTGCCGCCCCACCAGTAGGTGCGGGCGTAGTCGAAGACCAGCACGTCCGGGTCCGCGGTCTCCTCCAGCCGGTCGGCGACGGCGCGCAGCGCGCCCGGCGTGAGGGTGTCGTCGCTGTCGAGGAAGAACAGGTAGTCCCCGGTGGCCAGGGGCATGCCCGCGTTGCGGGCACGGCCGAGCCCCACGTTCTCCGGCAGGTGCAGCACCCGCACGCGCGGGTCGCGGTCCGCGTACTCGTCGAGGATCGCTCCGCAGCCGTCCGGGGAGCAGTCGTCGACGGCGATCACCTCGAGGTCCGTGTACGACTGCTCCAGGACCGAGTCGAGACACTCGCGCAGAAAGCCCTGCACCTTGAAGACGGGGACGATGATGCTGAAGCGGGGCACGTCAGCTCCTTACGAGGGTGGACGCGGCGGGAGCCGGGCGGCGTTCGGCGAGCGGCAGGACGGGCGGGATCGCCTCGGGGGGTTCCCCCAGCAGCACCCTGCGGACGACCCGCTCGGCGGCCCGCCCGTCGTCGAACTGGCAGAACCGCTCGCGGAACCGGGCCCGCAGAGCCGTCGCCTCCGGGTCGGCGTACGAGCCGTCGGTGAAGAGCGCGGCCAGCTCGCCCGGGGTGCGCGCGACCCGGCCCGGCGGCTCCTCCATCACGTCGAAGTAGACGCCCCGCGTCTCCCGGTAGACCTCCCAGTCGTCCGCGTACACGACGACCGGACGGTCCAGGTTGGCGTAGTCGAACATGATCGACGAGTAGTCCGTGATCAGCGCGTCCGCGGCCAGGCAGACGTCCTCGGAGGAGCGGTGCCCGGTCACGTCGATGATCCGCCCCGAGCCGCGCCCGCTGCCCTCGTCGTAGAAGTAGTGGGCGCGCAGCAGGACGACGAACTGCTCCCCGACGGCCTCGCAGAAGGCCTCCAGGTCGAGGCGGGACTCGAAGCCGCTGCTGTGGTCGCGGTGGGTGGGGGCGTACAGCAGGGCCGTGCGGCCCTCGGGCACCCCGAGGCGCTCGCGGACCCGGGCCACGTCCTCGGCGGTCGCCGTGCAGTACACGTCGTTGCGTGGATAGCCGTACTCCAGGGCCTCGTAGCCGCCGGGGAAGGCCCGCTCCCACATCTGTGTGGAGTGCCGGTTGGAGGAGAGGTTGTAGTCCCAGCGGTCCACCCGGGACAGCAGCTTGGTGAAGCTGCCCGTCGCGGCCGCCACCACCGGATACGTCGACTGGTCGACGCCCATCTTCTTCAGCGGTGTGCCGTGCTGCGTCTGGACGTGCACGCTGCCGGGCCGTTTGACCACGGCGTCCGCGAAGTTGGCGTTGTTGACCAGGTACTTGGCGCGGGCGAGCACCTCCCAGGAGCGCCGGCTGCCGATCACCGCGTGCTCGACGTCCTTCGGCACCGCGTCCACCGCGTCCGGCTCCACCAGGAACACCGAGCGGATGTGCGGGGCGAGTTCGCGGGCCTTGGCGTGGATCGCGGCCGGGTTGCAGGCGTACCCGCGGCCCCAGTACGCGCAGTACACGGCGAGGTTCTCGTCGAGCGGGCGGCGCAGCTGGGCGGCGTAGAGGGCGCGGGTGCGCAGCCCCTTGGGGCGCGGCACCCGCCGGACCGCCCCGGCCGCGGCCCGGTTGGCACCGCGCAGGGCACGGAACGCGCTGTAGGCGCCCGTCGCGAGCAGCCGGTGCTGCACGCCGAGGCTGCCTCCGGGCACGCGGAGACCGGCCGGGCGATGACGCCGGTAGAGCCGGCCCGCCCGGCGGAAGAAGGCCCGGCGGCGGCGCGCCGGCACCCGGGTGGGATGCGCGGCCGTCTTCAGGACCAGGGTGAAGAGCCCGCCGAACAGCGCCGTGGACCGGGCGGCGGGCACGGTCTGTTCGGCCACCCGGGTCAGCACCCGCTCGACCTGGTCGAGGAGTTCGAAGTGGTGCTCGCCCGGCGCGTTGAGCCGGCTGCCCTGGCGGCGCAGATGGTGGCGTACGCAGACCGTGCGCAGCACGGCCGTCCGCTCGGCCGCCACCGTCACCAGCCCGCCCCAGCCCACGTCGGTGAAATGCCCCTCCGGGAAGGCGAGTTCGCGTTCAACGAGGAAGGCGCGCCGGTAGGCCGCGCTCCAGGCGGGCACGTTCAGGCCGAGGAGTTCGGGGGCGCCGTCGAGCGGCGGTGTGCTCGGCTCGCCCTCCCACCAGTGCACCCGCTGGTGCCCGAAGTAGAGGACGTCCAGGCCCGCCGGCAGGGCCGCGTCCAGCGCGGCGAGCGCACCCCGGGCCAGCTCGTCGTCGCCGTCGAGGAAGAGCAGGTAGGTTCCGGTCGCCGCCGCGATCCCGGCGTTGCGGGCCCCGCTCAGGCCGCCCGAGGGCGGCGAGTGGACGGGCGCCACCCGGGGGTCGCGGGCGGCGTACCCGGCGGCGACCGCCGCGGCCGGTGAGTCCGGCCCGTCGCAGACCGGGATCAGCTCGACGTCGCCGAAGGACTCGGTGAGGACCGAGTCCAGTGCGTGGGACAGTCGCCCGGCGACTCCGAAGGTGGGCACGATGACGCTGAAGCGGGGCATTCTGATCTTTCTCTCAAGGGGCGCCGAACGGGGGTTTCATCGCCCGGGGCGCCCGGTCGGCCGCCAGGTGGTGGGCCGGGTGGGCGTGGGCCGCGACGGGCTGGAGGGCACGCGGACTCCGGTTCAGTGCTGCTCGGTCAGGGGGAGGGCACCGCCCGGCGCCGGGACGGCGGAGAGGGGCGCGGCGTGAGCGACCTCCGGTGGGGCGGAGCCCACGGTGCGGGGAGGCGCCGCGACGGCCGAGGGGACCGGGTGCCGCTCCGCGAACGGGATGAACGGCGGCAGCCCCGCCGTCTCCCCGAGCACCACCCGCCGAACCACCCGCTCGGCGGCGCGCCCGTCGTCGTACGGGCAGAACCGCTCGCGGAACGCGGCCCGCAGCTGCGAGGAGCGCGAGCCCCGCCAGTGGCCGGTCGCGAAGATGTCGATCAGTTCGTCCTCGCTGCGGGCGACCGCGCCCGGCGGGAACGCGCGCAGGTCGAAGTAGGTGCCGCGGGCCGCCTCGTACGCCTCCCAGTCGTCGGCGTGCACGACGATCGGCCGGTCCAGGCCCGCGTAGTCGAACATCAGGGACGAGTAGTCGGTGACCAGCGCGTCCGAGGCGAGACACAGCGGCTCCACGCTCGGGTGGTCCGACACGTCGATGAGCCGGCCGCCCGCGGCGTCGGTGAGCGGCGCCCCGTAGCGGTGGTGGGCGCGGGTGAGGATCACGAACCGCGGCCCCAGCTGCCGCAGCACCCGCTCCAGGTCCAGGGTGCGGTGCTGGCCGCTCCGGTAGTCGCGGTACGTCGGCGCGTACAGCAGGGCGACCGCACCCTCGGGGATGCCGAGTGACGCGCGCAGCCGGGCGACATCGGCCGAAGTCGCCTGCTGGAACACGTCGTTGCGCGGCATCCCGTACTCCAGCGTGTCGTACGAGGAGGGGAAGGCCCGCTCCCAGACCAGCGTGGAGTGGCGGTTGGCCGACAGGCAGTAGTCCCACGTGTCGACGCCGCGCAGCAGCTCGGCGAAGTCCGTGCCGCGCGCGGCGGCCGGTCGGTCCTGGAGGTCGAGGCCCATGTGCTTGAGCGGTGTCCCGTGCTGCGTCTGGATCATGACCTGGCCGGGCCGCTTCACCAGCCGCCGGTCGAAGTCGACGTTGTTCACGAGGTACTTGGAGCGCGCGAGCGCCGTCCAGTAGCCGGCGGTCCCGGGGCGCAGCCGGCCGGTGGCCGCCGGGATCGTGTGATGGTGTTCGAGGTCGGCGATCCACGTGGTGCGGACGTGCGGCGCGTACGTGCGGAACGCCGACTCCAGGGCGCCCGGATTGCAGCCGTGTCCGCGGCCCCCGTAGCTGGAGAACACCGCGCGGTCGGCGCGCAGCGGCAGTCGGAGCTGCACGCGGTAGTGGAGCCGGAGCGCCGCGGTCCGCGCCGAGCGCCGCAGTGCGCCGGTCAGCCGCACGGCGCTCTTCCGGATCCGCGACAGGAGAGACAGCAGCCGGTACGTGCGGTGCGTGCCGAACCTGACCAGCGCGTGCCGCAGCGGCAGACGGAACCCGGCGGGGGAGCCCGGCACCCGGTAACGCCGGTAGTGGGCACGGGCCTTGCGCAGGAACTCGGCACGCGCGCCGCGCGGCAGCCGGTCCCGCTTCACGAACACCGTGGAGAAGTGGTCGATCATGCGGCGGAACAGCAGTGGGCGCCACCGCTCCAGTTCCGGGTGCGCGGTGACGTGCGCGAACACCCGGTCGTACTGGCCGAAGACGTCGAAGTGCTTGCGGCTGCTGGTGCCGAGGATGCTGCCGTGCCGCCGCTGGCGGTAGTGCACGCACACCCGGTCGAGCGTGGCGATCGACTCCGCCGACATCATCGCCGGATAGGTCCAGGGTGTGTCCTCGTAGTACCCGGGCGGGAAGGTGAGGCCCTCGCGGTCGACGAACTCCCGGCGGTACGCCTTGTTCCAGACCACCATCAGCAGCCGGAGCAGCCCGGGCCGCTCGTCGAGCCGGAAGGGTGCCGGGCCCTCCTCGGTCAGCTCCGCCGCGAGCTGGTTCCGTCGGACCTCGCCCGACCAGTAGGTGCGCGCGTAGTCGTAGACCAGCACGTCCGGTTCGGCGGTCTCCTTCAGCCGGTCGGCGATCGCGTGCAGTGCGTCCGGGGTGAGGGTGTCGTCGCTGTCCAGGAAGATCAGGTAGTCGCCGGTGGCGCGTTCGATCCCGGCGTTGCGGGCGCGGCCGAGTCCCACGTTCTCGGGCAGGTGCACCGGCAGGACGCGGGCGTCGCGGGCCGCGAACTCGTCGATGATCGCCCCGCACGCGTCGGGCGAACAGTCGTCCACCGCGATGAGTTCGAGATCCGGATACGACTGTTCGAGCACCGATTCGAGGCACTCGTGCAGGTACGCCTGAACCTTGAACGCGGGGACGATGACACTGAACCGGGGCACGGGACATCCATGGGTCGGCGCGGGCATACCTGCCCGGGAACGGCCGAAGGGGTGACTTGGTTACGCCAGATGTGGCATACGGGGGATGTCCGGTGAACGGCGAGGGGCGAGCCGGTGTCCGGCCCGCCCCTCAATTGCTCGTGCGGAGTGCTTATTTGACCGCGCCGGCCATCACGCCGGACACGAACTGCCGCTGGAACGCGAAGAACACGGCGAGCGGGATCACCATCGAGATGAAGGCGCCCGGCGCCAGCACGTCGATGTTGTTGCCGAACTGGCGTACCTGCGTCTGGAGCGCGACCGTGATCGGCTGGCTGCCCGAGTCGGAGAACACCAGGGCGACCAGCATGTCGTTCCACACCCACAGGAACTGGAAGATCCCCAGCGAGGCGATGGCGGGCCCGCCGAGCGGCATCACGACCCGTGCGAACAGGCGCAGTTCGCCCGCGCCGTCCAGCCGGGCGGCCTCCAGCAGTTCCCGGGGTATCTCCGCGAAGAAGTTCCGCAGCAGGAACACCGCGAACGGCAGCCCGTACCCGACGTGGAAGAGGACCACGCCGATGATCGAGCCGAAGATGCCGATCTTCCCGAAGAGTTCGGCGATCGGGATCAGCGCCACCTGCACGGGCACCACCAGCAGTCCGACCACGCCGAGGAACCACCAGTCGCGGCCGGGGAACTCCATCCAGGCGAAGGCGTAGCCCGCGAGCGAGCCGATCACCACGACGAGCAGGGTCGCGGGCACCGTGATCAGCACGGTGTTGAGCAGCGAGTTGGTGATGTCGCTGTTCTCCAGGAGCTTCTGGTAGCTGTCCACGGTGAGCTGCGAGGGCGCGCTGAACACCTTCCACCAGCCGCTCGCGCTCATGTCCTCCGGCTTGCGCAGCGAGGACAGCAGCAGCCCGAGCGTGGGCACCAGCCAGAACAGACCGACCAGGAGCAGGAAGACGCGCAGGACACCGCTGCTGACGGCGCCCGCGATCCGTGAACCGAGCGATCGCCGGGCCGTCTTCGCCTCGGCTGCGGGCGCTGTCTTCGTGAGACTTCCGGCATGGGCCGTCATCGCCGCACCTCCCGCCTGAGCCTGCGGACATTGAAGAGCATCACCGGGATCACGAGGAGCAGCAGGAACACGGCGATGGCGCTCGCGATGCCCGGCTGGTCCTCCGCGAAGCCCTTGCGGTACAGCTCCAGGGCCAGCACGTTGGCGTCGTCCTGGGAGGAGCCCGGAGCGATGATGAACACCAGGTCGAACACCTTCAGGACGTTGATCATCAGCGTGACGGCGACCACCGCGAGGACCGGGGCGAGCAGCGGCACCGTGACCCGGCGGAACACCTGCCACTCGTTCGCCCCGTCGACCCGGGCCGCCTCCAGGAGCTCACGCGGCATGCCCGCGAGTCCCGCCGCGATCAGCACCATCGCGAAGCCCGCCCACATCCAGATGTACGAGCCGATGATGGCGGGCGTGACCAGCGACGGGCCGAGCCAGTCGAGGCCGTTGTACGGCTCCTTGAAGTTGTCCGCCGGGAGCCGCAGCAGTGCCCCGTCGGCCTTGCCCGAGAGCGTGAACGTGCCGTCGTCGCCGACCTTCGTCGAGTCGACGACCTTGCCGTCCTTGACCGCCTCGATCCGCATCCCGGGGTAGCCCAGCTCGCTCGGGTCGACCTGGCCGAGCTTGCCCACGCCCTTGCCGCGGGTGAAGTCCTGCCAGGCGGTGCCGGTGACCTTGCCGGGGTCCGTGGCCGCCTGCACCGCCTTCGCGGCACTGTCCGGCATCTGGTCCGGGGCGACGCCCACCAGTGGCAGGGAGACGGACTGCCCTGCCCGCACGGCGTCGCGGGTGACGAAGCCGCCCTTGTCGGCCTTCAGGGGCGACTCCCGGCCGAGGTGGGCCTTCGGGAACGCCGACGACGAGGTGAAGGTGTCGTGCACCCCGACCCACACCGCGTTCGCGATGCCCTTGTCCGGGTCCTGGTCGTACACCAGCCGGAAGATGATGCCGGAGGCGAGCATCGAGATCGCCATCGGCATGAAGACGACCAGCTTGAACGCCGTTCCCCAGCTCACCCGTTCGGTGAGCACCGCGAAGATCAGGCCCAGCGCGGTCGCGACCGTCGGGGCGAACACCACCCAGATGATGTTGTTCTTCAGCGCGGTACGGATGCCGTCGTCGCTGAACAGTGCCTTGTAGTTGTCGATCCCGGCGAACCCGTCGCCGGACTGGTCGTAGAAGCTCCGCACGACCGAGTACCCGATCGGGTAGACCACGAGCGCGCCGAGCAGCACCAGGGCGGGCAGCAGGAACAGCGCTGCCACGGTCCTGCGGGTGCCGGTCACGCTCTTGCGCTTACGGGCCGGGGGCACCGGTGCGGTGCCCCCGGCCGTTGCCGACGTCATCGCCGGATCAGCCCTTGTAGGCCGCTGCGGCGTCGGATTCGAGCTTCTTCTGGGCGCCCGCGACGTCCTTCGGGTTCTTCAGGAAGTCCTGCAGGTCCTTCCACTCGCCCTTGCCGGGCGTACCGCCGAACGACTGCGGCGCCTGGTCGGACATGTCGAAGCGGAAGTCGTCGCCGGCCGCGATCAGCGCCTTGGCCATCTTCTGCTGGACCGCGTTGGGGTAGGCGGACAGCGCCACGCTCTTGTTGGGCGACAGATAGCCGCCGAGCTTCGCCTGGATGGTCGCCGCGTCGGGCGAGGCCAGGAAGGTGACCAGTGCCTGGGCCGCCTTGGAGTCCTTCAGGACGACGGCGGCGTCACCACCGCTGACCACCGGCGGCTTGTCACCGACCGCCGGGAAGGGGAACACCTTCGCGTCCGTGCCGATCTTCGCCTTGGTCTCCGCGATGTTGACGGCCACGAAGTCACCCTCGAAGACCATGCCCGCCTTCGGCTGGTCGCCACCGGTGAACGTCTGCGTCACCGACGCCGGGAACTCCGTCTGGAGCGCGCCGTCCGGGCCGCCCGCGATGAGGTTCTTGTCGCCCCAGATCTGGGCGAGCGTGGTCAGCGCGTCCTTCACGGACGGGTCCGTCCACTTGATCTTGTGCTGGGCGAGCTGGTCGTACTTCTCCGGGCCCGCCTGGGAGAGATAGATGTTCTCGAACCAGTCGGTGAGTGTCCAGCCGTCCGCGCCGCCCACCGACACGGGCGTGACACCGGAGTCGTAGACGGTCTGCGCGGTGGTCAGGAAGTCCTTCCAGGTCTTGGGCTCCTTGGCCCCCGCGTTCTCGAAGACCTTCGCGTTGTACCAGACCAGCGACTTGTTGGCGGCCTTGTAGTAGACGCCGTACTGCTTGCCGTCGACCTTGCCGAGGTCCTGCCAGCCCTGGGCGTAGTTCTTCGCCAACTGCGCCTGGGCGTCGGGGCCGATGGGCTTGGCCCACTTCTTGTCGACGGCCTGCTTGATGGCGCCGACCTGAGGGAGCATCGCGACGTCCGGCGGCGCGCCACCGGCGATCTTCGAGCCCAGGAAGTTGATGATCGGGTCCTGCGCGGGTACGAACGTGACCTTCGCGCCCGTGCGCTTCTCGAACTCCGCCAGCACCTTCTTGAAATTGGCCTGTTCGGCGCCGGTCCAGACGGCGGCGACCTCCAGGGTGTCGCCGTCGAGCTTGGGCAGGGTCACGGAGCCGGTGTCGCTGCTCGCGGTGGCCTTGCCGCCGTGGTCTCCCTTGTCCTTGCCGTCGCCGCCGCACGCGGTGAGCGTGAGCGCCCCCGCGACGAGCGCGGCAGCGGCGGCCTGCGCGGTCCTGCGTGAGCGGTGCGTGGCGTGATCGATCGGCCTGCGTGTACGAAGAGTGCTGCGCATCAGTGCCCCGTTCTCCGTTCTGCGTTCCTCGTTGAACGTCCGAACAGCTGTCCCGTGCGCTCCGGTCTACGCCTGGTCGCTCAAGGGCGGCAAGAGCGCCGGTGCTGTCAAGGGAGCGATCGTGATTGGGTCGTGACGTCGGGCACACCGGCGCGAGACCCGAACAGACCTCGCGAACAGGGAGCTTGGGGGCGTGTTCCCGAGGCGCCGGGCGCCCCGTTCCGGATCGGCCGGGGGCCGGACCGATCCAGCCGGTACCGCTAGAGCAGCGACGGCACCTCGACGGCGGAGACGGAACGCGCCGCGCGCTCCAGCGCGCTGGCGAGCAGGGCCAGGTCCGTCGGACCGTTCCCCAGCTCGCGGACCGGGCGGCGAGTCGGCGGGTCGCCCATGCGATGCCACTCCAGGGGGACGACCGTGGGGCGCAGTGTCGCCGTGCGGGGGATGCGACCGGTGACCCGGCCACCCTGGAAGGGGGTCTCCCGGCCGTCCGGGCGCAGCAGACGGCCCCGCCCGGGGGCGGGTTCCTCCGGTCCCGGCGACGGCGCTTCGAGGGTGACGCGCAACGCGGCGGAACGCGCCAGTTCCGACCCGGCCGTACGGCCGTCCACAGCGGACGCCGCCACGAGGTGCACCCCGAGACGGTCGCCCTCGCGGGCCACGGCCTCCAGTGCCCGCACGACCGAACCGGCCGCCGGGCGCCCCGGGGACCCCAACGGCGGTGACAGCAGGGCGTCCAGGTCGTCGACGACCACGACCAGGCGGGCCAGCGGGGGGCCCGGCTCGGCCTGTCGGCGGGCCGCGGCGGGCCGCAGCCGCAGCGTCGAGCTGGACGGCGTGTCGAGGTCGGCGGCGCCGGTGGACGGGCTTTTGCCCGCCGACGGGCCGGGCGCGCGCTGGGCGACCAGCCGGCCGGACACCGCCTGTCCGGTGTGCCACTCGCCGAAGCCGAGCCGTCCGAGCAACTCGGAGCGCCGCTTCAGCTCGGCGCTCAGAGACTGCGCGAACTCCCGCATGCGCACAGGATCGTTGGCCGTCAGGTGGGTGGTGACGTGCGGCAGGTCGGTGCAGACCTGGAGTCCTTCACCGGCGCTCCCGGAGCCGTGTCCGCCCGTGCCGTCACGGCCCTCCATCAGGACGATGCCGAGCCGGTCGGGTCGCTCGGCGGCGGCGAGGGACGCGGCGACCGAGCGCAGCAGCTCCGTACGGCCGCTGCCCGGCGGGCCTTCGATCAGCAGGTGCGGGCCCTCGACGTGGAGGTCGACGGCGACGGGGCCGCGCGGGCCCGCGCCGAGGACGGCCCGGGCGCGTCCGCCGAGCGCCTCCGTGTCGTCCGCGGCGTCCGCCCAACGGGCCATCAGTGAGGCGGGGGTGGCGCGTGCGAGGCCCAACTCGTCCAGCAGTCGCGCCGTTTGGGGCAGGGGGGCGGACACGCGCGTGTGCCGGTCGCCCTGAGCGGCGTCCGTCCGCAGCGGTGCGAGCGCCCGCGCGAACCGCTCGGCCCAGGCGAGCGACACGGCGTCCACCGCGGCGACGGTGCCGTGACCGACGGGACCGCGCGCCGGTTGTCCTCCGGCGCCGGGGGAGGTGCGGCCCGGATGGGGCGAGGAGGTGCCGGAGGGGCGGGCGCCGGCCCCGGATCCGCGTCCGGCTCCCGGGTGCGGGATGCCCAGGTGCGTCGATCCGTCGTGCCGTGACGAGGCGGCCGACGGCCCGGCGTGCGCGGGACCGGAACGCGGTGACGACGCCGACGGTCCGATGCGCTCCGCCGCACCGCGGGACCGGTCGCCGGGCGCCGCCCCGGTCCGCGGAGTCCCGCCGGGGGCGGACTCGCCGGTGCCGCCCGGCGTCACGCGCAGCAGCCGCAGTGCCGTGGCCACGTCCCCGCTGAGCAGGGCGACCGCCCCGCACGCACGGAACGCCGGCGCGACGGCGCAGGCCGCCTCGTACGTCTCCGTCACCGGGGACGCGGGTGACGCGGCCGCCGTCTCGGCGAGACACACCACGTGGATTCCGGCCCGTGGGCCTTCGTGCGTGAGGCGCAGCACGGCCTCCCGGACGTCAGCGCCGCCGGGGTCGCCGTCCACGACGACCACCGTGTACGGACCGTCGAAGCCGCTCTCGGAGTCCTGTCCGGACCCGGTGTGCGGGCCGCTCTCCGCGCGGGCCCAGGACGGCCGGTGCGTCGCACCACGCGCCGTGTCGCCGGTGCCGGGTCCGTCGTGTGCGCCGATCTCGTGCCGCTCCGGGCGCCGGGCGGCCGGGACGGAGACGCCCTCGCCGCCGGGGCGGGTGCCCCGCCGGGCCGGCCCGCCGTCCGTCTCCGCGAGGTGGTCCTCCAGGCGGCGCAGAAGTTCGTCGGTGCGCGCCGCCGCCTGTTCACGGTCGTACGCGAGGAGGAGACGGCAGTCCTGCCCGTGGGTGGGACGCAGATGGGGGAGCCAGCCGAGCCAGGACCACTCGGCGCTGCGCTCCTGCACCGGGCGGGCCCGGTCGGCGCTGATGAGGACGATCTCCAGCGCGTCGGGGGAGTGCAGCGCGGCGAGCTGGGCGACGACCGCCCGGGCCAGCCCCGCCAGCCGCGCCCGCGGTCCGGCCAGGCCCAGGGAACCGACCTCGCGGAGTCCCGTGGTCACCGGCACGGCGGGCAGCGCGCCCGAGCCGCCGGGCGTCGTCCGGTCGGCCGTGCCGAGCCGCACGGTCAGGGCCTCCGGGTGACCGGGGCCGCGCTCCCAGAGCCGGGGGCCCGGGCCGAGGGCGGTGAGCAGCAGTGCCGCCGGGTCGGGCCAGCTCTCCGGCGAGCGGTGCGCGGCGGTCGGCAGGTCCCGCACCACGAGTGCTCCGTCGTCGTACGTCTCGGGCGTCGTCCCCTCCGCTTCGCCGCGGCTTCCGGTCAGCCGCCGGGCCCAGGCGCCGAGACCGCCGCGCCTGCGCATCCCCGCGGGCAGGTCCGTGCCGCGCATCGGCGTGCCTTTGCGGGTCCCCGGGATGCCCGGTCCGGGGCCGAAGGTGTCCTCCGGCTCTTCGGACCATTCCCCGGCGGTTCCCGCGTGGCCGTCGCTTCCACCCGGGCGTCGCGCACCGCCGCGCGGGCCGCTCTCGATCCGGGGTGCCCGGCCCTGCTCCGGCACGACAGGCGGTGCCGACCGCCCGTACTCCCGGGGTCCGGGGACCCCTTCGGCGGAGGCCCCCCACTCGGAGGTGCCGTAGGCGTGGTGGGTCTCGTCCGCGGGAGGGAGGGAGCCCCCTTGAAAGAGGGAGGCGCTCTCCCCGCGCGCGTGGGGGACCGCTCCGTGCGGCTGCCGGTCGTCCGGGGCGGCGCTCGGTGAGGAGGCGGACGCGGGGCCCGGTCCGTGCGGGTCGCCGTCCGGGGCGTCGCGGGGCGCGCCCACCGACACCCGGACGTGCCCTTCGCCGTCCGGCGCGGTCGCCACCGTGCCCGGGCCCCCGGGCGGGGCGAGGCGCAGGGCGGACTCGCCGACGCGCAGCAGGGCGCCCTCGGTGAAGCGGACGGGACGCTCGCCCACGCGGGTGCCGTCCAGTGTCGTGCCGTTCGTCGAGCCGGTGTCGGCGACCGAGACGCGGCCGTCCGGGGTGACCGTGACGGCGCAGTGCAGGCGCGAGACGTCCGGGTCGTCCAGGGGCACGTCCGCCCGGCCGGAGCGGCCCACGTGGATCTGGCCGCCGTGCAGCAGGTGGACCCCGCCCGCGTCCGGCCCCGCGACCACGTGGAGCTGGGTCGAGACGTCGTCCAGGTCGGGACCGGGTTCGGCGGGTGAGCCCAGACAGAGCACGGCGCCGTCCGTCAGCGGTGGCTCACCGAGGGTGCAGCGCTGGGCGTCGAGTCGCTCCGCGCCCGCGTAGAGCACGATCTGGCCGCCCCCGGGCTCGCGGCCCCGCTCGCCCTGCCCGGTGCCCCCGACCGCCGAGGCCAGCCCCGACGCGACCGCGGCCAGCGCCGTCCCGGCGGGCGCGGTCACCAGCACATCGCAGGCCGCGGCTCGCCCCCGCGGCTCCGAGGGCGGGCCCAACGGGTCTACGACGGTCAGCCGGATCTGCATCGCCGTCAGGGGTCCCTTCCGCGCAGGCGCCCGCGACGAGGACGAGGCTGTGCTGCGGTCCCCCACCGCAGAATTCCCCCACCGCACACGGGCACGTCGGCCAGTAGCTGGAGGCATCCTCGCACCTGCCACCGACAACACGCCCGCCCCCCACCCGTAAGTGATCTTGATTGGTCGGCTCTGCCCGTAAAAGTGCCTGACCGGTACCCGGCGGGTGTCCGCTTGAGATCGGTCACGCCCGCCTTCCGGCAACCAAGCGACCGGACCGAGCGTCTTTCCATCGAACATGCACGGGTCGCCGCACGTATGCGCTTATGCGGACCACAGGTGCGCGGGGGACCTATGGCCAAGCACACGACGACGACAGCCCGGTGCCCGGGAAGGCGGCACTACAGTGGGTCGGAAACCTGTACCACGGTGACCACGGTGGACGGACCAGGCAAGCAAGCAACAGGGAGCGCATGACGTGCGGCCGGTAGGGAGCAAGTACCTCCTTGAGGAGCCGCTGGGACGCGGCGCCACAGGCACGGTCTGGCGCGCCCGCCAGCGGGAGACCGCGGGCGCCGAGGCGGCCGTCGCGGGCCAGCCCGGCGAGACCGTGGCGATCAAGGTCCTGAAGGAGGAGCTCGCCAGCGACGCCGACATCGTGATGCGGTTCCTGCGCGAGCGGTCGGTGCTGCTGCGCCTGACCCACCCGAACATCGTGCGCGTACGGGACCTCGTCGTCGAGGGTGACCTGCTCGCGCTGGTCATGGACCTGATCGACGGGCCCGACCTGCACCGCTACCTGCGCGAGAACGGGCCGTTCTCGCCCGTCGCCGCCTCGCTGCTGACCGCCCAGGTCGCCGACGCGCTCGCCGCCAGTCATGCCGACGGCGTCGTGCACCGCGACCTGAAGCCCGCGAACGTCCTGCTCAAGCAGGACGCCGGCGGCATGCACCCGATGCTCACCGACTTCGGCATCGCCCGCCTCGCCGACTCCCCGGGCCTGACCCGCACCCACGAGTTCGTCGGCACGCCCGCGTACGTCGCGCCGGAGTCCGCCGAAGGACGCCCGCAGACGTCCGCCGTCGACATCTACGGCGCCGGCATCCTGATGTACGAGCTGGTCACCGGCCGCCCGCCGTTCTCCGGTGGGTCCGCCCTCGAAGTGCTGCACCAGCACCTCAGCGCCGAACCGCGCCGCCCCTCGACCGTCCCGGACCCCCTGTGGACGGTCATCGAGCGCTGCCTGCGCAAGAACCCGGACGAGCGGCCCAGCGCCGAGAACCTCGCGCGCGCACTGCGCGCCGTCGCCGCGGGCGTCGGCGTGCACGCGACCCCCGCGGCGATCGCCGCCGCGGACGGCGTGGGCGTCCTCCTCGCCCCCGACCCGTCCCCGGCGACCGTCCCCGAGATGCCCGGCGCGGCCGACCCCACGCAGGTGCTCCCGCACAACGCGGGCTCCTACGACCCGTACGGCGCCACCAGTGTGCTGCCGCACACCTCCGGCGACGCCGACCCCACCTCCGTCCTGCCGACCCGCGGCGCGGCCGACCCGACCGCCGTGCTCCCGCCCGTACCGCCGCACCAGCCGGGCGGTCAGGGCGAGGACCCGCACCCCTGGCAGAACCAGCTGCGCGCGGCCCGCGACCGCAACGAACCGACGCAGGTCCAGTACCTCGACCCGAACGAGGACCCGCTGCGCCGCCGTCCGCAGCGCCAGGTGGCCCGGCCGCAGCAGCAGCCCCAGCAACAACCCCAGCAGCAGCGACAGCAGCGCGGCCGGCAGCCGCAGCAGGGCTACGGCTACCCGCAGCAGCAGGACCCGCAGCAGTACGCGCCGCGCCAGCAGCAGCAACAGCCGCAGCGCTACGCCCCGGCACCCCAGCAGCAGCCCCAGCCGCAGCGCTACGCCGAGCCGCAGCGTCCGCAGCAGCCCGCTCCGCGCCCGTCGCGCGAGCCCCGTCAGCGCGGCGCCAACCCCATGAAGATCCCGGGGCTCGGCTGCCTGAAGGGCTGTCTGTTCACCATCGTCATCCTGTTCGTGGCCGGCTGGCTGGTGTGGGAGTTCAGCCCCCTCCAGGGCTGGATCGGCAGCACGAAGGGCTACTGGGCCCAGCTCAGCGACTGGTTCGACACGGTCAGCGGCTGGGTCGGCGACCTCGGCGGAAACAGCCCCCCGAGCAACTGACCCTGTGGATTTGTCGATATCTGACGGGTGATTTCCGCCTCGGGAGTGAAGGTTGGCTCCTCGGACGCGTACTTTTAGCGACAACACGCGTCTGTAGGAGCAGTCTTGGCACGCAAGATCGGCAGCCGGTACACCGCGAACCAGATCCTGGGGCGGGGGAGCGCCGGCACGGTGTGGCTGGGCGAGGGACCCGAGGGTCCCGTCGCCATCAAGCTGCTGCGCGAGGACCTCGCGTCCGACCAGGAGCTCGTGGGGCGCTTCGTTCAGGAGCGCACCGCACTGCTCGGTCTCGACCACCCCCACGTGGTGGCGGTCCGTGACCTGGTCGTCGACGGCACCGACCTCGCCCTCGTCATGGACCTCGTCCGCGGCACCGACCTGCGCACCCGGCTCGACCGCGAGCGCAGGCTCGCCCCCGCGGCTGCCGTCGCGATCGTCGCCGACGTCGCCGACGGACTGGCCGCCGCGCACGCCGCCGGCGTCGTCCACCGCGACGTGAAGCCGGAGAACATCCTGCTCGACATGCAGGGCCCTCTCGGCCCCGGCGGCTCCCACCCCGCCCTCCTCACCGACTTCGGTGTGGCCAAGCTCATCGACTCCCCGCGCCGCACCCGGGCCACGAAGATCATCGGCACCCCGGACTATCTGGCCCCCGAGATCATCGAGGGACTGCCGCCGCGCGCCGCCGTCGACATCTACGCCCTGGCCACCGTGCTGTACGAGCTGCTCGCCGGGTTCACGCCCTTCGGCGGCGGCCACACCGGCGCCGTGCTGCGCCGCCACGTCACGGAGACCGTCGTCCCGCTCCCCGGCATCCCGGACGAGCTGTGGCAGCTCATCGTGCAGTGCCTCGCCAAGGCGCCCGCGTCCCGGCTGCGCGCCTCCGAGCTGGGAGCCCGGCTCCGGGAGCAGTTGCCGCTGCTGTCCGGGATGCCGCCGCTGGACGTGGACTCGCCGGACTCGGAGGACGAGGAGGCGCACGACGAGCGCCAGGAGAGCGACGAGAGCGCGGAGCCGTCCGAGCCCGCCGCCGAGCGGGTGCGGCGCGGGGCCGTGCCGCTCGTACCGGGGGCCGCGCCCGACTCGAACCGCGACACCCACACCTCGATGCGGGTACCGGCGCCCGACGAGCTGGCCGGCGGGGCCCGCGGCACCGCGCGGGCACCCCGGGCCGCCGGTGCGCCCCGGCCCGGGTCCGCACGCCACCGTGCCTCCGCGCGGCGGCGGCGGATCACGCTGGGCGCGGCGGCGGTCGCGCTCGTCGCCGCGGTGGGGGTCGGCACCTGGCTCGCCACCTCCGGCGACGACCCGGGCGCGAACCCCCAGGACACCAAGAACTCGGCCCCGTCGTCCCCGTGAACCGGGAGTGAGGCGTCCCGGACAGGCTGCTTCCGCGTCCGGCGCCGGAAAGGGTGCGGCCCGTCCGGCGCTTGTGGACGAGGCCGTTCGGGCCGAGGCGGGGGGTCCGGGGACGGGCAGCCCCCGGGGACGGGTCGGGCAGGGGCGCGGGGGGCGAAGGAAGATCCCCGGCGGTCACCGCGGTGCGGGCCCCCGGGGACGAGGGCGGGCACGGTTGTCGTAGCCGTTACGCTGGAGGCGTGGCAGTCGTCGATGTATCCGAAGAGCTCAAGTCCCTCTCCTCGACCATGGAGTCGATCGAGGCCGTCCTGGACCTCGACAAGCTGAGGGCAGATGTCGCCGTGCTCGAGGAGCAGGCGGCCGCGCCGTCCCTGTGGGACGACCCCGACGAGGCGCAGAAGATCACCAGCAAGCTGAGTCACCTCCAGGCGGAGGTCAGGAAGGCCGAAGCGCTCCGCGGGCGCATCGACGATCTGAGTGTGCTCTTCGAGATGGCCGAGGAGGAGAACGACCCGGACACCCGCGCCGAGGCCGAGACCGAGCTCACGGCCGTCAAGAAGGCGCTGGACGAGATGGAGGTCCGCACCCTCCTGTCCGGCGAGTACGACTCCCGCGAGGCCGTCGTCACCATCCGCGCCGAGGCCGGCGGCGTCGACGCCTCCGACTTCGCCGAGAAGCTCCAGCGCATGTACCTGCGCTGGGCCGAGCGCCACGGCTACAAGACGGAGCTCTACGAGACGTCGTACGCGGAGGAGGCGGGCATCAAGTCCACCACCTTCGCCGTCCACGTCCCGTACGCGTACGGGACGCTCTCCGTGGAGCAGGGCACCCACCGTCTCGTGCGCATCTCCCCCTTCGACAACCAGGGGCGCCGCCAGACCTCCTTCGCCGGTGTCGAGATCCTGCCCGTCGTCGAGCAGACCGACCACATCGAGATCGACGAGTCGGAGCTGCGCATCGACGTGTACCGCTCGTCCGGTCCTGGCGGCCAGGGCGTCAACACCACGGACTCCGCGGTGCGCCTGACCCACCTCGCCACCGGCATCGTCGTCTCCTGCCAGAACGAGCGGTCGCAGATCCAGAACAAGGCCTCGGCCATGAACGTCCTGCAGGCCAAGCTGCTGGAGCGGCGTCGCCGGGAGGAGCAGGCCAAGATGGACGCCCTCAAGGGCGACGGCGGCAACTCCTGGGGCAACCAGATGCGTTCGTACGTCCTGCACCCGTACCAGATGGTCAAGGACCTGCGCACCGAGTTCGAAGTCGGCAACCCCGAGGCCGTGTTCAGTGGCGAGATCGACGGCTTCCTGGAGGCCGGAATTCGCTGGCGCAAGCAGCAGGAGAAGTAACCCGCGCGAACGGCCGCGGCCCGGACGGGATTTCCCGTTCCTGCCGCGGCCGCTTTGTCGACAAGGCAACTGCCATCCACTGGACGGCAGTTGCCTTTGTTGTGGGGGTTGTCTGGGTTTTACGTCACAGTCACATGTCCTCACGACAGGCAAAAGACGTTGTTCCGGACATCGCGTACGCAACGACCTTGACGTTGCTGTGAAAACTGGGAAGGGTGACGCGTGGCATGCGTATCTCTGGGGCGCATGTGAACCGGGGGGCTGAGAGAAGCCACCTGTGACGCCGTGGCCCCGGGCGCTGCTCCACTCACGATCAGCTACTGGGGGTAGCAGGCAGATGACCAAGAAGACGCGGATCCGCGTGGCGCGGATAGCCGCCGGTGCGGTGATTGCCGCCGGTGCTTCGCTCAGCGCTGCGGGTGCCGCTTCGGCGCTCGACCTCAATGTCGGCATCGGCGCGACCACGGCCGACGACCCGACGCCCACTCCGACCGACACGGGTATCCCGACCGGCGAGCCCACCGAGCCGACTGATGAGCCCACGGTGCCCACCGAGGAGCCGACTCAGCCCACGGAGGAGCCCACCGAGCCCACCGAGGAGCCGACCGAGCCCACGGAGGAGCCCACCGAGCCCACCGAGGAGCCGACCTCCGGCACCTCCGCGCCCTCGGACGACAACACCGGCGGCACCGGCGGCAACGAAGCCGACCCCAACGGCGGCTCCTCCGCCCAGGACGAGGGCTCCTCCGCCCTCACCGACACCGGCTCCGACACCGCGCCGCAGGGCAAGAACGACGGCGAGCTGGCCGAGACCGGTGCGGGTCAGACCACGTTCCTGCTGATCGGCGCCGCCACGATGATCGCCGGCGGCATCGGCTTCCGGATGCTCCCGCGTCTCGCGGGCGGCCGCGGCACCACCGCAGCCTGACGCACACGCGCACCACGAAGGGCCCGGAGCGGCACGCTCCGGGCCCTTCGTCATGTCAGGGGCAGGTCATCGCCCTCGGGCCCGGATCGGCCGCGAGAGGCTCACACCGTCTGGTGGGCCACCAGCGCCAGCGCGGCGACCAGCACCGCGAGCAGGGCGATCAGCGCCATGGGGTTCATGCCCGCGAAGGGGCTCTCCTGCTGGAGCCGCTCACGGTTCGCGCGGCACACGCGGCAGCGGCCCTCGCTGACAGGCCCCGCACAGTTAGCGCACACCAATCGGTCGTACGTCATGCGCCGGCCCTCCTTGCGCTGTCTCCGCGCCGCACCGACTCCTGCGTACGCGTCGCTCTCTTAACGCTGCGGGGAACGCAACCGTTCCCCTTCCACTGTGCCAGGTTCCGCGGATTTCGGCGCGGCTCGCCTTATCCTGCCCCGCCGAGAAGCCCGCCAGCCGCTCGGATCCAGGAAAGAACCGGGGAGAATCGGACCTCAGATCCGTGACAAAACGCGCAAGCCGCGCGCAACCCCGTACGCCGACTGCGCTCGCACACCCGGTTCGCGTATGGTCACGCTCACCTACCCCCGGCGACCCGTGGTGCATCCGTGATCCGATTCGACAACGTCTCCAAGGTCTACCCCAAGCAGACCCGCCCCGCCCTCAGGGATGTCTCCCTGGAGGTCGAGCGCGGAGAATTCGTGTTCCTCGTGGGCTCCTCCGGCTCCGGAAAGTCCACCTTCCTGCGACTGGTCCTCCGCGAGGAGCGGTGCAGCCACGGTCAGGTGCACGTCCTGGGCAAGGACCTCGCGCGCATCTCCAACTGGAAGGTGCCGCAGATGCGCCGCCAGCTGGGGACCGTGTTCCAGGACTTCCGTCTCCTGCCCAACAAGACGGTCGCCGAGAACGTGGCCTTCGCCCAGGAGGTCATCGGCAAGTCCCGCGGCGAGATCCGCAAGTCCGTGCCCCAGGTGCTCGACCTCGTCGGCCTGGGCGGCAAGGAGGACCGGATGCCCGGCGAGCTCTCCGGTGGTGAGCAGCAGCGCGTGGCCATCGCGAGAGCCTTCGTGAACCGGCCCAAGCTCCTCATCGCGGACGAGCCGACCGGAAACCTCGACCCGCAGACCTCCGTCGGCATCATGAAGCTGCTCGACCGGATCAACCGGACGGGCACCACCGTGGTGATGGCGACCCACGACCAGAACATCGTGGACCAGATGCGCAAGCGCGTCATCGAGCTGGAGCAGGGCCGACTCGTCCGCGACCAGGCACGCGGCGTCTACGGCTACCAGCACTGATCATCGACCACGGAAAGGTCTGAGGAAGACGCCATGCGCGCGCAGTTCGTTCTGTCGGAGATCGGTGTCGGTCTCCGCCGCAACCTGACCATGACCTTCGCGGTCGTCGTCTCGGTCGCCCTCTCGCTCGCCCTGTTCGGCGGGTCGCTCCTGATGAGCGACCAGGTGAACACCATGAAGGGCTACTGGTACGACAAGGTCAACGTCTCGATCTTCCTCTGCAACAAGAGCGACGCCGAGTCCGACCCCAACTGCGCCAAGGGCGCGGTGACCGCCGACCAGAAGAAGCAGATCCTCGCCGACCTGGACAAGATGACCGTCGTCCAGAAGGTCGCGTACGAGTCCTCGGACCAGGCGTACAAGCACTACAAGGAGCAGTTCGGCGACTCCCCGCTGGCCAGCAGCCTCACGCCGGACCAGATGCAGGAGTCGTACCGGATCAAGCTGCAGGACCCGGAGAAGTACCAGGTCATCGCCACCGCCTTCGACGGCCGGGACGGCGTGCAGTCCGTGCAGGACCAGAAGGGCATCCTGGACAACCTCTTCGGGCTCCTCAACGGCATGAACTGGGCCGCGCGCGCGGTGATGGCGATGATGCTCGTCGTCGCGCTGATGCTGATCGTCAACACCGTCCGCGTCTCGGCGTTCAGCCGGCGCCGTGAGACCGGCATCATGCGCCTCGTCGGCGCCTCCGGCTTCTACATCCAGGCGCCGTTCATCGCGGAGGCCGCGGTCGCCGGGCTCATCGGCGGCGGTGTCGCGTGCGGCTTCCTGCTGATCGCCCGGTACTTCATCATCGACCACGGCCTCGCCCTGTCCGAGAAGCTGAACCTGATCAACTTCATCGGCTGGGACGCGGTGTTGACCAAGCTGCCGCTCATCCTCGCGACGAGCCTGCTGATGCCGGCGCTGGCCGCGTTCTTCGCGTTGCGCAAGTACCTGAAGGTGTGACACATGCCAAGAGGGCCGTACCGTCAACCGGCGGTGCGGCCCTTCGCGTTGTCCTAGACTCACCGGCATGTCAGGCCGTGACCCGTTCTGCGAGCCCCGCCGCATGTGCCGCGGGGCGGCCCTGACGTTGGTGTTCGCGAGCGTCCTCGTCGCCGGTGCGGCGACCGGATCCTTCTCCGACACCCCGCCGAAGGCCGCGGCCGACGCGCCCCGCCCGACACCGGCACGCCACCAGGAGACCGTCACCCGGGCCGCCGCCGAGGCGATGGCCGACGGCAAGTCCCCCATGGAGGCCGCGGAACGCGCCGTCAGCCGCAGCGGCGACCGCTGGAGCGCGGTCTACTCCCAGGGCGAGTACGAGGAGTTCGAGGAAGCGCTCGACGGCCGGTACACCGGCGTCGGCCTCTGGGCCCGCCGTGAGCGGGACGGACGGATCGAGGTCACCCGGGTCGCGTCCGGCTCGCCCGCCGCCGCGGCCGGCATCCACGAGGGCGACCTGCTGCGCTCCGTCGACGGCACCCGCGTGGACGGCCGGCCCGTCACCGAGGTCGTCGCGTTACTGCGCGGCGAGGCGGACGACGCCGACGCCGGCACCGAGGTCGCCCTCGGCCTGGAGCGCGGCTCGCACAACTGGAGCCGCACCCTGCGCCGGGCCAGGCTCTCCACGGACTCCGTGACCGTCGACCGGCTCCCCGACGACGCCACCGTGATCAAGGTCGCCGCCTTCACCAAGGGCGTGGGCCACGCCGTACGCACCGCCGTCGACCGGGCGCCCCGGGGCGGCGGGATCGTCCTCGACCTGCGCGGCAACTCCGGCGGCCTGGTCACCGAGGCCGTCACCGCCGCCTCCGCCTTCCTCGACGGGGGCCTCGTCGCCACGTACGACGTGAACGGCGCCCAGCGTGCCCTGCACGCCGACTCCGGCGGCGACACCGCCCGGCCCCTCGTCACCCTCGTCGACGGCGGCACGATGAGCGCCGCCGAGCTGCTCACCGGGGCACTGCAGGACCGCGGGCGCGCCGTGGTCGTCGGTTCCAGGACCTTCGGGAAGGGCTCGGTCCAGATGCCGAGCCGGCTGCCCGACGGCTCCGTCGCCGAGCTGACCGTCGGCCACTACCGCACCCCGGCCGGCCGCTCCCTCGACGGCCGGGGCATCACGCCCGACCTGGAGGCGGACAAGGAGTCCCTGAAGCGGGCCGAGACCGTTCTGAGCGGTCTGGGCGACCCTTCGTGACCCGCCGGACCCCGTCCCGGTAATCGGCTTTCCCCCGAGCCCCCCTGTAGTGCGAAAATGGCCAGCACTATGAGCAAGGGAATGTACGTACCGAAGGAGTCCCAGCCCAAGCAGGGAGGCCAGGCCTCCGGCAAGGCCAAGGACGGCAAGCGCAAGATCGTCGCGCAGAACAAGAAGGCGCGGCACGACTACGCGATCGTCGACACCTACGAGGCCGGGCTCGTCCTGACCGGCACCGAGGTGAAGTCGCTGCGGCAGGGGCGGGCCTCGCTGACGGACGGCTTCGTCCAGATCGACGGGAACGAGGCGTGGCTGCACAACGCCCACATCCCGGAGTACAGCCAGGGCACCTGGACCAACCACACCGTGCGCCGCAAGCGCAAGCTCCTCCTGCACCGCGAGGAGATCGACAAGCTGGAGGCGAAGACCCAGGAGACGGGTCACACGATCGTTCCGCTCGCCCTGTACTTCAAGGACGGCCGGGCGAAGGCGGAGATCGCGCTCGCCCGCGGCAAGAAGGAGTACGACAAGCGGCAGACCCTGCGTGAGAAGCAGGACCGCCGTGAGTCGGACCGTGTGATCGCGGCGGCCAAACGGAAGCAGCGCGGCGCGTGAGAGCGGCCCGGCGGGAATAGGCTGGCACCGTCGTGCGTTGGTCACGTACGATGGCAACGCACCCCACAGCGGGTGTGGGTTCCTCTTCGGAGGGCCGGGCGTCACAGGATGGTCGGTTAAGGCGGCCACCGCGGACGCATTGAAAAATCAACATGGGGATGATCGGTTTCGACAGCGGCTGTTGAAGCAGGGGAAGCGTGTCGAGGAAGCGGCAATGATCTCGTTAACCATATGTCGCAAAAAATAATCGCCAATTCCAAGAGCGATTCCCAGTCCTTCGCCCTCGCTGCCTAATAAGCAGTGAGTGAAGGACCCTTAATGGGTGTCAGCCCGGGAGTGTTCCCGACCCGGATCCTGGCATAATCTAGGGGACTAAACCATCGAGCCCGGTCACGGGGTTCGCTGGGAAATCAAACAGTGACTGAGCCCGTCGGCGACTTGTTCGCGTGATCGCCGGGGCTGAGAAAATCACAGCGAACTGCGCACGGAGAAGCCCTGATTTTGCACCGTTGGACGCGGGTTCGATTCCCGCCATCTCCACTCATCCCATGTGGGCACAGGCCCCGCGGCTTACGAGCTGCGGGGCCTGAGTCATGTCCGGGAACGGCGCGGCGCGGTCTCTCCCTCCTTCGGCCCCCGCGCCCCCCGGGGCCTTCACTGCCGCTCGCCGCAGAGGGCCCCCAGGGTGCTCAAGGCCGAGCCGATGTGCCGTCAGGCTCGTTCCGCACAACGGCAGTTGCTCGATGGCGGTCAAGATTTGCTGATGCATCGAACAACTCCAGCCTCTCACTTCACAGAGAGTGCACAGATTGAGTACAGTTCGATCGCACTCTCGGCAGAAGGCCCTGGTCCGCGTGGCTCCGTCCCGCGCCTCCGGGCCGTGACCGAGGTGGCCGCGCGCCGGGTGGAGACGACCAACTCCGCTTCCGCGCAAGCCAATCAGCGACCGGGGGGACACCGTCGCTACGGGGAGGGGTACATCGCCATGCCGCGACTGCTGACGCGTCTGTACGCACACGCACCTGCGCATCCACGCCGTACGGAGTCCTGACCGCCTCCACGGCACTTCACCTCTTCGGCCGGGCCCCGGCCTGCACTCTTCACGAAGAACGGATGTTCTCTTGCGTTCCAGACCATGGTTCCGCGCGCCCTCTCGGCGAAAATCCGGGCCATTCAACCGGCTTGTTCCGCCCGTCGTGGCACTCGCCGTCCTCGTCGGGGTCGCCTCCGTGCCGGATCTGCCGACGCATCGCGACGGCGGCTCCAGCCCGGTGGCCGACAGCTACGACGGCTTCGACGCCAAGGGCGCCGAGCAGCTCCGCCAGGACCAGTGCCTGCTGAGTGAGGCGTTGCGCAGGGGCGGGCCCTCGATGTACGCGACGGCACAGGACGGGCTCAACCAGACCCCGGAGAAGCTGCACACGGCGGCCAACCGCGAATACTGGAACGACACCCCTCTGTCGACGACGTTCGAGAAGGACAGGACCGCGGCCGACGCCGAAGGCACCGCCCTCTACGAGCACATCCGGGACTGGAAGATCTCGGGCCTGCCCACGCCCGGGGGCTTCACGTCGGTCGCCGACTTCGAGGACCCGCCCGGCCTGCCCGGCGACAGCCGCGACAACTTCTTCGGCCAGACCGGCCTGTCCCAGTGGATCTGGGAACAGTTCTGGAAGTCCGAGGGCGACTTCTACGAGGATCCGACCCCGAAGGCGGACGACGCCACGCTCAAGGCCGTCAAGGACCTGGGCACTCCGCTCTACGGCAACAGCCCGGACCCGGGCATGCCCCCTCAGCAGTGGCAGCAGGCGTCTGCCGAGCACCAGGCGTGGGACGACCTGGTGAACTGGTCCATGGAGCCGACCGGTGCCGACAACGCCCGGGTGTTCCTGTCCTCCGGCGGCTTCCCGCGCACCGCGCCCGAGCCGGACAGCGTCGAGTACCGCATCGCCGTCGAGGACCTGAAGTCGCGGTTCGCCTCCTGCGCCTGGCGCACCCCCGCCGACCCGAGCAAGGTCCTCGGCCGGGAGGTCGCCGCCGCGTCCGCGGAGTGGCAGCAGGAGATCTCCGCCCAGAGCACCCAGCGCAACCAGATCCTCGGCGCCAACCGTGACGCCACCAAGGCCCTCGCGGCCGGCTCGAAGTCGCTGGGCGAGATGCTGGGCCAGTCGTGGATGGCCGATCACCTGACCCGCTGGCAGGACTACTGGTCCGCGGGCGGTCCCGGCTGGATCGGCACCAGCCCGATGGTCGTGCACGCGCACGGCGCCGCCGACAAGTGCCTCGAGGTCGGAGGCGGCAAGAAGGACAACGGAACACCGGCGCAGATCTACACGTGCAACGGCTCCGCGGGCCAGAAGTGGGAGATCCGCGGCAACGCGTTCGTCAACGTCAACTCCGGCAAGTGCCTGGACGTCAAGGGCAACGGAACCGCGAACGGCACCGTGGTCCAGATCCTGACGTGCAACAACGGCGCCGGCCAGAAGTGGCAGTACAACACCCACGCCACATCCCGCCTGTACAACCCGGGCACGGGCAACTGCCTCGACCTCGCGACCTACGACAACAGCCGTGACGCGCGTATGTGGGACTGCAAGGGCACCGACCCGCAGAAGTTCGACATCGCGCCGTCCGGTCACAACGGCACCGACGATCTGGACTACCCGACCAAGGCCCAGTTCGACAAGGTGAAGAAGCAGATCACCGACGCGCAGGCCGCGGCCAAGAAGCAGCTCGATCTGCTCAAGGGACAGGCGACCACGGCGCAGAAGGCCGCCACCGACACGGACACCGCCACGAAGGCCGCCTACGCGATCGCCGACACGGCCGGTGCCCCGCGCGGACGCGGTCTGCTGGTGGGACAGCAGAAGGCCCAGGTGACGAAGGCATCGGCGGCCGCCCTCACCGCTCTGTCCACGGCCGGTGACACCGCGTACGCGGCCACCCGGGCCGCGGCCGGCGACAGCGCGACCATCGCCGCCCGTGCGCTGACGCAGGCCGCCCAGTCGAAGGCCGCCTTCCGCACCGCCGCCGCACAGGAGGCCAACGCCCAGTCGAAGGCCGCCGCCGACGCCGCGGCCGTACAGGCACAGACCGCGAAGACCGCCCGCGACACCGCGAAGGCCAAGCTGGTCGAGACGCAGAAGGCCGAGGCGGACGCGAAGTCGGCCGCCGCCACCGCGCACGCCAAGCGCCTCGCGGCGGAGGCCGAAGAGGCCACGGCCAAGGCGGAGAAGGAGACCGCCGCCCTCAAGCAGGTCGAGGCCGCCCAGCACAGGTCCAACGCCGAGGGCTACGCGAAGACCGCGACCGACGCCAAGGGCCGGGCGGAGACGGCCGAGTCCACCGCCCGCACCAAGCGTCAGGACGCCGAGAGCGCACGGGACGGGGCGAAGGACAAGCGCGACGACGCCTGGGACGCCGAGAGCAAGGCCAACGCCGCCCGCGCCAAGGCCGACGCCAAGGACGCCTACGCCGAGGCCCACGACTCCGCGGACGACGCGGTCGAGTCACGGGCGGCGGCCGACGACGCCGACAAGGCAGCCGACGACGCCGAGACGGCAGCGGGTTCGGCCCGTTCCGAGGCGAACGCGGCGACCAAGGCGGCGGCCGACGCCGACGCCGCGGCGACGCGAGCCGAGGCCGCGGCCAAGCGGGCCCGTTCGGACTCCGACGACGCCCAGGCGGCCAAGCTGAAGGCGGACGCCGCCGTGCGCACCGCGACCAGTGCGGCAGCGGACGCGATCAAGGCGTCCCAGGACGCGGCGAGCGCGGCGCGGACCGCCGTGAAGCTGGCCGACGACGCCGAGAAGGACGCCGCCGACGCCAAGAAGCAGGCCGACGCGTCGAAGGGCGAGGCCGTCAAGGCCGTCAAGGGCGCGGTGGACGCGGCCGGTCACGCGTACACGACCGCGCAGGCCGCGGACGACGCCGGCGCCTCGGCGCAACAGGTGGCCGCCCCCGCCAACGACGCGATCCAGCTCGGCTCGCCCTATGTGAACACCGACTTCGCCGCCGGTCTCGTCGTGCTGACGGGCCAGTCGTCGAAGAGCATCGCCGAGCAGCAGCAGGCGGTCGCCGACGCGCACGCCGTCAACGCGCAGAAGAACGCCGAGCAGGCCGCCAGTCTCGCGAACGCGGCGACCGGTGACGCGAAGGCCGCGTACACCATCGCCGCCGAGGCGGCAGGACACGCCGCGGACGCCCGTAAGTCGGCGAAGGAGGCACTGGGTTACGCGGCCGACGCCGCGAAGTACGCGTCGGACGCCCAGTCGTCCCTGGCCCGCACCATCGAATACGACGGTCAGGCCACCAAGGACGCCGCCGCGGCCGACAAGGCCGCCGGGAGCGCCGAGGGCTACGCCACCGACGCCCGTTCCTCCGCCGACCAGGCGGCCCTGGACGCCGACGCCGCTCGCACCGCCGCCTCCGAGGCCGAGCAGGCGGCCAAGGACGCCCGCGCGGCGGCCACCCGCGCCGACGCCGAGGCCACCGCGGCCGAGGAAGCGGCCAAGGACGCCCAGAAATACGCCGACTCGGCCCAGGAGGCCGCGGACCAGGCGGAACGAGAGGAAGCGAACAAGCAGGTCCAGACGGGTGCCGGAACCGGCGTCGGCGGTGTCTTCTGGGTCATCGACAAGATGACGGAGGCGGCACCGGGCAAGCAGCTCAATGCGTGCGACTACACGTTGCAGGGCTGCACGGTGACGTACGAACTGCGTCTCGACGTCACGGTCAGCTACTACTTCTGCGAGAACCCGGAGGTTCCCGCCACCAAGTCCGGTTGCCCGGCGGAGGACACGGCTTTCCTCAAGACGGTCGTCCTCAAGAACCAGAAGAAGGAGTGGACCCACCACTTCACCGCCGGTGACATCACCCGGCTCGGCTGGCAGGCACTGTTCGGCGACACGCTGGGCGCGGTCCTGTACGAGGTCGTGCTGGGCGACGCCGTCCGCTGCTACCACGGCGACGGAGCCGGCTGCGCCTGGTTCGCGTCCAACTTCATCCCGGGCAAGGCCTTCGAGAAGGCCGCCGAGCTCCTCCGCGGGATCGACGCCGCGATGAAGACCGGGATCGGGGTCTCGGACGCGCTCAAGGCGCTGAAGGCCCTGGACGGTGTGGACCCGCGCACGCTCGCCCAGATCGAGCGGAGCGTGAAGATCTACGAAGACGCCCTCACGGCGTGCAACGTCAACAGCTTCCCCGGCGGGACCGAGGTGATACTGGCAGACGGCAGCCACAAGGCGATCCGGGACGTTCGGTTCGGCGACCTGCTCCTGGCCACCGACCTCACCACGGGCCGGTCGCTGGGGGAGCCGGTCACCCGCACCTTCTCCCACGTCGCCGACGTGCTGCTGACCGTTTCTCTCACGGACGGCGGTCGGCTGGCGAGCACACCGGGACACAAGTTCTACGTCACGGGACGCGGCTGGATCCTTGCCTCCGGCCTGCGTGCTGGTGACAGGCTGCGCAGTGTCGGTGGAGGCGCCCGGACGGTGGCCGCGGTGCGCGACCGGAAGGACGCGAGGCCGCAGACCGTGTACGACCTGACCGTGTCCGGTCTGCACACGTTCTACGCGGTGGCGGGTACGTCTCCGGTCCTCGTCCACAACTGCAACAACCTCGTGAACGACGAGCGGCTGTACGCCGGCCTGGCGCACACCCTCGCCGAACATGTGCACCCGAACCAGGAGGCGGCAGAGGCACTGGCGGCCAGCAAGACGCTCAAGTACGGGAGGGACACGCCGAACAGCGTGTTCATCGACGAGCAGACGGCCCAGCAGGTCGTCGACTACGCGATCGCGGGCAAGGCGAACAAGATCCGCAAGTGGCTCGCGAATCCGAACACGAACGAGCTGGAATGGACGGGCACCTTCGGGGCGAGGAACTCTCTCGGTACGGAGTACCACGCCGGTGGGAGGGCGCCCACGGCCACGGGCAACGCGTACTACATCAAACTCGTGCGATCGCCGAACAAGCACAAGTTGGGCTACTACGTGCAGACCTGCTATCCGAAGTGAGGAAGGAGCCAGAGATGTCGCGCTTCACCGAGTTCGATTTCGGGGTCTCGTGGGTGATGGGATTCTTCCATCAGGACTGGATCTACGAGGGCGACTCGGCTGCCGAGATCGTCACGAACCATCTCCCGGACGGAGCCGACGCGTACGCCCTGGCGGTCCGTCGCGACGCGGAGAAGCTCCTCGCCGGCCTTCCCTCGGACACGCTCGAGGTGCTGTGGACCGCAGGGACTCAGTACCTGCCCGGCTTTGTGGGGGTCGCGGGATCAGAGTGGACGCGGACGGTCATCGACGTATGTGACGCCTGGCTGTCCGCCAGAGCGGACGTTCACCCGCTCGTCGGGGCCGACACGGAGGACGGCCTGTCCCAGCGGGACGTCGTCATCGCCGAGATCGAGGGTGTGGCCTTCCTGACCGTCGAGGTGCGCGAGGCACTCGTCGACTGCGCTCGTGACTGCACTCCGGACCTGGCGTTCCGGGTGCTGCTCCGGGCCATCGTGAACGTCCCCGACGCGGCTTTGTCCGCTGACCAGTACAAGAGGATGGAGAGCATCGGGGCGGCTCTCCACTACGGCGAGTTCGTGCTGGACAACGTCGAGTTCATGGTGGAGACGCCCTGACCGAGAAAGCGGGCCCGCACTCACCGAGTGCGGGCCCTTTCTCACGCCGTGGCCCGTACCGCCGTACTCCCCCGCTCCACCAGCCGAGGCGTCAGCAGGGTCGCGTCCGCGACCGGGGTGCCCGCCAGTTTCCGCATCAGCAGTTCCACCGCGCGCGAGCCGACCTCGGCCGACGGGATGGCGATGGACGTCACCGGGACGTGGAGGCCCTCGGCGAGCTCGTCCGGACAGATCGCGGTGACCGACAGGTCGGCCGGGACGCGCAGGCCGAGGTGTTCGAAGGCGTCGACCAGGGGCTCCAGTACGGGCTCGTTGTGGACGACCACGCCCGTCAAGCCCGGCTGTTCCCGCAGGAGTTGCTCGGCCATCCGGCGTGCCGCGGCGGGGGAGGCCTCGCAGGGGTGGACGGACGACACCAGCCCGGCCCGGTCGGCGGCGGCCGTGAAGCCCTCCACCACCCGCTGCGCGAACGCCGTTCCCCGCACGTACACCTCCGGCGGCGAGCCGACCAGGGCGACGACCCGGTGCCCCAGTTCGGCCAGTCGTTCCACGCACAGCTCGCCGGCGGCCCTGAAGTCCAGGTCGATGCAGGTGAGGCCCTCCGCCGCGGCGGGGAAGCCGATGAGCACCGACGGCCGGTCCAGAGCCCGCAGCAACGCCAGCCGGGGATCGTGCAGTTGGACGTCCATCACGATCAGCGCGTCCACCAGCGCCGTGTCCGCGACCCGGCGCAGTCCGTCCTCGCCCTCCTCCTGCGTGAGCAGCAGTACGTCGTGGTCGTGCCGCCGGGCCTCCGTCACCACCGACACCGCGAACTGCATCACGACCGGCACATGGATGCCCGCCCGCAGCGGCACCACCAGGGCCAGCACGTTCGACCGGCTGCTGGCGAGGGCCCGGGCACCGGCGTGCGGCCGGTAGCCGAGCCTGCTGATGCTCTCCTCGACGCGGCGCCGGGTCTCCTCGGAGATCGGCCGCTTGCCGCTGAGCGCGTAGGAGACGGTGCTGGGGGAGACCCCGGCGTGCCGCGCCACATCGGTGATCTTGACCATCAGACGGACTCCACCTCCAGGGACAGGAAACCCGTGCCGGCGGCGGCCCGCACCTCGCGTCCGTCCACGGCCAGCCCCCAGGCCGCCGCCGGATCCGAACAGGACGCGCGCAGGGTGTTCCCCTCGCGGACGACGGTGAAGGTCACCGAGCCGACCGGCACGGTCACCCGCGCGCCCCGCTCCAGCCCGTACGCGCGCAGGGTGACCCCGTCGGCGTGGTCGTAGTCGGGCCGGTCCTCCACCGACCCCACCGGGATCACCGCGCCAGGCCGCACGAGCAGCGGAACGCTCAGGAAGTCGTGCCGCTCGCGCACCCAGCGCGGCCCGGTCACGGTGGGCCCGCCGAGGAAGGGTGTCCAGACCCCCTCGGGCACGTAGTACGAGACGTCGCCCTCGTCGCTGAAGACGGGCGCGACCAGCAGGTCGGAGCCGAGCATGTACTGCCGCTCCAGATGCGCGCACCCCGGATCGTCCGGGAACTCCAGCACCATCGCCCGCATCATCGGCACCCCCTCAGTGTGGGCGGTGCGGGCGGCCTCGTACAGATACGGCATGAGGCGGAGCTTGAGCCGGGTGAACAGCCGCAGCACGTCCACGGCCTCCTCGTCGAAGAGCCACGGCACCCGGTACGACGACGAACCGTGCAGGCGGCTGTGCGAGGACAGCAGCCCGAACGCGATCCACCGCTTGAACAGGGCGGGCGACGGCGTTCCCTCGAAGCCGCCGATGTCGTGGCTCCAGAACCCGAACCCCGACATGCCGAGACTGAGCCCGCCCCGCAGCGACTCGGCCATCGACGCGTACGTCGCCTCGCAGTCGCCGCCCCAGTGCACCGGGAACTGCTGGCTCCCCGCGGTCGCCGACCGCGCGAAGACGACGGCCTCGTGTTCCCCCCGGTGTTTGCGGAGCACGTCGAACACGGTCCGGTTGTAGAGGTACGTGTAGTAGTTGTGCATCCGCTCCGGGTCGGCGCCGTCGGCGTAGGCCACGTCGACCGGGACGCGTTCGCCGAAGTCGGTCTTGAAGCAGTCGACGCCCTGGGCGAGCAGCGCCTCCAGCTTCGAGGCGTACCACTGGCGGGCGTTCGCGCTGGTGAAGTCGACCAGTGCCATGCCCGGCTGCCACAGGTCCCACTGCCAGACGCTCCCGTCGGGCCTGCGGAGCAGGTGCCCGAGTTCGCGGCCCTCCGCGAACAGCGGTGAGCGCTGCGCGATGTAGGGGTTGATCCACACGCTGATCCGCAGCCCCTTGTCCTTCAGCCGCGCCAGCATCGCCTCCGGGTCGGGGAACACCCGCGGGTCCCACCGGAAGTCGCACCAGTTGAACTCGCGCATCCAGAAGCAGTCGAAGTGGAAGACGGACAGCGGCAGTTCACGCTCCCGCATGCCGTCGATGAAGGAGGTGACGGTGGCCTCGTCGTAGGAGGTGGTGAACGACGTCGACAGCCACAGCCCGAACGACCAGGGCGGCGGGAGCGCCGGCCGGCCGGTCAGCTCCGTGTACCGGCGCAGGATGTCCTTCGGGGTCGGGCCGTGGATGACGTAGTACGTCAACTGCTGGGTCTCGGCGCTGAACTGGACCCGGGAGACCGCCTCGGAACCGACCTCGAAGGAGACCCGGCCCGGGTGGTCCACGAAGACGCCGTAGCCCGCGTCCGTCAGATAGAACGGCACGTTCTTGTAGGCCTGTTCGGTGGCCGTGCCGCCGTCCGCGTTCCACATGTCCACGACCTGGCCGTTCTTGGCGAGCGGGCCGAACCGCTCGCCGAGGCCGAAGACCTGGGTGCCGACACCGAGGTTCAGCTGCTCGCGCAGATAGTGGGCGCCGTCCGCGTCCCGCATGATGCCCATGCCCTTGGGGCCGCTGCTGGTGAGCGTGCGGCCGTTCGCGCGGAAGTCGATGTGCCAGGGCGTGGTGCGGTCCACCCGGACGGACAGCGCGCCCGCGGTGAGCGTCGCGTGCGTGTCGTCGTACTCCACCAGGGGCTCGAACTCACCGGTCCGCAGCTCGAAATGCGGTCCCCGGGACCGCTCCCCCTGGAAGTGGGTGAACGTGACGCCGATGACGTCGGGCATCGGCGCGTGCGCGCTGATCGTCACGACCGGTCCCTTCAGCAGGTCGCCGCGGTGCCGGATGGGCTGCGTGGGCGCGTGGATCTCCAGGCCGCCCGGTCCCGCGGTCACGTCGAGGACCTCGACCGGGTGGGCGGCGGTGACACCGTCGCGCAGCAGCCAGTAGCCGTCCGTGAACTTCACTGTCGTACCCCTTACTTGACTGCGCCGACGGCGATACCGCGGGTCAGGGTCCGCTGGAAGAGCAGGAAGAAGACGATGGCGGGCAGGACGCCCAGCAGGGCGGCCGCGTTCGTCATCGTGGCGTCCATCAGACGCTGCCCCTGGAGGACACCGAGAGCCACCGACACCGTCTGGTTGTCGTTCGAGATCAGCATGACCAGCGGCAGCAGGAACTCGTTCCACGTCCAGATGAAGAAGAAGACGAGGAGCACACCGATCGTCGGCCGGCTGACCGGGACCACGATCCGCCACAGCACCTGCCACCGGTTCGCCCCGTCGATCCGGGCGGCCTCGATGATCTCGCGCGGGAACCGTCCGAGGACCGAGGAGAGCAGATACGTGCCGAACGCCGCCTGGATCACCGTGAAGACGATGATCACGCTGAGCCGGGTGTCGTAGAGGCCGGCCTGCTTGCTCAGGTAGTAGACCGGGTAGACCAGCGCCTCCTGCGGCAGCGTGTTCGCGAGGACGAAGAACGCGAGCACCCAGGTGCGGCCCCTGATCCGGCCGATGCCGATCGCGTACGCGTTCAGGACGGACAGCACGGCCGCCCCGGCCGCCACCGAGCCGGAGATCAGCACCGAGTTGAGGAGCTTGCGCCCGAAGTCGACGCGTTCCCAGAAGTCCTTCAGACCGTCGAGGTAGAGGCCGTGCGGGAGGCTGAGCGGGCCGTGTTCGGCGTACTCCGCCGGCGACTTGACCGCGTTGAGCGCGACGACGACGAAGGGCAGGACCATGAACAGGGCACCGACGACGAGCGCCAGCAGTACCGGGTACCTGCGCAGCGCGGTCATCCGCCGCCCCCTTCCTCGGCGTTCTCGGCGCGCGACTGGAACCCCAGCGCGACCAGCGCGAGGGCGAGGATGACCACGGTCAGGACGGTGGAGATCGCGGCGCCGTAGCCGACCTGGGTCTTCTCGAAGAAGGTCGTGAACGAGAAGTACGACGGCACGTCGGTGGCGCCGCCCGGGCCGCCCTTGGTCAGCACGTACACCGCCCCGAACACCTTGAGCGCCGCGATCGTGCACCACAGCAGCACGACGGAGATCTCCGGACGGATCTGCGGCAGCGTGATGTGCCAGAACCGCCGCCACCAGCCCGCGCCGTCCAACTCGGCGGCCTCGTACAACTGCGGGTCCACGCGCTGCAGGCCCGCCATGAAGACGACGAGCGGGAAGCCGATCTGCACCCACACCATCACGCCCATGACGCTGTACAGCGCGATGTCCGGATCGCCCAGCCAGTCCTGCTGCCAGGACCCGAGGCCGACCGCCTTCAACAGGTCGTTGAGCGAGCCGTCCTCGGGCGCGAGGATCCAGCTCCACACGATGCCGGCGACGGCGATCGGCAGAACCTGCGGCAGATAGAAACAGGCGCGCAGCACGGAGGCGGTCCGCGGCCCGAAGTGCTTGCCGACGAAGTCGAACAGGGCGGCGGCCAGCACGAGTCCGAGCGCGGTCGGCACGACGGCCATCGCGACGACCATGAACAGGCTGTGCCGGAACGACGCCCAGAACTCCGCGTCGCCCAGCAGCTCCCGGTAGTTGGCGAGCCCGGTGAAGTGCGGGGTGCCCACCCCCTGCCAGTCGGTGAAGCTCACCCCTGTGTTCATCAGGAACGGCGCGACGACCACCACGAGGAACCCGGCGAACCCCGGGACCAGGAAGAGGGCGTAGGAGGAGCCCGGGCGGCGCGGGCGCGACGCTCCACCGCGCCGCCCGCGCGCCACCCGCACACTCCGTTCGACGGTGGCGGTCATGTCTTCGGTACGCCCTTGTCGTACGCCTTCTGCAACGCCGACAGGTAGTCGTCCGGCTTCTCGCTCCCGGTGATCAGCTTCTGCGTCTCCGAGACGAGGACGTCGTAGAAGCCGGCGACGGGCCAGTCCGGATAGAAGGCGAGACCGTCCTTGCCGGAGAGGGAGTTGAAGTCGGCGATCAGCGTCTTGGCCCGCGGATCGGTCACGGCTGCCGGGTCGGCGGCCACCGGGACACCGCCCTGGTTGCCCAGCAGGTTCTGGATCTTCTTCGACAGGGTGATGTCGATGAAGTCGTAGGCGAGTTCCTTGTTCTTGGCGCCCTTGGGGACGACCCACAGGTTGCCGCCGGAGCCGAGGGTGAGATTGCTCCCGGGCCACAGGAACGTGCCCCAGTCGAACTTGTTCTCCGCCTTGAAGCGGCCGTACCACCAGCTTCCGCTGAACAGGATCGGGCTCTTGCCCTGGATGAAGGAGACTCCCGCGTCCTCGGCCTTGAGGCCGGTGGACTTCTTTCCGATGTACCCCTTCTTCACCCAGTCGGCGAAGGTCCCGGCCGCGTAGGTCCAGGCCGCGTCGTGGAAGTCGGTGCGGCCCTTGTACAGCTCGTAGCTGTCGACCCAGGAACGGTCGGCCCGGCTCAGGGCCAGTTGGTACAGGTACTGCTGGGCCACGTACTCGGCGCCGGCGTTGGCGAGCGGAGTGATGCCCTTCTTGACGAAGGTGTCCATCGCCGAGGTGAGTTCGTCGAGCGAGGTGGGCTGCGCGATCCCGTACTTCTTGAAGAGGTCCTTGTTGTAGAAGACCATCGTGTACTCGGCATAGTCGGGCACGCCGTACCACTTGCCCGAGCCCATCACGCCGTTGGCGTCGTACCGGCTGATGGTCCGCACCCCGCCGGTGATCTTCTTGTCCCAGCCGCGCCGGGTCACCTCGGGGGTGAGGTCGGTGAGGAGTCCCTGCTTCGACAGCAGGCCCGCGGTCGCGTTGCCCTTGTTGTACTCCATCAGGTCCGGCGCGTCGTTCGAGTTGAGGACCATCGGCGCCGTCTTCTGGATCTGCTCGAAGCCCTTCTCCTCGAACTTCACCTTCACGCCCGGGTGTTGCGCCTCGAACTCCTTGATGGCCTCCTTCCAGGCCACCCCCATCGCACTGTCCGGCCCTTCGTAGTGCCACAGCCGCAGCGTCCGGCTGTCCGACGAGCCGCTGTCCGAGCTGCCGCAGGACGTGGCCAGCAGGGCGCCCGTCAGGGCCACGGCGGCCAAGGCTGCACGCCTTCGTTTCGTCAACATCCACTGCCTCCAGGGGAGTTGGATGGGTATCGGGAGCGTCACGCGGCGATTGTCGAACCGTTTCGATGCGTGACGTCGAAGCGCTTCGACGAGGGAAGGTAGGGGGGCGGGGAGGGCCCGTCAATGGGCTGCGTCGGAATTGGCGCAGGGGTTCGACGGGTCGGACGACGGGGCGCCCGCGGCACGGTCTCCGGCGCCCGGGCCCCGGTGCTCCAGCCGCGGTCCCCGCTCCGGCAGGGCGAGGCCCGGGCCCGCGCCCCGGCTCCGCCGTACGGCACCCGGCCGCGCACCCAGCGCGGCGACCGCGAACGCGACCGTCGCCGCCAGGACCGGCACCCCGTACCCCGCCTCGGGGGACACGTGCTCCACCATCCAGCCGCCGGCCGCCGATCCGGTGGCTATGCCGCCCAGCAGACCGGTCACCGCCAGGGTCATGCCCTCGTTCAACCGCCCCTCGGGCGTGCGCCGCTGGACCAGCGTCATTCCGGTCACCATCGTCGGAGCGGTCGCCATGCCCGCCACCAGCAAGGCACCCGCGAGCAGCGGCAGCGAACCCGTCAGCACGGCGGCGAGCAGCGGCAGCGTCAGCAGCACGGCCATGGCGGCGACACACCGCGGGAAGCGCCGTTCGGCGAGCGACTGCGGATCGGCCCCGCCCTGTCGCACGGCGCCGTACAGCAGTCCCGCCACGCACGACCCCGCCGCCTGCAGCGCGAGCACCGCACCCGCCGCGGACCGGTGCCCCCGCGCGTCCGCGAACGCGATCGTCACCACCTCCATCGCGCCGAACACCGCGCCCGTCGCGAGGAAGGCGAGCAGCAGCGGAGGCATCCCGGGCGCGCGCACGGGCGACCGGGACACGCTCCGGTGCCCGAGCGGCGGCTCCGTCGACCTCTGGGCCGCGAACAGCAGGACACCCGTCATCAGCAGCACGGATCCCACCAGCATGCCCGCCTCCGGGAACAGCGTCCCGGACAGGAGGGCCGCGAGCACCGGGCCGAGCATGAAGCACAGCTCGTCCGCGGCCTGTTCGAAGGAGTTGGCCGTGTGCAGCGCCGCCGGGTCGTCCTTGAGGAGGTGGGCCCAGCGTGCCCGGGACATGCCACCGGTGTTGGGGGTGGTGGCGGTACCGGCGTACGCGGCGAACAGCGTCCAGTCCGGGGCGCCGAACCGCACGCACAGCACGAGCCCGACCCCGCCGAGCAGCGCGACGGCCGTCGCGGGCACCGCCACCCGGGCCTGCCCGTGCCGGTCCACCAGGCGCGCGGTCCACGGGGCGACGACCGCCGTCGCCGCCAGACCGGTCGCGGTGACGGCACCCGCGAGCGCGTACGAGCCCCGCGCACTCGCGATCATGACCACGGCGCTCACGCTGAACATGCCCATGGGCAGCCGCGCGACGAGGTTGCCGAGGGTGAAGGCACGGGTGCCCGGGCGTGCGAACAGACGGCGGTAGGGAGTGAGGGGTGACATGCGGCAACCCTCGCCCGGCATCGCGCGAGCGGTCCAACACCTGTTCCGTGGCCATTGACGCACCTGGGTTGTAGGTTCGCCTGATGCCTGGTCGAAGCCCGTTCGGACCCCTGCCCGGACCCCTTCACGGACCTTTTCCCGGCCACCTGGACCCTCGTCTGCTGCGTGCTTTCGTCGCCGTCGCCGAGGAACTGCACTTCACCCGGGCCGCCGCCCGGATGTACGTCGCCCAGCAGGCACTGAGCCGGGACATCCGCCGACTGGAGCGGGAGCTGGGGACCGAGCTGTTCGTCCGGACGACCCGGCAGGTCGCGCCGACGGTCGACGCCGAGCGGCTGCTGCCGTACGCGCGCCGCGTCCTCGAGGCGCACGACGCCCTGCTCGCCGCCTTCGCGCGGCCCGGCGGCGCCGAGCGCCCGCTCCTCGTCGACGTCAACACCCCCGGCCTGATCGCCGGCCGCATCCTGGAACGGGCCCGCGAACTCGCCCCCGGCAGTGAACTGATGGCCCGCTACGAGAGCGGGCTCACCGGCGCCGCCACGGAACTGCTCGCCGGACGCCTGGACGCCTCGTTCGGCCGGTTCGCCGGACTCGACCCGGCCGTGCGGGCCCGGCTGGAGCAGCAGTTCGTACGGTACGAGCCCATGGCCGTGGTCCTGCCGGAGGACCACCGGCTCGCGGAACTGGACGCGGTGCCCCTGGCGGCGCTCGCCGGCGAGACCGTGTACGCGGGGGCGGGCAACCCCCGGACGCGCGAGTGGACCGACCTGGCGCGTCACCTGTTCGAGGGGCGGGGGATCGACCTCGCGTCACCCGCGCCGGTGGCCGTCGGGCCCGAGGAGTTCCAGCGGGTGATGGCGAAGACGCGTACCCCCGTCCTCGCCGTGGTGGACTTCCCCGCCCTGGCCGGAACCGTGCTCAGACCGCTGGTCGACCCCGTCCCCCTGTCACCCGTGTCTCTGGTGTGGCGCAAGGGACTCGCGCACCCCGGGATCGACGCTCTCAGGCGTGCTGCCTCCGAACTTGCGGGCGAGGAAGCATGGCTTATGAGTCACCTGGAAGGGTGGGTTCCCGCCGGGGAATCACTCATCCTGATGACCCATGCATGAGACGTAACCCCACGAGTCCCTCACGGCGCTACATTTTTTCCTCCGGGCGCAGTGTGATATTTGGGGGCGCTTTGACCGGGTGGGGGCCCGGTCGGGACGACGAAGTGATGTAGGCCCGGAGTCGTCGCGCACCCCGTGAACAGTCCCGTGGGGGGAAGCACGTGCGCGTGGAGAACTGGCGAGAAGACGCTCAACCGAATCGACGATCCGTCGATCAGCGGGACGGGCGGACAGCCGAACCGTCCCCGGGCCCAGGAGCCGCGGATCCGGTCGTCTGGCCGGAGGCCGGCGGCAGAACGGCATCGTGGCCGAGCAGGGGAGTTGGCATCAGTCCTGAGCGTGGGGAACGCGCCGACAGCGCCGTCAGCGGCTTCGGCGGACGTTCCGAACGAACCCCGGAGCGGGACGCGCCGCCGCTCCATGGCCGCGCGTCCGACGGCGGCCTTCTCTCGGGTGCCGCGGGAGACACCGGTCTCCTGTCCGGCCGTTCGCCCGACAGCGAACCGCTGTCCGCAGGTGCCGACACCGAGGTGGGACCGCCGGCCGGGCGTTCCCGGACGGGACGGTCGGGCCGTTCGCGCTTCGGCTTCGGCGGTTCGGGGGACGGCGGAGCGTCGTCCCGCGGCCGGCGCGCCAAGGGCCGGCCCTTCTTCGCCGATCCGCCGGCCGCCGACGCCGCCGGATCGGAGCCGCCGACCGAGGTGCTCACCGGACCCGTGACGACACCCGAGGCGAACCCCGAATCCGCGTCGGCGGGCGCGCGTCCGCTGCCGCCGTCCTGGGAGCAGCCCGACGTCCCCGGACACAACCACGACCCGCACGAGGTCACCGTCCAACTCGACGGAACGGGGCGGCGGCTGGACGACCGGCTGGTCAAGCAGACCGACGGCGGCGCGGCGGGCCAGGAGTCGGACGGCCCGGTCTTCGTCGACGAGTCCGGCCGCCGCAGCCGCCGCTACCGACGGCTCGGCATCTTCGTCGCCGCGGCCTGCGCGGTCTACGCCGTCGTCATCGTCGCCACCCTCCTGTCCGGGAACTCGAACGCGCCCTGGCTGCCGGTGCCGGGCCAGAAGAAGGACCAGCCCGCGGGCAAGGTCGACACCTCGCCGCTGCCCTCCCGGGCGGTCGATCCGTCCGCCCCGCAGGACGCGGCCGCGCCCGGCACGGTGGCGACGGCCGTGGACGGCACGACGCCCTCGCCCGGAAAGACCCCGAAGGCCAAGGCCTCCGACAAGTCCAAGGCCCCGGGAGCGTCGGGCGAGCCGAAGCCCAGCGCGTCGACGACGAAGAAGCCGAAGCCCGGCGTCACCTCGAAGGACCCGGACCCCAAGCCGTCGAACCCGGTCGTCGACCCGCCCGCCGAACCGACCCCGACGACCACCCCGCCCACGACACCCCCGGCCACGGAGCCGCCGGCCACCGGCGGCGGTGACGCGGGCGGAGGAACCGGCGCCCAGCCGGCGGGCTTCACCCCTTCGGCATCCGCCCCGAGCGACACGAGCTCGTCGGCGTCCGCCGCTCCGAGCGGCGTGTAGTCACCCGGGACCCGCCGTGCCGTTCCGCACACCGTCCACCGGCACCCGCGGTGGGGAACGGTCCAGGGGGCAGGCGCGGGTGTCCGCCCCGGTGGCACGCGGTCGACCGGTATCAGCCCTGCCGGGCGGCTGCGGTTCGCGGGCCTTCGCCCACCGGGCCGCACGCGGTCGACCGGCCCTCGCCCCCCCCCGGCGCGTTGCCGTGCACCGGCGGTCGGCATCGAGCCGCAGGCGGCTCAACGGCACCTGTTCGTTCACCGAACCTCAGACGGTTCACCGGCACTCGTCCTTCGGGGCCGCACATGGTCGTACCCCGGCACCCGCCGTACCGGGTCGCACGCGGTGGCACCTCGACCGGTACGGCCAGGGCCGCGGCCACGGCTGTGGACGTCCCCGTCGACGGCGCGCCGAGCCGCACGCGGTCCCTCGGGACCGGCCGCCTCGCCGGATCGCGTCCGGTCCGGGCGGCCGGGCGTACCGCGTTCCCCGTCCACCTCACTCGTCACTCGTTCCCGGAGAACCTTCTCTGATGGCTTCCCGTACCAGCCGTCACGGTCCGGCGCCCAAGGCGCCGGGTCATGGCACACGCACCACCCCGAAACGTCACCGCGACGCCCGGCGCCGGCGACTGCCGATGCGCTTCCTGCTGCCGATGTTCATCCTGCTCGCGATGATGGCGATGCTGATGCTGCGCGGCTACGTGCACAGCGAGATCCTCGCCGACCACCGCATCCAGCCCGAGGCCGCCACGGACAAGGTGCCGGAGAAGATCCTCGACGGCGGCCCCGTCATCGACACCCGCGGCGGCCGCACGACCAGCCTCGGCATCCCCGACCACCGTCTCGTCCTCACCTTCGACGACGGCCCCGACCCGACCTGGACGCCCAAGGTCCTCGACGTCCTCAAGGCGCACCACGCCCACGCGGTCTTCTTCGTCACCGGCACCATGGCCTCGCGCTACCCGGACCTCGTCGAACGCATGGTGCGGGAGGGCCACGAGGTGGGCCTGCACACCTTCAACCACCCCGACCTGTCGTACCAGTCGAAGAGTCGCATCGACTGGGAGCTGTCGCAGAGCCAGCTCGCCCTGGAGGGCGCCGCCGGCATCCGAACCTCCCTGTTCCGGCCGCCGTACTCCTCCTTCGCCAACGCCATGGACGACCGGTCCTGGCCCGTGACGAAGTACATCGGCACCCGCGGCTACATCACCGTCGTCAACAACACCGACAGTGAGGACTGGCAGAAGCCCGGCGTCGCCGAGATCGTCCGCCGGGCCACGCCCAAGGGCGGCAAGGGCGCCATCGTCCTGATGCACGACTCCGGCGGCGACCGCCACCAGACCGTGCAGGCCCTGGACAGCTTCATCCCCGAACTCCAGCAGAGCGGCTACGACTTCGAGAACCTCACCGAGGCACTCGACGCGCCGAGCGCGCACACCCCGGTCACCGGCCTCGACCTGTGGAAGGGCCGGGCCTGGATCTTCCTCGTCCAGGCCGCGGAGAGGACCACCGACGTCCTGGTGGTCGGCATCGCCGTCATCGGGGTGCTCGTGTTCACCCGGTTCGGCCTGATGCTGCTGCTCTCCGCCACGCACGCGCGCAAGGTCCGCCGAGCGGGCTTCCGTTGGGGCCGCACCCCGATCACCGAACCGGTGTCGGTGCTGGTGCCCGCCTACAACGAGGCCAAGTGCATCGAGAACACCGTCCACTCCCTGATGGCGAGCGAACACCCCATCGAGATCCTCGTCATCGACGACGGATCGAGCGACGGCACCGCCCGCATCGTCGAGGACCTGGACCTGCCCAACGTACGCGTCGTGCGCCAGCTCAACGCGGGCAAGCCCGCGGCCCTCAACAGGGGCCTGGCGAACGCCAGTCACGACATCATCGTGATGATGGACGGCGACACCGTCTTCGAACCGCCGACCGTCCGCGAACTCGTCCAGCCCTTCGCCGACCCGCGCGTCGGCGCGGTCGCCGGCAACGCCAAGGTCGGCAACCGCGATTCCCTCATCGGCGCCTGGCAGCACATCGAGTACGTGATGGGCTTCAACCTCGACCGCCGCATGTACGACCTGCTGCGCTGCATGCCGACCATCCCCGGCGCCGTAGGAGCCTTCCGCCGTACGGCACTTGAACGCGTCGGCGGAATGAGCGACGACACGCTCGCCGAGGACACCGACATCACGATGGCCCTGCACCGCGACGGCTGGCGGGTCGTCTACGCGGAGAACGCGCGCGCCTGGACCGAGGCCCCGGAGTCCGTCCAGCAACTGTGGTCCCAGCGCTACCGCTGGTGCTACGGCACCATGCAGGCCATCTGGAAGCACCGCCGGGCCCTCATCGAACGGGGCCCTTCGGGCCGCTTCGGCCGGGTCGGGCTGCCCCTGGTGTCCCTCTTCATGGTGCTGGCCCCACTGCTGGCACCCTTGATCGACATCTTCCTGCTGTACGGCGTCGTCTTCGGCCCGACGCAGAAGACGGTCCTCGCCTGGCTCGGAGTCCTCACCATCCAGGCGGTGTGCGCGGCATACGCCTTCCGCCTGGACAAGGAACGCATGACCCACCTGATCTCGCTCCCCCTCCAGCAGGTCCTGTACCGGCAGTTGATGTACGTCGTCCTGCTCCAGTCCTGGGTCACCGCCCTCACCGGCGGCCGGCTGCGCTGGCAGAAACTGCGCCGCACGGGCGTGGTGGGGGCACCGGGATCGGCCCCGCGCCAGCGGGAGCCGCAGGACGGGAACGAACGGAGGCCGGTCGGATGACCACGCACGAGTACCCGGTGGGGTCCACGCCGCCGCTGGGATCGCCGAGGGTGGGGGTTCCGCGGCAGCCGGAGGGAGCGGGAACGCATCCCGGGCCGCGACCCGGGGCAGCCCCCGGGCCGGGACCTGATCCGCGGCCCGGGCCACACGATGAAAGGGTGCCGCAGCCGGGCCGCGGCGCGACGCACCGGCGTAAGGGGCAGCCCTCCGCCGATCAACCGGCCACGGAACAACCCCAGGCCGCCCCCCGCCGCCCGGGCCGCGACCGCTATCTGGACCTGCTCCGCTCCATCGCCCTGGTCCGCGTGGTCGTCTACCACCTCTTCGGGTGGGCGTGGCTGTCGGTCCTGTTCCCCTCCATGGGCGTGATGTTCGCGCTGGCGGGCTCGCTGATGGCACGGTCGCTGAGCCGGCCGGCATGGAGCGTGATCCGGGGACGCGTCCGACGGCTGCTGCCCCCGCTGTGGGCCTTCAGCGCGGTGGCGCTGGCGTTGATGTTCGCGGGCGGCTGGAACCCCGCGCACGACCCTGACACCGGCGGCGGCGCGTGGGGCGTCATCGACGTGCTCAACTACATCGTCCCGGTGGGAGCCCCGCCCTATCCCTCGCACATCGGCTCCGAGTCCGGCCTGCTGGAGGCCACTTGGGCGGAACAGGGCGCGGGCCCGCTGTGGTACCTGCGGGCCTACCTGTGGTTCGTCGTGGCGTCACCGGTCCTACTGTGGGCTTTCCGCCGCGTTCCGTGGGCGACCCTGCTGGCGCCGCTCGCGCTGACGGCGGTCGTCGGCACGGGCCTGGTCACCATCCCCGGCGAAACGGGCAACGCCGTCACCGACTTCGCCGTCTACGGCGGCTGCTGGATCCTCGGCATCGCCCACCACGAGGGCAAGCTGGCCGAGGTTCCGCGCTACGTCGCGATCTCCGGCTCGGCCCTGGTGATGGCCTTCGCGCTGTGGTGGGCATCGGGCCATCTGGGCCCCGAGGGCTGGGACATGAACGACATCCCGTTGGCCGACGCGCTGTGGTCCTTCGGGTTCGTGGTGATCCTGCTCCAGTACAGCCCGTCCTGGAAGGAACTGCCGGGCCGCCTGGCCAGGTGGGACAAGCTGGTGACGCTGTCCAACAACCGCGCGGTCACGATCTACCTCTGGCACAACATGCTCATCATGGCGACGGTCCCGATCATCGATCAGATGTACGCCCTCCCCTTCATGGACAGCGAACGCGCCGCCGCCGCACTCGACGAGACGTACACGCTCTGGATGTTCGTCCTGGTCTGGCCCCTGATCGGCCTGGCCATCGTCGCCTTCGGCTGGATCGAGGACATCGCGGCGAAGAGGGCGCCGCGGCTGTGGCCGAACGGGAGCGGGGGGAGGGGGCAGGGGCGTCGGGCGAAGGGATGAGGACCGACGGTCAGCCCCGCCCGCACCCCACCCTCGATTGACCCTGTATGCAGTCGAGTTGGCCACCGCAGAGGCTTTGCGGTGGCCAACGTGGTGACGCATCCCACGCCGTTCCGTCACTCATTCGAAGGTTTTACGGGACAGGTTGATCACCGTTTGACGGTATTTGCCCGCCCACTGTTGCCCAGTTGATGCCCTTCGCTCTGGTGTCGCCCCGCAGGCCCCCGATAGCGTGTTGCTGCCCTTCCGCACCCCACGCCGCACAGGAGCCCGCCGTGAACCGCCGTCCCCGCCTGCTTGCAACAGCCGCCGTCGGCGCGACAGCCGCGCTGCTCCTGACCGCCTGCGGCGGCGGCGCCGACGAATCCAAGGGCAACGACAAGATCGCGGGAGCGGACACCGGCGAGAAGACGTCGGCTTCGCCCAGCGCGAGCGCGTCGGAGGCGGCGGGGCGGCCGGAGATCACGTTTCCTTCCGGAGTTGCCAACGTCTTCGAAGAGCAGAAGACGGGCAACGCCACGAAGGACGCGGTTCTCGCGGACAATGCGCTCAGCGTCAATTCCATGGATGACGCGATCTTCAAGGGCAGCGTGGACACGAAGGCCCTGGGCTTCTACAACTCCGGCAAGGCGCTCAACGCGGCCATCAGCTATGTCCAGGGGTACCTGGACAAGGACGACACCTGGATCGGGAAGACCCGATATTTCGACCGTAAGGTGGCTCTTTCGGGAAGCAATACCGCGACGGTCGTGTACTGCTCGGACGAGAGCAATTCGTTTCTGAAGAACCGCAAGACCAAGAAGGTCGCCAAAACGCCTACGACGGCTGACAGCTACGTGCTTTACAACACCAGGCTCGTGAAGAACGCGCGGGGCGTTTGGCAGACGACCGACATCATCTCGGACCGGGGGGCCAAGACATGCCAGCCGTGAAGCGACCGTCCAGGACGACCATTGCCGTAGCATTGCTGGCTTTGGTCGCGTTGACTCCGACGGCTGCCTACGCAGGAGGCCGGGGCGGCAACGGCAACGTCGGCCAGACCGATGCGCACGGTGACTCCGACGGCAACGGAAACCTCTCTTCCACGGCTGGCGTCGTGGTCTTCGACCGGTCCAACAACGGCTCGGGTAGCTCTTCTGGCGCCGTGACGTCTTCTTCTGGGACCTGGACTCCTCCCGCGTGCTACTACGCCCCGAAGTACACACCGGACCAGCTGCAGAAGTACCTGGAGCCGATCTGGAACGCCGAGTCGACTGGTCCTCAGTGGGATGCCGAGCAGCGCGACAAGTATGTGAACGGCGGCGAGGCCAAGGACTTCAACAAGGACAAGGCCGACAAGGGCTACTGGTGGGACTCGTACGTCACGAAGGGCCGCGAGGGCGACCCGGGTGCGCTCAAGTGCACCAAGTCCATTTTCTGGGTGGACAAGGGTGCTGCTCCGCCGGCGGACGCCCCTGAGGCGATCACGCCGGAGATCCTGGCCCAACTCGCGTACGCGGAGATACGCGTGCCATCGACCAAGGTCGATCTGGCTCCTGCGGGAACGACGAAGGTGAATCTGCCGACGTGGGCGTGGCTGGACACGGCGAAGTTCAAGCCTGTCTCGGTGACGGCGTCGGTACCCCTGCTCAACGTGTCGGCGACGACAACCGCCGAGCCGGTCTCGCTGAAGATCGATGCGGGGACGCCGGACGCGACGACGTATCCGGCGTCGGGGGTCTGCGAGATAGCGGGCGACCACATCGGTGAGGCGTATGCGAAGGGCAAGGCGAAGGAGACGCCACCCTGTGGGGTGAAATATCTGCGTTCGTCGGGGGGCGGATCGTTCAAGCTACGGGCGACGATCACGTGGAAGGTCCACTGGACAGGGACGGGTGTTGCCGCTGCGCAGGATCTGCCCGACGGCACGTTCGGTGCTGAACAGAACGTGGTCGTGCAGGAGATCCAGTCCGTCAACCGCTGAGCGCGGGCGGGGAGCCTGACGCGCGCTGACCAGGGCACCGCGGACGGGAGGCTGCCCGCCGACCGGAAGATACCCTTCTGGTTTTGGTGTGCGATCGAGGAGTGGGACGCGTGGCAGAGCGCCTTGCCGTTGACGGGGACGAGCTTGAGCACTTCATGAAGATGCTCAACAAATCCGCCGATTCGTTGAAGGGGCTGCGCAAAGCCTTGAGCGACGGGACGGTCGCGGGCCTTGGTACGGATGACTTGGACTCGGCGTGCGAGGACTTTCAGGAGGACTGGAAATACGGCGCCGAGGAGATCGGTCAGCAGACCGAGGACCTGGCGAAGATCGTGGGTCAGAGCAAGGACAGCTACCGCGAGGTCGACAAGGCGCTGGAGGAAGCGCTGAGGAAGCCCAAGGGCACGCGGGGGAAGGGTACGAAGTGACCTACGCCCCCGGAATCGAGACCGACCCGTCCCCGGACTCCGCCGCTCGGCGCAACGGCGACCTTCCGCAGGGCTTGAAGTCCTCGCCGTACGACCCCACCATCCCAAACCCGAACTACCCCCACCTTGGGTTCAATCCGGTTCCGGGTAGCACTGACACCGTGCGTGCCCTGCACAAGAAGCTCGGCAACTGCGCCAAGGTGCTCGAAGAGACGCATGGCCTGGTGACGAAGCTGATGGAGGGCAGCTACTGGAAGGGTGACGCGGCTGTTGCCTTCCGGGAGCAGCTCGATGGCGGGCCATTGCCGTTGAACCTGAAGAATGCGGCGCACTCCGTCCGCAAAGCAGCCAGGCAACTTGACCGCTGGGAGTCAGAGCTCGATGACTTCCAGCGGCGGGCCAAGCGGCTGGAGGAGGACGCCAAAGAGGCGCAGGCTGCGGTGGATTCGGCGCAGGGTCGCGCGAGCAAGGCGGGTGGCGACGCCGATCTGCACAAGAAGGGCAGCCGGGGGGACTCGGCCCAGAAGGCGCTGACGCATGCGAACAGTGCGGTTGACGATGCCAAGGACGAGCTGGAGCAGATTCGGGGCAAGGCACGGAAGCTCGCGGAGGAGCACGAGGACAAGGCCCGCCTCCGGGCCGGCAAGATCCGTGACGCCACGAAGAAACTCGCGCCCCACGAGCCGGGCTTCTTCGACGAGGCCCTGGACTGGATCACCGACAACCTGCCGGACATCCTCAGCTGGACAGCGGCGGGCCTGGGGCTCATCGCCTTGTTCGTCGTCACAGGTGGAATGGCAGCCGCAGTCCTGTTGCTGGCAGCGTCTGTGTTGAGCGCGGGTGCCGTCAGCCTGCGGCTTTCAGATCCTGCCGTGCGTGCGTCCTTGTGGGACGGTCTCAGGTACGGAGAGTTCGATGCGGATTTCTTCAGCAACGCGATCGGGTTGGCTGCCGACGGCCTAGGCATGCTCCCCGGTATCGGAGCGGTAGGAAAGGGTGCGGCGGGCGCGCTACGCGGTGCCCGGGGCGCGGAGGAAGCGCTCAGTCTTGGGCAGAAGCTGAGCCTATTCGGAGAAAAGACCATGGCCGGCGCGCAAGAGTTCGCTGATCTCAAGAACCCTCTGTTGGACAAGGTGATGGTGAAGGCCCCGCAATTGGCCAGGGCTGTCGAGATCGGCGAGAAGGCCGCACCGTGGGCGGGGTTCGCCACAGCTACCTACGGTCTTGCAGCCAACTTGACCGACACTCTCGATAACGACACTGCAGCGAAGATCGGTACCACGCTTGACGGGACGTTTTTGGGTCCTGTCGACGGGGGCGAGACGATTGATCTCCTGCGACGTGCCTTCCAGTGAACCGGCCCGGGTCATCGTGCCAGGCACCTCCCAATGAAAGCAGCTGACATGAATCCCACCGATCCGTCGACCGCCTGGGGGTACCTCCCTACACGTCGTGCGTGGCGCAGGCATATGGTCATGAATGTAGTGGGGCTCTTTTGTTGGGCCGGTGCATGGGTGGCATTGCTCGGGATTTCTGTGAGGTCCCCGGGATGGTTTGCGTGGATCTTCATGCCGTACTTCCTGTACGGGTTCTATCGAGTCTTCGTGCAGCTCTCCTATTTTCCGTGGGCTTTTCGTATGCGTCGAATTTTCAAAGAGTATCCCTGGTCAATCCTCACGGATATCCCCAGGGGTCTGGGGAAGCATCCGCAAGCCAGCGACGATGGCATGTGGTTTGAGTTCCGGAATCCGGATAACCTTGATGAGAAGGTTCCGCTGGTTTTCATCAAGCATCAACGGTCGCATTGGTGGATGAAGCGGATTGGCGGTCCCCGAACCAAGGCTGCCTTGAAGGCGGAGATCGAGCCGGTTTGGTTCTCCGGTGATCCTCGATTCGTCGGAGTTGTCGCCGCGCCCTCCAAGGACGGGTGCCTTCCTGCGCGTTTGCATGTGTTGTATCAGCACACGGCATTCGGCCGGTCATCTGTTACTCCTGCGTGGACCGTCAAAGTGGAGGACGTAGAGCGAGCACGTTGTGCCGGTGCCCAGCTGTCGGCCTCGATTCCGCAAGCACAGAAGCTCTGAAGGCTATGACCACATCGTCCTTCACGCTCCATCCGAGCGTTTTCGATCCAGGTCCGGGTATCTGGTTCGCTGTTCCGGCCGGCTTCACGCAGGTGCCTCTCGATGCCCTTTTGGAGGCAGCGGGTGAAGTCCACGAGGGCCGTCTCCCTGCGGCGCTGGCCCCTTTGCTGGAGTCCGCTCCAGATGAGGTCGCGCGAAACCGGCTCATTGCTCAGCTCGGCCCAGTCGAACAGATGCTCCGGAACCTCACATCGGAAGGGACAACTCATTGCTCGCTGGGGCTGCACCGAGACGATACGAGTGGGGAGAGTAGCGGTCCGCTCCTCTCCTTCCTGACCGTCACCTGGGTGCATACGGCCTGGGCCCCCCGTAGGGTGACAGTTGCCCGAGTCGTGGCCACGGCTCACGGCCATTCAGAGGTCGGCTACACAGAACTTCCCTGTGGGCCAGCCGCTTTCAGCGAGATCGTGCGCACACCACGGGCAGAATCGGGCCTGCCACGGAGTCCCCTGTTGCAGATCCACGCGCATCTTCCCCACCCGGATGGCAGGAGCCTCGCCATCCTCACTCTCAGCACCGTCTCGGTGGTTCATCGTGAGCACTATCGAGCGGTTCTCCGCGAGATCGCGGGGCTGGTCAGCTTCGACGACCCGCTCGCCCCCGATCCCCCTGAAGGGGCCGACGCTGCGCGAGAGTGAGCGCCCACGCCCCCCGGTCAAGCCCCAGTAAACCGCCCCCTCCGCGCTTCTACGCACCCCCACCCCCATGAAAAGCTGGCCCCCGTTGCTGGTGTGAACGTGGTTGAAGTTCGGGAGTTGGGGGCGGAATGGGTAAGCGGCAGGTTCGGCAGATGTTCCGGTTGATGGCCACGGGGGAGGCCGTGCAGCTCACCAGCCCCATGGCCTCCGTGAAGAAGCTCGCCCGAATCGCCTTCCTGGCGCAGCAGTTCGGGTACGAGTACGCGGACGTGCGGCAGGGCAGCGGGCGCAACAACGCGCTCACCATGCTCATCGTTCCCGACCCCGCCCCGCAGGCCCAGGCTCGCGCCGCGCAGAACTGGGCCCAGTATCCGAAGGCCGGCGACGGCGTTTCCCTCCCGCCTGTCGTGCCCGACGCCCTCGAACTCCTCAAGGCCCGGATCAACTTCGACCTCACCGGCAAGAACGCCGAGAAGCGGATGCGTTACGGGTTCGTCGGTCTCACCGTCGCCTGTGTCGTCCTGGGCGTACGGACCGGCGGTGACTCCGTCGCCTGGACCGTCGCCGGAATCCTCTGGGCCGTCCTCATGGTCGTCCTCGGCATCGGAATCGTCGTCACACGCAAGCGCAACGCCAAGTTCGCGGCCCGGCTGCAAGCGGCCGGATTCGCTCCCGTGACGGAGGAGGGCGGGCGCGTGCGGTACCTGCCGCCGACGGCCGGACACGGCGGATACGCCGGTTACGGAGGGCACGGAGGGCAGTCCGGCGCCGGATACGGAGGGCAGGCCCCCGGCCCGTACGGCCCCTACGGCGCTTACTCCCCCCAGACCCCCCTCAGCCCACCCGCTCCGCACATCCCGCAGGGCCCCTACGCCCAGCCTGCCCCGCACATCCCGCAGGGCCCCTACGCCCAGCCCGCTCCGCACACCCCGCAGGGCCCCTACGCCCAGCCTCCCGCCCAGCCGGGCCACCCCGCCCAGGCCACCCCGTACGCCCCGCAGCCCACCACCCCCACTCAGGCCCCCACCCCGGCCAGGGGCCCGTACAACCCGGCCGGCACCGTGCCGCCCCAGCACACCCACCCCTCCAGCCCCAACCCCTACACCAGCCCCTCTCAGCCCCAGCCGCCCGCCCAGCCGTAGCTCAGGCCCGACCAACGCCGTCCTTCCACCCTCCGCTCCGCCAGCCCCCATCTCCCGTCCGCGCCCGCCTCCGCCGCCCCCGGGCGAGCCGTATACCTTTCCCCCGCCTCGCCTCCCGCTCCCGCTCGTCCTCCCGGTCATCCCGGATCTCCTCGGCCCCACTCCGATGTCTGCCGTAACAACCCCGACATCGCGGGGAACCCTGGCTGTCATGGGGCGTTGACAGGCTCCCGGTCATTCGTGGACGGATGACAACCCCCACCCGGTGGCTGACGCACTCGGCCCCGGACACGATTTGACGAGTGCGAGGCGAGCGCCGGTTTATGTACGACGAACAGCAGGGGTTGGATCGAGGGGCCGGGGTTGTGCCCGGGCCGCTCTCCGGGTTCACCGTGGGGGTGACCGCCGCGCGTCGGGCCGGGGAGCTCGGGACGTTGCTGCGGAGGCGGGGGGCCGCCGTGGTGCACGGGCCCGCCCTGCGGATCGTGCCCCTCGGCGATGACAGTGAACTGCGCACGGTGACCCAAGAGTTGGTCGAGCGGGGACCTGATGTCGTCGTGGCCAGTACCGCCGTGGGCTTTCGGGGGTGGGTCGAGGCCGCCCAAGGGTGGGGGCTCGGTGAGGAGTTGCTCGCGCGGCTGGGGGAGGCCGAGTTGCTGGCCCGGGGGCCCAAGGTCAAGGGCGCGATCCGGGCCCAGGGGCTGACCGAGGCGTGGTCGCCGGTCTCCGAGTCGATGTCCGAGGTGCTGGGACGGCTGCTCGACCAGGGAGTCGAGGGTCGCCGTGTCGCCGTACTGCTGCACGGTGAACCGCTGCCCGGGTTCGTCGAGTCGTTGCGCGCGGCCGGCGGCGAGGTCGTGCCCGTGCCGGTGTACCGGTGGATGCCGCCGCAGGACATCGGGCCGGTCGACCGGCTGCTCGACGCCGTCCTCACCCGTGGCCTGGACGCGGTCACCTTCACCAGCGCGCCCGCGGCCGCTTCGCTGCTCTCCCGAGCCGAGGACCGCGGGCTGCGCGCGGATGTCGTCGCCGCCCTGCGCCACGACGTGCTGCCCGTCTGCGTCGGCCCGGTCACCGCGCTGCCGTTGCAGGCCGAGGGCGTCGAGACCGTGCAGCCCGAGCGGTTCCGGCTCGCGCCGCTCGTGCAGGTGCTCTGTCAGGAACTGCCGGGAAGGGCCCGGGTGTTGCCCGTCGCCGGGCACCGGATGGAGATTCGCGGACACGCGGTGCTCGTCGACGGGGCGCTGCGGCCCGTACCGCCCGCGGGGATGTCGCTGCTGCGGTCCCTCGCCCGCCGGCCCGGCTGGGTGGTGGCGCGGGCCGAACTGCTGCGCGCGCTGCCCGGCGCCGGACGGGACGAGCACGCCGTCGAGACCGCGATGGCCAGGCTGCGTACGGCACTTGGAACGCCCCGGCTGATCCAGACGGTGGTCAAGCGTGGCTACCGGCTCGCACTCGACCCGGTCGCGGACTCCAAGTACGCCGACGTCTGAGGGCGCCGGAGCAGATACAGCGCGCGGGTGAGGCAGGCCAGCGCGACGGTCGAGAGCACGGCTCGTACGACGTTCCAGGCCACCCAGGTGTCCTCGAAATGGCCCCGCACGGCGGCGGGATCGGCGATCCGGGCCGGGGCGCCGGCGGTCGCCAGGGCGTCGTTGAGCGGGACGTTCACGGCCACGGTGACGACGAGGACGAGCGCGTAGGCGGCGAGGGCGGCGAACACCCACCACCGGTTCGGGGCACCGCGCGACCGCCAGGCGGCGACCGCCGTCAGGGCGAGCGCGCCCAGGAAGCTGAGGAAGAACACCGGGTTCTGGATCACATCGTTGATGTTCTGCATGACCGCGATGAAGACGCGGTCGTCGCTGCGGGCCAGGGCCGGCATGATCGCGCAGGCGAAGATGTAGAAGACCCCGGCGATCAGGCCCATCGCGACGGTCGCCGCCCCCAGGACGCCCGCTGCGGTGCCGCGCCGCCCTGTACCGGAGTCCGCGGGGTGCGTGGGGTTCGTGGTGTTCGCGTCGGTCGTCATGTCCGTCAGTCAAGCGGTCCGGTCCGACGGGTGACATGGCCGAGGAGCGCGGCCGCATACGCGGGCGTCCACCCTTTCGCCGGCGCGGAGCCGGGCTGGGACACGGCCGGTGCGCGGGTGTCGTGAACGTGTCCGGTACGGGGCGGTACGGAGTCTTCCGGCACGGCGTGCGGGCGTGCACTGTAGGAGGGACCACGGCGGGTGACCCCAAGGCGGTGACAGGCGCATGGCAGCGGGCACGGCCACAGCCTCGTACGACCTGCGGTTCGACTCCGGGCGGATCTGCCTGGACCTGACGACCACCACCCATCCCGACGAACGGCTCGACTCCGCGGGCCGGTTGCGGGCCTGGGTCGTCGCGTCGGGGCTGGTTCCCGCGGCCACCCCGCTGACCGCGGTGGACACCCTGTGGCTGTTCGCCTTCCGGGAACTGCGCGGCCACATCTCCCAGTTGGTGCGCGGCGAGCTGGACGGCCGGCCCGCCGACAACGCGCTCGCGCGGGTCAACGCCGCGGCCCTTGCCGCGCCGCCCGCTCCCTGGGCCGTCCGCGCCGACGACGGCTCGCTACGCCGCCGCTTGCACACCGAGCCCGGCTGCGCCGAACTGCTCGCCGTGGTGGCCCGGGACGCCCTCGATCTGCTCACCGACCCTGCTGCGCGGGCGAGTCTGCGACAGTGCGAAGGTGACAACTGTCCGATCGTCTACCTGGACACCTCGCGTGGCCGGCGGCGACGATGGTGTTCGAGCGAGGTGTGCGGCAATCGGGAGCGGGTGGCCCGGCATCGCCGCCGGGCGGCTCTGGCCCGCGCCTGATCGCACCCGTCCGTGATCATTCTGTGACCACAGGTGATCGATACACTTCCTTTTCGCTGTCTTCACAACTCAAACAGAAAAAACCCTGTGCACTTTGAACACCCGCGTACCAGCACACGTACCCGGTGATGAGCGACCGACTGGGGGAACCCCCGGACACCGGAGGTAGGCGTGCGCAAGGATTCCGCCGTGGCTGATGAACGCAGGCCAAGGGCCCGACATCGCATGTCTCAGCAGTCCTCGTCGACGGAACCCGACGAGGAGCTGATGCGTGCGCTGTACCGGGAACACGCGGGGCCCTTGCTGGCCTACGTGCTGCGGCTGGTCGCAGGCGACCGGCAGCGCGCCGAGGACGTCGTGCAGGAAACACTCATCCGTGCCTGGAAGAACGCCGGTCAGCTCAATCGAGCGACCGGTTCGGTACGCCCCTGGCTGGTGACGGTCGCCCGACGCATCGTCATCGACGGCCACCGCAGTCGGCAGGCCCGGCCGCAGGAGGTCGACCCGTCGCCGCTGGAGGTCATCCCCGCGGAGGACGAGATCGACAAGGCGTTGTGGCTGATGACACTGTCGGACGCGCTGGACGACCTGACCCCTGCTCACAGGGAGGTACTGGTCGAAACATACTTCAAAGGGCGTACGGTCAATGAGGCGGCCGAAACCCTCGGCATACCCAGCGGCACCGTGCGCTCCCGGGTGTTCTACGCCCTGCGGTCGATGAAGCTGGCGCTGGAGGAGCGGGGGGTGACGGCATGAACACGTACGGGGGTTACGGAACGGGTGGTCCGGGAGCCATGCAAGGTCCGCGGGGACAGCAAGGCCCCGGTGACATCCACGAGACCGTCGGCGCCTACGCGCTGGGCATTCTCGACGACGCCGAGGCAAGCGCTTTCGAGGAGCATCTGGCGACCTGCGAGTGGTGCGCCCAGCAGCTCGACGAGCTGGCCGGTATGGAACCGATGCTCGCCGCGCTCGCCGACCTGCCCGCCTCGCAGGGCAGCCCGGCCATCGCCGAGTCCCTCTCGGCCCGCCCGAGCCCACGGCTCGCGGAGCGGCTGGTGGACGAGGTCGCGGTACGCCGCGCCCACAAGCGCAGGCGAGGAATGTACCTGGTCGCGGCCGCGGCCGCGCTGATCATCGGCGGCCCGCTGACCGTCATGGCCGTCAACGGCGGCAGCGACAGCGGTACGAACATGCCGCAGGCGCACGCGACCAGCCCCGCCAAGGCCGCCTTCGACGTGATGACCGACAAGACGCAGGCCACGGACCCGACCACCAAGGTCAACGCCGTCGTCGCCGTCGAGCCGAAGGACTGGGGCACCCACGCCGTCCTCCAGCTCAAGAACGTCAAGGGCCCGCTCAAGTGCTCCCTGATCGCCGTCGGCAAGAACGGCGAGCGCGAGACGGTCACCTCCTGGGCGGTCCCGAAGTGGGGCTACGGCATCCCCAACGCCAAGGCCGAGGAGGCGAAGCAGCCGCTCTACGTGCACGGAGGCGCGGCCTTCACGCCGAACCAGATCGACCACTTCGAAGTCATGACCTTCGACGGCAAGCGACTCGTCGAAGTGGACGCGTGAGCGAACCCCGGGCGCGCACGTAGCCCGGCGGGCCCCCCTTCGCGTACGGTTGACGGCTGCCCAGCACGTCAGAAGGGGGCCCGGTGGCCGCTCAGGCTCAGCAGGAATCCGCGGTCGGTTCGGTCCGTCCGTCCGCAGCGGAGAAGTCCGCCCAGGACGACTCCGTACGGGACCGGGAGATCGGCGTCGAACAGCAACATCTGGACCGGGTCTACCGGCGCCTCGAGGAGAAGATCCATGAGGCCGAGTTCCTCATGAACGACGCCGCCCAGCGTGGTCAGGTCGGCACGCCGGGGGCGCTCGCGGAGCGGGACGCACAGGTGTTCCGCGCCGGAATCCACCTCAACCGCCTCAACAACGAGTTCGAGGACTTCCTCTTCGGCCGGATCGACCTGCTCCTCGGGAAGGACGGCAAGAAGGGCCCCGACGGCGCGTACACGGCGGTCGAACCCGCGGACGGCGCGGTCCGCGAGGACAACACGGCCGACATCGCGGAGACGCTCCACATCGGCCGTATCGGCGTCCTGGACGCCGACTACTCGCCGCTGGTCATCGACTGGCGGGCGCCCGCGGCGGCCCCGTTCTACCGCTCCACCCCGGTCGACCCGGGTCGGGTCGTGCGGCGGCGCGTCATCCGCTCCAAGGGCCGCAAGGTCCTCGGCGTCGAGGACGACCTGATGCGCCCCGAGCTGACGGCCGCGCTGGACGGCCGCCGGCTCTCCGTCATCGGGGACGGCGCGCTGATGGCCGCGCTCGGCCAGGCCCGCAGCCACTCCATGCGCGACATCGTGGCGTCCATCCAGGCCGAGCAGGACCTGGTGATCCGCGCCCCCGCCGCCTCCGTGACCTACGTCGAGGGCGGCCCCGGCACCGGCAAGACCGCGGTGGCCCTGCACCGGGCCGCCTACCTCCTCTACCAGGACCGCCGCCGGTACGCGGGCGGCATCCTGATCGTCTCCCCGACCCCGCTGCTCGTCGCCTACACCGAGGGCGTGCTGCCCTCGCTCGGCGAGGAGGGCCAGGTCGCCATCCGCGCGATCGGCTCGCTCGTCGACGGCGTGAGCGCCACGCTGTACGACTCTCCGGCGGTCGCCCGCGCCAAGGGCTCGTACCGGATGCTGAAGGTGCTGCGGAAGGCCGCCCGCGGGGCCCTGGAGACGCCGGCCGGAGCGAACGGACCGAACGGGCCGGGCGGCTCCCGCGGCGCGTCCTCCGGGCAGCTCGCCTTCGGCGAACCGGACACCGCCCCGGCCGGACCTCCCACCCGGCTGCGGGTCGTGGCCTTCGGACGCCGGATCGAGCTGGAGTCCGCCGAACTCGACCGCATCAAGCAGAACGCGCTCGGCGGGACCGCGCCGGTCAACCTGCTGCGCCCGCGCGCCCGCAAGCTGCTGCTCGACGCCCTGTGGGCGCGGTCGGGCGCCGGGACCCGGCACAACGACCCGGAGCTGGCGGCCGAGCTGCGCTCATCGTTCGACGAGGACGTCACCTCCGAGGACAGCTTCCTGACGTTCCTGGACGCCTGGTGGCCCGAGCTGACCCCGCGCGGCGTGCTGACCGCGATGGCCGACGAGCGGCGGCTCGGACGCTGGGCGCGGCGGATCCTCAACCCGGGCGAGGTGCGCCGGGTGGCGCGCTCGCTGAAGCGGGACGGCCTCTCCGTGCACGACGTGGCGATGCTCGACGAGCTCCAGGCGATCGTCGGGACGCCCGCGCGGCCCAGGAAGCGGCGCGACCTGGACCCGCTGGACCAGCTCACCGGCCTGGAGGAGCTGATGCCGGTGCGCGAGGAGACGCAGCGCGAGCGTGCCGAGCGGCTGGCCCAGGAGCGCACCGAGTACGCGCACGTCATCGTGGACGAGGCGCAGGACCTCACGCCCATGCAGTGGCGGATGGTCGGCCGCCGCGGCCGGCACGCCACCTGGACGGTCGTCGGCGACCCGGCCCAGTCGTCCTGGTCCGACCCCGACGAGGCCGCCGAGGCGCGCGACGAGGCCCTCGGCACCCGCCCCCGGCGCCGGTTCACGCTCACCGTGAACTACCGCAACCCGGCCGAGATCGCCGAGCTGGCCGCCAAGGTCCTCGCGCTCGCGATGCCGGGCTCGGACTCGCCCTCCGCCGTCCGGTCCACGGGCGTCGAGCCGCGCTTCGCCGTCGTCCGGGAGTCCCTCGCGCAGACCGTGCGCGCGGAGGCCGCCCGGCTGCTCGACCGGGTCGACGGCACGGTGGGTGTCGTCGTCGCCATGAACCGGCGCGAGGAGGCCGCCCGCTGGCTCGCGGGGCTCGGGGACCGGGTGGTGGCTCTCGGCAGCCTGGAGGCCAAGGGACTGGAGTACGACGCGAACGTGGTCGTGTCGCCCGCGGAGATCGCGGACGAGTCGCCCGCCGGGCTGCGGGTCCTGTACGTCGCCCTGACGCGGGCCACCCAACAGCTGACCGTCGTCTCCAGCGACCGCGACGATCCCGACGCGTCCGGCGTCCCCGACCTGCTCAGGGACTGACCCCGTCCGCTCCGGCCGTTCCCGCCCGCACGCCCCGCCGAAAAAGAACTCCCGGGACGGGAATTGCCTTACGGGGATCCTTTGTTACCTTTGACGTGACACCGGCCCGATCCAAGCCCCCGGGCCCAACCTTCGTCGCTACGAGCGACCACTTGCCGCGAGGCGAGCATGGCGGGTCGGTGTCATTGAACGTCGTCCTCCCCGGAGGACCTGAAGAGGCCCACGTCACCCCGTGACGTGGGCCTCTTTCGTTGCCCGAACGATTCTCGTATGGTGGAATCCGTTTTCCGAAGTCGCTGGCCCCTGGCGAACAAAACGTTCGCAATCCGGGGCGACTACCACGTACTCAGGGGTAGGTGCGACGATCGGACGGCACAAACGCAGTGACACGGTAAAAGCAGAGGAAGTCGGCCATGGCAACGGCGCCCAGCGTCTCCTACTCGAACACGGTCCGGCTGGAGGTGCCCGCGAGCGGAACGGCGGTCTCCCAGCTCACCACGGCCGTCGAGTCCAACGGAGGCTCGGTGATCGGCCTCGACGTGACCGCATCCGGTCACGAGAAGCTCCAGATCGACGTCACCATCGCGGCGACCTCCACCGCGCACGCCGACGAGATCGTCGAACAGCTGCGTCACATCGAGGGCGTCACCCTCGGCAAGGTCTCCGACCGTACGTTCCTCATGCACCTCGGCGGCAAGATCGAGATGCAGTCCAAGCACCCGATCCGCAACCGTGACGACCTCTCCATGATCTACACCCCGGGCGTGGCCCGGGTGTGCATGGCGATCGCCGAGAACCCCGAGGACGCCCGCCGCCTCACCATCAAGCGCAACTCCGTTGCGGTCGTGACGGACGGCTCCGCCGTGCTGGGCCTCGGCAACATCGGCCCGAAGGCCGCGCTGCCCGTCATGGAGGGCAAGGCGGCGCTCTTCAAGCGCTTCGCCGGTATCGACGCCTGGCCGCTGTGCCTGGACACCCAGGACACCGACGCGATCGTCGAGATCGTGAAGGCCATCGCCCCCGGCTTCGCGGGCATCAACCTGGAGGACATCTCCGCGCCGCGCTGCTTCGAGATCGAGGCCCGGCTGCGCGAGGCGCTCGACATCCCCGTCTTCCACGACGACCAGCACGGCACGGCCATCGTGGTCCTCGCCGCCCTGACGAACGCCCTGCGTGTCGCGGGCAAGGCCATCGGTGACATCCGTGTCGTCATGTCCGGCGCGGGCGCGGCCGGCACGGCCATCCTCAAGCTGCTGATCGCCGCCGGTGTGAAGAACGCCGTCGTCGCCGACATCCACGGCGTGGTGCACGCGGACCGCTCCGACCTCGTCGCCGCGGCCCCCGACTCGCCGCTGCGCTGGATCGCCGACAACACCAACCCCGAGGGCCTCACCGGCACCCTGAAGGAGGCCGTGCGCGAGGCGGACGTCTTCATCGGCGTGTCGGCCCCGAACGTGATCGACGGCGACGACGTGGCCCGGATGGCCGACAACGCCATCGTGTTCGCGCTCGCGAACCCCGACCCCGAGGTCGACCCGGCGATCGCCCGCCAGACGGCGGCAGTTGTCGCCACCGGCCGCTCGGACTTCCCCAACCAGATCAACAACGTCCTGGTGTTCCCGGGCGTCTTCCGTGGCCTCCTGGACGCCCAGTCGCGTACCGTCAACACGGAGATGATGCTCGCCGCCGCGACCGCGCTCGCGGACGTGGTGACCGAGGACGAACTCAACCCGAACTACATCATCCCCAGCGTCTTCAACGACAAGGTCGCGGGCGCGGTCGCCGGAGCGGTGCGCAACGCCGCGAAGGCGGCGGGGGTGACGGACGCGGCCGGTACGACCGCGTAGCCGAGCGGGCCGGGCAGGGCCGCGGGACCGGCCGGAAGCGGCCGGTGGCCCGCCTGTGACGGGCGCCACGACCGCCCGCAACCCGGCGCGTCGCGGAACGCGGGGCCGGTGGCCGCCTCTATGGTGGCGGCCAGGCTCAGGCCTCGCAGGCCTTTCCGTGTGACCCCCAAGGGTGTTCGTGTGACTCCCAGGGGTGCCGGATTGGCTTTCCCGCCGCAGGTGGGGGCAGGATGCGTATTCGGGCGCGACGGTCCGGCTACGGACCCGGGTCCGGGGGCAGACCGAGGACCCTGGCAGCATCGGCTTCACTGTGCCGGATATGCGGCTCCGCCGCGTGGCACGCCTCAACAGCAAGAAGAACACGGGAGTAACGACATGAACCGCAGTGAGCTGGTGGCCGCGCTGGCCGACCGTGCCGAGGTGACTCGCAAGGACGCCGACGCCGTTCTGGCCGCTTTCGCCGAGACCGTCGGCGAGATCGTCGCCAAGGGCGACGAGAAGGTCACCATCCCCGGCTTCCTGACCTTCGAGCGCACGCACCGTGCCGCTCGCACCGCGCGCAACCCGCAGACCGGCGACCCGATCCAGATCCCGGCCGGCTACAGCGTGAAGGTCTCCGCGGGCAGCAAGCTCAAGGAAGCCGCCAAGGGCAAGTAGGTCCTGGCCGGTACGGTCCCGTAGGCACGGGACGCGTACGAGGCGCGGAACGCCGATGGGGCGGCCCCTTTCAGGGGGGCCGCCCCATCGTCGTACGTACCGCCCGCTGTCGGCCGGGCGCCGGCCGGAGCCGAGAGGCTCGGTCAGCCGAGCGCCTTGCCGGGGAGCTCGACCTTCGCGCCGAGTTCGACCAGCTTCTCCATGAAGTTCTCGTAGCCGCGGTTGATCAGCTCGATGCCGTGGACCCGGGACGTGCCCTGGGCCGCCAGCGCCGCGATGAGGTACGAGAAGCCGCCGCGCAGGTCGGGGATGACCAGGTCGGCGCCCTGGAGCTTCGTCGGGCCCGAAACGACCGCGGAGTGCAGGAAGTTGCGCTGCCCGAATCGGCAGTTCGAGCCGCCGAGGCACTCGCGGTAGAGCTGGATGTGCGCACCCATCTGGTTGAGCGCGGAGGTGAAGCCCAGCCGCGACTCGTACACCGTCTCGTGGATGATCGACAGGCCGGTGGCCTGCGTCAGGGCGACGACCAGCGGCTGCTGCCAGTCCGTCTGGAAGCCGGGGTGGACGTCCGTCTCCAGGGCGATGGACTTGAGCTGCGAGCCCGGGTGCCAGAAGCGGATGCCCTCGTCGTCGATCTCGAAGGCACCGCCCACCTTGCGGTAGGTGTTCAGGAACGTCATCATCGACCGCTGCTGGGCGCCGCGGACGTAGATGTTGCCTTCGGTCGCCAGGGCCGCGGAAGCCCAGGAGGCGGCCTCCAGACGGTCCGGGAGGGCCGCGTGGGTGTAGCCGCCGAGCGTGTCCACACCGGTGATGCGGATCGTCCGGTCGGTGTCCATCGCGATGATGGCGCCCATTTTCTGCAGGACGCAGATCAGGTCCTCGATCTCCGGCTCCACCGCCGCGTTCGAGAGCTCCGTGACGCCCTCCGCGAGCACCGCGGTCAGCAGCACCTGCTCGGTCGCGCCGACCGAGGGGTAGGGCAGCTGGATCTTGGTGCCGCGCAGCCGCTGCGGGGCCTCCAGGTACTGGCCGTCCTCCCGCTTCTCGATCTTCGCGCCGAACTGGCGCAGCACCTCGAAGTGGAAGTCGATCGGCCGGCCGCCGATGTCGCAGCCGCCGAGGCCCGGGATGAAGGCGTGGCCGAGGCGGTGCAGCAGCGGGCCGCAGAAGAGGATCGGGATGCGCGACGAGCCCGCGTGGGCATCGATGTCAGCGACGTTCGCGCTTTCGACATGGGACGGATCGAGGATCAGCTCGCCGGGTTCCTCACCCGGACGGACGGTCACACCGTGCAGCTGCAGCAGGCCGCGCACGACACGCACGTCGCGGATGTCGGGGACGTTGCGCAGTCGGCTCGGACCACTGCCCAGGAGGGCGGCGACCATGGCCTTCGGTACGAGATTCTTCGCACCGCGGACACGGATCTCGCCCTCAAGCGGGGTTCCGCCGTGGACAAGCAGGACATCGTCGTTGACGGTCATGTATCTCGCGTTCCGATGAGTTGGGCAGGTGTGAGTCGTCGGCAGGCCGGTCGTACGGGAGCCGAACAGCAAGGGTAATGGCCGCCCACCCCCCCTCTGTAAGCCCGCGGACCCCTCAGGTGCGTCATAGCTTTGCCACAACACGAACCGTTCCGAAACGGGCACGCGGGGTCACCACCCCCGGCGCGCGCGCTCGGCGCCCCGTTGCGCCCTGAGCTGCATTCACTCGCGTACGGGTATTGGCTCCCCATGGGACGGGAATGTGCGGGATCATGTCTGGCATGACCGAGGTGTCCTCGCTCACAGGACGGCTGCTCGTGGCCACGCCCGCCCTGGCGGACCCGAACTTCGACCGTGCGGTGGTGCTGCTCCTCGACCACGACGAGGAGGGCTCCCTCGGTGTCGTCCTCAACCGGCCGACGCCCGTGGGCGTCGGGGACATCCTGGCGGCCTGGGCCGGCCTCGCCGGTGAGCCGGGTGTGGTGTTCCAGGGCGGGCCGGTCTCGCTGGACTCGGCGCTCGGGGTCGCCGTCATCCCGGGCGGGGCGTCGGCCGAGCGGGCGCCACTCGGCTGGCGGCGGGTGCACGGAGCGATCGGTCTCGTCGATCTGGAGGCCCCGCCGGAACTGCTCGCCTCGGCCCTCGGTTCCCTGCGCATCTTCGCCGGATACGCCGGCTGGGGCCCGGGCCAACTGGAGAACGAGCTGGGCGAGGGCGCCTGGTACGTCGTCGAGTCCGAGCCGGGGGACGTCTCGTCGCCGGCCCCGGAGAGGCTCTGGCGCGAGGTCCTGCGCCGCCAGCGCAGCGAGCTGGCGATGGTCGCGACGTACCCCGACGATCCCTCCCTGAACTGACCCCGGCGCGCCCCCGCGGCTCCTTGGAGTGGCACCCGACCCTTCCCTCAACTGATGGCTCCGGGCCCCAGTACCCTTGGCTCCATGAGCACTCTTGAGCCTGAGACCCAGCCCCAGCGAGGCACGGGGACGGGGACCCTCGTAGAGCCGACGCCGCAGGTGTCGCACGGCGACGGGGACCACGAGCGCTTCGCCCACTACGTCCAGAAGGACAAGATCATGGCGAGCGCGCTGGACGGCACGCCCGTCGTGGCGCTGTGCGGCAAGGTGTGGGTGCCGGGCCGCGACCCGAAGAAGTACCCCGTGTGCCCCATGTGCAAGGAGATCTTCGAGTCCATGGGCGCCGGCGGCGACCAGGGCAAGGGCGGCGGCGACAAGAAGTAGTAACGCCCCGGCCTTCCCCGGCGCAGTACGCCGCGTGGACCTCGCACGGCCGCGGTGCCCCTGACGGGGGGCGCCGCGGCCTTGTCGTGCGCGGGGTGGGGCGCGAGGGGGGTGTGTGGAGTTGTTGCTGCGAGTCCTGGGCGCGGCCCTCGGCAGGGTGGGGTGCGGCCCGGAGGCCGAGCGATTCGGTCCCCGTCTGCGAAGGCGGACGGCGGAGACGCGCGCCGCGAACGACGGGCTGTACGGCGAGGGGGGCCCGGAGGCGAAGGACGTGGCCGAGCTGGCCATCGCCCTGTGCGGGATGGCGACCGGCGCCTGCGGCATGCTTCTCGCGCGGCAGGGCGACGTCGGTCACCCGCTGCCGACGTGGACCGTCGTGCTCGCCGTGGCCCTGCTCGCGTCCCTCGTGTTCGTCGGCGCCGGGGGCCTGTTGCGGTGGTGGTACGGGCAGCGGTTCCTCAGGGGAGTTCTCCTGCCTCATGCGCTGGTGAAGCTCGAGTGTGCCGTTGCGGGCGTCCTTCTGGGAGGTGCCGTCCTGCTGGCGATCGGGCAGGCGGCGGAGCGGCAGTGGGCGGCCCTGTCCCTCGGTGGTCATGCCTGGTTGTTCGTCGCGTCGATCCGCGCCTTGTCCGTGATGAGCAGGCGGGCCGCGGGGCGGGCCACCCGTGAGGAGCGGGAGGAGAAGGGTGACGGGGAGGGTGTCGAGGGCTGAGCGTTGCACGGAGTGCGTCGCGTGGTCACAGAGTGGTTGAGACCTCTTGTGGGCATGTTCATGTACTCCATAGCCTCCGGGGTGTTGTGCAGAGCAAAACCGCCATTGCGCATGTTGCAACGCGCGCAACCCCCACCGGAGGACGCTCGATGAAGCTCTCTGCTCCCAGAATCCGCGCGGCCCGGACGGCCGCCGCCCTCGCGGCCCTGGTCGTCGCCACCGCCTGCGCCCCCCAGGCTTCCGACAACTCCTCGTCCGGCAAGGACGAGAAGAGCGGCACCCTGCGGGTCTGGCTGTTCCAGGAGGTCGGCAACAAGCCCAAGGAGAAGGTGGTCGACGCGGCCGTCGCCGCCTTCGAGAAGGCCCACGAGGGCGCGCGGGTACACGTCGAGTACATCCCCGTGGAGACCCGCGCCCAGCGCATCAAGGCCGCCTTCAACGACCCGAAGAGCGCCCCGGACGTCATCGAGTACGGCAACACGGACACGGCCGGTTACGTCAAGGACGGCGGACTCGCCGACGTCTCCCGGGAGTTCGCCGCCTGGGACGAGGCCAAGGACACCGACCCGACCGCACGGCAGTCGGTCACCGTGGACGGCAAGGTCTACGGCGCCCCGTACTTCGTCGGCGTCCGCGCCCTGTACTACCGCACGGACGTCTTCAAGGAACTGGACCTCACCGTCCCGAAGACGCAGGCCGAACTGGCGGCGACCGCAGGGAAGATCCACGCCGCGAAGCCCGACCTGTACGGGCTCGCCGTGGGCGGCGCCTACACCTACGGCGCGATGCCGTTCATCTGGGCCAACGGCGGCGAACTCGCCCGGGGCAAGGGCGGCTCCTACGCCTCCGCCATCGACAGCGCCGAGGCCCGGAAGGGCATCAAGGCGTACACCTCGCTCTTCGGCGACACCAACTGTCCCGCGGCCAAGTGCGCGGGCATGGGCGGCAACGACACGGTGACCGCCTTCGCCTCGGGCAAGGCCGCCATGGCGATCGGCGGCGACTTCAGCCACGCGGCGGTCGAGGCCGGGACGGTGAAGGGCAAGTACGCGGTGGTACCGCTGCCCGGTGTGAAGGCCGGCTCGGTGGCGCCCGCGTTCGCGGGAGGCAACAACCTCGGCGTACTGAAGAGCACCACGCACCGCACGCTCGCCGTCGACCTGATGGAAGAGCTGGCGTCCAAGAAGACGCAGAGCGAACTCTTCGACGCGATGGGCTTCCTGCCGACCTACACCGATGTGCGCGAACAGGTCGCCGACCGCGAGCCCTTCGTCGCGCCGTTCGTGAAGACCCTCGCCTCCGGCGCCAGGTTCGTGCCGGCCTCGCCCGCCTGGGCGCAGATCGACGCCTCGCTGGTCCTGCCGACGATGTTCCAGGAGATCGTCAGCGGCAAGAAGGACGTGGCGAAGGCTTCCGAGGACGCGGCGAAGAAGATGAACGACGCGTTCAGCTCCGCGGGCTGAGCCGATGGCGACGCCCGACACCCTCGCTGAGCGCCCCGGACGGGGGGCGGTCACCCGGACCGTCCCCCGCCCCGCGGGGCGCCGCGCCCGCGGACCCGCCGCCGGCCCCTCCCCGCGCGGACGGGCCGGCTGGACGCCCTGGCTCTACCTCGCCCCCGCCCTGGTCGTCCTCGGCGGCCTGCTCGTCTACCCGATCTACCAACTCGGCCTGATCTCCTTCCTGGAGTACACACAGGCCCAGGCCAGCGGAGGGCAACCGACCACCTTCGTGGGCTTCGGCAACTACACGGAGGTGTTCGCCGACCAGCAGTTCTGGCAGGTGCTCCTCGCCACCGTGCTGTTCGCCGCGGCCTGCGTGGTGTCGACACTGGCCACCGGATGCGCGCTCGCCGTGCTGCTCACCCGTGTACGGGCCCTGCCGCGGCTCGCGCTGATGCTGGCCGCGCTCGGCGCCTGGGCGACCCCCGCGGTCACCGGATCCACGGTCTGGCTGTTCCTCTTCGACCCCGACTTCGGCCCCGTCAACCGGGTGTTCGGGCTCGGCGACCACTCCTGGACCTACGGCCGCCTCAGCGCCTTCGCGCTCGTCCTGCTCGAAGTGGTCTGGTGCTCCTTCCCGTTCGTGATGATCACGGTCTACGCGGGCATCCGCGCCGTACCCTCCGAGGTCCTGGAGGCGGCCGCCCTGGACGGCGCCTCGCAGTGGCGGATCTGGCGGTCGGTGCTCGCGCCGATGCTCCGGCCGATCCTGGTGGTCGTCACCATCCAGTCGGTCATCTGGGACTTCAAGGTCTTCACCCAGATCTACGTCATGACGGGCGGCGGCGGCATCGCCGGGCAGAACCTCGTCCTGAACGTCTACGCCTACCAGAAGGCGTTCGCCGCATCCCAGTACAGCCTCGGCTCGGCCATCGGCGTCGTGATGCTGGTACTGCTGCTCACGGTCACGCTGGTCTATCTGCGGCTGCTGCGCCGCCAGGGGGAGGAACTGTGAGCCTGCTCAACGGTGTTGTCCGGCGCCCGCGGCGCCCGCGGCGTCCCTGGCGGCTCGCCGCCGAGACGACCGCCCTGCTCGTCGCCGTCGTGGTCGCCTTCCCCCTCTACTGGATGGTGCTCGGCGCCTTCAAGCCGGCCGGGGAGATCGAGTCCACCGCGCCCCGGCCCTGGACGGCCTCACCCACGCTGGATTCCTTCCGCCGTGTCTTCGGGCAGCAGGAATTCGGCCGCTACTTCCTCAACAGCCTCGTCGTGGCGGGCTCCGTGGTGATCGCGTCGGGGCTCATCGCGTTTCTCGCCGCGACCGCCGTCACGCGATTCCGCTTCCGATTCCGGACCACCCTGCTGATCATGTTCCTGGTGGCCCAGATGGTGCCGGTCGAGGCCCTGACGATCCCCCTGTTCTTCCTCATGCGGGACGCCGGGCAGCTGAACACGCTGGGCTCGCTGATCCTGCCGCACATCGCCTTCTCGCTGCCCTTCGCGATCTGGATGCTGCGCGGTTTCGTCAAGGCCGTTCCGGAGGCGCTGGAGGAGGCCGCGTACATCGACGGCGCGAGCCGCGCGCGATTCCTCTGGCAGATCCTTTTCCCGCTCGTCCTCCCGGGCCTCGTGGCCACCAGTGTGTTTTCCTTCATCTCGGCCTGGAACGACTTCCTGTTCGCCAAGTCCTTCATCATCAGCGACACCTCGCAGTCCACCCTGCCGATGGCCCTCCTCGTCTTCTACAAGCCGGACGAACCCGACTGGGGCGGTGTGATGGCCGCTTCCACGGTGATGACGATTCCGGTGCTGATCTTCTTCGTTCTCGTACAGCGACGACTCGTCTCCGGCCTCGGCGGAGCGGTAAAGGACTGATGGACATGATGGATACGGGCCTGATTCCGGCACCCCTCGCCGTCGAGGGCGGCGGGCGCGGGGCGTTCACCTTCGGCGTGGACACCACGCTGTCCGCCGGGCCCGGCACCGAGGGCACCGAACGCTGGCTGCGCTCGACGCTCGGCGCCGCCCTCGGACTGCCCCTGCGACCTGCGCCGCAGGACGCTCCGGGCGGGGTGCGGCTGCTCCTCGACGACACCCTGGGAGCGGAGGCGTACCGGCTCGACATCAGCGACGCCGGCGCCGAGATCCGGGGCGGCGACGCGGCCGGGGTGTTCTGGGGCGCGCAGACACTGCGTCAACTCCTCGGCCCCGACGCCTTTCGCCGCGCCCCCGTCGGCCCGGTGACGTCCCGGGAAATCGCGGCGCGCACCATCGAGGACGCTCCCCGATTCCGCTGGCGCGGTCTCATGCTCGACGTGGCACGGCACTTCATGCCGAAGGAAGGCGTCCTGCGCTACCTCGACCTGTTGGCCGCCCACAAACTCAACGTCTTCCACTTCCACCTCAGCGACGACCAGGGGTGGCGTGTCCAGATCAAGCGTTACCCGAAGCTGACGGAGGTCGGTTCCTGGCGGGCCCGCACCAAATTCGGCCACCGGGCCTCGCCGCTGTGGGACGACAAGCCGCACGGCGGCTTCTACACCCAGGACGACATCCGCGAGATCGTCGCCTACGCGGCCGACCGGCATATCGCCGTCGTCCCGGAAATCGACATCCCCGGGCACTCGCAGGCGGCCATCGCCGCGTATCCGGAACTGGGCAACACCGACGTCATCGACACGACCTCCCTGGCCGTCTGGGACAACTGGGGCATCGCCAAAAACGTACTCGCCCCCACCGACAACACCCTGCGCTTCTACGAGGGGGTCTTCGAGGAACTCCTCGACCTCTTCCCCGCCGACCCCGCGCGCTTCCCGGAGTTCTCCGGCTTCTTCCACATCGGCGGCGACGAGTGCCCCAAGGACCAGTGGAAGGAGTCGGCGACCGCGCAGGCGCGCATCAAGGAACTCGGGCTCGCCGACGAGAACGCCCTGCAGTCCTGGATCATCCGGCACTTCGACAACTGGCTCTCCGAGCGCGGGCGTCGGCTCATCGGGTGGGACGAGATCCTGGAGGGCGGACTCGCGCCGGGCGCCGCGGTCTCCTCGTGGCGCGGCTACCAGGGCGGGGTCACGGCCGCGCGCGCGGGCCACGACGTCGTCATGTGCCCCGAGCAGCACGTGTACTTGGACTACCGCCAGGCCGCGGGGGAGGACGAGCCGGTGCCCATCGCGTACGTGCGCACCCTGGAGGACGTCTACCGCTTCGAGCCCGTTCCCTCGCAGCTCACCGAGGCGGAGGCGCGGCACGTGCTGGGCACGCAGGCAAACCTGTGGACCGAGGTGATGGAGGACCACACGCGCGTGGACTACCAGGCGTTCCCGCGGCTCGCCGCGTTCGCCGAGGTCGCCTGGAGCCGTCTCCCGGCGCCCGCCGAACGGGACTTCGCCGGGTTCGAGCACCGGATGACCGACCACTACGCGCGCCTCGACGCCCTCGGGGTGGGCTACCGGCCGCCGGCCGGACCGCTGCCGTGGCAGCGGCGGCCCGGGGTCCTCGGACGCCCGATCGAGGGAGCGCCCCCGAACGTGTGAGGCGGCCGCGGACCGGCGTGCCCCGCGACCCGCGCCCCGGCAGGGTGGCCCCCACAAGGCGAAAGGCCCCAGGGGTCACCGAAGAGTGGCAATTCACGCTCACCGGTGATGCCGTGCGAAAACGGACCATCTCCCTGGTGACGGGGGCGAATGCCTCCTAGCGGACCCCCGCGCCGAGTGCCGGGGAAGATGTGCCAGAGTTGCCACGTCCGCCCTGTCAGCACGTACCGTACGGCAGCACAGGTGGGACCAGGTGGGGCAGCGGGAAGGGGCATCCGGTTTGACCACGCACGCACCGCAGGCGGCGCAGGCCGTGACGCTGCCCGTCTCGCTGGACGAGGCGGTCGCGGCACTGTCCGCCATGCCCGCCGCCGTTCCCGTGGCCGGCGGCACCGATCTGATGGCCGCGGTCAACTCCGGGCAGCTCAGGCCGGCCGCGCTGGTCGGCCTCGGCCGGATCAGCGAGATCCGCGGCTGGCAGTACCAGGACGGACACGCGCTGCTCGGCGCCGGACTCACCCACGCCCGGATGGGCCGCCCCGACTTCGCCGCCCTCATCCCGGCGCTCGCCGCCGCCGCGCGGGCGGCCGGACCGCCGCAGATCCGCAACGCGGGCACCCTCGGCGGCAACATCGCCTCCGCCGCGCCCACCGGCGACGCACTGCCCGTACTGGCCGCCCTGGAAGCCACGTTGATCATCGCGGGGCCGGGCGGAGCCCGCCGCGAGATCCCGGTGTCGCACCTGCTCGCGGGCGTGGACATGCTCCGCGGCGGCGAACTCATCGGCTACGTGCGCGTGCCGCTGCTGCACGCCCCGCAGGTCTTCCTGAAGGCCACCGGACGCACCGGACCCGGGCGCGCGATCGCCTCCGTGGCGCTCGTCCTCGACCCGGCCAGGCGCGGGGTGCGGTGCGCCGTCGGTGCCATAGCGCCGATGCCGCTGCGGCCCCTGGACGCCGAGGCGTGGGTGGCCCAGCTCATCGACTGGGACAACAGCCGGACGATCGTCCCCGAGGCGCTGAGCGCGTTCGGGGAGTACGTCGCGGCGGCCTGCATCCCCGACCCCGTCCCCGCCGAGGACGGCTCCGTGCAACAGCTTCCGCCCGCAGTACTGCACCTGCGGCGCACCGTCGCCGCGCTGGCCCGACGAGCACTCGGGAGGGCGCTGTCGTGACCGACGACCAGCACGAGGAAGGCGCCCGCCGGAGCGGCGGCCGCTGGGACCCGCTGCCCCAGGGCGACTACGACGACGGCGCGACCGCCTTCGTCAAGCTCCCCGAGGGCGGCATCGAGGCCCTCCTCGCCTCCCGGGAGCCGCTCGCGGCGCCCGGGCACGGATACGTCCCCCCGCGGATCGACGTGACGCCCGCCCCGCCCGACGCCGGTGACCCGGCGACCGCCGGGACGTGGGGCGCGCAGGGCGGCGGCTCCTGGCCCGACCCGAACGCCGCGCAGCAGGGGGCCGGCGCCCACGACGACCGGTTCGCCCACCAGCCGGGCGCCACCGGGCAGTGGGAGTACGCCGAATACGCCGACACCGCCCCCGGGGACACCGGCCACGGCACCGGCTACGACGGCGGGCACGGCGCGGCGCGCGAGGGTGAACACGGCACCGGGCACGACGTGACCGGGCAGTGGTCGATCCCGGTCGCCGTAGGTGATCTTCCGGACGAATCGGGCGAGTTCACCACATCGGCACTCGTCGAGCAGTGGGGCGGCACGCCGCCCGCCACGCTGCCGGGCGGCGCGTCTGCCCCCTGGGCGAGCGAGATCGGACAGGCCTGGAGCGGCGATCCGCGCGACGCGGCCCCTGAGGGCCCCGCGGACTCCGCGCCGCAGTCACCTCCGCCCCCGCACTCCCAGGCCCCCCAGCGGCCCGCGGAGCCCGCCCACGAGGCCGCCGAGTTCGCCGCCGACGAACCCGTGGCCGACCACACGCCCGAGGCGCCCGCGCAGGACCCGGCGCACGAGACGTCCGACGGCGTCGGGAACGACGGGTCCGACGACACCGGGACGCCCGCGGCCGACGGCCCGGAGACCACCCACGGCGACGGCTTCGCGGCGGACACCGACGACGAGACCCCGGACGCGGACCACCCGGCCACCGCCCCGCACGACGAACACCCCCTCGCCTCCTACGTGCTGCGCGTCAACGGCGCCGACCGGCCCGTCACCGACGCGTGGATCGGCGAGTCCCTGCTCTACGTCCTGCGCGAGCGGCTCGGCCTCGCGGGCGCCAAGGACGGCTGCTCGCAGGGCGAGTGCGGTGCCTGCAACATCCAGGTCGACGGCCGGCTCGTCGCCTCCTGCCTGGTGCCCGGCGTCACCGCCGCCGGCAGCGAGGTGCGCACCGTCGAGGGACTGGCCGCCGAGGGACAGCCCTCCGACGTGCAGCGCGCCCTGGCCAAGTGCGGCGCCGTGCAGTGCGGTTTCTGCATCCCCGGCATGGCGATGACCCTCCACGACCTCCTGGAGGGCAACCCCGCGCCCACCGAGCTGGAGACCCGCCAGGCGCTGTGCGGCAACCTGTGCCGCTGCTCCGGCTACCGCGGCGTCCTGGACGCCGTGCGCGAGGTCGTCGCCGAACGCGAGCACGCGTCGTCCGCGCCCGACGCCGGCCCCGACGCGGACGAGGCCCGCATCCCGCACCAGGCGGGCCCCGGCGCCGGCGGCGTCCACCCGTCCGCCTACGAGGACGACGACGCCTACGGCTCCCCGGCGTCGCACGAACAGCCGTACGGCCAGGACGGAGGCCAGGCGTGACCAACCAAGCCGCGACCGCGACACCGGCGTCACCGGAGACGGGCCCCGAGCCCCTGCCGCACGGACTCGGCGTCTCCCTGCCGACCGCCGAGGCCCGCGCCAAGACCGAGGGCACCTTCCCGTACGCGGCCGACCTGTGGGCCGAGGGACTGCTGTGGGCCGCCGTGCTCCGCTCGCCCCACCCGCACGCGCGCATCGTCTCCATCGACACCCGGCACGCGCGCGAGATGCCCGGCGTGCGCGCCGTCATCACCCACGAGGACGTCCCCGGCAGCGCCCTGCACGGCCGGGGCAGAGCCGACCGGCCGGTGTTCGCCTCCGACGTCGTACGCCACCACGGCGAGCCCATCGCCGCCGTCGCCGCCGACCACCCCGACACCGCGCGGATGGCCGCCGCGGCCGTCATCGTCGAGTACGAGGTGCTCGAACCGGTCACCGACCCGGAGCAGGCCTTCGAAGCCGAACCCCTGCACCCCGACGGCAACCTGATCCGGCACATCCCGCTGCGCCACGGCGACCCGGACGCCGCGGGCGACATCGTCGTCGAGGGCCTGTACCGCATCGGCCGCCAGGACCCCGCCCCCATCGGCGCCGAGGCCGGACTCGCCGTGCCCCGCCCCGACGGCGGCGTCGAGCTCTACGTCGCCTCCACCGACCCGCACACCGACCGCGACACCGCCGCCGCCTGCTACGGCCTGGACCCCGCGCGCGTGAAGGTCGTCGTCACCGGCGTCCCCGGAGCCACCGCCGACCGCGAGGACCAGGGCTTCCAGCTGCCGCTCGGCCTGCTCGCGCTGACGACCCGCTGCCCGGTGAAACTCACCGCTACGCGCGAGGAGTCCTTCCTCGGCCACGCCCACCGGCACCCGACCCTGCTGCGCTACCGGCACCACGCCGACGCCGAGGGCAAGCTGGTCAAGGTCGAGGCGCAGATCCTGCTCGACGCGGGCGCCTACGCCGACACCTCAGGCGAGTCCCTCGCCGCCGCTGTCTCCTTCGCCTGCGGCCCCTACGTCGTCCCGAACGCCTTCATCGAGGGCTGGGCCGTCCGCACCAACAACCCCCCGTCCGGGCACGTGCGCGGCGAGGGCGCCCTCCAGGTCTGCGCCGCCTACGAGGCCCAGATGGACAAGCTGGCCAAGAAGCTAGGCGTCGACCCCGCGGAACTGCGGCTGCGCAACGTCATGGCCACCGGGGACGTCCTGCCCACCGGCCAGACGGTCACCTGCCCGGCCCCCGTCGCCGAACTGCTCCAGGCCGTACGGGACTTCCCGCTGCCCGCCCTCCCCAAGGACACCCCCGAGGACGAGTGGCTGCTGCCCGGCGGACTCGAGGGCGCGGGCGAACCCGGCGCCGTACGCCGCGGGGTCGGCTACGCGCTCGGCATGGTCCACATGCTCGGCGCCGAGGGCGCCGACGAGGTCTCGACGGCCACCGTGAAGGTCCACGACGGCGTCGCCACCGTGCTCTGCGCGGCCGTGGAGACCGGACAGGGCTTCACCACGCTGGCCCGGCAGATCGTCCAGGAGACCCTCGGCATCGACGAGGTGCACGTGGCACCCGTCGACACCGACCAGCCCCCGGCGGGTCCCAGCTGCCGCGGCCGGCACACCTGGGTCTCCGGCGGAGCCGTCGAACGCGCCGCCAAGATGGTCCGTACGCAACTGCTGCAGCCCCTGGCGCACAAGTTCGGCATGTCCACCGAGCTGCTCCAGATCACCGACGGCAAGATCACCTCGTACGACGGTGTCCTGTCGACCACCGTCACCGAGGCGATGGACGGCAAGGAGCTGTGGGCGACCGCGCAGTGCCGCCCGCACCCGACCGAGCCGCTCGACGAGGCCGGCCAGGGCGACGCCTTCGTGGGCCTCGCCTTCTGCGCCATCCGCGCGGTGGTGGACGTCGACATCGAACTCGGCTCCGTCCGGGTCGTGGAGCTGGCACTCGCCCAGGACGTCGGCCGGATCCTCAACCCGGCCCAGCTGACGGCCCGTATCGAGGCGGGCGTCACCCAGGGCGTCGGCGCCGCGCTGAGCGAGAACCTCCGCACCGCCCGCGGCCTGGTCCGGCACCCCGACCTCACCGGCTACGCCCTCCCGACCGCCCTGGACACCCCCGACATCCGCATCGTCAAGCTGGTCGAGGAGCGCGACGTCGTCGCCCCCTTCGGAGCCAAGGCGGCCAGCGCGGTGCCGGTCGTGACGTCCCCCGCGGCCGTCGCGTCCGCCGTCCGGGCGGCCACCGGCCGACCGGTCAACCGCCTTCCGATCCGCCCGCAGGCAGCGGTGGTGACGGCGTCGTGAGCGCGCAGGAGCCCGTACCCGGCGATACGGCCCCCGGTACCGACCCCGCACCCGGCACCGGCGTCCCCGCCCCGCAGGCGGCCGACGACCAGCCGCGCTACGAACCCCCGCCCAGCGTCGGGAAGCTCTTCTTCTGGGTGCTGCTCTTCGTCCTGGCGGCCGTGGTCGTCGTCGTGGGCGGGGTCTACTTCACCTGAGGCGCGAAGTCCGAGGCCATGGCCTCGGACCCGCCTCCCGGCCCTCCGCCTGGGCCCTCCACCGTCGGCCCCTCGCGCCCCGCTCGCAAGCGGCCCCGGCCCAACTGGAGGAACGGTCGAGCCCCCTTCTCCCTCCCCGTGGATCATGGGCGTGACCTGCCCGTTCCTGTCCCGCGGGAGAGCCGTTCCCGCGACTTCCCTGCGTTGTCAGTGGGGCGGCGTATGGTTCTGGCTCAATGGGGAACTGCCGTGGGACGACCGGCCGTTCTCTCCGGGGGAAGCACAAGCGTTCACATGCGCGGGGGAGCCATGAGCACGACTGACACCGATGTCGGCGGCGCGATCACACTGACCGACCACGAGCTGGATCCGTACGTCACACACCCGTCCACGCGGCATCTCCTGACGGGTTCCGGACTGCCCGCCGAGAGCGCGCTGCTGGGATTCGACGCGCTGCGGGAGCACGGCCTGCGCACCCTGGCCGACCTTGCGGGCGACGCCGACAGGCTCGCCGAGGAGCTGCGCGACCGGCTCGTCATCGGGGCGCTGCGCAGCCTGGACCGGGACCTGGAGTCGCTCGTGCTCGACGGGACGACGGGCGAGGTCTCCTCGGCGTGCGTCCCGAGAAGCCCCGCCGACCTGGACCTGTCGCCGCTGGCCCCCTCCCTTGAGGCCCTGCTGCGCTTCGCGGCGGCCACCGAGGAACTGACAGCGCCCGTCGGCCGCCCGGGCCCGTTCGGTCCGAAGGCGGTCGCGGAGACGTCGGACCGGCTGGGCGTGGTCTTCGAGGACGCCGCGGGCGCGGACGTACCGCCGTACTGGCGGATGGCCGCTCTGATCCGCCCGCTGGCCCGGATCGCCGGACCCGGCGACGGACTCGTCCTCGGTCTGCCGAAGCGGCTGCTGGACGAGGAGTTCGGCGCGGGCGGGATCATGCGCTTCGAGGACGTCGACTTCCCGCGCGCGCTGACGCACGAGCCGACCCGCCGCTTCCTGCGCGAGACCGGCCTGCCCGAGGACGGGCTCCTCTTCCAGCTGGACACGGAGGTGCCGCTGCCGGCCCTCACCGAGTACTACGCGGACGAGCGCCCCGACGCGTTCGCCGCCGGCCACCTCCCGGTCACCGCCTGCCGCCTGATCCGTCTCGGCGACCTCGTGGAGGACACGAGCCTGGTCGTGGACGGCGCCACGGGCGCGGTGCTCGCCTGGAGCGAGCCGGACCTGACCCTGCGCCCGCTCAACGCGGACATCTCCACGCTTGCCTTCACCCTGTGGCTCCTGCACCGTGAGCGCACCCTGGACGCGGTCCACGGCCTGAGCGACTCCCACGAACACCTCGCGGCCACCCTGACGGAAACCCTCGCCGCCGTGGACCCCGTCGCCTGCGACCGGACTCCGACCCTGCCGGGCGACGACGGCCTGCGCCACTGGCCCGAGATATTCGAGGACCGGGCGAGCGGCTCGCTGCACGCGTAGCGCCCGGTGTCCCCGTCGGCGGGGAAACGAGAACCGGCCGCCCCCGAACCGGGGACGGCCGACCTTCACGGAGGCCGTGGCGGGAATCGAACCCGCGTAACTCGCTTTGCAGGCGAGTCCCTGAACCACTCGGGCACACGGCCGTTCTCAGGTGCGGCACGGCTCACTCGTTCCGAACCTGATGGGTCGACCGTAGGCGGGTGGGGCGGCCGGCTCAAGGCATCCGGCGCTGCCGCAACGCGACTGCCACACGCCGTTCATGAACGCTGGGCGGGCGGTGCGGGGGAGTGGTCGTAGGACCAAAGGACCGGACGATCACCGTCTTCGGACAGGAGTCAGTCAGGGCTGCGCACCTTACGCTGACGGCCATGGCAACACTGGAGACGCCCGATGTCGTGACCGTTCCCGCCGAGGGCGAGGACGAGGACGGCGTGCTGGGGCGGGCGTACCGGGCACTGAGCATCGGGATCGTTTCCGTGGTGCTGGTCATCGCGTTCGAAGCGACCGCCGTGGGCACGGCGATGCCCGTCGCCGCCCGGGACCTCGACGGGGTGGCGCTGTACGCGTTCGCCTTCTCCGGGTACTTCACGACCAGCCTGTTCGGGATGGTGCTCGCCGGGCAGTGGTCCGACCGGGACGGGCCGCTGGCGTCGCTCACCGTCGGCATCGGCGCGTTCGCCGCCGGGCTGCTGCTGTCCGGAACGGCCGGCGGCATGTGGGTGTTCGTCCTCGGGCGGGCCGTCCAGGGGCTCGGCGGCGGGCTCGTCATCGTCGCCCTGTACGTCGTCGTCGGGCGGGCCTACCCGGAGCGGCTACGGCCCGCGATCATGGCGGCGTTCGCGGCGGCCTGGGTGGTGCCGTCCGTCGTCGGCCCCCTCGCCGCGGGGGCGGTCACCGAACACCTCGGCTGGCGCTGGGTGTTCCTCGGCATCCCGGCCCTCGTCGGCATGCCCCTCACCGTCGCCCTGCCCCAGATACGCCAGCGGGCCGGGGGACCCGCGGCGCGGGGGGAGCGGAATGGGGAGCGGAAGGGGGAGCGGACCGGGAAGGACAAGGACGCCAGGGGGGCGGCGGGCGGTGCCACGGCTCCCGACCGCGACCGAGGAGCCAGGTCCGGCCCTCTCACTCGCACAGACGGGCTCGCCGGCACCGGCCCTCTCACTCGCACAGACGGGCTCGCCGGCACCGGCCCTCTCACTCGCACAGACGGGCTCGCCGGCACCGGCCCTCTCACTCGCACCGACGGGCTCGCCGACACCGACCCCCTCGTCAGCCCCGGTCCCCTCACCCCCGCCCCGCTCGGTGCCGGGCCTCTCGACCGTGCTCCCCTCGCCGCCGAACCGCTCCGGCGCGCGCCCCTCGACCGGCGGCGCATCCGGCTGGCGTTCGGGATCGCGCTCGGGGCCGGGTTGCTGCAGTACGCGGCCCAGGATCTGCGTCCGCTCTCGCTCCTGCCCGCCCTGGCCGGTGTCGCCCTGCTCGTCCCCGCCGTGCGCGGGCTGCTGCCGCACGGCACCTGGCGGGCCGCGCGCGGGCTGCCGTCCGTCGTGCTGCTGCGGGGCGTCGCGGCCGGGTCCTTCGTCGCCGCGGAGTCCTTCGTACCGCTGATGCTCGTCACCCAGCGGGGTCTCTCCCCGACACTCGCCGGGCTGTCGCTCGCCGCGGGCGGTGCCACCTGGGCGCTGGGCTCCTGGGTGCAGGCGCGGCCCCGCGTGGAGCCGTACCGGGAGCGGCTGATGTTCCTCGGCATGGTGCTGGTCGCGGCGGCCGTCGCGACCGCGCCCAGCGTGCTGATCCCGGCCGTGCCGGTGTGGACCGTCGCCGTCGCCTGGGCGTTCGGCTGCTTCGGGATGGGCCTCGTGGTCGCCTCGACGAGCGTGCTGCTGCTCCAGCTCTCGGCCCCGCACGAGGCCGGCACGAACTCGGCCGCCCTCCAGATCTCCGACGCCCTGTGCAACGTCCTGCTGCTCGCCCTCGGCGGAGCCGCCTTCGCGGCGCTGGGCGGCGGCGCCATGGCCCACGCGGCGACCGGCACGGTGTCAGGAGCCCACGGATCCCATCCGGCCGCCTTCGCGGCGGTGTTCCTTCCGATGGCGGCGGTGGCGCTGATCGGGGCGTGGGTGACGACACGTGTCAGGGAACGGCGACCCGCGGCCGCGCTCGGCCACGGAGGCTGAGGCCATGGGCCGCGACGGCTCCCGCACGTCACGTGGCCGTCCTCGCGGGCCGGGTGCGGGAGTGACTGCGGACCGTCATGTGACGTCAGTCCCATCCACGGCGGACCCGGCGTCGTCCGAGCGTTGCCACGCCGCGGGCGCCGGTAGGGTGGCCCGGTTGTCATACGTAGCCGAGCCGAGCCGACCGCCCGTCTGCCGTCACCGCCACACCTGACGCGCCGCGCGTGGACCCGGACGCTCCCTATCGCCACCCAGACCGGAGACCGTGACTACCACCGCCGCCAGCGCCTCCTCGCACTCGCACCACCTCTCACCCGCCTTCCCCGGCCGCGCCCCCTGGGGCACCGCCAACAAGCTGCGCGCCTGGCAGCAGGGGGCGATGGAGAGGTACATCCAGGAGCAGCCGCGCGACTTCCTCGCCGTCGCCACCCCCGGCGCCGGCAAGACGACGTTCGCGCTGACGCTCGCGTCCTGGCTGCTGCACCACCACGTGGTCCAGCAGGTGACCGTGGTCGCGCCGACCGAGCACCTGAAGAAGCAGTGGGCCGAGGCGGCCGCGCGGATAGGGATCAAGCTGGATCCCGAGTACAGCGCCGGACCGCTCAGCAAGGAGTACCACGGCGTCGCGGTGACGTACGCGGGTGTCGGAGTGCGGCCGATGCTGCACCGCAACCGCTCCGAGCAGCGCAAGACCCTCGTGATCCTCGACGAGATCCACCACGCCGGTGACAGCAAGTCCTGGGGCGAGGCCTGCCTGGAGGCGTTCGAGCCCGCCACCCGCCGGCTCGCGCTCACCGGTACGCCGTTCCGCTCCGACACCAACCCCATCCCCTTCGTCACGTACGAGGAGGGGAGGGACGGCATCCGCCGGTCCTCCGCCGACTACACGTACGGCTACGGGAACGCGCTGGCCGACCACGTCGTGCGGCCCGTCATCTTCCTCTCCTACAGCGGCAACATGCGCTGGCGCACCAAGGCCGGTGACGAGATCGCCGCCCGGCTCGGTGAGCCGATGACCAAGGACGCCATCAGCCAGGCCTGGCGCACCGCGCTCGACCCGCGCGGCGAGTGGATGCCGAGCGTGCTGCGCGCCGCCGACCAGCGGCTCACCGAGGTGCGCAAGGGCATCCCGGACGCCGGGGCCCTCGTCATCGCCACCGACCAGGACTCGGCCCGCGCCTACGCCAAGCTGATCCGGGAGATCACCGGCTCCAAGGCCACCGTCGTGCTGTCCGACGACACCGGCGCCTCGAAGCGCATCGACGACTTCGCCGCGAGCGAGGACCGGTGGATGGTCGCCGTCCGCATGGTGTCCGAGGGCGTCGACGTGCCGCGTCTCGCCGTCGGCGTGTACGCGACCACCATCTCGACACCGCTCTTCTTCGCCCAGGCCGTCGGCCGCTTCGTGCGGTCCCGGCGGCGCGGCGAGACCGCGTCCGTGTTCCTGCCGACGGTCCCCGACCTCCTCACGTTCGCCAACGAGATGGAGGTCGAGCGCGACCACGCCCTCGACAAGCCCAAGAAGGACACCGAGGAGGACCCGTACGCCGAGTCCGAGCAGGAGATGGACGAGGCGAACAAGGAGCAGGACGAGGACACCGGTGAGCAGGAGCAGTTCTCCTTCGAGGCGCTGGAGTCCGAAGCCGTCTTCGACCGTGTCCTCTACGACGGCGCCGAGTTCGGCATGCAGGCCCACCCGGGCAGCGAGGAGGAGCGGGACTACCTCGGCATCCCCGGGCTCCTCGAACCCGACCAGGTGCAGTTGCTGCTCCAGAAGCGGCAGGCCCGGCAGATCGCGCACAGCCGCAAGAAGCCGGACGACGAGGCGGACCTCCTCGAACTGCCCGCCGAGCGGCGTCCGGTGGTCTCCCACAAGGAGATGCTGGAACTGCGCAAGCAGCTCAACACCATGGTCGGCGCGTACGTCCACCAGAGCGGCAAGCCGCACGGCGTGATCCACACCGAGCTGCGCCGCGTCTGCGGCGGCCCGCCGAGCGCGGAGGCCACCGCGGGACAACTGCGCCAGCGGATCGCCAAGGTCCAGGAGTGGGCCACCCGGATGCGGTGATCCGCGGAAGCGGTGATCGCCGGGTGCCTGACTTCCGTATCCCATGCGGTCCGTGAGCGGTGCCGTTCGCCCCCGTTCTCGCGTCGCGCCGATCGTCGGTCCCGGTGGCGGACCGGAGACCACGGATGCCCATGGAGAACCGGTTACCTCCGAGCGGCCGGTATCCGGAACCCGTGCCACGGGCCGGCGGTCTCCTTCTCAGGGGCGGGAAACCCTTCGGACCGGCGTGCGCCGTCGCCTGTGCGCTGCGTGCACGCGCGGTGTACGCGGAGTGGCGCGCGCCCCGCGTTCCGGGACAAACGGAATCAGTCCGTACGAGCCGATGCCCGGATTCTGGACGGAGACTTCCGCTCAGCGGACCGGCTCGCTACTGTCCCGCTACGCACACGCCCCGTGGCAGCGCCGCCGCGGAGCGCAGCCGTGAAGCGACTCCGCCCGGGAAGAGCCCGGGTCGCCAGCCGACCGGCGGCCTCTGAAGCGCGTCGCCGACGGGACTCGGTGACGCATCCGCCGAGCGAGGGCCGTCGACCTCACCACTAAGGAGTGGGCGTCGTGACCGCGGAGACCTCTCAGACGCTCGACCGGGGACTGCGCGTCCTCAAGCTGCTCGCCGACACGGACCACGGGCTGACCGTCACCGAGCTTTCGAACAAACTGGGCGTCAACCGGACCGTGGTGTACCGGTTGCTCGCCACGCTGGAGCAGCACGCGCTCGTACGCCGGGACCTCGGCGGCCGTGCCCGGGTCGGGCTCGGGGTCCTGCGCCTCGGCAGCCAGGTGCACCCCCTCGTGCGGGAGGCCGCGCTGCCCGCGCTGCGCGCCCTGGCCGAGGACATCGGCGCGACGGCCCATCTGACGCTGGTCGACGGGACGGAGGCGCTCGCCGTCGCCGTCGTCGAACCGACGTGGACGGACTACCACGTGGCCTACCGTGCCGGGTTCCGGCATCCGCTGGACCGGGGAGCCGCGGGCCGCGCGATCCTCGCGGCCCGGCAGGCGCCGGTGGGGGATCCCGGGTACACGCTCACCCACGGGGAGTTGGAGGCGGGCGCCAGCGGGGCCGCGGCGCCGCTCATCGGGGTCACGGGGGTCGAGGGCAGCGTGGGGGTGGTCATGCTCGTGGACGCGGTTCCCGAGCGGGTCGGACCGCGCGTGATGGACGCGGCCCGCGAGGTCGCGGACGCCTTGCGCTGACGCCGGTCCGCGACGCGGCGGCGCCTTGTACCGACGCCGGTCCGCGACGCGGCGGCGCCTTGTACCGACGCCGGTGCGCGACGCGGCGGCGCCTTGTACCGACACCGGTCCGCGGCGCGACGGCTCCTCGTGGCGACGCCGGTCCGCGAACGGGCGGACGTCCTGCCGCGTGCCGGCTCTTCCGAACCGGGTGACCCTCGCCCCCGTGGGACCTGTCCGGAGGGTCCGGCGGGCGGTGACGTTAGATTGACCCCGTGCTCTCTCGCCTCACGCGCCCCAAGGCCGTCGCCGTCTGCGCCCTCCCCGTCGTGGCCCTGCTCGCCACGGCGGTGTTCGCGCCGCTGCCCTTCTCCCTGGCGCAGCCCGGCCTGACGGCGAACGTCCTCGGCGAGAACAAGGGCGACCCGGTGATCACCATCACGGGGGCGCCCAGCCGGGACACCCGCGGCCAGCTGCGGATGACGACGATCGAGGCCACCGGGCCGGACGCGAAGGTCTCCCTCGGGGACGTGCTCAGCGGCTGGTTCGCCACCGACAAGGCCGTGATGCCCCGCGACTCGGTCTACCCGAGCGGCGGCAGCGTCAAGGAGATCGAGCAGCACAACGCGAACGAGATGAAGAAGTCCCAGGACACCGCCACCGAGGCGGCGCTCGGCTATCTGCACGAGAAGGGCGACGTCAAGGTCACGCTCAAGCTCGCCGACGTCGGCGGACCGAGTGCCGGGCTGCTCTTCTCGCTCGGCATCGTCGACAAGCTGGACGGCGACGGCAGCGGCGGCGACCTCACGGGCGGCCGGGTCGTCGCGGGGACGGGGACGATCGACGCCGACGGCAAGGTGGGCGCGGTCGGCGGGGTCGCCCTCAAGACGCAGGCGGCCCGCCGCGACGGGGCGACCGTGTTCCTCGTACCGAAGGCGGAGTGCTCGGACGCGAAGTCGGAGCTGCCGAAGGGGCTGCGGCTGATTCCGGTGACGAGCCTGCAGGGCGCGGTCGAGTCGCTGGTCTCCCTGGAGAAGGGCAAGGGCTCGATCCCGAGCTGCTAGTACCGCGGTCCGCGGCGCTCACTTCTGCTTCACGAACCCCTCCGACGTCATCCAGTCCAGAGCCACCTCGTGCGGATCCTGGCCCTCGACGTCGACCTTGGCGTTCAGGTCCTGCGCCACCGTGTTGTTCAGCGCCTTCGTCACCGGCTCGATGACCTGGGCGATCTGCGGATACTTCTTGAAGGCCTTGGCGTTGACCACGGGCGCCGCGTTGTAGTTGGGAAAGAACTTCTTGTTGTCCTGCATCACCTCCAGGTGCATCGACTTGATGCGCCCGTCGGTGGTGAACACCTCCCCGTACGTGCAACTGCCCTTCTGCACCTGGGTGTAGATGATCCCGGTGTCCATCTGCGTGACGTTCTTCGCCGGGATCGACATGCCGTACGCCTTCTCCATGCCCGGCAGTCCGTCGGCCCGGTTGGCGAACTCGCTCTCCACGCACAGGGTGACGGCGCCCGGGTCCGACTTGGAGAGCGCGGCCACGTCGGAGAGCGTCTTCGTGCCGTACTTCTTGAAGTTGGCCTGGTTCATGGCGAGCGCGTAGGTGTTGTTCAGGGCGGACGGCGGCAGCCAGATCACACCGTTCTTGGGGTCGGCGTCGTGCACGGCCTGCCACTGCTTCTGCGGGTCCGGGATCGGCTTGCTGTTGCCGAGGTAGGTGATCCACGCGGTGCCCGTGTACTCGTACGTGGCGTCCGCGTCACCGTTCTTGATCGCCTCGCGGGTGCCGATCGACCCCTGGATGCCGGTGCGGTCGATGACCTTCGCGCCGGCCGCCTGGAAGGCGATGCCCATGATCGCGCCGAGGATCAGCTGCTCGGTGAACTCCTTCGACGCCACCGTGAGCGTGGCGCCCTTGAGCGGCTCGCCCTTCCCGACGGTGCCCGGCTCGACGTCGTCCGTCATCGGGGAACCGCTGGTCAGCCCGCAGCCGGACGCCAGCACCAGCAGCCCGGCGAACGCCGCGAGGGTACGGGTTCTTCTCGTCGGCCCCCTCACGTCCCCACCTCCAGTCCGCGCGGCCTCAGCAGCAGTTCCGCCAGCGATGCCAGCCAGTCGACCAGCAGCGCGAGCGCGACCGTGAGGATCGCGCCGAGGACCAGGACCGGCATGCGCTGGGTGGTGATGCCGGTGGTGATGAGGACACCGAGTCCGCCGCCGCCGCCGAAGGTGGCGAGCGTCGCGGTGCCCACGTTCAGGACGAGTGCCGTACGGACGCCGGCCAGGATCAGCGGGACCGCCAGCGGGAGTTCGACCCGGGTGAGCACACCCAGCGGTGACATGCCGATGCCGCGTGACGCCTCCAGCAGGGTCGGGTCGTTCGCGTTCAGACCGGCGATCGTGTTGGACAGCACCGGCAGGATCGCGTAGATCGTGATGCCGATGAGCGCGGACCTCTCGCCGGTGCCGAGCCAGATCACCAGGAGCGCCAGCAGACCGATGGCGGGTGTCGCCTGCCCCATGTTGGCGAACGTCATCGCGATCGGGGTCGCCTTGCGGAACGCCTTGCGGGTCAGCAGGATCCCCAGCGGGATGGCGATGATCAGCACGAAGAACGTGGAGATCACCGTCAGCTGGATGTGCTGCCACAGGGCCTTGGACACCTGGCCGTTGGACAGGGCGTTCTTGGAGATCGGGTCGAGGTCCGCCTGCTGGAACCAGAGCCAGGTGCCCAGCAGCAGGGCGATCAGCAGAGCGGGCAGGAAGGTCAGCGTCTGCCAGCTGATCCGGCGCTTCGGCGGCTCGGCCGACGGCGGCGCCTCCCGCTCGCCCTCGCCGTCGCCGTCGCTGTCGTCGCGGAAGGCGAGGCCCTTGACCTCGTGCTCGCCCTCGGGGCGATGTTCGGTGGGCGGAGTGTTCACGCCTTCCCCTCCCCGCCCTCGACGCCCTCCTGCTCGAACTGGGTCTGCTGGGCGCGCGCCTCCTCCAGCTCGTGCTGGTGCTCCATGGCCTCCAGGCGATCGGCCTCCAGGAGTTCGTGCACCGAGTTCATCAGGGTCTCCATGTCGACCACCCCGGTGTACTCGCCGCGCCGCCCGGTGACCGGCACCCGGCCCGAGTTGTCCGTGAGGACCGCCTCCAGCGCGTCCCGCAGGGTGGCGTCCCGCGTCACCGTGTCGTGCACCAGGGTGCCCGCCCGCGCCAGCGAACCCTTGGCCCGCATCAGGTCGCCGCGCCGCAGCCACTTGTACGGGCGGCCCCGCTTGTCGAGCAGCAGGATCTCGTTCGTGCCGCTGGAGCGGAGCTTGCCGAAGATGTCCTGGAGCGGGTCGTCGACGGTGACCGTCGGATAGTCGGTGATCTCGACGTCCCGGACGCGGCTGAGGTTCAGCCGCTTCAGGGCGGCGCCCGCGCCCACGAAGCCCGAGACGAAGTCGTCGGCCGGGTTGGTGAGGATCGCTTCCGGGGTGTCGAACTGCGCGATGTGCGAGTGCTCGCGCAGCACGGCGATCCGGTCGCCGAGCTTGATGGCCTCGTCGAAGTCGTGGGTCACGAAGACGATCGTCTTGTGCAGCTCGTGCTGGAGCCGGATCAGCTCGTCCTGGAGGTGGTCGCGGGTGATCGGGTCCACCGCGCCGAACGGCTCGTCCATGAGCAGCACCGGCGGGTCCGCGGCGAGCGCCCGCGCCACCCCGACGCGCTGCTGCTGGCCTCCGGAGAGCTGGCGCGGGTAGCGGCCCTGGAACTCGGAGGGGTCGAGGCCCACCAGGTCGAGCATCTCCTCGACCCGCGCCTTGATCCGCGCCTTCGGCCAGCCGACCATCTTCGGGACGAGCGCGATGTTCTGGGCGACCGTCATGTGCGGGAACAGCCCGGACGACTGGATCGCGTACCCCACCTTGCGGCGCAGCTTCACCGGGTCCATGTCGGTGACGTCCTCGCCGCCGATCCGGATCCGGCCGCTGCTCGGTTCGATCAGCCGATTGATCATCTTCAGGGTGGTCGACTTGCCGCAGCCGGACGGGCCGACGAACACGACGAGTTCGCCCGCCTTGATCTCCATGTTGACGCTGTCCACGGCCGCGTCCCGGCTGCCGGGATAGCGTTTGGTGAGGTTCTCCAGCTCGATCGTGGCGCCCGTGGTCGACGCGGCGGCGGCGTCGGCCGCGGTGTCGGGCCTCTCGGCGCGCCCGGTGGTGTCGGCGGTCTCAGGCACGGATCCCCCTCGGGATGGTCAGCCGGCCGATCAGGACGTACGCGGCGTCGAACAGCAGCGCGAGGATGATGATCCCGACCGTGCCGGCGAGCACCTGGTTGAGTGCGTTCTTGCTGCCCAGCGAGCTGATGCCGCGGAAGATCTCGTTGCCGAGGCCGGGACCCGAGGCGTAGGCCGCGATGGCCGCGATGCCCATCAGCATCTGGGTGGAGACCCGGATGCCGGTGAGGATCGGCGGCCAGGCAAGCGGGAGTTCCACCCGCACCAGCCGGGCAACCCGTGACATGCCGATACCGGTGGCGGCGTCGACCAGCGTGGGATCGACGCCGCGCAGACCGACGATCGCGTTGCGCACGATCGGCAGCAGGCCGTACAGCGTCAGGGCGATGACCGTGGGCGGAACACCCAGGCCCACGATCGGGATCAGCAGGCCGATCATGGCGAGCGAAGGGATGGTCAGGATCGCGGAGGTGGTCGTGGTGGCGAGGTTGCCCGCCCAGTCGCTGCGGTAGGTGAGGACACCGATCAGCACCCCGATGAGGGTCGCCACGACCATGCACTGGAAGACCGCGCTGGCGTGTTGGTAGGCGTCCGTGAGGAGCTGCTCATGGCGGCTGCTCAGGTACTCCCAGAAGTTCACGCCACGTCACCTCGGTCACTCGTTCCGGTGCTCGGTCGCTGCCTGTTCCACGAGCGGGATGATCCGCAGCGGAACCGGGTTCTCCATGACGATCGCCGTGGACGCCCGGACGATGCCATCAAATCCGACAACCCGGTCGATCACCCGCTGGAGATCGGCGTTCGAGCGGGCCACCAGGCGGCACAGCATGTCCCCGCTGCCGGTGGTGGTGTGCAGCTCCAGGACCTCGGGGACGGTCGCCAAGTGGGCCCGTACGTCCGCGCCTTGGCCCTGCCGGATCTGCAGGGTGGCGAACGCGGTGACCGGATAGCCGAGCGCGGTCGGGTCCACCTGCGGACCGAAGCCCCGGATGACTCCATTCGACTGAAGACGGTCCATCCGGGCCTGCACGGTGCCCCGCGCGACCCCGAGCCGCCGGGACATCTCCAGCACACCGATGCGCGGCTCCCGCGCCAGCAGCACGAGCAGCCGCCCGTCCAGATGATCGATCGCCACAGGTGCCTCCGGAATGGTCATCATGTACAGAAAGCTCGGCCGGGTGGGCCATCCGCTGTACAGATTGCTCAGTCAATACGTGAACTATTGCGCACCTTGCGGAACGGCGGGAGTCTGCCGCCATGACGCAGACCACAGACCACACCCCCGACACCGCCCGGCAGGCCGATCCCTTCCCGGTGAAGGGGATGGACGCGGTCGTCTTCGCCGTCGGCAACGCCAAGCAGGCCGCGCACTACTACTCCACGGCCTTCGGCATGCGGCTCGTCGCCTACTCCGGACCGGAGAACGGCAGCCGCGAGACGGCGTCGTACGTCCTCGAGAACGGCTCGGCGCGCTTCGTCTTCACCTCGGTGATCCGGCCGACGACGCCCTGGGGCGAGTTCCTGACCGAGCACGTGGCGGAGCACGGCGACGGCGTCGTCGACCTCGCGATCGAGGTCCCGGACGCGCGCGCCGCGTTCGCGTACGCCGTCGAGCACGGCGCCAGCCCTCTCGTGGAGCCCCACGACATCAAGGACGAGCACGGCACGGTCGTCCTCGCCGCGATCGCCACGTACGGCCGGACCCGCCACACCCTCGTCGAGCGCACCGGCTACGACGGCCCCTACCTGCCCGGTTACGCGGCCGCCGACCCGATCGTCGAGCCGCCCGCCCGGCGCACCTTCCAGGCGGTCGACCACTGCGTCGGCAACGTCGAACTCGGCCGGATGAACGAGTGGGTCGCGTTCTACAACAAGGTCATGGGCTTCACGAACATGAAGGAGTTCGTGGGCGACGACATCGCGACCGAGTACAGCGCGCTGATGTCGAAGGTCGTCGCCGACGGCACGCTCAAGGTCAAGTTCCCGATCAACGAGCCCGCCGTCGCCAAGAAGAAGTCCCAGATCGACGAGTACCTGGAGTTCTACGGCGGCGCGGGTGTCCAGCACATCGCGCTGAACACGAACGACATCGTCGAGAGCGTCCGCACCATGCGCGCGGCCGGCGTCCAGTTCCTCGACACCCCCGACTCGTACTACGACACCCTCGGCGAGTGGGCCGGCGACACCCGCGTCCCCGTCGACACCCTGCGCGAGCTGAAGATCCTCGTCGACCGCGACGAGGACGGCTATCTGCTGCAGATCTTCACCAAGCCGGTCCAGGACCGTCCGACCGTCTTCTTCGAGATGATCGAGCGGCACGGCTCGATGGGCTTCGGCAAGGGCAACTTCAAGGCCCTCTTCGAGGCGATCGAGCGCGAGCAGGACAAGCGCGGCAACCTCTGACCGGGTGGGGTCCGCCCGTCGGCGGGCGGACCCCCGGGAAAGGTCGGCCCCTCGGGTCCGGTGGAGGCGCGGCCTCCACCGGGCCCGAGGCGTGTCCGACGCCGACCACACCCGCCCGCAAGGGCGTTCAGCGCGTCGCAGGCCGTTCCGGCGCGGGAGCCGCAGCTGACCTCGGAGCGGCCGACGCCCCGGCCGGGTCCGAGGAGGTCGGACGCGGCGCGGGCCGGGGAGTCGCCGTTCCCGGCGCGCCGGCCGCCCCCGCGGCGTCCCCGGACTCCTCCTCGCCCTCCGCCGCTTCCCCCGGCTTCCCCGACGGCTCCGGCAGCCCCTCGGCCGGCGGTTCGCCCAGTGCCGCCAGCGCCTCCTGCGCGGCAGGAGCGAGCAGCGGCGAGAAGTACGGGTTGATCCGCAGCGCCTCCGCGAGATGACGGCGGGCCGGACCGGTCTTCCCCAGGTCCCGCTCGATCTGCCCCCGGTGGTACGCGTACAGCGCGCTGCGCATCTCGCCCCCGTGCTCCTTGTCCATCGTCCGGGTGGCGAACGTCAGCGCCTGCGCGTCGTCCCCGGCCCGGTGCAGCGCCCAGCCCAGCGCGTCCGCGACCGCGATGCCGGGCTGCCGGTCCCACTCGGCCCGCAGCCGCCGCACCGCCTCCTGCGGATCGCCGTGGTCCGCCTCCAGGAACCCGAGGACCAGCTCGTCGTCCACACCCCCGGCCGCGTCCCGCCGCACCAGCTCCCGCACCAGGTCGTACTGCACGCGCGCCGCCCCGGGCAGCCCCAGCTTCTCGTACAGCTCGCCCAGTTCCAGCGCGTGGCGCGGCGCGGGCCGCTTGGCGAGCGCCGCCCGATAGGCGCGCAGCGCCTCCGAGGTACGCCCGAGCGCGGCCAGCGCGCGCCCCTGGCCGGCGAGCGCGCCGTGCTCGTCGGGGTCGGTGCTCACCGCCGCCCGGTAGTGGTCCAGCGACTCCTGGACGTCACCGCGCTCCCACGCCAGCTGCCCGCCCAGCTGGAGGAAGGCGGCCTGCTGCGAGGGCGTTGTCGCACCGGCGGCCGCGTCGGCGATCGCCGCCCCCGCGTCCTCCCGCCGGCCGCGGTCCCAGTAGGCCCGCGCCGCGACGGCCTGCGTCACCGGACCGGACCGCAGGGCCAGCAGCTTGTCGAGCGCCCTGCGCGTCGCCTTGTGGTCGCCGAGCCCGGTGTACGCCTCGACGAGCGCGGGATACGCCGTCCACCGCTTCGGCGCCAGCTTCACCGACGCCTCCCCCCACTGCTTCGCGGTCCGGAAGTCACCGCGCGCGACGGCGAGCCCGGCGAGCCCGTCCAGCGCCGCCGCGTTGTCCTTCGGCCGGACGTCCAGCGAGGTGCGCAGCGCCTTCTCGGCCTTCGGGTAGTACGCGGCTGTCGTCGTCCGGCGCGCCTGCTCCGCGTAGGCGGTCCCGAGCACCGCCCACGACTGGTCGTCGCGCGGATGGGCCCGCAGATGCGTCTCACGGTCACCGATGAGCGCCGCCAGGTCGGGCAGCGCGGCGGGCGCACCGGCCCCCACCGCCGTCATCGCCCGGGCCACCGGCCCCGGGGAGGGCGGCGGCGCACCGCCCGGCCCCGTGGAGGGCAGCAGCACCAGCACACCGCCGAGCACGACACAGCCGACGGCCGCGCCGATCAGCACGCGCCGGGCGAGCGGCGAGCGGCCCGCACCGGCGGCCTCCGCGGGCGGGCCGCCCGGCTCCCCGGATCCCGGACCTGCGGCGTCCCCGGTTCGCGGACCCACGGGCTGCCCCGGCCCGGGCCCGGCGGGCACCGGCTGTCGCTCTTCGATGTCCATGCCGCTCACTGTGCGTCAGTACGAAGACCACATCCCGGCTTGCCAAGCCCCGCGCGGATGGGGTTCACACCGATGGCCCCGGGTGCGACCCTGTGATCATGAGCCGTATCGAAGCCCCGCGCGATGAGGACACGGCAGTGACCGGCGGCCTCGTCGAACGCCTGCTGGGCGGCCTGCCGGCCGAGGCCGTTCTCACCGACCCGGACGTCACGGCCGCGTACGCCAACGACATGGCGAGCTTCTGCGAGGCGGGCATCCCCTCCGCGGTCGTCCTGCCGCGCACCGTCGAGCAGGTCCAGCACGTCATGCGCGTCGCGAGCGACCTGCGTGTCCCCGTCGTCCCGCAGGGCGCCCGCACGGGCCTGTCGGGCGCGGCGAACGCCTCCGACGGCTGCGTCGTGCTGTCGCTCGTGAAGATGGACCGCATCCTGGAGATCAGCCCGGTCGACCGCATCGCCGTCGTCGAGCCGGGCGTGGTCAACGCCGCGCTCTCCCGTGCCGTCAACGAACACGGCCTGTACTACCCGCCGGACCCCTCCAGCTGGGAGATGTGCACCATCGGCGGCAACATCGGCACCGCCTCCGGCGGCCTGTGCTGCGTGAAGTACGGGGTGACCGCCGAGTACGTGCTCGGTCTCGACGTCGTCCTCGCGGACGGCCGGCTGATGTCCACCGGGCGCCGCACCGCCAAGGGCGTCGCCGGCTACGACCTCACCCGCCTCTTCGTGGGCTCCGAGGGCTCGCTCGGCATCGTCGTGCGCGCGACGCTGGCCCTGAGGCCGCAGCCCCCGCAACAGCTCGTCCTGGCGGCCGAGTTCGGGTCGGCGCGGGCCGCCTGCGAGGCCGTCTGCCGGATCATGGAGGGCGGCCACGTGCCGTCCCTCCTCGAACTGATGGACCGTACGACCGTCAAGGCGGTCAACGACCTCGCCCACATGGGCCTCCCCGAGACCACCGAGGCGCTCCTGCTGGCCGCGTTCGACACGCACGACCCGGCGGCCGACCTCGCCGTCGTGGGCGCGCTCTGCGAAGCCGCGGGCGCCACCCAGGTGGTCCCCGCCGAGGACGCCGCCGAGTCCGAACTGCTGCTCCAGGCGAGGCGGTTGTCGCTCACCGCGCTCGAGGCGGTCAAGGGCACCACGATGATCGACGACGTGTGCGTGCCGCGCTCCCGGCTCGCCGACATGCTGGACGGCATCGAGCGCGTCGCCGAGAAGTACGCCCTGACGATCGGCGTCTGCGCGCACGCGGGCGACGGCAACACCCACCCCACCGTCTGCTTCGACGCCGCCGACCCCGACGAGTCCCGGCGGGCCCGCGAATCCTTCGACGAGATCATGGCCCTCGGCCTCGAACTCGGCGGCACGATCACCGGCGAGCACGGCGTGGGTGTCCTGAAGAAGGAGTGGCTGGCCCGCGAGATCGGACCGGTGGGCGTCGAGATGCAGCGGGCGATCAAGACCGCGTTCGACCCGCTCGGCATCCTCAACCCCGGCAAGCTCTTCTGAGACCCCCGGGCTACTCACCGTCCGCGGTCTCGTCCGACGGCCACGGGTCGCGCAGCCACAGGTCGTCCGCCGCCGTGGCCGCGCCCTGCTCCAGCGTGGCCGAGAGCCTCGGCGAGGGCGCGAGCAGCTCGGCGAGGCCGGCGTCGATACCGAGCTGCTCGGCCTCGGAGCCCGGGGGGACCGCCCTCAGGGTGCGCTCCAGCCAGGCCGACGCCTGCGCGGCGGGCGCTTCGAGGAGCGCGTCGCCGTCCGGTGAACTCAGCGCCATCAGGACGACGGAACGGCCGCCGACCTTCGTCGGCCACACCCGCACGTCGCCGTGTCCGCACGGCCGGAACACGCCCTCCACGAGCAGTTCGCGGGCGAACGTCCACTCGACGGGATGGTCCGTCCCGATGTGGAAGGTGATGTGGACGGCGTACGGGTCGTCGGTGCGGTAACTCAGCCGGGCCGGCACAGGGATGCTGCGCTCGGGCGACAGGACGAGCTTGAGCTCCAGCTCGCGTTCCACCACGGTGTGCATGTCGATGCCCTTCCCTTCGTCGTGTACGGGCCCCTGGGCGGCCCCGTACGAGTGGAGAGCGCGTCCGGGCCGGACCATTACGCGGGTCGGGAGAATTTTTTTCCGGGCCCGCCTCCCTCGTTCTCGGACACCTGCCGGACAGCTTCGTGACTCCGCTCCCGGGAGGTGACGGATCCTTGCCCGAAAGGGGTGGGTACGGCGGGACCGGCCGTGACGCGCCCGCCGTTCTGGTAGATGTGGACCCCCAACACGACCCCCGAGCAGATACGGGACGACGGACATGAGCGCCCCAACCCCGGCACCCGGTGACGACAGGCCCCGCGAGGGGTACTACCCGGACCCGTCCATTCCTGGATATGTCCGGTATTGGAACGGTGCCGCCTGGATGCCGGGCACCAGCCGCCCGGCGCCGTCCGCCGGCGAACCGCTCGTCGCTCCGGCCGGAGTGCGCCCCGCCCACGTGCCCGGGCCCGCCCCGGCCCCGGCGGAGGAGACCGGCCCGCACTTCTTCGACGAGGACCCCGAACCCCGCCCGGCCACGCCTGCCGAGGCGCAGCACGGCAGCCGGCCCGAGCCCGCCGCCGCGTGGGGCGCGGACCGCTCCCGGCAGACCGGCTTCGGCGGCGACCCGGACCGGCGGGTCTCGTGGGGCGCGCCGCAGGGCCCCGACCCGCGGGTGCCGCGCTCGGCGGGGCCCGCCGACACGGCGTCCCGGCCCGACGGCGTGCCGGTCCACGCGGACGGCACCGCGACGATCCCGCCCGCCGGGCCCGCGGGTGGCGCACCGTCGCCCGCGCCGGGCGGCCCGGTGGTCTTCCGCCGCCCCACCGAGCCGGTGCGGCCAGCGGACTCCGGAGGCCCGGGCGGCACGGGCGGTACGGGGAAGGCGGGTTCCGGCGACGCCGACGGCCGGGCGCTGCCCGGTGCCGGACGTCCCGCAGGCGCCTCCGGTACCCAGGAACCCGTCCCTTCCGAGGGGACGATGGCCATTCGCGCGCTCTCCCCGGGCAGCGACCGGCAGGGCGGGGCGCGCGGCGCAAGTGGCGCGGGCCGTACGCCGGAAGCGGCGTCCGCCGCTCCCGCCACCTCCGGTCCGACCGCCGCACCCGGCCCTTCGGCCGGGGCCGGATTCGGGGCAGGGCAGGCCGCACAGGCGGCGGCTCAGGCACCCGCCCCGGCACCCGCCCCCGCGCAGGCCGCTCCCGCTCCCGCCGTGCCCCAACAGCCGGGCCCCGCAACGCCGATGGCCCCCGGGTCCGGTGGCGGCCAGCCGTCCTGGGCCCAGCAGGTGCACCGGCTCGCGGGCGACCCGGCCGAGCCGGGGGCGCCGGTCACGCCGTGGAAGCCTCCCGTGGAGGACGTGTTCCAGGCGGCCGCCCGCCGGCAGTCGGCGGCCCGTCCGGCAGGCCTCGGCAGACGCCTGGCCGCCCGCCTGCTCGACACCGCCGTCCTCGCGGCGGTCACCGGCGTGGCCGCCGTGCCGCTCGGCACCCGGGCGATGGACCACATCGACGACAAGATCGACGCGGCCAAGCTGTCCGGCGAGAAGGTCACCGTCTGGCTCCTCGACGGCACGACCTCCGTCTGCTTCGGCGGCATCCTCGCCGTGCTCCTCGTCGTCGGCGTCCTCTACGACGCCCTGCCCACCGCCAAGTGGGGCCTCACCCTGGGCAAGAAGCTGTGCGGGGTCGAGGTGCGCGACATCGAGGCCCACGAACCGCCGACGTTCGGACGGGCCCTCGGCCGCTGGCTGGTCTTCAGCGTCCCGGGTCTCCTCGTCGTCGGTGTGGTCGGTGTCCTGTGGGGTCTGTTCGACCGGCCCTGGCGCCAGTGCTGGCACGACAAGGCGGCGCACACCTTCGTGGCCCAGCGCTGACGGGAGGGGACGGCGTCCGGGGAATCCCGGAATCCGTCCCCCGGACGGCCCCTCGCCGGATGCGGAGGCCGGGGGTTCGCGGTCGACTCGGGCCATGAGCAGCGAACCGCCGCCCCCGGGCCCTGGCCAGCCATCGGACGACGACCCGTTCACGAAGCAGCCCCCGCCCGCGCAGGGCGGGGGTTCCCCGTACGACCCTCCGCCGTCAGGTGGCCGGCAGCCGCCCTACGACGGGCAGCAGCCCCCGCCCGGCGGCCAGCCTCCTCCCGGTGCCCAGCCGCCGCCCTACGGCGGCCAGCAGCCCCCCTACGGCGGTCAGGAGCCCCCCGGCGGCGGGCCCTACGGCGGTCAGCAACCCCCGTACGGCCAAGGCGGGGATCCCTACGGCGGTGGCGGTCCCTACGGCGGCGATCCGCTCGCCGGGATGCCGCCCCTCGCGGAGAGCGGCAAGCGCGTGCTCGCGAGGATCCTCGACATGATCCTGGTCGGCATCGTGGTGTGGCTGCTGTCCTGGGCGTTCGGCGTCACCGAGTACAACGTCGACTCGGACAAGATCGAGTACGGCAAGTCCTTCGGCCAGTCCCTGGTGGCCGCCGTGCTCTACGTCGCCTACGACACGGTGATGATCAGCCGGACGGGGCAGACCGTCGGCAAGAAGCTGTTCAACCACCGGGTCGCCAACCTCGACAACGGCTCGACACCCTCCGTGCAGACCTCGCTGGTGCGGGCGCTGGTCCTGTGGCTGCCGTTCGCGTTCTGCTGCGCGTGCATCTGGACGGCGATCGCGGGCGGCTGGAGCTTCTTCGACAAGCCCTACAAGCAGGGCCTGCACGACAAGGCGGCCAAGACGGTGGTGGTCCGCACCACCTGACCGCGAGGCCGCGGCGGCGGCTCGATCCTCGATCACGAACGGCGGGCCCGTACTGCACGGGCCCGCCGTTCGTGATCGAGGATCGACGCCTCCGGGGCGTCCGTGCCTGGCGTCAGCGCTCCGCGTGTTCGCGTACCGGACGCCTGGACGCCGAGGAGACGGACGCGGTCTCGCGCCGCGCCGGCACCTGTTCGCGGACGACGGGGGCGACGGCGGACGGCGCCTGCTTGGGCAGTGGGACCGTCATGGCCACGAGCAGTCCGAGAGCGAGCGCGGAGAGGGTGATCAGAACGATCCCCAGACTCGAACTCGTCTGTGACAGCAGCAGCATGGCGAGAGTGGAAAAGATCACGGTGCAGGAACCGTAGGCAAGCTGTGCGGCGGTCGGACGAGGCATGGCAATCGTGTCCTCGGATGGAGTGCCTCCCCCCGGGTGCCTCTCGCGACGGGGGAGGGTGCGGACAGGAATCGGGGGTGGGACAACGGTGTCGACTTGGCTTTCCGCCGACTTCCCGACGCTCCGCCAACCGACTCTAATCGCCTGCATGCCCGACAGGAACGACCGGTAAGCGTGACCTTACCCACGGTGCCGGTGCACAGGGGGCGCACGGAGTCATCACGTCCACCAAGTGGACATCTCGGCGCGCCGGTTGGGGGTTTGCGAACCCGTCCGGATAGCGAACGAACGCTCCGCATAATGCACTTGCCAGGTTCAAGTCAAGATCTGTTTTTTCTTTGGTAACTCCGGTCAAATGTCGTCACTTGAATCGCGTTGCGCGCGCGGACCTCCATGACCCGGAACCCCCTCCGCGTGAACGGGCGCGGGGGAGGACATCAAGTGACCAACAGACCATGGACGTTCAGAGCAGCTGCGGTGGGCGTAGCCCTCGCAGCGGCCACCGCCACGTTCTCGACGTTTGCCGTGGCGGAGGCCGACTCGGCCGCCAAGTCACCGGTCGTGGACCGCCACGACCCTCAGCCGGTCAAGAACACGGTCGACCACGACCTGGACGGGCCGCTGAGCAAGACGCAGAACGCACAGCGCCAGGAGGCGCTGAACCAGGTCATATCCGGCGACGCCTCGGTCAAGGACCGCAACGGCTCGAAGGTTGTGCAGCTCAAGAGCAAGAAGGGCTCCAGCAAGTACGTCGAGCTGGGCCGTGAGAAGACCGACAAGATCTTCACGATCCTGGTGGAGTTCGGCGACAAGACCGACCCCGCCGCCGGTGGCACGGCCGGCCCGCTGCACAACACGATAGCCAAGCCGGACCGCAAGAAGGACAACAGCACGGCCTGGCAGGCGGACTACAACCAGAAGCACTTCCAGGACCTCTACTTCGGCACCGGCAAGAAGACCGAGTCGATGAAGAAGTTCTACGAGCAGCAGTCCTCGGGCCGCTACTCGGTGGACGGCGAGGTCGCGGACTGGGTCAAGGTCCCGTACAACGAGGCCCGTTACGGCAACAACGCCTGCGGCTCCACCAACTGCCCGAGCGTGTGGAACGTCGTCAGCGACGGCGTCACCGCCTGGGTCGCCCAGCAGAAGTCGGCCGGCAAGTCCGACGCCGCCATCAAGGCGGACCTGGCGCGGTTCGACCAGTGGGACCGCTACGACTACGACGGCGACGGCAACTTCAACGAGCCGGACGGCTACATCGACCACTTCCAGATCGTGCACGCCGGTGAGGACGAGTCCGCGGGTGGCGGCGTCCAGGGCACCGACGCGATCTGGGCCCACCGCTGGTACGCCTTCGGCACCGACGCGGGCGCCACGGGCCCGGGCGGCAACAAGCTCGGCGGCGCGCAGATCGGCGACACCGGCATCTGGGTCGGCGACTACACCATTCAGCCGGAGAACGGCGGACTCGGCGTCTTCGCCCACGAGTACGGCCACGACCTCGGTCTGCCGGACCACTACGACACCGCCGGCGGTGACAACTCCACCGGCTTCTGGACCCTGATGTCCTCGGGTTCCTGGCTCGGCACCGGCAAGGACTCCATCGGTGACCTGCCCGGCGACTTCAACGCCTGGGACAAGCTGCAGCTCGGCTGGCTGAACTACGACACCGCCAAGGCCGGCAAGCAGTCCACCCACAAGCTGGGCATCGCCGAGTACAACACCTGGAACAAGCAGGCGCTCCTCGTCACCCTGCCGGAGAAGGAAGTGACGACCACGGTCGTCAACCCGGCGCAGGGCTCGACCCAGTGGTGGAGCGGCAGCGGCGACAACCTGAAGAACACGCTGACCCGGTCGGTGGACCTCACGGGCAAGTCGTCGGCGAAGCTGACCCTCGACGGCTGGTACGACATCGAGGCGAACTACGACTACCTCTACACCGAGGTCTCGACCGACGGCGGCTCCAACTGGACCGCTCTCGACGGCACGGTGGACGGCGCCGCGATCCCGCGTGACGGCAGCGACAAGCCCGCCCTCACCGGCACCATCGACGCCTACGCGAAGCTGTCGTACCCGCTCGACGCCTACGCGGGCAAGAAGATCGACGTGCGTTTCCGCTACCAGACCGACGGCGGCGTGGCCCAGAAGGGCTTCGCGGCCGACGAGATCAGCGTGACCGCGGATGGTTCGGCGCTCTTCTCGGACAACGCCGAGTCGGCGGACGCCGCTTGGACCGCGGCCGGCTTCTCCCGCATCGGCGCGTCCTTCACCAAGGACTACGCGCAGTACTACATCGCGGAGAACCGCCAGTACGTCTCGTACGACAAGACCCTCAAGGTCGGCCCGTACAACTTCGGCTTCTCGACGACCCGTCCGGACTGGGTGGAGCACTACCCGTACCAGAACGGCCTGTTGATCTGGAAGTGGGACACCTCGCAGGCGGACAACAACACCAGCCAGCACCCCGGTGTCGGTCTCGCGCTGCCGATCGACGCGCACCCGAAGGCCCTCTGGTGGGAGAACGGCACCCTGATGCGCAACCGCGTGCAGGCCTACGACTCCACGTTCAGCCTGTACCGCACGGACGGCATCACGCTGCACAGCGCGGACGTCGCGACGAAGATCCCGTCGTCGAAGGGTGTCTCGGTCTTCAACGACCACACCAGTGACTACTACGACAACCGGAACCCCACCGGTGGCGTCAAGATCACTGACACCAACACCAAGATCCAGATCGTCAAGGAGGCCAAGGACGGCTCGACGATCTCCCTCAAGGTTGGTCCCGCGGTGAAGTAGTCAGCATTTTCGCAGGTCAGAAGCATATCGGCGGCAACCCCCTGGCGGGTTGCCGCCGATCGTGTTTAGGTGCGTCCTGTGCCTGGCTTATTGACACCGAATCGCACGGGGGTGTGACCGCATGGCCGCAGGAGGCTTCTGCAAGCTGCCGAACGGCAGCGTCGTGGTGGCGCTGAACCTGCCCAGTCCGGCAGGTTCCGGCAGCGGCTGTGTCCGGTTCCTCGTCGTCGCCCAGAACCGCGCCCGCGCCCTGACGCGGCTGCGCAACCTTGGGCTGCGCACCGTCTACCTGCGGGGCAACGCGGCTCCGCCCACGCCCGACGAGATCACCGCGGTCCTGCACCATCCGGACGGGCTGATATGGCGGACGGCGCCCGACAGCACCGTCCCCGAGCTGACCCAGGAGCTGTGGCACCCGATCAGGGCGCTGCTCAGACGGCCGGCGCCGCAGCCGTGACCGTCGCGGACGCCACCGGGTGTCACGGGCCGTCGCTCCGTGTGCCGATCCGCGTACCGGTCCGTGTGGCGGCCCGTGTGGCGCTCGTGTGTCGCGCCGACCGGACCCGGCCCGGTCAGACCACGGGCTTGCCCGTGAGCTCGACGCCGGCGGCGCGCAGCTCCTCCAGCGCGCGGTCCGTCGTCTCCTTCGCGACCCCGGCCGTCAGGTCGAGCAGCACGGTCGTGCGGAACCCCTCGCGGGCCGCGTCCAGGGCGGTCGCCCGGACACAGTGGTCGGTCGCGATGCCGACCACGTCGACCTCGCCGATCCCATGGGCCCGCAGCCAGTCCGCCAGCCCGGTCCCGTTCTCGTCGGCCCCCTCGAAGCCGCTGTACGCGGCCGCGTAGGCACCCTTGTCGAAGACGGCGTCGATCGCGCCGGAGGCGACCGCCGGAGCGAAGTTCGGGTGGAAGCCGACGCCCTCCGTGCCGGCCACGCAGTGCGCGGGCCAGGAGTGCACGTAGTCGGGGTTGTCGGCGAAGTGGCCGCCGGGGGCGATGTGCGCGTCGCGGGTGGCGACCACGTGCCGGTAGCCGGCGGGCGCCTGCCCGATCAGCTCCGTGACGGCGGCGGCCACGTCGGCGCCCCCGGCCACCGCGAGACTGCCTCCCTCGCAGAAGTCGTTCTGCACGTCTACGACGATCAAGGCGCGGCGCATGGGCGGTGTCCTTCGGCTATGGGGTCGGCGAACGTCGGCGAAATGGGAGTGCGGGCCCGGCCGTTGAACTTCCGAGCCTAGAGACTTCGAGGGCGGTGCGGGAGGGGCTGTCCGGCAGACATCCCGGACGTGCGGGAGGGGCTGTGCGGCGTCCGCGGGCCCGGGCGGGCACGCTGGCGGTTGCATTCCCGCTCACCGGAGGTTCATGCGCGGCGCACCACACACCCCACCCGCCTCCCACACCTCAGAGGTACTCGGTGGGCAGTACCGGCTCGCCCCGCGACAGTTGGGTCGCCGACAGCGGGAGCCGGGCGCGTACCGCGGCGTGCCGGTCGCGGACGGCGTCGAGCGGTTCGCGGTTCAGGACCTGCCCGCCCTTGATCAGCTCCACCAGGAGCTGCTGGTCGGCCAGCTCGGCGGGGACCGGCCCGGTGCCGATGACCTCGGCCTCGGCGACCGCGTGCTCGTCCAGCCGCCGCGCGGCCCACTTGCGTCCGCCGATGGACGTCTTGCCGCCCGAGGACTTCTTCGCCACCGGCACCAGCGGCGCCTTCGGGTCGGCGGACTCGGCGCGGGCGACCAGCTTGTAGACCATCGAGCAGGTGGGGTGGCCGGAACCCGTCACCAGCTGGGTGCCGACGCCGTACGCGTCCACGGGCGCCGCGGCCAGCGAGGCGATCGCGTACTCGTCCAGGTCGGAGGTCACCACGATCTTCGTGTCCCGGGCGCCCAGCTCGTCCAGCTGTTCGCGCACCCGGTGGGCGACGAGCAGCAGGTCACCGGAGTCGATGCGGACCGCGCCCAGCTCGGTGCCGGCGACCTCGACGGCCGTCCGGACGGCCTCGGCGACGTCGTAGGTGTCCACCAGCAGGGTGGTGCCCCGGCCCAGCGAGTCCACCTGGGCCTGGAAGGCGTCCCGCTCGGTGTCGTGGAGCAGGGTGAAGGCGTGTGCCGAGGTGCCCACCGTCGGGATGCCGTACCGGAAGCCGGCGGCCAGGTCGGACGTGGTGGCGAAGCCGCCGACGTACGCGGCGCGCGAGGCGGCGACGGCCGCCAGTTCGTGGGTGCGCCGGGCGCCCATCTCGATCAGCGGCCGGTCGCCCGCGGCGGAGGCCATCCGGGAGGCGGCGGCGGCGATCGCGGAGTCGTGGTTGAGGATCGAGAGGATCACCGTCTCCAGGAGCACGCACTCCGCGAAGCTGCCCTCGACCCGCAGGATCGGCGACCCGGGGAAGTACACCTCGCCCTCGGGGTAGCCCCAGACGTCCCCGCCGAAGCGGTACGAGGAGAGCCACTCCAGGGTGGGCTCGTCCACGATCCCGCGCTCGCCCATGAAGGCGAGGACGTCCGCGTCGAACCGGAAGTTCTCGACGGCGTCGAGGACCCGTCCGGTGCCCGCGACGACCCCGTAGCGCCGCCCCTCGGGCAGTCGCCGTGTGAAGACCTCGAAGACGGAACGCCGCTCGGCGGTCCCGGCCGCGAGGGCGGCCTGCAACATCGTCAGCTCGTACTGGTCGGTGAAGAGTGCCGTCGACGGAACGTCCACCCGTCGCCCGCCACCGCCCTCCTGAGGAAGCGCTTCGCGCCCTTCTTCTTCCAGCCCACGGTCCGCTGTGTTCATGGCAGGGATCGTACCCCCATCTCGTCACTTTGACGATTTCCGGGGTGTCTCCGGTTCTGCGGGGGAGTCGCGCCCCTTTTCGCAGGCCCGTTTGTGCGGCTGCCCCCCTCTGGTGGCAGCATGGGCCGTGTGACGGCTCCCGCACCTCTAGAGATCGAGAAGACCGAGTCGGCGGAGGAGGTCTTCGCCGTACCCGAGCCGGACGTCCCCTGGATCACGATCGTCCACAACGACCCGGTCAACCTCATGAGCTATGTGACGTATGTCTTCCAGACGTACTTCGGCTATCCCAAGGACAAGGCCACCAAGCTGATGATGGACGTCCACCACAAGGGCCGGGCGGTCGTCTCCAGCGGCTCGCGCGAGGAGATGGAGCGCGACGTGCAGGCCATGCACGGCTACGGTCTGTGGGCCACCCTTCAGCAGGACCGGAAGTAGCCGGACCCTGTCCACCGACCACCCGCAGGACCGGAAGCAGCGAACTCACTCCATGCCTGGACACTTCGAACCGCTCCCCGGCGGCGGCGCGGCCGTCGCCCTCGACGAGGTCGAGATCTCCATCATCCGCTCCCTCGCCGTCCAGCTCCTGGAGCTCATCGGTCCCGGCCCGGCGGAGAACGCCGCGGACGACCCGCTCGCCGAGCTGTTCGCGGAGGGTCCGAGCGAACCGCCCGCCGACCCCGTGCTCCAGCGCCTCTTCCCGGACGCGTACGGCGGACCCGGCGTCGAGGCGGCCTCCGCCGAACAGGCCGAGGAGCAGCGCGCCCACTCCTCGGAGTTCCGCCGCTTCACCGAGAACGACCTGCGCGCCGGCAAGCGCGAGAACGCCCTCGCGGTGATCCGCTCGCTGGACGGCCTGGCACCCGGCGACGGGGGAGCGGTCCTCACCCTGGACGCGGCCCAGTCCGAGCAGTGGCTGCGTGCGCTGAACGACCTGCGGCTCGCGATCGGCTCCCGGCTCGACGTCGTCGACGAGGAGGACACCGACCTCCTCTACCGGCTCCCGGACGAGGACCCGCGCAAGCCGATGGTGATGGCTTACCTCTGGCTCGGCGGTCTCCAGGAGACCCTGGTCGAAACCCTTATGCCCTGACCTGTCAGGACATAACACCTCTGGTGTTCGCTCAACGGACGCTCAAATCCGGATAACGATCACGTCACCGTGGCCGCGCCCTATGGGGCGCGGTCACTTCTTTTGTCCGGTTCTTCCTGTGGTCTGCGCAACACGGGCCTCAACCGATCAACGGAGCCGCCGTGATAGATCTTCACGACCGCCCGACGGGACACCACCCACGTCCCGCCGGGTGCGCCACCGAGCCGGCGGACCGCCGGCCAGGCACAGCTCCACGTATCCGGGGGGATCGGAAACCGATCCGCAGCCAAGGGACTGGCTCGGACCGGCATGGAGAAAGGCGCATCACACATGACCTCATCGCAGGTCGACAAACAGTACGACGGCAGTGAGGCCGTGGGCGGCGACGCCCCCGAAGAGGGGTACGAGCGCGGGCTCGGCAGCCGTCAGGTCCAGATGATCGCGATCGGCGGCGCCATCGGCGTCGGCCTCTTCCTCAACGCCGGGGCGAACATCGCCAAGGCGGGACCCAGCCTCATCCTGATGTACGCCCTCGCCGGCGTCATCATCTTCTTCATCATGCGGGCCCTCGGCGAGCTCCTGCTCTACCGCCCGGTCTCGGGATCGTTCGCGGAGTACTCCCGCGAGTTCCTCGGCCCGTTCTTCGGCTACTTCACGGCCTGGACCTACTGGCTGATGTGGGTGGTGACGGGCATGGCGGAGCTGACCGCCGCCGCCATCTACATCCACTACTGGTTCCCGTCGATCCACCAATGGGTGTCGGCGCTGGTCTTCCTCGTCGTCCTCTTCGTGGCCAACCTGATCTCGGTGAAGGTCTTCGGCGAGATCGAGTTCTGGGCCTCGATGGTCAAGGTCACGGCCCTGATCGGCATGATCGTGATCGGCCTCGGAGTCCTCACCTTCGGCTTCAGCGCCGCCGGTGACACCGCCTCCGTCACCAACCTCTGGCAGTTCGACGGCTTCTTCCCCAAGGGCATCGGCTCGTCCCTGATGACCCTCCAGGGCGTCATGTTCGCCTACCTCGCCGTCGAGCTGGTCGGCGTCACGGCGGGCGAGTCCGAGAACCCCGAGAAGACGCTCCCCAAGGCCATCAACACCCTCCCGTGGCGTATCGCCCTCTTCTACGTCGGCGCCCTCACCGTCATCCTCTGCGTCGTGAAGTGGACCGAGTTCATGCCGGGGGTGAGCCCCTTCGTGAAGGCGTTCGCCGTGATCGGCATCCCGGCCGGCGCCGGCATCGTCAACTTCGTGGTCCTCACCGCGGCCCTGTCCTCCTGCAACTCGGGCATGTACTCCACGGGCCGCATGCTCCGCAATCTGGCCGACAACGGTGAGGCCCCGAAGGCCTTCAACAAGCTCTCCTCGACGAAGACCCCGGCCCTCGGCATCACGGTCTCCGTGCTCTTCATGGCCATCGGCGTCGTCCTGAACTACGTCGTCCCCGAGAAGGCCTTCGGCTACGTCACCTCGGTGGCCACCGGCGCCGGCATCTGGACCTGGCTGATGATCCTGATCAGCCACATCCGCTACCGCCGCGCGGTGGACGCCGGCCGGCTCCCGGCCTCGTCCTTCCCCGCCCCCGGCGGCGCGAAGTGCAGCTGGGTCGCGGTCGTCTTCCTGCTCTTCGTCACCGGCCTCATCGCCTACGACACCGACTCCCGCGTCTGCCTCTACGTGATGGCCGTCTGGGCCGTCGCCCTGGGCATCGGCTGGGCGATCCTCAAGGCGCGCAACCCGCAGATCACGCAGCGCCGCGAGCCGGAGCTCGAAAAGATCCGCTGACCTGGGGGAACCGCACCCGGTCCGGCCGGCCCCGTCATCCCGGGCCGGACCCGCGGGCCGCACCGCGGTTCACCATGTGGGCCGCTCCGTACCACTCCTCGGTACGGAGCGGCCCTTCTGCTTATCCTGGCCAGCATGCTGACCATCACCCAGGCCCTGTTCGACCAGATCGTCGCGCACGCGCGCCAGGACCACCCCGACGAGGCGTGCGGCGTCGTCGCGGGACCGGCGGGAACCGACCGCCCCGAGCGGTTCGTCCCGATGCTCAACGCGGCCCGTTCGCCCACGTTCTACGAGTTCGACTCCGGCGACCTGCTCAAGCTCTACCGCGAGATGGACGACCGCGACGAGGAGCCCGTCGTCATCTACCACTCGCACACCGCGACCGAGGCCTACCCCTCCCGCACCGACCTCACCTACGCCAACGAGCCCGGCGCGCACTACGTCCTCGTCTCCACGGCCGACTCGGACGCCGCGGGCCCCTTCCAGTTCCGCTCGTACCGGATCGTGGAGGGCGAGGTCACGGAGGAGGAGGTCAAGGTCGTGGAAACCTACTGATCTCATCCATCGGTCAAAAAACGTCCGGAATACGAGATCACACTCCGGAACCCGTACCGGGAATCGATACGATGAGCCCATGGTTTCCCACGACGTGAGCGACAAGACGCCGGGCGCCCTGCTCGTGGCGCGGCTGCACGTCGACCTGTGCAGGCTGCAGAGCGCCATCTGTACGCGCTGACCTGCCGCCGCCGTACGGCCGAGAGCCGCGGCACCGCAAGCCCCGTACCACCTGCACCGCCCGCGCCGCCGCGCGTCTTCCGACCTGACTTTCCTTCCGACAGGAGCCCGCAGACATGGCCATCGAGGTCCGCATCCCCACCATCCTCCGCACCTACACGAACGGCGAGAAGGCCGTCGAGGGCGGCGGGGCGACCCTTGCCGAGCTCTTCGCCGACCTCGACACCCGTCATGCGGGCATCCGGGCCCGGATCGTGGACGGCGACGAACTGCGCCGCTTCGTCAACGTCTACCTGAACGACGAGGACGTCCGCTTCCTCGACGGCATCAACACCAAGCTGACCGACGGCGACAGCGTCACCATCCTGCCGGCCGTCGCCGGCGGCATGGCCTGATCGGCCGCTGGTCTCCGATGCGCTACGACTCCCCGCTCGCCGCGGTGGGCAACACCCCTCTGGTGCGCCTGCCGCGGCTGTCGCCGTCCGAGGACGTCCGGATCTGGGCGAAGCTGGAGGACCGCAACCCGACGGGTTCGGTCAAGGACCGGCCCGCCCTGCACATGGTCGAGCAGGCGGAGAAGGACGGCCGCCTGACACCGGGCTGCACGATCCTGGAGCCGACCAGCGGCAACACCGGCATCTCGCTCGCCATGGCGGCCAAGCTCAAGGGCTACCGCATGGTCTGCGTGATGCCCGAGAACACCTCGCAGGAACGCCGTGAACTGCTCGGCATGTGGGGCGCCGAGATCATCCCCAGCCCGGCCGCGGGCGGTTCCAACACCGCCGTACGGGTCGCCAAGGAACTGGCACGGCAGCACCCGGACTGGGTGATGCTCTACCAGTACGGCAACCCGGACAACGCCGGCGCCCACTACGCGACGACCGGCCCGGAGATCCTCGCCGACCTCCCGTCCGTCACCCACTTCGTCGCGGGCCTCGGCACCACGGGCACCCTCATGGGCGTCGGCCGCTTCCTGCGCGAGAACAAGCCGGACGTGAAGATCGTCGCCGCGGAGCCCCGCTACGACGACCTGGTCTACGGCCTGCGCAACCTGGACGAGGGCTTCGTCCCCGAGCTGTACGACGCCTCCGTCCTCACCACCCGCTTCTCCGTCGGCTCGGCGGACGCGGTCACCCGCACCCGCGAGCTCCTCCAGCAGGAGGGCATCTTCGCGGGCGTCTCCACCGGCGCCGCGCTGCACGCCGCGATCGGCGTCGGCACCAAGGCCGTCAAGGCCGGCGAGTCCGCCGACATCGTCTTCGTGGTCGCCGACGGCGGCTGGAAGTACCTGTCGACGGGCGTCTACACGGCGGCGACGACGGAAGAGGCGATCGAGACACTGCAGGGCCAGCTCTGGGCGTAGCCCGGACGCCGAGAGGGTCGAACAACGCGAAACGCCGGAGGGCGTGGAAACCGGAAACCCGGCTGCCACGCCCTCCGGCGTTTCGACGTTCTCCCTCGGGGAGGCTCATCGGGGAGGGCCGGCCGGCGTTCGTGACGCGCCCGGCCTCCCGGCGCTCTCAACCCGCCAGGTTCCGCACCTGGTCCCACAGCGCCCGATCGACCACGCCGACCCGGCGCCGGAAGTCACCCACCGACACCTCGCGCAGCTCGTCCGTCTCCAGATAACTCGGCCGCCCCTGCGCGTCCCCCACGGCACCCGGGGGCAGCCGGATCACCCCGGGCCGCTCGTCGTGGTACTTGCTGGTGATCTTCGCGACGGTCACCCGCTTCCCGCGCACCGTCAGCACCAGACACGGCCGGTCCTTGGCCCCCGGCCCGTCCTCGTAGGGCACGTTCGCCCACCAGATCTCCGCCGCCTTCGGCAGCCGTCCGCCGCGCAGCTTCGCGCCCCGGCGGGGACCCGTGGGCCGCCCCGGGGGACGCTTCCGCCCGGCCGGCCGGCGCCCGCGGCGCCCCCAGCCGTCCACCACCGCCGCGATCAGCGCGAGCAGTACCACCGCGGCCGACGCGAGCCACCAGGACGTGTCCATACCGAAGAAGGTACCGGCGCGCATCTGCCCACGCCCGCCCGGTACGGACCCCGGTTGACCCAAGGTCCATCCGAACCGGTGACACCACAGGTGAGTTCGCCCACAACAGCCCCTGGCGGAGGAGCGACCGGCCCTGGTGCGCCTTACGCTCGACGGACCGCACGACTCCCGTTCCCCGTATCCGTACCCGAGTACCTGCGCCCCCCATCTACTCTCTGCACGTCCTGCCAGCGCGGAGGTTCCAGCTCTTATGAAGCTCACCGTCGTCGGCTGCTCGGGGTCGTTCCCGTCCGTGGATTCGGCCTGTTCGAGCTACCTCGTAGAGGCCGACGGCTTCCGGCTGCTCCTCGACATGGGCAACGGTGCCCTGGGCGAGCTGCAGCGCCACTGCGGTCTCTACGACCTCGACGCGATCTTCCTCAGCCATCTGCACGCCGACCACTGCATCGACATGTGCGCGTACTTCGTCGCGCGCTACTACCGTCACGACGGCGGCCGCTGCGACCCGATCCCCGTCTACGGACCCGAGGGCACGGAGCAGCGCCTGACGACGGCCTACGCCGACACGCCGTCCGCCTCCTCGATGAGCGAGGTCTTCGACTTCCACACCGTCAAGCCGAGCACCTTCGAGCTCGGCCCGTTCACCGTGCACACGGAGCGGGTACGCCACCCCGTGGAGGCGTACGGGATCCGGCTGGAGCACGGCGGACGGTCGCTGACGTACTCCGGGGACACCGGGCCGACCGAGGTGCTGGACGAACTCGCCCGCGACACGGACCTGTTCCTGTGCGAGGCGGCGTTCACCCACGGCAAGGAGGAGATCCCCGACCTCCACCTCAACGGCCGCCAGGCAGGCGAGTCGGCCACCCGCGCCGCCGCCCGCCGCCTCGTCCTCACCCACATCCCCCCGTGGACGAACCCCCAGACCAACCTCCGGGACGCCCGCACGGCGTACACGGGCCCGTCGGAACTGGCGGTGCCCCGGGTGACGTACGAGGTCTGACGGCCGCTCACGCAGAAGGCCCCCGGAACCAGCTGGTTCCGGGGGCCTTCGAGCGTGGGACGGGACGGCTCACGCCTTGGTGAGGTCCTCGACCTCCTCCTCGGGCTCGCGGCCCGGGGTGGCGAGGTTGAACTTGATGATCGCGAAGCGGAAGACGGAGTAGTAGACCGCCGCGAAGACCAGACCGATCGGGATGATCAGCCAGGGCTTGGTCGCCAGGTTCCAGTTGAGCGCGTAGTCGATGGCGCCCGCGGAGAAGGTGAAGCCCGCGTGGACCCCGAGCGCCCAGGTGATCGCCATGGAGAGCGCGGTCAGGACGGCGTGGATCACGTAGAGCAGCGGCGCGATGAACATGAACGAGAACTCGATCGGCTCGGTCACCCCGGTCACGAACGAGGTCAGCGCGAGCGAGACCATCATGCCCATCACGGCCTTGCGGCGCTCGGGACGTGCGCAGTGCGCGATGGCGAGCGCGGCGGCCGGGAGGCCGAACATCATGATCGGGAAGAAGCCCGACATGAACTGACCGGCGGTGGGGTCACCCGCGAAGAAGCGGTTGAGGTCACCGTGGACGACGTCACCCGCGGCGTTCTTGTAGTCGCCGATCTGGAACCAGGAGACCGTGTTCACGAACTGGTGCATGCCGACCGGGAGCAGCCCACGGTTGATGAGACCGAACAGGCCCGCGCCGACGGCGCCCAGACCCGTGATCCACTCGCCGAAGTTCGAGATGCCCTCGCCGATCGGCTTCCAGATCAGACCGAAGAAGACGCCCATCGCGGTGCCGACGAAGGCCATGATGATCGGCACCAGACGGCGGCCGTTGAAGAAGCCGAGCCAGTCCACCAGTTGCTTGCGGTGGTAGCGCTTCCACAGCACGGCGGCGAGCAGGCCCATCAGGATGCCGCCGAGGACGCCGGGGTTGTTGTAGGTCGCGGCTATGTCCGCGCCCTTCTGGACCTTCGCCTCGGTGACCGGGAACGCCTTCAGCACGTTGCTGTAGACCAGGAAGCCGACGAGCGCGGCGAGGGCCGTGGAGCCGTCCGACTTCTTGGCGAAACCGATCGCGACACCGATGCAGAACAGCATCGGGAGGTTGTCGAAGATCGCGCCACCGGCCGTGGCGAACACGGCCGTGACCTTGTCCGGCAGGTTCAGCTTGTCGTGCACGTCGTCCTGGCCGAGCCGGAGCAGGATGCCCGCCGCCGGCAGCACGGCGATCGGCAGCTGCAGGCTGCGGCCGACCTTCTGCAGGCCCTGGAACAGGCCGGATCCCCGCTTCTTCGCGGGTGCCGCCGAGGCTGTGGCGGTGGTCATAGTTCCTCCATGTGCTGGCGCTGCCGGGGGACGGGAAAGTTGCTGAACGGGGTGGGCAGCGGCCACGTGGTCTACACCACTCAGTGGTGTAGACCTGTTGTAGCACGGTGAAGGCTGGATAAGGAACCCGCTGATTTTGTGGTCTCGGCCATAACGGGAAGAACTGGTTCCGGCCATGCCGAAGGGCCCCCGGACCAGGTGGTCCGGGGGCCCTTGGGGGAGAGCGGTGCTGGTGGGCGGCTCCCTCGTCGGGAGAGGGGCTACGCCTTGGTCGTGTCCTCCACGTCCTCCTCCGGCTCCCGCCCCGGCGTCTTCAGATCGAACTTGGTGATCGCGAACCGGAAGATCGTGTAGTACACGGCCGCGAAACACAGCCCGATCGGCACGATCGCCCACGGCTTGGTCGCCAGGTTCCAGTTGATGACGTAGTCGATCAGACCGGCCGAGAAACTGAAGCCGTCATGCACGCCGAGCCCCCACGTCACCGCCATCGACACACCCGTCAGCACCGCGTGCACCACGTACAACAGCGGTGCAATGAAGAGGAACGAGTACTCCAGCGGCTCCGTGATGCCGGTGACGAACGACGTCAGCGCCACCGACAGCATCAGACCGCCCACCTCCTTGCGGCGATGCGGCTTCGCGCAGTGCGTGATCGCCAGCGCCGCCGCCGGCAGCGCGAACATCATGATCGGGAAGAAGCCCGAGGTGAACTGCCCCGCGTTCGGGTCGCCCGCCAGGAACATGTTGATGTCACCGTGCACGACCTCCCCGTCCGGCTTGGTGAAGCTGCCGAACTGGAACCAGATGGGCACGTTCAGGAACTGGTGCAGACCGATCACCAGCAACGCCCGGTTGGCCAGACCGAACACACCCGCACCCCACGCGCCCAGCCCGACCAGCCAGTCGCTGAAGTTCTCCAGCGCGTCACCGATCGGCGGCCACACCCACACGCACAGCGAGGCGAACAGGATCGCCACGAACGCCATGATGATCGGCACCAGCCGGCGCCCGTTGAAGAAGCCGAGCCAGTCCACCAGCTTCGTACGGTGGAACCGCTGCCAGAAGTACGCCGACAGCAGGCCGATCACGATGCCGCCGAACACCCCGGGATTCTGGTACGTGAACTCGACGACCGAGTTGTCCTCCAGCTGGCAGCCCAGCTTGATCGCCGTGCTCCCTCCCGGGCAGTCCTCCGGGAACGCGCGCAGCACGCTGTAGTAGACGAGGAACCCCACCACCGCCGCGAGCGCCGTGGAACCGTCCGACTTCTTCGCCATGCCGATGGCCACACCCACGCAGAACAGCATCGGCAGACCGAGCTGACCGTCGAGCAGCGCGCCGCCCGCCGCTCCCATCACCTTCGAGACGTTGTCCCAGCCGAGCCCGTCCGCGCCGAACACGTCCGGCTGCCCCAGCCGGTTGAGGATGCCGGCGGCCGGCAGCACGGCGATCGGCAGCTGAAGACTCCGGCCCATCTTCTGCAGACCCTGGAAAGCCTTGTTCCAGCGGTTGCGCGCAGGTGAGACGGCACTCACGGCACTCATGGGCGTCCTCCGGGCCGGGCCGGTTTGGCGACTGCCCGTCAACTGGTGTAGACCAGTTGACGACGCGTCGCTCTGTCGTGATCGCCATCATTCGGCACCCACGACACGACCGCTCGCGAAGATGGGCCAACTGTGGGTTACTGCGACAAAGCGGTTCTGATCAGGGAGTAGGACATGGCCACGAAGGCTGAGAAGATCGTCGCCGGGCTCGGCGGCATCGACAACATCGAAGAAGTCGAAGGCTGCATCACCCGCCTGCGCACCGAGGTCCACGACGCCTCGCTGGTCGACGAAGCCGCTCTCAAGGCCGCCGGCGCCCACGGCGTCGTCAAGATGGGCACCGCCATCCAGGTCGTCATCGGCACCGACGCGGACCCCATCGCCGGCGAGATCGAAGACATGATGTGAGAACCGGGACCCGCTGAGGCACCCGCCGCTCCCCGCGAGCAGCACCCCGCCTCGACGAACCCGGCTCACCCCCGAGGGGCTGCTTCCGTCACCGGCGGACAGCCCCTCACCCGTGTGCCGATAGGCTCAGCGACATGTCTCGCATCGACGGCCGCACCCCCGAACAGCTGCGCCCCATCACCATCCAGCGTGGCTGGAGCAAGCACGCCGAGGGCTCCGTCCTCGTCTCCTTCGGCGACACCAAGGTCTTCTGCACGGCCTCCGTCACCGAAGGCGTCCCCCGCTGGCGCAAGGGCAGCGGCGAGGGCTGGGTCACCGCGGAGTACTCCATGCTGCCCCGCGCCACCAACACCCGCGGCGACCGCGAGTCCGTCCGCGGCAAGATCGGCGGCCGCACCCACGAGATCAGCCGCCTCATCGGCCGCTCCCTGCGCGCCGTCATCGACTACAAGGCGCTCGGCGAGAACACCATCGTCCTCGACTGCGACGTCCTCCAGGCCGACGGCGGCACCCGCACCGCGGCCATCACCGGCGCCTACGTCGCCCTCGCCGACGCCGTCGCCTGGGCCCAGGGCAAGAAGCTCATCAAGGCCGGCCGCAAGCCGCTCACCGGCACCGTCTCCGCCGTCTCCGTCGGCATCGTCGGCGGCGTTCCCCTCCTCGACCTCTGCTACGAGGAGGACGTGAAGGCCGACACCGACATGAACGTCGTGTGCACCGGCGACGGCCGCTTCGTCGAGGTCCAGGGCACCGCCGAGGCCGAGCCCTTCGACCGCAAGGAACTCAACGCCCTCCTCGACCTCGCCGTCGCCGGCTGCGACGAACTCGCCGCCGTCCAGCGCGCGGTACTCGAATCGACCGGTGAGGCAACCGCGCGTTAGTTCCACGCGTTCTAAGGGGTACGGGCGCACGGTCCAGCCGTGCGCCCCGCCGGCCACGTCAGGCGGATCGGGACGACCCCACCGCGGGACACACCGGCCGCCGACGCGGCCGTACGCCATCATGCCCACGGGGAGGGACCGTTCCATGTCCGCGCGCCACCACCGTCGTCGCCGTACCGCCGCACTCGCCGTCACCGCCGCACTCGTCGTCCTGCCGGCGGCCGTCGGCTGCGACGCCGTGAACAAGGCGCTCGACTGCGTGCAGACCGCCGACTCGATAGCCGACAGCGTCACCGACCTCCAGCAGGCGGTCGAGAACGCGGCCGACGATCCGTCGCAGACCGACGCCTCCCTCAACTCGATCGAGAACAACCTCGACAACATCGGCGACAAGACCGACAACGCCGACGTCAACAAGGCGGTCGACAACCTGAACAAGGCCGTCGCCAACGTCCGCACCGCCGTCAAGAACGGCGACAACACCCCCGACATCAGCCCCGTCACGGACGCGGCGGGCGAACTGACGAAGGTGTGCACGCCATAGGGGTGATGCGGGGAGCCCGGCCCTCGCGGCCGCACCGGCCTCCCGCGGGGACCGGGCCGCGACAGCTCGCGGGACCGGACGCCCGTCCGGCAACGGTGCCCCCCTCGGCGATACTGGCCCCCATGACCCGCCTGATCCTCGCCACCCGCAACGCCGGCAAGCTCACCGAACTGAAGGCGATCCTCGCCGACGCAGGCATCACGCACGACCTCGTCGGCGCGGACGCCTATCCCGACATCCCCGACGTCAAGGAAACCGGCGTCACCTTCGCCGAGAACGCCCTGCTGAAGGCCCACGCCCTCGCCCGGGCGACGGGGCTGCCAGCCGTCGCCGACGACTCGGGCCTGTGCGTCGACGTCCTGAACGGCGCCCCCGGGATCTTCTCCGCGCGCTGGGCCGGCCGCCATGGCGACGACCAGGCCAACCTGGACCTGCTCCTCGCCCAGCTCTCCGACATCGACGCCCCGCACCGAGGCGCCCACTTCGCCTGCGCGGCGGCTCTCGCCCTGCCGGACGGCACGGAACGCGTCGTCGAGGGCCAACTCCTCGGCACCCTCCGCCACACCCCGGCCGGCACCCACGGCTTCGGCTACGACCCGATCCTCCAGCCCGAGGGCGACATCCGCACCTGCGCGGAACTCACCCCCGCCGAAAAGAACGCGATCAGCCACAGGGGCAAGGCGTTCCGAGCACTGGTACCGGCGGTCCGCGAACTGCTGGGCTGACCTCGGCCGCCCCTGGCCCTCCGCGCGCACGAAGGCCCGGTCCGTGAACCCGGACCGGGCCTTCGTCTTCCCGCTGTGCGGTCGGTGGGACTCGAACCCACACGGGATTTCTCCCACGGGCACCTAAAACCCGCGCGTATAGCCTATTCCGCCACGACCGCGTCAAAACGGACACTTCGCCTGTCTGTGCCGCTGATGTCGCTCAGTGTACGGGGGAGGGGTCCCCGCCCGGAGGGTGACCGTTCTTCCGGCGGCACCATGTCGCGGTCAACGCATGGCAGTTCGGACACAGGTAACGCAGGTTCTCCGCGCGGTTGTCCAGCCAGTCGCCGTTGACGTGGTCGATCTGGAGGGTGATCGGCTGGTCCATCCAGCTCCCTGGGTTACCGCAGGAGGCGCACGCGTACGAAGCGCCCAACTCCTGGAGTGCCGCATGCAGCCGCGCCCGGTTGGGGCGCGCCGATCCCGCGGGGAGCACCACCAGGGCCTTCGGCGCCACAGGTGCCCGCCCGCTCGGTCGACCCCATGCCCGCCGACGGAAGTGGCCCGTGTCCAGGTCGAGTTGGGCCACCCTGCGGCGAACCCGGCGGTGATTGGTGTCGTTCACGTCGAGGCCCAGTGCCCGCATCACGTCCGCGTAGCTGGTGGCCGCGGGCACGGCGGCGCGCAGGGCGGCCTCGGGAATAGCGAGGCGGGCGTTGCGGAAGTGGGACGTGTCGACGCCCTGCTCCCGCAGCATCCTTCCCAGCGCGGCTCTGGACCGGCTGTCGTCGGGGACGCCGAGCGCTCCGGCCGTTCCGCGGATGCTCGCGGAGGACGCGGCAGCCGTGAGCAGTTCCTCCGGAGTGAACGGCAGGTCGAGGCGCGACCGGGCGATGCCCGGGAAATGGCGGAGGTCGAGACCGGCCGCTTCGATGCGGCGCCGGATGTGCGCGAGGGTGCCGGTCGCCGGCGTGGCGCCAAGCTTGAGCACGACCTCGCGCAGGGTCGTGGACGACGCCACCGCTTCGGCGATCGCGGCGTCCGGGTAGCGGGACCAGGGGCTGCGCCGCCTGAAGTGGCCGGTGTCGATTCCCTGGGCGGCGACCCGCTCCTGGAGCACGCGCCGCCGGCCGCCGCTCGGCGCGAACCCCAGCCGCCGCATCAGCTCGTTCCAGGTGTGCGACTGCCCGACGGCCGTCGCCAGCGCGCCCCGGTCGTACTCACCCGTCAAGACCGATCCCCCGTTCTCGGTCGCGCGTTCGCCACCTCGAACGGGTCAACGAGCAGCTCATCGGATCGTCACGCCCGGAGGGTCCGGCTCAGTGGCCCGAGGTGAGCTTCAGGCCCACCACCGCCACCAGCAGCAGGCCGATGAAGAAGATGCGGGCCGCTGTGGCCGGTTCGCCGAGGAGGAGCATGCCGAGGACGGCGGCGCCCGCCGCGCCGATGCCGACCCAGACGCCGTAGGCCGTGCCGATGGGGAGGGTCTTCGCGGCGTACGAGAGGAGGACCATGCTGGCGACGATTCCGGCGCCGGTGAGCACGCTCGGGACCGGGCGGGTGAAACCGTCGGTGTACTTCATTCCGATCGACCAGCCGACTTCGAGCAGACCGGCGACGAGCAGCAGAACCCAGGCCATGGGAGGCACCTCCGAGAGACAGGACGACGACTGGACGGAAGTGCGTCGTCTTTGCCCTACCCGGTACGGCGCGTCTCGTCGGGTACTTTCCACCGTAGCAAAGGAATGCGTAAGGGGCTGGTGACCATGGTCACCAGCCCCTTACGGCGATTTTCACCCTACAAATACAGGCCCGTCGAGTCCTCGGACCCCTCGAACCGGTCCGCGGCCACGGCGTGCAGGTCCCGCTCGCGCATCAGCACATAGGCGGTCCCGCGCACCTCGACCTCGGCGCGGTCCTCGGGGTCGTACAGGACCCGGTCGCCGGGCTCGACCGTACGGACGTTCTGGCCCACCGCGACGACGTCGGCCCAGGCGAGGCGGCGGCCGACGGCCGCCGTCGCGGGGATCAGGATGCCGCCGCCGGAACGACGCTCGCCCTCGGCGGCGTCCTGCCGCACGAGCACACGGTCGTGCAGCATCCGGATGGGCAACTTGTCGTCGTGGGTGTTGTGCTGTTCCCGATTGGCGCTCACGCCCAGAACCTACCTGTCCCCGAGCCTTCCGTAGCCGGGCGGGTCAGCCCTTGCGGCGCCGCGTGCCCAGCACGAGCAGTCCGACGACGCCCACCGCCAGCAGGGCCGCCGGCACGATGCGCTCCAGCCGGGGCGCACCCTCCTCGGTGACGAACTGCCCCTTCACATCGCCGACGACGCGGTTCACGCCGACGTAGGCGCGCCCCAGTGTGTGGTCGATGTTGGAGGCGACCTTGGCCTTGGCGTCTCCGACGATCGTCTTGGGGTGGACCCGCACGCCGATCTCGTCGAGCGTGTCGGCGAGCGTTGCGCGGCGGTTCTTGATGGCCGCCTCGATCTGCGCCGGAGTCCTGGTATCCGACGTGTCCGACGTATCCGACACCGCGCTGCCTCCGTGGTCGTGTAGTGACTGTCTGGTTCGGACAGTCTGTCAGCTCCTGGTGCGCCGCACCCCTCGGCACCCCCCATTACGCTCGTTCCGTATCCATTCCATCCCCTTGGCCACGTGAGGTACCGATGAGCGAGCGACTGCAGCCCGGCGACACCGCCCCCGCCTTCACCCTGCCCGACGCCGATGGCAACGAGGTCTCCCTGGCGGACCACAAGGGCCGCAAGGTCATCGTCTACTTCTACCCGGCCGCCCTCACCCCGGGCTGCACGAAGCAGGCCTGTGACTTCACGGACAACCTCGACGTGCTGGCGAGCGCCGGTTACGACGTCATCGGTGTCTCTCCGGACAAGCCGGAGAAGCTCGCGAAGTTCCGTGAGAAGGAGTCCCTGAAGGTCACGCTGGTCGGGGACACCGACAAGTCGGTCCTGGAGGCGTACGGCGCCTTCGGTGAGAAGAAGCTGTACGGCAAGACGGTCGTCGGGGTCATCCGTTCCACGGTGGTGGTGGACGAGGAGGGCAAGGTCGAGCGGGCCTTCTACAACGTGAAGGCGACCGGGCACGTGGCGAAGATCATCAAGGATCTGGGGATCTGACCCGCTCGGTACGGTTCGGCGCGCGGAGGTCCTCCTGCCGGGGACGGCCGCTGCGTGCTCCCCGGTCCGTCAGGGTTTTCTGGAGGTGAGCGGGCCCAGCGGGCCTTCGCCCGTGCTGGTGCCCGTTCCGCCGTCCGTGCCGGTGTCGCCGTCGGTGCCGGTGTCGCCGTCCGTGGTGGATCCGGTGGTGCCGCCGTCGGTGGTGGTGCCTCCGCCGTTGCCGTTCGTGGTGCCGCCTCCGGTGTCGGCGCCGCCGTTGGTCTGGCCCTGGTTCTGGCCCGCGGTCTGTCCCTGGGTCTGGCCGTTGGTCCGGCCCGGTGACTGGCTGGCGCCCTGGGTCTGCCCCTGGTCCTGGCCCGGGGTCTCCTGTCCGCCGTCGGTGGTGCCGCCGTCGTTCTCGTCGCCGGTGGTGTCCGGCTCGCTGGGTTCGAAGGAGGGGACGTCCTCCTGTTCCTCGGCGCCCGGCTGGAGCTGGAGGTCGAAGTCGGACGCGTCGGTGCCTTCGAGGGCGTCCTTGGTGAACTGGGCCCAGATCTGGGCGGGGTAGCCGCCGCCGTTGATGCGGGCTTGGCCGAGCGCGCCGTACAGGGACTTGTGGGCGCCGGTCTCGGGGTCCTGGCCCATCACGGAGACGACGGTGGCGAGGTCGGGGGTGTAGCCCGCGAACCAGGCGGCCGTGTCCTCCTCGGCGGTGCCGGTCTTGCCCGCGGCGGGCCGGTCGGCGGCCTGTGCGGCCTGCCCGGTGCCGCCGTCGACGACGCTCTGGAGCATGGACGTGGTGGTGTCGGCGGCCTGACGGCTCACCGCCTGGGTGGTCTGCTGCTTCGGCAGCTCGACGTCGTCCTCACCGTCCTTGGTGATCTTCTCGACGAGTGAGTACGTGCCGTGCCTGCCGTGGTTGGCGAGCGTGGCGTACGCCTCCGTCATGTCGAGGACGCTGGCGGTGGCCGGGCCGAGGGCGATGGACGGCGAGGCCGTCAGGTCGGGGGTGTTCGCGGGCAGGCCGAGCGCGACGGCGGTCTTCTCCACCTTCGCGGGGCCGACGTCGACGGCCATCTGCGCGTACACCGAGTTGACCGACTTGTCGGTGGCGGTGCGGACGGTGATGTCGCCGTACGAGACGCCGTCCTCGTTCTCCGGGGCGTAGGTGCCGCCGCTCCAGCCCTGCACCGGGCGTTTGTCGGTGCCGTCGTAGACGGTGTTCGGGGTGATCATGCGGCCGTCCTGGGTCGTGGAGAAGTTCTGCACGGCCGAGGTGAAGACGAACGGCTTGAAGGTGGAGCCGACCTGGTAGTCGCGGCGGGTCGCGTTGTTCACGTACTGCTTGGTGTAGTCGATGCCGCCGTACATCGCGCGGACCTTGCCGCTGGACGGGTCGATGGCGACGCCGCCGGCCCGGACGTAGGTGTCGACCTTGCGGTTCTTCTTGTCGAGCTGGTCCGTCACCTGGTCGTTCACGGCCTTCACGAAGGCGTCCTGCTTGGGCTTCTGCAGGGTGGTCGTGATGCGGTAGCCGCCGGTGGTCAGGGTGTCCTCGTCGAGGATCTTGTTCGAGGTCAGGTAGTCGTTGACCGCCTGCACGAGGTAGCCGCGCTGGCCTGACATGCCCGCCGATCCCTTGGCCTGTTTGGGCGGCTGGAAGGTGACCCGGGCGCGCGCCGGCTGGGTCAGCCACTTCTTCTTGACCATGCCGTCGAGGACGTAGTTCCAGCGGGCGAGCGCCGCCGCCTTGTTCTCGGGGTGCGCGATCACGTCGAACTCGCTGGGCGCGTTGAGCAGCGCGGCGAGGTAGGCGCCCTGGGCGACGGTCAGGTTCTGGGCGTCGACGCCGTAGTAGGCCTGTGCGGCGGCCTGGATGCCGTAGGCGTTGCGGCCGTAGTAGCTGGTGTTGAGGTAGCCCTCCAGGATGTCGTCCTTGCTCTTCTCCCGGTCGAGCTTGATGGAGATGAAGAACTCCTTGATCTTGCGGGTGACGGTCTGTTCCTGGCCCAGGTAGTAGTTCTTCACGTACTGCTGGGTGATCGTCGAGCCGGACTGCTTGCCCTTGCCGGTGGCCGTGTTCCAGCCCGCGCGGATCATCGCCTTGGGGTCGATGGCGGACTCGGTGTAGAAGTCGCGGTCCTCGGCGGCGAGCGTGGCGTGCTGGGCGTCCTTGGAGATCTGCGCGAGGGAGACGTTCTCGCGGTTGACGTCGCCGTCGCGGGCGAGCTGGCTGCCGTCGGCGTACAGATAGACGTTGCTCTGCTTGGTCGCGGCGGCGTTCGCCGGCGGGATCTTGACGAGGTAGTAGCCGAGCGCGAAGAGGCCGACCAGGACGAGGATCAGGCACACGAGGGTGCCGAGCAGCATCCGCCAGGTCGGGACGAGCCGGCGCCAGCCGGTCCGCTTCCGCTTCTCCTTCCGCTTCTTGCCGGGCTCGCCCGGTCCCGCCGCGGGGTCGCCGGCCGGGCGGGGGCCCGGTTCCGGTTCCCTGGGTGCCCAGCCCTGGTCGTTCCGCTGCGGCTGCGGCTCGTCACTCATCTGTTCGCCGGACTCCTGTTTCGCGTCGTACGTCGCCGTACGACCTCTTACGCCTCTTACGCCTGGTGCGCCCCTCTTGAAGACTGTCGCACCCTGCGTTTCGTTCCCTGATCCCGGCACGCGTCGCGCCGGAAAATGCCTGGCGGCGCGCGCGGGGCGGGGGCTAGGCTCCTGCGCTTTGGCTCAACTTGGCTCAACGCTCAGGAGAGGGGCGGGTTGTGGGCACGACGCGGTTGTACGCCTCCGTCGCGGCGGGCGGCTTCCGGCGGTACGCCACCTACCGGACCGCCACGGCCGCCGGCGTCTTCACGAACACCGTCTTCGGGCTGATCCTCGCCTACATCTTCATCGCGCTGTGGGACACGAGGCCGCACCTCGGGGGCTACGACCAGGCCCAGGCGCTCAGCTACGTGTGGCTCAGCCAGGCGCTGCTGATGGTGGTCGCGGTGATGGGCGGCGGCTTCGAGGACGAGCTGATCGAGCGCATCCGTACGGGTGACATCGCGATCGACCTGTACCGGCCGGCGGACCTGCAACTGTGGTGGCTCGCACAGGACATGGGGCGGGCACTGTTCCACCTGCTGGGCCGCGGGGCGGTCCCGCTCGCCTTCGGGGCGCTCTTCTTCGACCTGTCGCTGCCCGCCGATCCGCTGACCTGGCTCGCCTTCCTGGTCGCGGTCGCGCTCGGAGTGGTCGTCGGGTTCTCGATCCGTTTCCTGGTGGCGCTGTCGGCGTTCTGGCTGCTCGACGGCGCGGGTGTCTCTCAGCTCACCATGATCGCCGGGGTGTTCTGCTCGGGGATGCTGCTGCCGCTGAACGTGTTCCCGGGCACGCTCGGCGAGGTCGTACGGGCCCTGCCCTGGTCGTCGCTGATCCAGGCGCCCGTGGACGTCCTGCTCGGCACGGCGGATCCGCTCGGCACGTACGCGTTCCAGGCCGCCTGGGCGCTCGCGCTGCTCACGGCCGGGCGGCTGCTCCAGTCGGCGGCGACGCGAAGGGTGGTGGTGCAGGGTGGCTGACCCTGTCGAGGAGGCCGTGCGGGAGACGTTGCCCGGTCCTGCGGCGGCCGGGCCGGTGGGAGAGAGGGCGGTGGAGGCCCATCCCTTCGCGCGGCAGGGAGCGTACGAGCGGCTGTGCGACGGGCTGCGCGCCTACCGGCTGATCACGGCGATGTGGATGCGCTCGACGATGGCCTACCGGGCGTCGTTCGCGATGACCGCGCTCGGGAACTTCGCCGCGACCGCCCTGGACTTCGTCGCGATCCTGCTGATGTTCTCGCAGGTCGACCGGATCGGCGGCTACGGACTGCCCGAGGTGGCCTTCCTCTACGGTGTGGCCGGCACCGCCTTCGGGCTCGCGGACCTCGCGCTCGGCTCGATGGACCGGCTCGGACGGCGGGTGCGCGACGGCACCCTCGACACCCTGCTGGTGCGTCCCGTGCCCGTCCTCGCGCAGGTCGCCGCCGACCGGTTCGCGCTGCGCCGCCTCGGCCGCATCGTCCAGGGACTGGTCGTCCTCGGCTACGCCGTCGCCGTCCTCGACATCCAGTGGACGCCGCTCAAGATGCTGCTGGTCCCGGTGATGCTGCTCAGCGGCGGCGTGATCTTCTCGGCGGTGTTCGTGGCGGGCGCGGCCTTCCAGTTCGTCGCGCAGGACGCCTCCGAGGTGCAGAACTCCTTCACGTACGGCGGCAGCACGCTCCTGCAGTACCCGCCGACCGTCTTCGCCAAGGACATGGTGCGCGGGGTGACCTTCGTGCTCCCGCTCGCCTTCGTCAACTGGCTGCCCGCGCTGTACGTGCTGGGGCGGCCGTATCCGCTCGACCTGCCGGCGTGGGTCGCCTTCACATCACCACTCGTGGCGGTGCTCTGCTGCGCGCTCGCCGGGATCGCCTGGCGCGCGGGGCTGCGCGCCTACCGCAGTACGGGAAGTTAGGGGAACGGGCGTGGCCATCACCGAGGACGGCGGGCCGGCGGGGCCGGACGCCGGATTCATCGAGCTGGACGGTGTCGAGAAGGTCTTCGACGTGCGTAAGCGGACGGGGTTCCTGCGCAGTGAGCGGCGGCAGGTGCGGGCGGTCGACTCGATCTCGTTCAGCGTGCGGCGCGGCGAGATGGTCGGCTACATCGGTCCGAACGGCGCGGGGAAGTCGACGACCATCAAGATGCTCACCGGCATCCTCACCCCGAGCGGCGGCCGGTTGCGGGTCGCGGGGCTGGACCCGTCGCGGGAGCGGACCCGGCTGGCCCGCCGGATCGGGGTGGTGTTCGGGCAGCGGACGACCCTGTGGTGGGACCTGCCGCTGATCGACTCCTACCGGCTGATGCACCGCATGTACCGGATCCCCGACGGGCGTTACCGGGAGAACCTCGACCGCTGTGTCGAACTCCTGCAGCTCGGGGCGCTGTTGGACGTGCCCGTTCGGCAGCTGTCGCTGGGGCAGCGGATGCGCGGCGACATCGCGGCGGCGCTGCTGCACGATCCCGAGGTGCTCTACCTGGACGAGCCGACCATCGGGCTCGACGTGATCAGCAAGGCGCGGGTCCGGGAGTTCCTGCGGGACCTGAACGCCGACCGCGGCACGACCGTCCTGCTCACCACGCACGATCTGACCGACATCGAGCAGCTGTGCCGGCGCGTGATGGTCATCGACCACGGGCGGCTGATGTACGACGGTGCGCTGGCGGGGCTGCACGAGGTGGGGGAGAGCGAGCGGACCCTGGTCGTCGATCTGGAGCGGGAACTCCCGCCGATCGAGCTGGAGTCGGCGCGCGTGGTGAAGGTGGAGGGACCGCGCCAGTGGCTGGCGTTTCCCGCGGCCCTCTCGGCGGCGCCGCTGGTGGCGCGGATCGCGGCGGAGTACCCCCTCGTGGACCTCTCGGTGCGGGAGCCCGACATCGAGGCCGTGATCAGCCGCATGTACGCGGAGAAAGCGATCTCATGAGGCGACCGTCAAGGCTTGCCGAGGCGGCGAGCGGCATGGCGAGCGGGCGGGGGAACTCGTAGGCTGCTGTCCATGACGGACCACGAACTCCCGGAGCTGCGCGCCTCGGACGCCGATCGTGAACGGGTCTCCGAACAGCTGAGGGACGCCCTCGCCGAAGGACGCCTCGACATGGAGGAGTTCGAGGAGCGGCTGGAGGCGACGTACAAGGCCCGTACCTACGGGGAGTTGACGCCGATCACCCGCGATCTGCCGGGTGCGGCGGCCGCGGCCCCGATCTCCATGGTCAAGCACCCTGTGGACGACGGCAGTTGGGGTTCGCGGATCGTGGGAGGCGAGGGTTCCTCGTCGTGGGGTGTGGCCGTGCTCTCCGGGTTCGAACGCAAGGGCCGCTGGACGGTGCCGCGCCGCTTCAACTCCGTCGCCTTCATGGGCGGCGGCGAGATCGACCTGCGCGAGGCGAACTTCGCGGACCGTGAGGTCGTCGTCAACTGCGTCGCGGTCATGGGCGGGATGAACGTCATCGTGCCGCCCGGCGTCGAGGTCGTCGTCCGAGGCATCGGCATCATGGGCGGCTTCGACCACCGTGAGGAGGGCCGACCGGGCGATCCCGGGGCGCCCAGGGTGATCGTCACGGGCTTCGCCTTCTGGGGCGGCGTCGGTGTGGAGCGCAAGCTCACCCGTGCCGAGCGCCGGCGCCAGCGGGAGGAGCGCCGCCAGGAGAAGCTGGAGCGTCGTGCGGAGCGCAAGGAGCTGCAGGGGTCGCAGGGCGGCCGCCTCGGTGACGTGTTCGACGTCCTCGACGACGCGCGGGACCTGATCCGCGACCGGCACGAAGACCATCACGAGTACCGCGACGAGCGCGAGCGGGAGCGCCACGATCGCAACGAGGAGCGCCGGGAGCGTCACCGGGAGCGCCGCGAGGACCGCCACCGCCGGCACTTCGGCGACTACTGAACTCCCGCGGCCCCCGCGGTCGTCGGCGGGCGCGGTGACCGCGGTGTCCCCGTGGACGGCCGCGGCGCGCCCGCGATCGCGAGCGCGCCGGAGGGCGTGAGGGGTCGGATCACAGCTCCGCCGGAGCCGAGCCCTTCAGCTGCTGCAGGTCGAACACCTCGGCCATCCGCCGAAAGCCCCTGTCGCTCGGGTGGAGATGGTCCCCCGAGTCGTACTCGGTCCGCAGGCGGCGCGGGTTGTACGGGTCGCGCAGGGCCGCGTCGAAGTCGACGACGGCGTCGTAGACCTTCCCGGCGCGGATCTCCGCGTTCACGGCCTCCCGTACGGCCTCCCGCTGGGGGGAGTAGCCCCGGTGGCCCTCGAAGGGCATCAGGGTGGCGCCGACGACCCGCAGGCCGCGGGCGTGCGCCTGCCGGACCAGGGTCCGCAGGCCCGCCGTGATGGTGCTCGGGTCGACCTGGTTCGGGTTGCGCAGGATGTCGTTGACGCCGAGGTCGATGACGACGGCCTTGACGTTCGTACGGTCGAGGACGTCCCGTCCGAAGCGGCTCAGTCCGCTGGGGTTGTCGGCGGGACGGCCGAGGCCCGCCGCGAGGATCTGGTTGCCGCTGATGCCCTGGTTCACGACGCTGTAGCGGGGCGTCTCGCCGGTTCCGGCCGAGGCGCGCAGCCGCTCCGCGAGGACGTCCGGCCAGCGGCGGTTGGCGCCGACGGTCGAGGTGACGCCGTCGGTGAGCGAGTCGCCGAGCACGACGACCGTGCCCGTCGCCTCGTCGCTCAGCACGTCGACCGCCGTCACGTAACGCCAGTACGGCGTCTGCTCGGTGTACGAGGTGCCACTCAGGTCCTCCGTACGGTCGCCCTGCGCGACGTACGAGAGCTGGCGTGCCATCGGGTGGTAGGTGACCGGTCCGGACGGCGTCGGCGAGTACGTCGTCACCAGGATGTCCGCGCCGTGCGGGATGCGTACCCGGACGGCGTCGCTCATCACCTGACCGCCCGCCGGGATCACGACGGCCGTCGTGCCGCCGAACGTGAGGCGGCGCATGGTGTCGGCCGCGGCGGCGGCGTTGTCGGCGGTCGCGGCGACCGCGATCGTGGCGTGCGCGAGGGCCAGCGGCTGCTGTCCGTAGAGATTGGACAGCGTGATGCGGGCACCCGTGCCCCCGACGGCCGCGTGCACGACGTTGCGCACGGAGCGGCCGGCCATGCCGTTGGTCTCCGTGCCGGGCTCCGCCCCGGCCGGGGACGCCGACCAGGCGCCGACCCAGGTGCCGGTGGAGGCGGGCGCGGCGGAGTTGTGCGACGTACGCCCGGCGGCGACGTCGGTCCGGGTGCCACTGCCGTCGTCGGCGGCGACACCGATGTAGATGGCCCCGGAAAGGACCACGACCACGGCGAGAACCGCGGCGAGCAGGGCATAACCGTGACGCTTGGTCATGCGGTGCGTCTCTCCTCGAAACGAGTGGGAGCGAAATGCTCCGATGTGATCACCCCATGATGCGGCATGGGCCGGGGGGAGTACCGGCGCACCCCCCTTTGGGTCCCTCCGGTCGAATCCCCATCCGAACAGACGCCGGGAACTCGTGTGCCGTTCCAGTAGTCGGTCAAGAAGAGAGGGGAAAGAGACAATATTTACGGGCTGGGTCGGGTTCTGCGGACGGGTGGAGTGAATGGAACGCACGAAATCGGGTGAACCGGACGGCATGGAGCATGCCCACCCCGGGGGGACCGCGAACGCGACGGCACCCGCCGCGCCACCGGGCCGCGCGATGAACACCTTCAGCGCCTCCGACATCGAGAAGCGGCGCGGGGTGCGCCGGATGAAGGCGACCGCCACCGGCCTGCTGCTCCTCGTCGCCCTGGTGTACGTGCTGGCGAAGTGGGCCTCGCACGAGGGCGCGGGCGCCTGGGCCGGCTATGTCGCGGCGGCCGCGGAGGCGGGCATGGTCGGCGCGATGGCCGACTGGTTCGCCGTCACCGCCCTCTTCCGGCACCCGCTCGGCCTGCCCATCCCGCACACCGCGATCATCCCCACCAAGAAGGACCAGCTGGGTGTCTCGCTCGGCGAGTTCGTCGGCGAGAACTTCCTCTCCGAGGAGGTCGTGCGGCAGCGGCTGCGGGCCGTGGGCATCGGCAGCAGGCTGGGCGCCTGGCTCGCGGACCCCGAGCACGCGGACCGGGTGACCGCCGAGCTGGCCGCCGCCCTGCGGGGCGCGCTGACCGTGCTGCGGGACTCGGACGTCCAGGCCGTCGTCGGCGAGGCGATCACCCGGCGCGCCGACGCCCAGGAGATCGGCCCCGGCATCGGCAAGATGCTGGAGCGGGTCGTCGCGGACGGCGGGCACCGGCGGGTCGTCGACCTGGTGGTCAGCCGCGCGCACGACTGGCTGGTCTTCCACGACGAGCAGGTCATGGACGCCGTGCAGGGCGGCGCGCCCGGTTGGACGCCCCGCTTCGTCGACAAGAAGGTCGGCGAGCGCGTCTACCGGGAGCTGCTCCGCTTCGTCACCGAGATGCGCGACTCCCCGTCCCACCCGGCTCGCGGCGCCCTCGACCGGTTCCTCACCGACTTCGCCTCCGACCTGCAGTCCGACACCGAGACCCGGGCCCGCGTGGAGCGCCTCAAGGGCGAGGTGCTGGGCCGCGGCGAGGTCCAGGACCTGATCGCGTCCGCCTGGACGGCCGTACGGTCGATGATCGTCTCCGCGGCGGAGGACGAGCGCAGCGAACTACGGCTGCGTGTGCGGGCCTCCCTGCTGTCCCTCGGCGCCCGCATGGCCACCGAGCCCAAGCTGCAGGCCAAGGTCGACGGCTGGGTCGAGGGCGCCGCGGTGTACGTGGTGACGACGTACCGCACGGAGATCACCTCGCTCATCACCGACACGGTCGCCGGCTGGGACGCCGAGCACACGACCAAGAAGATCGAGGCGAACATCGGCCGTGACCTGCAGTTCATTCGGATCAACGGCACGGTGGTCGGCTCGCTCGTCGGCCTGCTGATCTACACCGTGTCGCGGACGCTGGGGGCGTAGCCGGGCGCGGACGGCGGGTGCGTAAGCGGGCGGAGATCGGGGAACACGTGCGGCGTTCACTCGAAGGAGAGGGAGCCCCATGACCCCACCCGCCTCGCCGGCCCCCACGCCCGCGTCCACCGGCACCATCACGACCAGCGTGCCCGCCCGGCTGGACCGGCTGCCGTGGTCGCGCTGGCACTGGATGATCGTGATCGGCCTCGGCACCGTCTGGATCCTGGACGGTCTCGAGGTCACCACCGTCGGCAACATCGCGGGCCGCCTCTCCGAGGAGGGCAGCGGACTCTCCATCACGTCGGCGCAGGTCACCGGTGTCGCGGCGGCGCTCTACGTGGCCGGTTCCTGCGCGGGCGCCCTGTTCTTCGGCTGGCTGACCGACCGCTACGGCCGCAAGAAGCTGTTCATGGTCACCCTGGTGGTCTATCTCGCCTCGACCGCGCTGACCGCCCTGTCCTTCGACGCCTGGTGGTTCTTCACCTTCCGCTTCCTCACCGGCTTCGGCATCGGAGGCGAGTACGCGGCCATCAACTCGGCGATCGACGAGCTCATCCCGTCCAAGTTCCGCGGCCGGGTCGACCTCATCATCAACGGCAGCTACTGGCTCGGCGCGATCGGCGGCGCCCTGCTGTCCATCGTCATGCTGAACACGGACATCTTCCCGAAGAACCTCGGCTGGCGGCTCACCTTCGCCCTCGGCGTCGTCCTCGGCCTGGTGATCCTGCTGGTCAGGCGGCACGTTCCGGAGAGCCCCCGCTGGCAGTTCATCCACGGCCAGGGTGACGCGGCAGACGAACTGGTCACCTCCGTCGAGGACGAGGTGGAGAAGGAGACGGGCAAGACGCTGCCGCCGCCCGCGGGCGAGATCACCATCGAGCAGCGCAAGAGCATCGGCTTCGGGATCATCGCCAGGACCGTCTTCGCCCGCTACCCGAAACGCGCGGTGCTCGGCCTCGCCCTCTTCATCGGCCAGGCCTTCCTCTACAACGCGATCACGTTCGGCTTCGGCGCCATCCTCACCACGTTCTTCGACGTCCCCACGGGCAGCACCGGCTACTACTTCGCCGTCATCGCGGCCGGCAACTTCATGGGCCCGCTGCTCCTCGGCAAGCTCTTCGACACCGTCGGCCGCCGGGTCATGATCTCCTCGACCTACCTGCTGTCCGGTGTGCTCCTGTTCGGAACCGCCTGGCTCTTCGACCAGGGCTCGCTGAACGCCGTGACCATGACCGCCTGCTGGTGCGTGGTGCTGTTCTTCGCCTCCGCCGGCGCCTCCAGCGCCTACCTGACCGTCTCCGAGATCTTCCCCATGGAGACCCGGGCCATGGCCATCGCCTTCTTCTACGCCATCGGCACCGCAGCCGGCGGCATCAGCGGCCCGCTCGTCTTCGCCGACCTCACCAAGTCCGGCGTCGTCGGCGACACGGTGCTCGCCTTCCAGATCGGCGCCGGCCTGATGTGCGCCGCCGGACTGGTCGCCGTGTTCTTCGCCGTCAACGCCGAACGCCGCGGGCTGGAGGACATCGCCGCCCCCCTGTCGACGGCGCCCTCCACCAGCGGCACGTCGTCCTCGACGTCGTCGGCCTCGTCCGACTGAGGTCCGGCACGGGGCCCTTCCGAGTATCCCGTTCTGAGTACGCGTACTCTGTCGGGCCCCCGCCGGGCACGTAACCCTCGTACGCATGACCGAGAAGCTGCTCCGCCCCCTGCGAACGCGCCCCTGGCCGGAACGCTGGCTGACGCGCGTGCTCGGCGCCGCCCTCTCCGGCGCGGCGTACCTCCTCTGCCTTCCCTGGGACCTGCGCAACCGCCCCGCGGCACAGGGATCCACGCTGGAGACCACCCCGGTGACCGCCACGGGCGTCCTCGCCCTCGCCGTCTGCCTGCTGCTCCTGGCCGCCTACGTCGGCCACCGCGACGCGCTCGCCTGGCCCCTGCTGCTCGTCGCGGCCCCTCCGGCGGCCCTGCTGTACGTGTCCCTGCGCACCCATCCCGGACCGCCGGACGGCTTCGTCGACGCCTGGCCGCTCACCTGGGCGTTCTTCACCCTGCTCGGCGCGGCGGGTGCGCTGGTCGTGGCAGCGGTGGCCCGGCGGTTCAGGACAGACTGGACGGAGCCGGCCGACATCGACGAATGGTTCGTTCTCGCCCACCGTCCCTGCACGTGACGAACGCCGTACCGCGTCCGTGACGCACCCCGCCGTCCCGCCACCCGTGAGCCATCAGGAGGCACCGCACATGACCGTCCGCAGGATCGTCCCCGACATCCAGGTCGGCTCCGAGCAGGACATGTCGGCGAACCGCGACTTCTACGGCGTGCTCGGGTTCGAGGAGGTCATGAACCAGGGCTGGGTCATGACCCTCGCCTCCCCGGCCAACCCCACCGCCCAGATCAGCTTCCTCACCGAGGAACGCACCGCACCCGTCGTCCCCGACCTGAGCGTGGAGGTCGAGGACGTCGACGCCGTGTACGCGCGGGTGCTCGCGTCGGGCGCGGAGGTCGTGCGGGAACTCCGGGACGAGGAGTGGGGCGTACGACGGTTCTTCGTCCGTGACCCGAACGGGCGAGTGGTGAACGTGCTGGGCCACCGGGCCTGACCGCGTCGGCCCACCTCACTCACCGAACCGGCGACGACTCACTGAGCGTAGAAGTACCGCGTCCCCTTCTCGATGAAGTACGAGGCGTAGACGCGGCCGAGGGCGGGCTTGCCGCGGTACATCCCCACGTACTGACGCGAACTGTCGACCACGACGGGCCGCGTCATGCAGGCGAACTTGACCCGCTGCTGTGCCTCCGCCCACTGCACGGCCGCCGGATCGACGCGGTCGCTGACCAGCAGCGGGAAGGCGCCGACACCGTTCTGCAGGCCGACGGGCAGACCACCCTTGGTGTCCTTGGCGTACTTCATCACCTGGTCGGTGAAAGCGGAGACGACGGGCACGGTTATCTCCGGGACCGCCGCGGCCACGGTGAACAGATGCAGTTTCGTCGCCATCCAGCTCATCCGGAACTCGGCCCGCCGCCCGACGAGCACGGGCACCCCGGCCCAGTCCTCCCACCGAGTGGCGCATCCGTCCTCGGTCAACCGGCCCTGCACGAAGGCCAGGTAGGCGCCGGGCGCCGACTGCTGTTGCTGCTGTGCGTCCATGCGCGGATCCTAAGCACCCGGGCGGGGTGCCGAGTCGTGCGGGGTGAGGAGAGTCAGGCCCCCGTGGTGGACCCGGGCCGGATGATCATCAGGACCGTGACGGTGGCCCACAGCAGGTTGAAGATCCCGGTGAACATGGCGAGCCGAACGGTGGCCGCACGACCGTCTGTTGCTCCGTCCCCGGGTGTCCCTTCCATCTCCCCGCCTCCCTCGGCCGTCTCCAGGACGGCACTCTGACGGGGCAGTACGAGGAGCGCGAGCACGCCGGCCGCGAGCGCGGTCAGCACGATGGAGACGATCAGCCAGGTGTCGCCGAGCACACCCATGTTGCTCGCCGTGGCGAAGCCGAACACGGGGACGACGACGCCGACGACGGCGTACACACGGCAGATGCGGTGCAGCAGCCGCGCGGTGGCGAGCGCGTCGGCATCGTCCGGCGCACCGAGGGACCGGCGCGCGGCCGGCGGGAACATGCTTGCGGCGACCGTCACGGGCCCGATGGCGACGATCGCGGCGATGACGTGGACGGCGAGGAGGAACTTGGTCACGGGGTGACGGTAGGGGCCGGGACGGATCTTGCAGAAGTGGCGCTTTTGCCAGACAGCAACGGATTCCGGCCAAGAGAGTGAAGAGCGGCTGAACGGAGACGGATCAGCCTCTGACCTGCCCCTGAACTGGGCGAAGGCGTCTCCTCGCGAGGCCGCAGGAGCCGGCGGACGGACCCGACCCGGATGACGGGAACCCGTCGTACGCCTAGGCTCCAGCCATGCACACCGTGGCCGTACTGGTGCTCGACCAGGTCATCCCGTTCGACCTCTCCGCCCCGATCGACACCTTCGGCTGGGCCAGACTGCCGGACGGCCGGCCCGCGTACCGGACCCGGGTCTGCTCGGTCACCGCGGGCGCGGAGGTGAGCGCGGGCGCCTTCACACTGCGCGCGCCGCACGGCCTGGAGGCGCTGGCGGAGGCCGACACGATCGTCCTGCCGGGGCGGTCCGACCCGTCGCTGCCCCTCCCGCCCGGCGTCGCGGACGCGCTGCGCGCGGCGGCCGCGAACGGCACACGGATCGCGTCGGTCTGCGTCGGGGCGTTCGTCTTCGCGGCCACGGGCCTGCTGGACGGCCTGCGCGCGACGACGCACTGGCGGGCGGCGGGGGAACTGGCGTCCCGCCACCCGGCGGTGACCGTCGACCCGAACGTCCTCTACGTCGACAACGGCCAGTTCCTCACGTCGGCGGGCGCGGCGGCAGCCCTGGACATGTGCCTGCACATGATCCGCCGGGACCACGGCTCGGCGGTCGCCGCGGACGCGGCCCGGCTGTCGGTGATGCCCCTCGAACGGGAAGGAGGACAGGCCCAGTTCATCGTCCACGCACAGCCACCGGCACCGGCGGGCACGACGATGGAGCCGCTCCTCGCCTGGCTGGAGGAGAACGCGGAACGCGAACTGACCCTGGAGGCCATCGCCGTCGAGGCCGGCACGAGCACCCGCACCCTCAACCGCCGCTTCCGCGAACAGACCGGCACGACGCCCCTGCAGTGGCTGCACCTGGCCCGGGTCCGCCGCGCCCAGTACCTCCTGGAGACGACCACCCACACGGTCGAACGCATCGCCGTCCAGGCGGGCTTCGGCTCCCCGACGGCGTTCCGCGACCGCTTCAAAAGGGTGGTGGGGACGAGCCCGCAGGCGTATCGGCGGGCGTTCCGGGGAGCAGGGGCGGCAGCTTAGGGGGACAGGGGGCTTAGGTCAGCCCCGGCGGTCGGATACGGCCCAGGAGGCGAGGGCCACGGCTCCGGCGACGCCGAAGACGGCGGGCCAGGCGCCCACCTTCTTGGCCAGCGGATGCGACCCGGCGAAGGCGGCGACGTACACGACGGTCAACGCCCCGGCGGCCTTCCCGCCGGCCTGCCGCTTCCACTGCTGCGCGGCAGCGACTCCGGCAGCGGCGAGGACCACCCCGCCGAGCTGCCGCTTCCTGGTCCACCGGGCAACCCCGTACCCCCCGACAAGCCCCCCAGCAGCCACCACCGCGGCCGGAACCTTCGCCATCACTGCCTCCTGCTGCTGCCTACGCCGCCGCGCCGATCACCGCGCGTCTGCCGAACGAACCGAGGCTAACGCGGACACAAGGCGGGGCTGACGGGGGCCAACCTTTCCGCCTTGTCAGTGGCATCCGTTTGGATATGCGGCATGACCGTTCACGACGTGGCTCGGGCGCTGCCTGACATCGCGACCTTGAGGAACCTCTGCCGTTCGATAGCCATGGCGGAGGCCGTCCTGAACCCAGACGGGGAACGGGAGCACTGCTTCATGCCGTCCTGGTCAGAGGCGGAGGAGCTGGCCTCCTTGCGCAACGGGTCGGGCGACGAACTCGACATCGTCTTCGCCCCCACCGGCGCGTACATTCGCGGCTTCGACCACGAGTCCCCCTTGAGCCCGTACGGCCACGAGGACCTGCCTGCGCCGTGGCCGGGCGTGCTGGACTCGGTCCCCGAGGTCTTCCGCCGCTACATCGACGAGCCTGCCTTCACGGACGAGGACGGATGCCCCGTCGTGACCGTGTGCCTGTGGCGCACCGCGGTTGCCACGTCCTGGGAGGCGGGTCCCATCACCTACCCCGACGGACACTCGGACCCGGACGGCTCGGACTGGCTCTTCGAACTGCTCCTCGATCCGACCCCGGAGGCGTTCCGGTCGTTCGCCGAGGACTACTACGAGACGTCGGTGGACGTCGAGATCATCCGGCACATCTACGCTCTGCGCCCGCTCGGCCGGTCGCACATCGTGGCCCTCAATCCTTCGGCACCCGTGGAGACGGTTCTCGCGGAGGCCAAGGCGATGGGGTATCCGCTCGCGGCCCAATAGGTCAGTCAGGGTGCTGCGTTGGCCTCTCGGACTCCATCGTCAGTACGCCCTCCTGGCAGGCTGCGTATGAAAGCCCGCCAAGCCGCAGACCGGACGGCGACGAGGAGGTCGGAGGACGCTTTTGAGTCGCGGATCAGCGTGCCGTCGTTCGTGTGGGCGCACTCGACGCATTCGGTGCCGCTGCCGCCGCTGTAGGAGGACTTGAACCAGACGGGCGTCAGCGGTTTGGGCATTACGGCTCCTTGCTTATGCGGCGGATCAGCGCTGACGAGGACTCCAAGTCGACTGCTTGCGCGCTGAGGTACTGGAACGCCAACCTATAGCGCTCCAGTTCCTGCTGCTTCTCCATGAACAGGCCACCGCTCAGGACGTCGACGTACACCACGTCCAGATCTGGAGCGGGGCCACGCAGGATAGCGAAACTGCCAACAGCCGCTGCATGCGCTCCTGTTGAGAACGTCAGGACCTGGACGGTGATGTGAGGCAGCTCCGCCACTGCCAGGAGGTGCTGGAGCTGCTCCCGCATGACGTCGCGCCCGCCGACGCTTCGTCGGATCGCTGCTTCGTCGATCACGCACCAGATGTGCGGTGGTTCATCTCGGCGGAGGAGCTCCTGTCGCTTCATGCGGATGTCGACCATGTGCTGTACCTCCCGCTCCGGACACTGCATTTCCGAGGCTCGGTGAACCGCTTCGGCATAGGCGCGGGTCTGGAGGAGACCAGGGATGTACATGCAGGCGTAGTGGTCCTCGCGGACGACCTCGTCCTCGAGGGTGAGCATCAAGTTCATGGAGTCGGGGATTGGGTCAGCGAGTGATCGCCACCAGCCCTGGATCTTCGCCCCCTTGGCAAGGTCGACCAAGGCGAGCCGTTCGACGTCGGTGACGTCGTACTCCCGGCACAGGGCATCAATAGCCGGCCATTTGACCGACCCCTCCTTGGTCTCGTACCGGCTGAGCGTGGCTTTGGAGATCCCGACGCGGGCGCCCGCCTCCTCTAGCGTCAGCCCTTTCCCTTCCCTTAGGCGACGTAAGTCGGCTCCGAGTTGGCGTCTGCGCGTTGTAGGTCCAACTGCCATGTGCACGGCCCTTCCGTCGGGATCCCTCAGATCGTGGTGGCTGCCGGACCGCGACGGCAAGGTCGCGCGCGCCGGGGGCGTGCGGACCTCCCCACGCTTCCGAGCGCCGTCCATTTCATGAAGTGAGAGTTCCATTTTGAGAGTTCCACTGCAACGCTCTGTGATGAAGCGATCGCAAGGGCGAAGCTGCCCGTGAGGAAGGGGACTTGTGGATGGACTGCGCAAGCTGTGTATCGAGGAAGCCGTGGGATCTGCCCTTCGTGGCTGAGCCCAAGGAGGTACCGGCCCTTCGCCGTATCGTGCGACGTCACCTGGAACTCTGGGGCCTGACCGAGGTCAGCGAGGCGGCCCAGCTCTGTGTGACCGAGCTAGTTTCCAACGTCATTGCCCACGTGGGATGGGGAACCCCGGCCACTCTCGCCGTCTCGATGAACGGCACGTATCTGCGCATCGAGGTCCATGATCCCGATGCTCGCGCCTTACCGACCTTGGTGCATGCGGAAGCTGACGGCGAGAGCGGGCGCGGCATGGCGCTCGTCGATGCCGTCGCTGATCGCTGGGGTGTGCTGCTTCACACGGACCGCAAGATCACCTGGTGTGAGCTGGCTACCAACCTGATCTCGCCCGGCGGCCCCAGCGGCGGCGTTCCTGCGGCAGGAGCGGCCGCCACGCTCTACGCGTACGGCGCAGCACGGCTGCACGGGTCGGAACCCACGGTGTTGAGCATTGCTGTGAGGGAGGAGGTCGCCGTCGATGTGATCGCCGACCTCCTCCACTGGCTTCAAGCGCACGGCCATGACGTCGATGAGGTGCTGGACCGAGCGCAGGCGCGCTTTGAAGCCAGGTTGGGTGGGGGCAGGGGGTTGGACGCTCGCACCCAGACGCGATGAGAGTGTTTTACTTTCGAGTTTCGTACCCGCCGAAAACCTGTCTGTTTTCTATCGGCACGGGTGGCGGCCGATGAGGACTGGACGAAGTTGGTCAAATTCTGCTGCGTCCGCTTGGCGTCGATCATGGCGCTGATTCACCCGTGACGGACTCGATGGCCTTAATGACGAGAGTTTTGCGGATAAATAGGAAGGCCGCGTAGTTGTCGTTCCTCAACTGCGAGTCATGGTCGCCCGGCAGCAAGTGTGACTGCAGAATTCCAGAGACTTCCTCTTCGCCAAGTGCCTCTTCCATCGTGGACAGATACTCCGAAGGGGCACGCTTCCCGATGCTCTGGTTGGTTCTCTTGTCGATAAGGGCTCGATTAAGGATGAGTTCCGGGTTCCCTGGATCCCCAGTTTCTTCGAGGTATTTCTTCGGGAAGATGTGGTGAGCGTCGATACTCTCTTCGAGAATTTTCTCTGGCGTAAGAGTCGAGCCTGAATGGAAATCTCGAGCGCCGCTGCTCAGTGTCAGCGCCATGACTCCCTTGTACAAAGCTTGCAGGTTAGTTCTGGCCGAGTCCAGAACCTCGCCGGTGAACGTGAAACCCTCCACCGCCTCAGGTATTCTTTCTCCGTCGTTGAGCCAAGAGGTGAGGTCCATGAAATCCTTACCCGCTTGACTGTTGCCGCCTTGGTCGTAATTTCTGGAGAAAACGGAGCACCAGAAGAAGCGGCGAATCTTTTGCAAAGCGGCCCCGCTTTGCGCGGAGCGCTTTGTTTCGACCACATGCCATGCTGCGGACAGAGGGACAAGCATCATGGAGTACGGCAGCCACTTCGGTGCAAGTACCCCGCACTCATCGCGAAGGAACGTAAGCGCCCGAGCGGCCCCAAGGGCCACCTGGTCCCAGTGCTTCTCGAACTCTGCGGGTGCTAGCTCCAAGACGTCACTGCGTTGGGCTGAGGCTGACTTGGTTCCGCGAGTTCCCTTGAATTTCTCAACCGTAGCGCGAAGTGAGACCGCTTGGAGTAGGTAGTAAGCGTCCACTTCGAATGTAGCCAAGATCGGGTGCTTATGCTGTACTCTCTCCCAATCTCGTCGAAGATCCACTCCGGCAGGCCAAAAGCGGGCAGCTAGCAACTCGAAAACGCTGAGTTTGACACCCGTTCTATTGAGCGTCTCAAATATGCGACACACGGCATCCAGAGGAGTTGCTTCGGGGAGCTCAACGACCGGGAATCGGTAATTACCAATCGGGCGCAAATATTTCCGAACGAGCTCCCTGATTTCACTGCGAATGGCCTTCCAGTTCTCTTCCTCTATAGCCTCCTCCATTACGTCGAGCCACTCTTCGATGCGGTCGGACTCGATTAGCGACAATGGGAAGAGTGACTGCCTAATTTCTTCGGCAGTGTTGACTGGAGGACGCTTGCGTAGCGATCTGGCGTTGATCTCTCGATAGACGATTACGTCGTCCAGGCGACTTGCGTCAAGGAGTCCCGGAGAATCCGAGTCGAGCGATCCCAGGAGTTTGAGATCGACGAAGAATCTTTGGGGTCCCGTACCGGTGAGGGCCTGGAATATCGAGGTAAGTCTTTGCTGCCCGTCTAGGACCAGAGTGGCGGACTCTTTGAGTTGCGTACCGTCGAACCCCTCGAAAGAGCGTCGCCTGATCTGCGGGGTCTTCTGTTCCCAGAAAAGAAGGGTTCCAGCTGGATAGCGAGCAACGATGGAGACGAGTAGTTTTTGCGTGTCGGCGGGATCCCAAACAAAGCTTCGCTGAAAGTCTGGTATCGCCAGGCGACCTCGCTTCATGTCGTCCATCAATTCTTTGATTGATGGCGTGTCTGGGGTCGACATCTGCTTCGATGAGTGCTGCTCCTGCCAGACCACGGAATCCCCCTAGGTAGATAGTTCGATGCTCCGGTTCACCGTGCTGACCGACCGTCAATCGGCATCCTGGATCGTATGGTCTGGTGCTCGTGCCGTTCCCGGATCTCCTCGACGACGTCCGGACTGATTCCGAGTTGCTCAAGCCGCTTGATCGCTTCCGTGGGAGGAAACGCATAGCGCCTTGAAAGTGTCGTACAGGCCATCGAATTCATCGGCCAGGAGTTTCGGATGCCCCCGCCCTCGTTCTATGAGCCGTCGCGCCACAGCACCCTTGCGAGCCGTCCCCCTGACGGCAAGGCAAGGCGCCCCGAGGTGGGGCGCGCGCGTCACTCCTGCGCAACATCTCCACACTATTGGGTGCGGTGGCCATCGATAAGGGAAACGAAGGCGCCGACAGGCCCGGATCCGCAGTTCACTCGACGTCGGGAGGGCCGCTTGCCGGGTTCGCCTCGGTATGTGAGTTTGGTTCTCGTCCTGTGGTCTGTGGTGACCGTCGTTCCGTGAGCGCTGCTTCGATTCGACTCGCGACGGTCGTACTGGCCTCGTGTTCCCAGAATCTCAGGACGACCCACCCGGTGTCGGCCAAGTGCTCGGTGGTCTCGCGGTCGCGAGCCATGTTCTTGTCGAGCTTCGAGCGCCACCACTCCGCATTTGCCTTGGGTTGGGTCGCGTGTTCGGGGCAACCGTGCCAAAAGCAGCCGTCCATGAAGATCGCGACCTTCGCCTTGCCGAACGCGATGTCGATCGTGCGGCGCGGAAGTCCGGGTACCGGCACGTTGACTCGGTAGCGGAGTCCGGAGGCGTGCAAAAGGCGTCTAACAGCGATCTCTGGTGCGGTGTCGCGGGAGCCTTGACGGCTCATGCGCGCAGACACGGCGGGAGAGGACGGAACAGCATCAACCACAGGGGCATTCTGCCGGACCTGTCGATATGCCGGCTGCGTGAGGTTGAAAGGTGGCGCCCCGGACGCCGATTTGCGCATTGCAGGGCGCCCGGGATCGACGGTCGGAGTCAGGCCCCGTGGCACTCCCCATAAGCATCTCCCGACCCGCACCAGCACCCATCCCCCCGCCCCGGCGGCCAAGCCACCGCCAACCCGCGTGCTGCCAGCGTCGTTGCGTACTGGGGGAGGAGTGTCGTGTCCGACGGGGACGAGGCCTCTGAGGCTGCGAAGGCCTCGTAGGAGGGGACCGTTGCCGTGACGATGCCGAGGTTCGGGGTGCCGGAGGCGGCGAGTTCGCGGAGGGAGGACTCTATGGTCGCGAGGTGCTCCTCGTGGGAGGGGTACTCCTCGGCGAGGTCCGGGTACGCGGCGACCAGTTCGGCCAGTTCGGGGGCCGACCAGTGCAGGACCGCCACCGGGAACGGGCGGGAGAGGGCCTCGCGGTAGGCGCCCAGTTCCGCCTGGAGGCGGCTGATCTCGGCCTGGAGTTCCGCCGGGTTGTCCGAGCCGAGCGACCAGATCCGCTTCGGGTCATGGAGTTCGTCCAGGGAGATCGCGGACGAGTGCTGGGTGTCCGCGAGCGCGTCCCACTCGTCGTGCGCCGCGCCCAGCATCCGGCGCACGCGGTGCCGGCCGAAGAGCAGCGAACGCGTGGCGTACGGCGGCTCCGTCACGTCCGTCAGCAGCAGGGTCGCACCTTCGGTGAACGTGTCCTGTGCCGCTTCCAGCTCGTCGTGGGACTCCAGGGCCTCGGCCACGATGACCCAGGGCGCCGGGTCCCGGGGTGCCGCCGCGCGGACGCCGTCGATGATCGCGCGGGCCTCCGCCTCGTGGCCGTACTCCCAGAGGTTCGACGCCTTCAGGGCGCGCACCAGGTGAGGGTTCTCCAGCGGGTCCGTCGAGGACAGCAGGCGGTCGTAGAGCGCGGTCGCGGCTGGACGGTCTCCGGCCAGTTCGAGGTGGGCCGCCGCCTGCACGAGCAGGTGTTCGGCGTCCTCGGGGTAGAGGCCGGCGGTCCGCTCCAGGCGTGCCGCTTCGGCGGTGTGGTCGACGTTCTCGGCAGGCGTGTCGGGGCGCATGAGTGACACCGTACTGCCGTTGGCCGACAAAGAAGAGAGAGGTGCTGGCCACAGCGGCGGGAGTCACCAACGGCATATGCGCAAGGGTGAGGAGGGGTGCCTGCCTCGGTCGATCTGTGAGCGAGAGGGCCCGGTGGACCGGCCGTCGCGGCTGGAACTCCCCCGTGAGCGCGGCGCGGAGCTTCGCCCGTTGCTCTGGTCACTTCGCGAGGTGCCGCCTATCGTGCGGGCCGGCGAAGGGGGCGTTCGGATGTGGGCTCCGGGGGTCGTGCACCACGGGACGCGGCGGCGGCGGGCGGCGTACCGGCGGGCGGTCTGGAGCGGTGCCGAGGTGTTCGTCACCGTCGGGGTCGTGCTGCTCCTCCTCGTCGTGCACCAGTTGTGGTGGACCAACCGGCAGGCGCGGCACGACGCGGATCACCAGGTGCAGGCGTTGGAGCGGGAGTGGGGGAGGGCGGGGGCTCCCGAGGCGGTGGGGTCGGCCCAGGGAGGCGATGACTCCGGTTCCGGTTCCGCCTCCGGTTCCGCGTCGGGAGCAGGAGACGGGGAGCGCGACGGGAAGAGTGGCGCCGGGGACTCCACCGGTGCGGCGTCCTCGCGCGGGACCGCCGCCGACAGCGCCCGGACGACGCCCCGTTGGTCCCAGGCCTACGCCGTCCTCAGCATTCCCCGGCTCTCCCTCCGGGTCCCCGTCGCGGAGGGGGTCAGCAAGGCGGACGTCCTCAACAAGGGGTACGTCGGTCACTACAAGGGCACGCAGCAGCCCGGACAGGCCGGGAACTTCGCGCTCGCCGGGCACCGGAACACGCACGGGGAGCCGTTCCGGTACCTGCCGAGGCTCAGGCGCGGCGACACGATCACCGTCGAGACGAAGAGCGCCGTCTACACGTACGTCGTCGACCGGATCCTGCCGCAGACCTCACCGAGCGACGGCGGGGTCATCCGGCCGGTGCCCCGCAGCACTGTCCGCCCGTCGTACGGCTACAGCGAGCCCGGGTACTACGTCACGCTCACCACGTGCACCCCCGACTACACCTCCCGGTACCGGATGGCGGTGTGGGGCAAGCTCACGGCGATGCGCCCTCGCTGACCCGACCGCCATGCCGGACCGCCATGCCGGACCGCCATGCCGGACCGCCATGCCGGACCGCGATGGCGGACTGCACCGTGCCCTCGTCGGCCGGACTACACCGTGCCCTCGTCGGCCGGACTGCACCGTGCCCCCGGCCGGCCGGCCGGACTGCGCCACGCCTCCGGAGCCGACGCGGCGACCGGCTTCCCGCCGGTCCGGGTCATCCGGCGGTCCGGAGAGAAGCATCCTGTATAACGAACGGAAGGACCGACGCACGCGCCATGGACGAGAGGAGGGGCAGCCGATGATCCGCACCTGGGCCAACGCCCGTCCCGCCGCCGTACTGGTGCTGCTGCTCCTCCAGGTCGCCCTGTTCGACACGGGCAGCCTCTCCGCCACCGTCGCGCTCGCCGCGACCGCCGCCGCAGGGTCCGCCTTCGCGGCCTGCTCGCTCATCGTGTCGCGCTGCGCGCCCGCCGTGCCGCGCACCCGGGTCCGTACGGCCATCCGCGACCGCGCCCGCCGTACGGCCTTCCTGGCCCAACGCGACCCGGACGCCAAGGGGCGCCCGCGGCCCAGGGCGCCCGGACACGCCCTCCCGACGGCCGCGTAGGGCACCCTCTCCACCTTCTGCACCCTCTGGTGACCCCGCGTGGTCCGTCATGCCGCATTCCGTACCCCCGGCACGACGAGACCCCCGGAGGGCTCACCCATGTCCACGTTCCTGTCCGCTTTCGCGCATCTGGTCGAGAACTTCGCCGACCTGCTCCAGCCCCTGTTCCACGCCTCGGCGGCCGCCGTCGCGATCGTCCTGTTCACCGCGCTCGTACGACTCCTCGTGCACCCCCTCTCGCGAGCCTCGGCGCGCGGACAGCGGGCGCGCGCCGCGCTCCAGCCGCAGATCACGGCGCTGCGGAAGAAGCACGGCAAGGACCGTGAGAAGTTCCAGAAGGCGCTGATGGAACTGCACGCCGAGGAGAAGGTGTCGCCGCTCTCCGGCTGCCTGCCCAGCCTGTTCCAGATGCCGGCGTTCTTCCTGCTGTACCACTTGTTCTCCAGCTCGACGATCGGCGGCGGCGCGAACTCCCTGCTCGGGCACACCCTTTTCGACGCGCCGCTCGGCGGGCGCTGGGCGGGGGCCCTCGGTGACGGGGGGATCTTCGGGCCGGCCGGTCTCGTCTACCTGGCGCTGTTCGCCGTCGTCGCGGCCGTGGCCACCTTCAACTTCCGGCGGACCAAGCAGATGACGGCCGCGGCGGCTCCGGCCGCGGTGGGCACCGACGGCGAACCCGTGCCGGGCCTCGCCTCGATCAACAAGCTCATGCCGTTCATGTCCTTCTTCACGCTCTTCACCGTGGCCGTGGTGCCGCTGGCCGCCGCGCTGTACGTCGTCACCAGTACGACCTGGAGCGCGGTGGAGCGGGCGGTGCTCTACCGGGACATGCCGGGAGCAGCACCCGCCGCGGCCGCGCTCATCTGACTCCGGGCACGCGGCCGCCCGAGCGGTCCAGTCCGTGAACGGGGTCTTGCGGAGTGGACGCCGAGCTTGGAGGATCGACCAGTCATCCGATGGCTGCACCTGTCGGTCGACGCCCGCGATCGAGGGAGATGGTGATCATGAAGCTGCTGCGAGTCGGTACGGCGGGGTCGGAGCGACCCGCGCTGCTCGACGCCCAGGGGACTCTGCGGGATCTGTCGGGTCTCGTTCCCGACATCGACGGGGGACTGCTCGCCGACGAGGCCGCGCTCGGACGGATCCGTTCCGCGGCCGAGTCCGGGGAGCTGCCCGTCCTGGACGCGACCGGGCTGCGCGCCGGGCCGCCGCTGGCCCGGATCGGCAAGGTCGTGTGCATCGGGCTGAACTACCACGACCACGCCCGTGAGACCGGTGCCGAGGCGCCCGGCGAGCCGGTCATCTTCTTCAAGGCCGCGGACACCGTGGTCGGCCCGGACGACACGGTGCTCGTGCCGCGCGGGTCCGTGAAGACCGACTGGGAGGTCGAGCTGGCCGTCGTCATCGGCCGTACGGCCCGGTACCTGGAGTCCCACGAGGAGGCGCTCGCCCATGTCGCCGGGTACGCGGTGGCGCACGACGTCTCCGAGCGCGAGTTCCAGATCGAGCGCGGCGGCACCTGGGACAAGGGCAAGAACTGCGAGACGTTCAACCCGCTGGGGCCGTGGCTGGTGACCGCCGACGAGGTGCCGGACCCGCAGGCGCTGTCGCTGAAGCTGTGGGTGAACGGCGAGCTGAAGCAGGACGGTACGACCGCCGAGCAGATCTTCCCCGTCGCCGAGGTGGTCCGGTACGTCAGCCACTTCATGACGCTGTACCCGGGCGACGTCATCAACACCGGTACGCCGGCGGGGGTCGCCATGGGGCAGCCCGAGCCGAAGCCGTATCTGCGGGCGGGGGATGTCGTGGAGCTGGAGATCGAGGGGCTGGGGCGGCAGCGGCAGGAACTCAAGGGAGCGTAAGCGCTCCGCTTGGTCTGTGGTGGGGTCCGTCGGGGGCCGGGTGCCTATTTGACTGCGGGTGCGTTGTGGCTGTTCGCGCAGTTCCCCGCGCCCCTGAATGGGCCGGCCCGTTTTCTTCGTCCGCGGGTGCGCTGTGGCTGGTCGCGCGGTTCCCCGCGCCCCTGAATGGGCTCGCCGTCTCCTGTTGGCTGCGGGTGCGTAGTGGCTGGTCGCGCCGTTCCCCGTGCCCCTGACAGGGGCACGCCGTTCTCGGTTGTCCGCGGGCGGGGCGCCCCGCGCCCCCTTCGGGGCGCGGGGAACGCGGTCGGTCACGCCTTCAGGAACTTCTCCAGGGCCTCGACCACCAGGCGGTGGTCCTCGATCTGGGGGAGGCCGGAGACCACCACCGTGCCGATGACTCCCGTGTCCTTCACCGTGAGCGGGAACGCCCCGCCGTGGGCCGCGTACGTGTCGGGGTCGAGGCGGGAGGAGTCCTCGAACGTCGTGCCCTTCGCGCGAAAGCGGGAGCCGACCAGGAGCGAGGAGCAGCCGTAGCGCTCGACCACGCGGCGCTTGCGGTCGATCCAGGCGTCGTTGTCCGGCGTCGAACCGGGCAGCGCCGCGTGGAACAGCTGCTGGCCTCCGCGGCGGATGTCGACGGCGACCGGAGCGCGCCGCTCACGGGCCAGCTCGACGAGGAGCGTGCCGAGAGCCCAGGCGTCGTCGTGGGTGAAGCGGGGGAGCGTCAGCCGGCGCTCCTGCTCCTCCAGCTCGGCGATCTCGGGTGCGACGGGCGCGTTCACAGGGACACCACCACTCCCTCGTGCGCGGAGCGTCGGGCCGCCTCCAGGACGTCGAGGGCGGCAGCGGCCTCGTGCGCGGTCACCGGGTTCGGCGCGCCGTCGCGCAGGGCGGCGGCGACGGCCGCGTAGTACGCCGGGTAGGCGCCCGGGACGGTGGGCTGCGGGCGGCCGCCGTCGGTCAGCGGGGACTCGCCGGAGCCGACACGACCCCACAGCGACTGCGGCTCCACACCCCACGGGGACGCGCCGCCGGGACGCCTGCCCTCGCGCAGGTCGGCCTCCTGCGGGTCGAGCCCGTACTTGACGTAGCCCGCCCGCGAGCCGAGGACACGGAAGCGCGGGCCGAGCTGCGCGGTCGTCGCGGAGACGTAGAGGTGGGAGCGGACCCCGCTCGTGTGCGTGATCGCGATGAACGTGTCGTCGTCTGCCGCCGCACCCGGCCGGCGGATGTCCGACTCGGCGTACACCGAGGCCGCGGGGCCGAAGAGGACGAGCGCCTGGTCGACGACGTGGCTGCCGAGGTCGTAGAGGAGACCTCCGATCTCTGCCGGGTCGCCGGACTCGCGCCAGCCGCCCTTGGGCTGCGGACGCCAGCGCTCGAAACGGGACTCGAAGCGCTGGACGTCACCCAGCTCGCCCTCGGCGATGAGCCCGCGCAGGGTCAGGAAGTCGTTGTCCCAGCGGCGGTTCTGGAAGACGGAGAGCAGCAGGCCGCGTTCGTCGGCCAGGGCGGCCAGCTCACGGGCCTCCGCCGCCGTTCCGGCGATGGGCTTGTCCACGACGACGGGCAGGCCCGCCTTGAGCGCGGCGGTCGCGATCGGGACATGCGTCTTGTTCGGGGACGCGATGACGATCAGGTCGAGTTCGTCGGCGCGGGCCCACAGGTCGTCGGGGGTGGCGGCGAACCGGAGTCCGTCGCCGAACTCGGCGCGGGCCTGTTCCTGCCGCTCCGGGTTGGAGGTGACGACCGTGTCGAGGGTCAGGCCCTCGGTCGAGGCGATCAGCGGGGCGTGGAAGACGGAGCCCGCGAGGCCGTAGCCGACGAGACCCACGCGAAGGGGCGTACCAGTCATGCCTGTCATGGGTCCCACTTTCGCAACGCTGTTGCCAAAGTGCAAGCGCGGGGGAGAATGGGTCGCGTGAACAGGACCGACGCAGGACCGATGAGGGTGGGAGCGGCGTGACCGGCGTGCCGGGGAGTCCAGGAACCGTGGCGAGTCCCGGAACCGTCCGGAGTGCGGGCCCGGCCGGGGGTGCCGGCACTCCCGGCGTGAACCTGCCGGCCCTGCGCAGCCACAACGCCGCGCTGGTGCTCGACCTGCTGCGCACGGCCGGGGCCGCCGGGATCAGCCGGCTCGAACTCGCCGAGCGCACGGGACTGACCCCGCAGGCCGTCAGCAAGATCACCGCCCGGCTGCGGGCCGACGGCCTCGCGGCGGAGGCGGGCCGCCGCGCGTCCACCGGCGGCAAGCCCCGTACGGTGCTGCGGCTCGTCCCCGAGGCCGGTCATGCCGTCGGCCTGCACCTCGACCGGGACGAACTGACCGCGGTGCTCTGCGATCTCACCGGTGCCGTGGTGGCCGAGCGGCGCGCCCCGCTGGACCTCGGCGCCGGGGCGGACGCGGTGGTGGAGGGCGCCGCCGGCGAGGTGGAGGCCCTGCTCGGCGGGGTGTCCCCGCTGGGCGTGGGGGTCGCGCTGCCCGGCCCGCTCGACCACACCCTCGGTGTCCTGCACCGGGTCACGGGCTTTCCCGAGTGGGACGGCTTCGCGCTGCGGGACGCGCTGGCCGGGCGGCTCGGGCTCCCGGTGGTCGTCGACAAGGACACCAACGCGGCGGCCCTCGGCGTCGCGGTGGGCGCCGGTTCGGGCTCCGGCCCGGTGGGCGGCGGGTCCTTCGCCTACCTGCATCTCGGTACCGGGCTGGGCGCCGGGCTCGTGATCGGCGGGACCGTGCACCGCGGGACCCGCACCGGGGCCGGTGAGTTCGGGCACCAGGTGATCCAGCTGGACGGGCCGCTGTGCGAGTGCGGGAACCGCGGCTGCATCGAGGTGCTCTGCCTGGACGCGGTCGGACGCGGCACCCTCGACGAGGCGGCCCGGGTGCTCGGCGCCGGGGCCGCGAACCTGGCGGGCCTGCTCGACATCGACCTGGTGCTGCTCGGCGGCCGTACGGTCGCCGCCCACGAGGAGGTCTTCGTACGGGGAGTCGGCACCGTCCTCGGGGAACGGGCCCGGCGTGAAGGGGGCGGCACCGTGGTCCCGGTCGGCATCGCCCCCGGCGGTGCCCGCGGCGTGGCCGAGGGCGCGGCGCAACTCCTGCTGGCCCCGCTGTTCGGGCGCGGGGACGGCTGAGAGGAAGGGCGGGGAATCTGGTCGCGGAGGGCGGCCGGTTCCGAGCCCCGGGTGCGGTGGAACCGGGTGGGACGGGTGCGCCTGCACCGGGTGGGACGGGTGCGCCGGCACCGGGTACGACGGGCGCCCTGGAATCGCATCGCATACGGGGTGACCCGGCGCTGGAGACCGGCCCGCTGGGCACGTGACCCGGGCCGGTCGGGGGATTCCTGCCGCCGAACGGGGGGCCCGTGCGCGTGGCGTGCCGGGGGCCGTCGGGGAGACGTGTCAAGGTCACGGCGCCGTTGCCCCGTACCGCCTGACGCTTTCGAAGCTCCCGATCCCCGTCCCCCACCGATCGGCCAGAGGCTCCCCATGCGACTGCGTACGTCCCACCCGCTCGTCCCGGCCGCCCTCGCCCTGTGCGCCGCGCTCGCACCGGCGCCCGCCCACGCGCTCGAACCGCGTCCCGCGTGTGTGGCGTCCGACACCCATGACTTCCCCGTCACGACCCGGATCCACGGCGGTCCGGACGACTACCGGCCGGGCGGCGACTTCGGGACCTGGTATCTCGACCTCACCAACACCACGTCGCACACCTGCGGCGCGATCCACCCGGTCGTCGTCCTCGCGGACACCGGCCGGACGCTCCGGCCGGAGCAGCTGCGGATGGAGTTCTACGAGGGCGAGCGGGCGCACCCGGTGACGTTCGAGCGGACCGACGAGGCCGAGAACGTGGCGCCGTTCGACGACGGTTTCCCCGGGTTCACCGTGGCGCCCGGCCGCACCCTGACCGTGAAGGTGCGGCTCTCCTTCACCTCCGCCGCGCCCGCCCCCGACGACGTCGTCGCGAGCGCGTCGGTCGTGCAGCGGCACGGCGGCGACGGCGACTGGGTGGGGGAGTCGAACGACTACCGGTTCCACGTCGGGGACGACGACGGGGACACCGGCCGGGAGCAGGGCTCGGACGAGGGCGGCACCACGGACCCCGGCACCGCCACGGCCGACACGGGCACCGGCAGCGCGAGCCCCGGCACGGGGACCGCGACCGGGGGAACCCGGAGCCCCGGAACCGGCACCGCGAGCGCGAGCGCCGGCACCGGGGCGGCCGCCTCCGCCGGTACGGGCGCGGCGGCGCCGTCCGCGGAGGAGCTGGCGAGGACCGGACCCGGCGCCCCGAACCGTCCCCTGCTGGCCGCGCTCGCGGTCGCCCTGACGGCCCTCGGAGCCGGACTGCTCCTCGTGGCACGGCGGTTGCGCACCCGCCGCCCCTGAGGCGCCGCCGAGACCTGGCAGCCGCGCGGCCCGCGCCGTCTGCGACGATCGTGTCCGTGGACTACCCGAACGACCAGGCTCCCGGCGCCCCCGTCCGCTCCGGCATCCCGGAGCACGGCCGCATCCCGAAGTACTACGCGGTGAAGGCGCACATCGCCCGGCTCGTGGACGAGCTGGGTGAAGGGGGACTCCTGCCCACCGAGCGCGACCTCTCGGAGAAGTACGAGGTCGCCCGGGAGACGGTGCGCCAGGCGTTGCGCGAGCTGCTGCTCGAAGGGAAGCTGCGGCGGCAGGGACGCGGCACGGTCGTCGCGGGTCCCAAGCTGGAGCAGCCGCTGTCGCTGGCGAGCTACACCGAGGGCGTCCGCAGACAGGGGCGCGTTCCCGGCCGTTCGCTGATCTCCCTCGACCGGTTCCCGTGTCCGGAGACACTCGCCGCCGAGGCGGGCCTCAAACGGGGTGAACCGGTGTGGCACATGGAGCGCGTGCTGCTCGCGGACGACGAGCGGGTCGGTCTGGAGAGCACGTACGTGGCGGTCGGCCGGGTCCCCGGACTCGACACCGACTTCGATCCCGACTCCTCGTTCTACGCCTACCTCCACGACCGGCTGGGCATCGGGTTCGGCGACGCCGACGAGCGGATCGAGACCGTGCTGGCCACCCCGCGGGAGGCGCTGCTGATCGGCACGCCGCCCGCCCTGCCGATGCTGCTGCTCCACCGGATCTCCCGGGACACCGACGGGCAGCCGCTGGAGCGGGTGCGGACGCTGTACCGGGGCGACCGGTTCTCGTTCACCGCCCACCTCGGCGACTGATTCCGGCCAGATCGAGGCGGGCTCCGGCCCGCCTCTTATTATAACGACAAGATAACGGGTCTAGCCCAAATGTGATAGGCAGTTCACCATCTGGTTGCTGTCCGGACCCTTCCGATTCCCCCGTACCGAGGAGCGTGGCCGTTGTGAGAGTGATAGTCGTCGGAGCCGGCGTGGTGGGCACCCTGCACGCCTGGCATGCAGTGGAGCGCGGCCACCAGGTCGTACAGATCGAGCGTGAGGCGGAGGCCCGTGGGGCCTCGCTGCGCAACTTCGGCCAGATCTGGGTGAGTGGCCGAGCCGGAGGAGAGGAGCTCGACACCGCCCTGCGGGCGCGGGAGCTGTGGGAGGAGATCGGCGCCCGGGTCCCGGGTCTCGGGTTCCGGGGCTGCGGATCGCTGACCCCGCTGCGCAACCCGCGAGAGACAGCCGTCGCCGAGGCCGCACTCGCTCGCGACGACGCGGCGGCCCGCGGCTACAAGCTGCTCACCGCCGGTGAGGCGCGCGAGCTGAACCCCGCCCTGCGCGGCACCTTCGAGGCCGCCCTGTACTGCGAGCGCGACGCGGCCGTCGAGCCGCGTACCGCCCAGGTCGCCCTGCGCGCAGAGCTGCTGAGGTCCCCGGACTACACCTTCCTGCCGGGCCGCGAGGTCCGCGAGGTGATCGGCGAGAACGCCGTCCGCGACGACCACGGCGACGTCCACACCGGTGACGTCGTGGTGCTGTGCACCGGCGCCTGGCTCGGCGGTCTCGTCCGCGAGCTGGCCGGGCCGGAGCTGCCCGTGCGGCGCGTCCGGCTGCAGATGATGCAGACCGACCCGCTGGGCGAACCGCTCACCACCTCCGTCGCCGACGCGGACAGCTTCCGCTACTACCCGGCCTACCGGAGCGAGGCGCTCGACGCCCTCGACGCCGGCCAGCCGCAGACGCCGACCGCGGCCGAGCACCGGATGCAGCTGCTCATGGTGCAGCGCGCGGACGGGGGGCTGACCATCGGCGACACCCACGAGTACGAGCACCCCTTCGCCTTCGACACCCTCGAAGACCCCTACGACCACCTCGCCGAGGTCGTCGAGTCCTTCCTCGGCCGCCCGCTGCCGAAGATCCGGCGCCGCTGGGCCGGGGTGTACGCGCAGTGCACCGACACCAGCAGGGTCGTGCACCGCCAGCGCGTCCGGGACGGGGTGTGGCTGGTCACCGGGCCCGGTGGGCGCGGCATGACCTGCTCACCCGCAATCGCAGAGACGACCGCCGACGAGCTGGGATGGTGACCGGGTTGAACGACATACGACTTGTGGTGCTCGACATGGCAGGCACCACCGTGGCCGACGGCGGCCTCGTGGAGCAGGCCTTCGCCGTGGCCGCCGGGGAGCTGGGCGTGGAGCCCGGATCCGCCGACCACACCGAGAAGCTCGACTACGTCCGCGCCACGATGGGCGAGTCCAAGATCTGCGTCTTCCGGCACCTGTTCGGCGAGGAGGCGCTCGCCCGGCGCGCCAACGCCGCCTTCGAGAAGGCGTACGGGGAACTCGTCGACGGCGGTCGGATCGCGCCGGTCACCGGGGCCCGCGAGACGATCGAGGAACTCCGGGCGGGCGGCCGGACCGTCGTCCTGACCACCGGGTTCGCCCGGGTCACCCAGGACGCCATCCTCGCCGCCCTCGGCTGGCAGGACCTGGTGCCGCTCACGCTGTGCCCGGCGGACGCCGGAGGCCGCGGCCGCCCCTACCCCGACATGGTCCTGGAAGCCTTCCTGCGGACCAAGGCCGCCGACGGCGTCGGGCAGACCGCCGTCGTGGGCGACACCTCCTACGACATGCTCAGCGGCGTCCGCGCCGGCGCCGGACTCGTCGCCGGCGTCCTCACCGGCGCCCACGACGAGGACGCGCTGCGCGCCGCCGGAGCCGGGCACGTCCTCGGCTCCGTGGCCGAACTGCCCGCCCTGCTCGGCGAGTTCACCGGCTCCGGCGGAGAGCGGCGATGAGCAGCGGCATCCGCTTCGACCGGGTGTCCGTCGCCTACGGCGGCACCACGGTCCTCGACTCCCTCGACCTGACCGTCGAGCCCGGCGAGGTGATGGCCCTGCTCGGGCCGTCCGGCTCGGGCAAGACCACCGCGCTGCGGGCCGTCGCCGGATTCGTGCGGCCCGCCGCCGGGCGGGTGTTCATCGGCGACCGCGACGTGACCGGCCTGCCGCCGCACCGGCGCGGGATCGGCATGGTCGTCCAGCAGTACGCCCTCTTCCCGCACCTGCGTGTCGAGGACAACGTCGCCTTCGGGCTCAAGGCGCGGAAGACCCCCAGGGGCGAGATCCGCGGGCGGGTGGCCGAGGCCCTGGGGATGACAGGGATGGCGGCGTACGCACGGCGCCACCCGCGCGAACTGTCCGGCGGGCAGCAGCAGCGCGTCGCCATCGCGCGGGCGCTCGCCATCCGGCCCGGAGTCCTCCTGCTCGACGAACCGCTGTCCGCCCTCGACGCCCGGCTGCGCTCCGGAATGCTCACCGAACTGGCCCGGCTGCACCGCGAGTTGCCCGACGTGTCGATCCTCTACGTCACCCACGACCAGATCGAGGCACTGACCCTGGCCGACCGGATCGCCGTCATGGACAAGGCGCGGCTGCGGGACGTCGGCACCCCCCAGGAGCTGTACCGGGCGCCGCGCACCGAATTCACCGCGTCCTTCGTGGGCAACGCGAACCTGCTGCCGGTGACGGTGGGTTCCGGCACGGTGTCCCTCGCCGGGACCCGGCTCGACGTCCCGACCGGGGACGCCGCTCCCGGCGCCTCGGCCACGCTGTGCGTACGGCCCCACCTCGTCGGCCTCGGGTCCGGACCCAACCGGCTGTCCGGCTTCGTCGGCGAGGTGCAGTGGCGCGGGGCCACCCATCGGCTGTACGTGGACGTGGCGGGCCACCGGGTGATGGCGGACGTGCGAGAGCTGCGGAACCCGCCGGCCCCGGGGGACCCGGTGGACCTGCACTTCGCCTCCGAGGACGCCGTACTTCTCTCCGCGGGCGTCTCTGGCGGGGAAGCCGTGGGACGGGAAGCCGTGGGAGCGGCCGAAGGGGGAGGCCGGAATGGCTAGCGCCGCGGTCCCCGCCCCGGCGAAGGCGGTCACCGGGGCCAGGACGGCAATCCCCTCCTGGGTCTGGGCCTGGGCCCTGCCCCCCGTCGTCGTGCTCGGCATGGTGTTCCTCTATCCGCTCGGGCTGGTCGTCCAGCAGTCGTTCCGGCCGGACACCGGAGGGACCTCGGCGCGGGCCTACGAGGACGTGTTCGCCTCGACCGCGTTCCGGGAGGCGCTCGGCACCACCGTGTGGCTCGCGCTCGGATCCACCGTCGGCTGCCTGGTCCTCGGGTTCGCCCTCGCCCTGGTCATCACCTTCGTGCCGTTCCCCGGCGGCAAGGCGGTCGCCAGGTTCATCGACGTCTTCCTGTCCTTCCCGTCCTTCCTGATCACGCTCGCGCTGCTGTTCGTCTACGGCACCGTCGGCATGGCCAACGGGCTCTGGACGGGCGCCACGGGGGCCGCCGAGGGACCCTTCCAGTTCCTCACCACGCCTTGGGGTGTGCTCCTCGCGGAGATCACGTACTTCACCCCGTTCGTGATGCGGCCGCTGCTCGCCGCCTTCTCCGGCATCGACACCGGTCAGCTGGAGGTGGCCTCCTCGCTCGGCGCGCGGCCCGCGCGGATCGTGCGGCAGGTCATCCTCCCCGAGGCGCTGCCCGCACTCGCCTCCGGCGGCAGCCTGGTCCTGGTGCTGTGCCTGAACGAGTTCGGCATCGTCCTGTTCACCGGGGCCAAGGGCGTCACCACGCTGCCGATGCTCGTGTACGGCAAGGCGATCCTGGAGTCCGACTATCCGGGAGCGTGCGTCGTCGCCGTCGTCAACGTCCTGATCTCCGTGGGGCTGTACGGCCTCTACCGGGTGGTGAGCCGCCGTGTTGGTGCATAGCCGCACAGGGAAATGGGCCACCTGGGCCGTCTTCCTCGTCCTCTTCCCGCCGCTGTTCGCCATGCCCCTGCTCGTCGTCCTCGCCGCGTCGTTCGCCACGAACTGGTCGAGCGCGTTCCCGTCCGGCTTCACCACCGGGCACTACACCGCCGCCACCCGCGGCGAATCCCTCCAGGCCCTCACCACCAGCCTGGTCACCGCCCTCGCCGCGAGCGTGCTCGCGCTCGTGGTGGGCACCTGGGCGGCGCTGGCCGGGCACGCCCTGAACAAGCGCGGAAAGCGCCTGCTGGACGCGCTGTTCATGCTGCCGGTCACCGTGCCGTCCGTCGTCGTCGGGCTCGCCGTCCTGGTCGCCTTCTCCAAGCCGCCGGTACTGCTCAACGGCACCCGGTGGATCGTCATCCTCGCGCACGCCGTTCTTGTCACGGCGTTCGCCCACCAGTCGGTGTCGGCCGCCGTCGTGCGTCTCGACCCGGCATACGAACAGGCCGCCGCCTCCCTCGGCGCCCGGCCCTCCTACGTGCTGTGGCGGGTGCGGCTGCCGCTGCTGCTGCCCTCGCTCACCGCCGCCGCCGGCCTCTGCTTCGCCCTGTCCATGGGCGAGTTGAGCGCCACGATGATGCTCTACCCGCCGGACTGGACCCCGCTCCCCGTCCAGATCTACGCGGCCACCGACCGCGGCGCCCTGTTCACCGGTTCCGCGCTCGCCGTGGTCCTCATGACGGCGACGGTGCTCGTGCTCTTCGCCGTCTCCCGGATCCGCACCAAGGCCTCCTACCGCTGACCCGCTGATCCGTCCCACCGGCCCGCCCCCCCCAACACACCGAACACGCAAGGAGTTCACCTCGCCATGCCCAGAAACGCCCGCCCGCTCCGCCTCGCCCCGGTCGCCGCCGTGACCGGCAGCCTCGTCCTCGCCGGCTCCCTCACCGCGTGCGGCGGCGACTCGGCCGCCGCCGACGCCAAGGCCGTCACCGTGTACAGCGCGGACGGCCTCAAGGGCGAGAACGGCGACGGCTGGTACGACCAGGTCTTCAAGGACTTCGAGAAGCGGACCGGCATCAAGGTCAAGTACGTCGAGGGGGGTTCGGGCGAGATGGTCCAGCGGGCCGTCCGCGAGAAGACCAACCCGCAGGCCGACATCCTCGTCACCCTCCCGCCGTTCATCCAGCAGGCCGACGGCAAGGGCCTGCTCCAGAAGTACGCGCCCAAGGGCTCCGACCAGGTCGACGGCGCCGACAAGGCCGCCGACGCCACCTGGACCTCCGTCGTCAACAACTACTTCGGCTTCGTCTACAACAAGAAGGAGCTGAAGCAGGCCCCCACCACCTGGGACGAACTGCTCGGCGGCACGTACAAGAACAAGCTCCAGTACTCCACCCCCGGTGTCGCCGGCGACGGAACCGCCGTGCTGATCAAGGCGATCCACGACTTCGGCGGCAAGGACGCGGCGCTCGCCTACCTCAAGAAGCTCCAGTCCAACAACGTCGGCCCGTCCGCCTCCACCGGCAAGCTCGCCCCCAAGGTCGACAAGGGCGAACTGCTGGCCGCCAACGGCGACGTCCAGATGAACCACGCGCAGTCCAAGGACATGCCGAACCTCGGGATCTGGTTCCCGCAGGCCACCGGCAAGGCCGCCGACGCCGCCGGGAAGCCGACCACCTTCGCGCTCCCGTACGCCGCCGGCCTCGTCACCAGGGCCCCGCACTCGGAGAACGGCAGGAAGCTCCTCGACTTCATGCTGTCCGCCACGGCCCAGCGGCAGGTCAGTGCCATCGGCGGCGGCTTCTCCGCGCGCTCCGACATCAAGGCCACCGACGCCAACGCCATCGCGCTGACCAAACTCATGGACGGCGTCGAGGTCTTCGAGCCCGACTGGGCGGACATCGACAAGAACCTGACCTCGTACGTCGAGGACTGGAAGTCCGCCACCGGCAGCTGAGCCACCGCTGCCTGAACCACCGCGCCTGAACCAGCGCCTGCCGAAAGGCCGTTGGCCACCCCGCCCGACCCGCGACGCCCCTGGACCGCCGGGGGCGCCGCCGTGCCCGGCACCCCCGCGCTGTTCCATCCGTGCTCCACACCCTCGTCCCCCTTCCGGAGGATCACGTGTCGTCACGCATGTCCCGTCGCTCCCTGCTCGCCTCCGTGGCCGGCCTCGCCCTCGCCGCCGGCCCGCTCGCGTCCGTCGCCCGAGCCGCCTCCAAGACCCCCAAGGTCCTCGTCGTCGGCCTCTCCTGGGCGCCCCTGACGGACACGGTCTTCTCCTCCAAGGTCGACACCCGCGTGTCCACCCCGAGCGCCGAGTACGACACCGGCACTACCTCGCGCGCCGTGGCCCAGCTGCGGGACGCCAACCCCGACGCGGTGTTCGTACAGCTCGACAACGTCGACCACGCCGGCCACGGCTACGGCGCCGCCAGCCGGCAGTACCTGGACGCCATCCACGGCGTCGACACCCAGGTCGGGCAGCTGGTCGCCGCGGTCAGGGCCCGGGCCACGTACGCCTCCGAGGACTGGCTGATCATGGTCACCGCCGACCACGGGCACACCGACGCGGGCGGCCACGGCGGCTCCAGCGGGCCCGAGCGGCAGACCTTCATGATCGCGACCGGCCCGACCCTGGCCGCCGGTTCCGTGCGCCACGACGTCAGGATGCCGGACATCGCGGCCTCCGCCCTCGCGCACCTCGGCATCGCCATCGACCCCGCCTGGGGCCTCGACGGACGGCCCGTGCAGCAGCCCGCCCCGGACGACTTCGACGCGCTGCGCCCGCAGCTCGCCACCCGCGTCGACGAGACCGGCATCGGCGCGACGGTGGTCGGCTTCACGCACACCCCGCCGAGCGGCTGGTCGGTCGACAACTCCGCGATGGGCACGGGCGGCGTCACCGAGTGGCGCGGCTGGTCCTTCACCACGGACGAGTTCTGGACGAAGGCGCAGCCCGACCAGAACCGCGAGGGCAACGTCCGGGCCCGCAACGTGTTCGCGGTCGCCGACGGCGACGAGTGGCAGGACAAGACCTTCTCGGGCACCTTCGACTCCACCCTCGTCAGCCCCGCGTACCCCGTCACCGGAGGCACGCCGGCCACCCTCACGTACACCACCTACTACCGCCAGGAGTCCCCGCAGAAGGGCGAGGTACTCGTCTCCTACGACGGCGCCACCCCGGTCGGCGTGAAGACGTACACCGCCGACACGTCGTCCCGCGTGGAGAAGCTGACCCTCCAGGTCCCGGCCGGGGCGAAGACCGCCCGGGTCCGGTTCCGCTACACCGGCGGGAACAACTGGTACTGGGTGATCGACGGCGTCTCGCTCACGTCGGCCTGACCGCACCGCGTGATCCCGGCCGGGCCGGGATCACGCCGTCCTGACTAGGCTGGGGGCGTCGGCACAGCGTCGTTCCGGCGCCCCCGGATCGAGTGCGTACGTACGCCACAGGACGGCAGGAGACCCAGCACATGTCAGAGCGCAAGCCCATCGAGTCGTGGCTCACCGACATGGACGGTGTCCTCATCCACGAGGGCGTGCCGATCCCCGGCGCCGACTCCTTCGTCAAGAAGCTGCGGGAGTCCGGCAAGCCCTTCCTGGTCCTGACGAACAACTCCATCTACACCGCCCGTGACCTGCACGCGAGGCTGCGGCGCATGGGCCTGGACGTGCCGGTCGAGAACATCTGGACCTCCGCCCTCGCCACCGCCAAGTTCCTGGACGACCAGCGCCCCGGCGGCACCGCGTACGTCATCGGAGAGGCCGGCCTGACCACCGCGCTGCACGACATCGGGTACGTCCTCACCGACCACGAGCCGGACTACGTCGTCCTCGGCGAGACCCGCACCTACTCCTTCGAGGCCATGACCAAGGCGGTCCGGCTGATCAAGGGCGGCGCCCGGTTCATCGCCACCAACCCGGACGAGACCGGCCCCTCCACCGAGGGCCCGCTGCCCGCCACCGGCGCGGTCGCCGCACTGATCACCAAGGCCACGGGCAAGCAGCCCTACTTCGCGGGCAAGCCGAACCCGCTGATGATGCGGACCGGACTGAACGCCATCGGCGCGCACTCCGAGACCAGCGCGATGATCGGCGACCGCATGGACACCGACGTACTGGCCGGGCTGGAGGCGGGGATGCAGACCTTCCTCGTGCTGACCGGCCTGACCACGCCCGACGAGATCGAGCAGTACCCGTACCGCCCGTCGATGGTCCTCGACTCGATCGCCGACCTGGTCGAGCGCGTCTGACCCGCCGGGCGTCCGGAGCGGGCCCGAAACCCGAAACGCCCCGGACCGACCCGTTCGGAGCAACGGTGGCCCGCTGAAGATGCGGGCCACCGCCGCGCGGGGGACTCTCCAGATGTCTGGAGGTTTCACGATGCGCTCAGTGCGACTCACTCTCTGTGCCGGTGCGGTGGTCGCGGCCGCGTTCACCCCCGTCGCCCACGCGGCCGACGCGGGACCGGCCGGTGTCTCCGTGACGCCCGCCGGCCCCGCCTTCGGCAGCGACGTCCGGCTCCGGGCGATGGGCTGCGCCGGCCGGACCGGCACCGCGGTGTCGGACGCGTTCGTCTCGGACGCGCGGCTGACCGGGCCCGGCGGCGGCGGGCTGGTCGGCGAGACCCGCGTCCGCACCACCCTGCACCCCGGCAGCTACCCCGTCGAGGTCGACTGCGACGGACACTCCGACCGGGTCACAGGCACGGTCACCGTCGCCGACCCGGCCGCCTCGCCCGCCGTGACCGCGCCCGCCTCGCCCGCCGTGACCGCGCCCGCCTCGCCCGTCGCGCCCGTGCACGCGGGCGGCGGCGCCACCGCCCACTTCGGCTCGGTGGACGCCCGGGAGGCCGGCCCCGGCACCAGGCAGGCCGTGACGGGCCTGATCCTCGCGGGCGTCGCCGCGGTCGCCGTCGCGGTCCGCAGCGCACGCCGGGGCCAGGACGGCCGCGACTGACATGGCCGAACGTGAACGCTCCTCCGGCACCGGCCGGCTGCTGACCGGGATCGCCTGGCTGGTACTGCTGCTCGCCCTGTGGCTGTGGGGGAGCAAGGTGACGGACCTCCGGCTCGGGATATCGTCGCCCACCACCGGGGACATCGCGGCCGTGGGACGGCCGCCCGAAGTCCGGCTGCCCCACGCGCTCAAGCCCCTCGGCAACGCCCGCCCGCAGCGCGTCGACATCCCCGCGATGGGCGTGCAGGCCCCCGTCGTCGCCCGCGGCCTCGACCGCGCGGGCGCCATCGACCCGCCCCCGTACGACCAGCCGGGCGTCGTCGCCTGGTACGCGGCCGGCGTGGAACCGGGCGCCGTCGGCACCGCACTGATGGTCGGCCACGTCGACACCGACACCCGGCCCGCGGTCTTCTACAAACTCAGCTCCGTGAAGCCCGGCGACACCGTCCGGGTCGTCCGCGACGACGGGACGGTCGCCGAGTTCACCGTCGACGACGTCCAGGTGCTCCCGCGCGACCACTTCGACGCCCGACAGGCCTACGGGGCACGGGAGTCGGGGCGGGCCGAACTGCGGCTGGTCACCTGCGGCGGCACCTTCGACAGGACGACCGGGAGCTACACGGCGAACGTGGTCGTGTCGGCGTACCTCACCGGGCGCGGCGTGTGAACCGAACGCCCGTACCGCCGGCGCGGCAGCCGGAACACACCTGCCGGTGACCGGAGCCGTCACCGCAGCCCGGTCGGCGACCCGCTCCCCCCGAGAAGCCGCCGACCGGGCTGGTCCTCGACCGCGCGCGCACGGATTGCGGGAGTAATCCGGCGTCGACGCGGGAGGTCTGGGTCCCCGTCCGCCGGACACGGCGGACGATCGGGACAACCGGCCGGGGGCTGGGGCCGTTTGGGGCCACCTTAGAGGGAATGGGCGATACGGCCTAGAGCTGGTCCCGCGCCAACTCGCCCTGGCCTGGCGCCCGGTGGCACCCGTCGGCCCGCGCGTGGTCCTCGTCGTGTCGGGGCTGTAACAGCTCCTGGACAAGCACCGGAGACCCCGCGGAGCAGACGGTGGGTATGTCACGATTGACCCTTAGGACGGTGCACCCAAGGGGGAGTCGGATGTACGGCAAACAGGGTGCCGGGGCACGGGCGTCCATGGCGGTGCTGGGGGCGGCACTGCTGCTCGCGGGGTGCTCCTCCGGGGGCGGCGGCGGCAAGGACGAGGAATCCGGGGCGCCGGTCACGCAACAGCCGAAGAACGCGGACCCGTTCTGGGTGAACCCGGACGGAAACGCGGCCGAACAGGTCGCCGCCTACGCCGAGGCGGACCGCGACGACGACGCCGAACAGATCCGCAAGATAGCGGGACAGCCGACCGGCGAGTGGATCGGACCGGAGAACCCGGAGCAGGAGGCGCGCGGTTTCACCGAGGCCGCCGAGAAGGCCGACCGGGCCGCGATCATCGTCCTCTACAACATCCCGCACCGCGACTGCGGCCAGTTCTCGCAGGGCGGCGCCGCCGACGGCAACGCCTACCGGACCTGGATCGACGGCGTGGCCCGGGGCATCGGGGACCGCCCCGCCACGGTGATCCTGGAGCCGGACGCCATCCTGCACCTGGTCAACCAGTGCACCCCACAGGAGTTCCGCGAGGAGCGCTACGACCTGCTCAAGGGTGCCGTCACACAGCTCACGTCCCTGAAGAACACGAAGGTGTACCTCGACGCGGGCAACGCCGGCTGGGGCCACCCCGACCAGATCTTCGAGCCGCTGCGCGCCGCCGGAGTCGACCGGGCCGACGGCTTCTCGGTCAACGTCTCCAACTTCTACTCGACCGAGGACTCCGTCGCCTACGGCAAGCGGCTCGCGGCGAAGGTGGGGAACAAGCACTTCGTCATCGACACCAGCCGCAACGGCAACGGCCCCTACACGGGCGGCAAGCCCGACGAGAACTGGTGCAACCCGCCGGGCCGCGCGCTCGGCGAGAACCCGACGACGAAGACCGCGGACCCGCTCGTCGACGCCTACCTGTGGATCAAGCGTCCGGGCGAGTCGGACGGCACCTGCAAGGGCGGCCCGAAGGCCGGCGAGTGGTGGGCGGACTACGCGCTCAAGCTCGCGAAGGCGTCCAAGTAGCCGCACCGGCCCGCACACGAGAGGGCGCCCTCCGCCGGGGAGCGGAGGGCGCCCTCTCGCGCAACCACCCTGCTGTCAGGGCACCTTGACCCACTGGGCCTTGCTCGGGGTGCCCTGGTCGTCGGTCACGAACAGCATGTACCAGCCGGACTCCACGAGGTTCCGGCTCTTCGGCACGGTCACCGAGATCCCCGTCGCCGTCTTCGTGAAGTCCAGCGCGACGGACCGCTGGTCGACGTCGGTGACATGGGTGGACGCGCTCGGCCGGATCAGCCGCGCCGTCCTGATGGACGAGCCGTGCGCCGAGGTGAACGTCGCCGAGGCCCCCCGGGCGATCGTCTTCGGCCCCCCGGACAGCGAGGGCCGCGAGTCCCGGTAGAGGTACGGCGGCGTGTAGATCTCGATGCGCTGCTCGAACGTGGCCGGCTTGGTGTTGGCCTTGTCCGCGTAGAGCGAGTTGGAGCCGAAGAACATCACGCGGCCGTCGGGCAGCAGGATCGAGCCCGAGTGGTAGTTCCGGCCCACCAGCGGATCGGCGACCCGGTCGAAGCTGTTGGACTTCGCGTCGTAGATCCGTGCCTGCAGGATGTCGGAGTCGCCGCGCCCCCGGTAGTCCTCGGAGCCGCCGGACACCAGGACGGTGTCGTCGGGCAGGATCGAGGACTGCGGATAGCGGGTGCCCTTCTCCAGCTCGGGCCCGTCCACGAACGCCGGGTCCGGGTCCTTGAGGTCGATCAGCCGGGTCTTCCTGCTGGACAGCTTGGACTCGCCGACCCCGCCGCCCCCGATCACCAGGTACTTCTCGTCCTGCGCGGGCGGCAGCAGCACGGTGCCGGACGTCTCCATCATGTTCGGGTCGCTCAGGCCCCCGAGCTTGGTGAACGTGTTGCTAGCCAGGTCCCAGACGCCGGGGTCGCGGCCCACGTCGTCGGGGCCGTAGCCGGCGTTCGAGCCCGAGTAGAAGAGCTTGCCGTTCTGCATCAGGGAGATCGCCGGATAGGTCGGGAACTGCCGGATGCCCTTGGTGTACGTCCACTTCCTGGTCTTCGGGTCGAAGACCTCGTTCTTGCCGGGGACGAGCTGGCCGATCTCGTCCAGTCCGGAGAGGCTGAGGACCTTGCCGTCGCTCAGGGTGGTCAGCGTCGGGTACCAGCGGGCCTCGTTCATCGGGTCGACCTTGATGTACCGCTCGGCGACCGGATCGAACTCGTAGGCGTCGCGGATCCCCTGGAAGTCCTTCTTGTCCAGGGCGAGCTTCTGGGCGATCCCGTACGTGTTGCGGGCGTCGGAACCGCTCAGACCCCGGATCCGGTAGTTGTCCTGCGTACCGGTCTCGTACTTCCGGCCGCTCTTCTGCGCCTCGACGTAGATGCGGCCGAGCCCGGGATCGTTGCGCAGGAACGCGCCGGTCTTCTTGTCGAAGACCTTCTTGGCGCGGGGGACGAGCACCGGGTCCTTGGAGACGAACGTCCTGCCGTTCTCCTTGCCGGTGAAGGCGCTGCCCGCCGGCAGCGTGATCGGCCTGTCCGGGTTCTCGTTGTGGACGACCATCAGGCCGCCCGCCTTGGTCACGTCACCCTTCAGCGTCTCGTACCGCTTGGTGCCGCCCGCGATCAGCAGATTGCCGTTGGCGAGCTGGGTGTGCCCCGTGCAGAAGAGGTCGGCGGGGGTCGGGATCTTCTTGATCGTGCCCTTGACCGGGTCCCAGATCCTTGTGTCGAACCTCTTCGCGTCGAAGTTCTGCTGGTTGTTCCCGGAGCCGGCGATCAGCAGGATCTTGCCCGTGTGGAGCAGGGCGGCGTGGATCGTGTTGAGCCGGTACCGCTTCGGGAAGTCGATGATGTCCCAGTGACCGTTGTCGGCTTTGTACTCCGGCTTGTTGATCGTGTACTGGTGGTACTTGTCCGTCCCGAAGCGGTACAGCCACGGCCCGTTCATCCCGGCCAGCGCGAGCACCACCACCCCGGTTATCCCGAGGCGGCGGGCACGGCGGCGACGGGCACCGTCATTCATTTCTTACGTCCCCCAAGGGCGATCTGCACGGTCTGGTCGCCGCCCCCGCTCGCCGCGGCCCAACTGGGCTTGTTCTGCGGCGCGTGCGGGGCGTGCTGCTCCTGCTGCGGGGCCGGGGCCTGCTGCGGGACGGCCACGTTCCCGGGTACCGCCGGCGGCCTGCGCCGCTCCTGCCGCAGGCTCCAGCGCCAGGCGAGGATCGGCGACGCGGTGATCAGCAGGGCGAAGGCGCCCCAGGTGATCATCGCCGGGTGGGAGTGGCCGAAGACGAAGCCGGCGGTGATCGAGCCGGCGAAGACCAGGATGAAGAACAGATGGATCCGGAAGGTCCCGAACAGTGTGTCGGGACTGGCCGAATCGCCCTTGGGCGTCACCACGAACGAGCTCTTGCGGCGCAGCACGGTGTCCATCAGCGACCGTGCGTAGATCGGCGCGGACAGCGCCGACATCACCATGCCCGCCACACCGCCGGAGCCCTCCGGCTCGTGCGGCGAGACGTTGTGACGGCGGTTCCAGATGTACAGGCCGATCTGGAGGGCCGAGGCGTTGCCGTACAGCATCAGCCACACCGTCGGGTCGATGTTCACACCCGAGGCGCCGAGCCCGAGGAACAGGGCGCAACTCAGCGCCGCGAGGATCCAGTTGAGCGCCGACATCGGGTAGAAGATGATCATCATGGTGTAGTTGAAGAGCTTGCCCGGAGGCATCGTGGCGAAGCCCTTCCAGTACTGCTTGAGGATCGTCTCGTAGGTGCCCCGCGACCAGCGCAGCTGCTGGGTGAAGAAGTCCGTCCAGGCGCCCGGGCCCTCACCCACGGCCAGCACGTCCGGCGTGTACACGGACTTCCACCGGCGGCCCGTCGCCGGGTTCTTGGCCCGGTGCATCTCGAACCCGGTCGCCATGTCCTCGGTGATCGAGTCGTACAGCCCGCCGATCTGCTTCAGCGCCCTGATGCGTACGGCGTTGGAGGTGCCGACGAACATCGGGGAGCCGTAGAAGTTGCCGGCCCGCTGGATCAGGGCGTGGAAGAGGAACTGCTGGGACTCGGCGGCCTTGGTGATGGGGTTGTCGTAATTGCCGTACACCTGGGGGCCGATGACGAAGCCGACGTTCGGGTCGCGGAAGAAGCCGAGCATCCGCTCCAGGTAGTTGGGGAGCGGAACGTGGTCGGTGTCGACCGAGGCGAAGTAGTCGTACGCGTCGCCGTGCGCCTCCAGCCAGGCGTTGTAGTTGCCGTGCTTGGTCCTGGCGCGGTGCGAGCCCTTGGGCTGGTTCCACTTCGCGATGCCCTTGCGGGAGAAGTGGTGCACGCCCAGGCGCGCGCAGACCTCCTTCACCTCCGGGTCGTCGCCCTCGTCGAGGAGCCAGATGTGCAGAAGGCCCCGGTGACGCAGCCTGACGGCGGCCTCCAGGGTCTTCGTCACCATGGCGAGCGGCTCCTTGCCCGGCACGAACGAGGTGAGGAAGGCGACTCTGGTGCCGGTCTCGGGCACCACCGGGACCGGGTCGCGGGCGACCAGGGTGGCGTGCGCGTTCGACAGCACGTTCATGCAGCGGAAGAACTCGATCAGACCGATCGAGACCAGCATCACGATGTCGAGGGCCGGCAGGAAGTCGTAGGCGGGATAGTCGCGTTCGGTCCAGTGCTCGGGCTGGAGCAGCCAGCCGAGCAGCACCAGCGACAGCAGCGGGGCGGCTCCCAGCATGAGCGCGGCCCTGATGCGGTGCGGTTCCTGCGAGAGCAGGGAGCGGTACTGCACCCTGTACGGCTTGTCCGGGTCGGGCTGCGTGAGCGGGCCCGCGAGCCGGCTGTAGTGCTCGTAGTCGTATCTCGGCAGTGTGCTCTTGATCCTGCGGATGCTGCCGGTGCGGTGTGACGGCATGCGCAGCTGGGTCGTCTCGGACGGGTCGAAATCCTTTCGGGCACCCGTCGGCGTCGACGTCATGAGTCATCCCCCCAACACGCGCCGTCGGGCGCGTGTTCGTCGGTTCTCTTCGTCCGCGGGGTCCCCCTCGACCTTCGCGGGCGTGTCACTGGCAGACCGGGGCCAACGTGTCGTCCACACCGTATGGACGTGGAACCCCGGCTATCCGGTTGCGCGACGCCCCCCTCGGCGTCCGGCGATGAACGGGGCCCCCAACCCCCCATGCCGCAACCGGCCAAGCCCCCCCACTTCTCTCAACTGTCATGAATCGACAGCCTCTTGAGGGCCCAGGGTTCTACGTCTCCCTTCATGATCGCAAGATGCGAAACGCGGTGTTAACCGGTCATACGCGCTAATTGGGACGCGTGTGCGAAGAAGGGGCGCACGGGAGCATCCGCGAGGGGTTCCCGGGGTATGACGAAGAGCCCCCTCGTCGTGACGAGGGGGCTCTTCGGTCGGTGCGCCGCCAGGGACTCGAACCCCGGACCCGCTGATTAAGAGTCAGCTGCTCTAACCAACTGAGCTAGCGGCGCCTGCTGACGCGAAAACTCTACCCGACCCGCGGGAGTGCTCCCGACCGCGGGCGCGTGCTCCGCAGCAGGTGGGAGGCGTCGTGTACATCATTCGGACCGTCAACATGCGACACCGGACGACAGTTGCGAAACTGACGACTGTGCAGAAATGCGGACATTTCCATCTGGAGTGTGAGGGGCAGCGCATGGAGACTCCGGTATTCGAGGACCTCGATCCCGCGAGTGACTGCGACTGCCCCGGGTGCGTCCACTGGCGGCGCGTCCTACCCCCAGGGTCCCGGACAGTGGCCCCCGTGGGCCATCCGGCGGCCCTCTCCCACCTACTCGGTCTCGCCCGGGCCGGGCGGACCCCCATGGCTCTCGCGCTGGCGGCCACGGCGGGCGCCGTCCTCGCCGCGGGACAGGCGGTGCCGGCGGTCGCCGCCGCGCACGGTCCCGCCCTGCCGGGCGTTCCCGCAGGTGACGAGCCCGACACCCCGCAGGGCGGCAAGGCGCCGCTGCACGGTCCCGCGGGAAAACCGGCGGCAGCGGCCAAGCCGGGCCAGGCCGCCACGGCGCCCGCCACCACACGGGCCGAGATCATCAACCGGGCCAAGACCTGGATCGACGCGGGCGTGCCGTACAGCATGAGCGCGTACTGGAAGGACGGCTACCGGCAGGACTGCTCCGGCTTCGTCTCGATGGCCTGGGGGCTCCCGGACAACGAGTGGACGGGCAGCCTCGACACCTTCGGCGTGCGGATCACCCGCGACCAGCTGCAGCCCGGGGACATGCTGCTCTTCCACAACCCGGACAACCCGGAGAAGGGCTCGCACGTCGTCATCTTCGGCGGCTGGACCGACTACACCCACACCTACTACGTCGCCTACGAGCAGACCCCGCCGCGCGCCAGGAAGCAGTCCACCCCGTACGCGTACTGGTCGAACTCGGACCACTACGTGCCCTACCGCTACAAGGGCCTGGCGGCCGGCGCGAGCGGTGCGGAGCCGTCCAGGCCGACGGTGCCGGGCACGGCGACCCGCTTCCCGGGGGCCGCGTACTTCGGGACCGGCGCGAACAACGCCTACGTCACCCAGCTCGGCAAGCTCCTGGTCCAGCGGGGCGGCGCCCGCTTCTACGCCACGGGTCCCGGACCGCGCTGGACGAGCGCCGACCAGCGTGCGACCCAGGCGTTCCAGAAGGCGCAGGGCTGGACCGGCGCGGACGCGGACGGCCGGCCCGGACCGACCACCTGGGCCTACCTGACCGGCAAGAAGGGCAAGGACATCCCGGCTCCCGCCGGAAGCCCCGGGGCCCCGGGCACGGGTACCTCGCACCCCGTGCCCGCCTATCCCGGACGCGCGATGCTCCGGCCCGGCGCGAACAACACGTACGTCACCCAGCTCGGGAAGCAGCTCGTCAAGAAGGGGTTCGGCACCCACTACACGACCGGCCCCGGGTCCCGCTGGGGAGAGGCGGACCGGCGCAACGTCGAGGCGTTCCAGCGGGCCCAGGGCTGGCGCGGCGGCGCGGCGAACGGCTATCCCGGGCCGGAGACCTGGCGGCGGCTCTTCTCCTGAGCCGGCCGCACCCCGGACCCCGAACCGGCCGGATTCCCCGCCGAACCGGCCGGGCTCGCCCACGGCTCGTGAACACCCTTCCAGGCGCGGAGGCATGGAGGCAGCTATGACCACGACGACGTCACACACCCCGGATCACACCCCCGAGCCCGAGGGACCGCCCTCGTCCGAGTCCCGGTCCGAGGGCCCCGTCGAGGGCGGCGGCGGTTCACGGGCCGTCCGGCTCATCCAGAACGAGGTGACCACCGAGATCCCCGTCCACCTGCTCTTCCGCGACGACCCCGACCCGGTGTCGGTGCCGCTCGCGCCAGCCGTCGTGGGCCGGCGGCGCGGCACCGGCGAACAGCCGAGGATCAGACGGCCCGCCGTGGGCAGACCGCCCCGCCCGGTCCCGGAGACCGACCCCGACCTCGTCGAGCGGCCGGCCCGCGTGCTCCCGGGACTGGTGGGCGTGCTCGCCGGGACCTGCGGTGTGGCCGGCTGCGCGGTCACCGCGTGGTGGGCCGGCGTCCTGCCGCCCGCCGTCCTCGACGGACTGCACCTGCCCCAGACCGCGGGTGCCGGGTTCGGCCCCGCGCAGTGGGCGGCGTACGCGGGATCCGGCACCCTCGGTCTGTTCGGCTTCGGCGGGCTCGCCCGCGGCCGGACCGGACGGGCCTGGGTGCTCGGCCTCTTCGGGCGCTACCGCGGCACGGTCCGGCGCACCGGGCTGATGTGGGTCAACCCGCTGGTGCTGCGCCGCCGGGTCGACGTCAGGCTGCGGCACTGGCGCAGCGAACCGATGTCCGTGGTGGACGCGAACGGCGTCGCGCTGCGGGTGGTCGTGCTCGTCGTCTGGCGCGTCAAGGACACCGCGCGGGCCACGCTCGGGGTCGACGACCACCAGACGTACCTGCGCGAGTGCGTGGAGGCGGCCCTGTCGCGGGTCCTCTCGCAGCAGCCGGCCGAACTGCCCCCCGCCGTGTTCAAGGACCTGACCCTGCGCAACACGGACGCGGTCGGTGAGGCGCTGACCCGGATGGTGGCCGCGGACACCGCCCCGGTCGGCCTGGAGGTCTTCTCCGCCCAGCCGACGCGGATCGAGTACGCGCCCGAGATCGCCGCCGTGATGCAGCGGCGCAGGATCGCCGCCCTGGACGCGCAGCACCGTGACAGCGTGCTCGGCTCGGTCGTCGACTCGGTGGAGGACACGGTGACCCGGCTGACCATGCGGGGACTGGTCGAACTGGACGACTACGAGCGCAAGGCGTTGGTCAAGGACCTCACGGTGGCGTTCTGCACGGGACGCGGGGAGGTGTCGTCGTAGGCGGGTCCGCGATTGGTATGGACATGTTCAACTACCCGCAATAATCTGGGGCTTGGTCTAGACCTGAACACCGCGCGCACAGCTCACGAGAACATCCCCCACGTCCTCCAGGAGCGGCAGCATGCGCAAACGGACGAACAAGTCCCTCACCAGCGGCAAGACGAAGATGTACGCGGCGGCTCTCGGCCTCGCCACGGCGGGCACGTTCGTGCTCTCCAGCGGCGGGGCGAGCGCCCACGGCTACACCGACCAGCCCCTCAGCAGGCAGAAGATGTGTGCCAGCGGCGGCAGCGTCGCCAACTGCGGTGACATCCAGTGGGAGCCGCAGAGCGTCGAGGGGCTCAAGGGCTTCCCGGCGGCGGGTCCGGCCGACGGGCAGATCTGCTCCGCGGGCCACGGCAACTTCAGCCAGCTCGACCAGCCCAAGACCCCCGCGGGTACGGCCTGGCCGACGACCAAGGTCAGTGCGGGGCAGAGCTACAGCTTCCGCTGGCAGTTCACCGCCATGCACGCGACGACCGACTTCAAGTACTTCATCACCAAGACCGGCTGGAACCAGAACCACGCGCTGACCCGCGCTGATCTGGAGACCACCCCGTTCCTGACGGTCCCCTACAACGGACAGCGCCCCCCGTCCACGCTCTCGCACACGGGCACCCTGCCGAGCGGCAGGAGTGGCCACCACATCATCCTCGGGGTGTGGACGGTCGCGGACACGACGAACGCGTTCTACTCCTGCGCGGACGTCACGTTCTGAGGCCGGCACAGTTCTGAGCCTCCCTTGAGGCGCGGGCGCCCCCGGCCCGGGTAGGTTCCCCGCACGCCGTCCCGACCGCGACGGCGTGCGGGGAAGCAGTGTCCGACCACCGGGGGTCCTGATGAGTGTGTTCTTCTATGCCGTGCCCGTACTGATCATCGCCGGAGCGCTGCTCATCGCGGTCAAGGTGGTGCGCCGCTCGCTCGAACTGCGCAGCGCCTGGAGCAGCGGCCTGACCGCCGAGGGCCGCTGCCTGCGTTCGTACACCACGACCAGCGGCGGCAGCGGCGACTCCTCCGTCACCACGACGCAGCACCACGTCTACGAGTTCACGACGCGCGACGGCCGCGCCGTCCGCTTCGACGAGGACAACGGCCGCCCGACGATCGTCGAGGGCGACATCGTCACCGTGCACTACACCGCCGCGCACCCCGAGAAGGCCACGGCCCACGCGCCGAGCCCGGTCAAGGCCGCGGCGGGCACCGTCGCCATGCTGGCGTTCTGCGGCGTGATCGTCGCCTTCTGCGTCGGCTTCATGATCACCTTCCACGAGGTCTTCGCGGGGGACTCCTTCTTCGGTGGCATCTAGGACGTCACGGGCGGCGTGCACGCCTCTCCACATCTAACGGTCCGTCAATTACCGTACGCCTCCATGGGGTTCAGCAGGCGTACCGTCGGGGAACTCGTGGCGCAGCGGTGGGGTGACCACCGGCCGGGGCTGTGGTTCGAGGGCCGGACCGTCAGCCACCACCAGGTGGCGGCGGGCGCGGCCCAACGGGCCGCGCTGCTCTCCCGACTGCTGCCGCCCGGCGCCGAACCGCACCTCGGGGTGCTGCTCGACAACACTCCCGAGTACCCGCTGTGGCTCGGCGCCGCCGCCCTCGGCGGAGCCACCGTCGCCGGGATCAACCCGACGCGGCGCGGCCCCGAACTCGCCCGCGACATCGTGCACACCGCGTGCCGCGTCCTGATCACCGAGCGCGCCCACCTGCCGCTCCTCGACGGCCTCCGGCTCCCCGGCGTACGCGTCCTGGTGACCGACACGGACGACTACGCCGAGCTCCTCGGACCCTACGAGGGCGCGCGGCCCGACGCGTCCGCCGCGCGTCCCGACAGCCGGTTCCTGTTGCTGTTCACCTCCGGTTCGACCGGCGCTCCGAAGGCCGCGATCTGCACCCAGGGCAGGATCGCGGCCGCCGGACTCTCGCTCGCCGGCCACTTCGGGGTGCGCCCGGACGACACCCACTACATCTGCATGCCGATGTTCCACGGCAACGCGGTGATCGCCGACTGGGCGCCCGCGCTCGCGGCCGGCGCGCGCGTCGCGCTGCGGCGCCGCTTCTCGGCGTCCGGGTTCCTCCCCGACGTCCGCGCCTGCGGCGCCACCTACTTCACCTACGTGGGCCGCGCGGTGCAGTACCTGCTGGCCACGCCCGCCCGTCCCGACGACCGGGACAACCCGCTGCGCATGGGATTCGGCACCGAGGCCGGAGCGGTCGACGCGGCGGCCTTCGAGAAACGCTTCGGCGCGCGACTGGTGGAGGGGTACGGCTCCTCGGAGGGCGGTGCCGCCATCCAGCGCACGTCCGGCACCCCCGCCGGGGCCATCGGGCGCGCGGCCCCCGGAGACGACCTCGCGGTCGTGGACCCACGGACCCGGCGCACCTGCCCGCCGGCCGTCTTCACCTCGGCCGGCCGCTTGCTCAACGGCGCCGAGGCGATAGGGGAGTTGGTGAACCGAGGCGCCAGCCCCTTCGAGGGGTACTGGCGCAACCCCGACGCCGACGCGGCCCGGCGCCGGGGAACGGACCCCCGGCCGGACGCCCCCGCCGCGGAGCGGGACTGGTACTGGACCGGCGACCTCTTCTACCGCGACACGGACGGCTACCTCTACTTCGCCGGACGCACCGACGACCGGCTCCGCGTCGACAGCGAGAACCTCGCCGCCGCGATGATCGAGAACATCCTCGCCCGGTACGAGGACGCGGCCGCCGTCGCGGTGTACGCCGTGCCGGATCCGGTGGCGGGCGACCAGGTCATGGCGACGCTCGTCCTGAAGGACGGAGCCGCCTTCGACCCCCGGGGCTTCACGGCGTTCCTGGACGCCCAGCCCGACCTGGGCACGAAGATGGCGCCCCGGTTCCTGCGGATCGTGGCGCGCATGCCCGTCACCGCCACCAACAAGATCCACCGGGTGGGACTGCGACGCGAGGGATTCCGCTGCCCGGACCCCGTGTGGTGGCGGCCCCCGGACGAGCGGACGTACCGGCCCCTGGCGGCGGCCGACACCGACGTCCTCGACGCCCAGTACCGGGCCCACGGCCGGGAGGATCTCCTGGCCCGAGCGGCGTCCGCGCCGACGGAGCCGCCGAAGCGCCGGCCTCCGGAGGGGTAGGCGAACGGGCCCCGGGTGTCGGGGTGTCGGGGCGTCGGGGTGACGGGGTGACGGCAGGGGTGGAGCCGGTCCACCCCGTGCGCACCCGCGGGCCGGATGGTCCGCGGTCACCGGGCCCGCTTACGGTGTTCGGCATGATCCGACCGGTGGCGTACACGGGATATCTCGTCGGCGGCGTGCTGGTCGGCGCACCTCTGTCGGCGGGCCTGCTGATCCTCGGCACCCTGGGCGCGGCGCTGACCCCCGTCCTCGTCGGGCTGCCCCTGCTCGGGCTGCTCGCGCTGTCCGGCATACCCGTCGGCGTCCTCGAACGGTGGAGGGCGGGCCGACTCGACCGGCCCGCCGTGAGGGACCGCGACCCGGGTGACGAGCGCGGCCACGCGCCGGTCGACCCGCACCGTACCCCGGCCGAGCCGGGACTCGGCCCCTGGGCCAGGCTCCGCTTCACCGAGCAGGCGACCTGGCGCGAACTGGCGTACACCGTGCTGCTCGCGTTCGTGCTGTGGCCGCTGGACCTGCTGGTCCTGGCCGCGGTGTTCGCCCTCCCCGGCGCCCTGCTCACGGCCCCGGCCCAACTCGCCCTGTCCGGCGACGAGACCCGCGTCGCCAAGCTCTGGCTCGTCGACGACTACCCGCAGGCGTCCCTGATCGCCGCGGTCGGACTCCTGCTGCTCCTCGCCCTGTTGTGGCCGCTCACGCTCTACGCCCGGGCCCGCGCGGCCCTTGCCCGGGTGCTCCTCGCGCCGCGCGATACGGAAGTGCGGCTCACCGAGGTGACGGAGTCGCGGGCCCGGCTGGTGGCCGCGTTCGAGGCCGAACGGCGCCGCATCGAGCGGGACTTGCACGACGGGGCCCAGCAGCGGCTGGTCGCCCTGAGCATGCGCCTCGGACTCGCACGCCTCGACGCCCCGTCCGAACTGGCCGATCGCCTGGCGGAAGCGCACAGAGAGGCCGACGAAGCTCTCGGTGAGATCCGGGAGTTGATCCACGGCATCCATCCCCAGGTGCTCGCCGACTACGGGCTCGGGGACGCGATCGCCGACGCAGCCGACCGCTCGGCCGTCCCGGTGGAGGTCGACGTCGAACTGCCCCGCTTCACCGAAGCCGTCGAGTCCGCCGCGTACTTCGCCGTCCGCGAGGCGCTCGCGAACGTGGCCCGGCACAGCGGGGCGGGACGGGCGTGGATCAGCGCCGGCTGCGCGACGGGGGACCGGCGCGGTCGGCGGCTGTGGATCGAGGTGCGGGACGACGGCCGCGGCGGAGCCGCACCGTCCGGCGGGGGGGCCGGGGGGACGGGGGGATCCGGCGGTCGTGCCGGTTCCGGCCTCACCGGTCTCGCCGACCGCCTCGCCGTTCTCGATGGAACACTGGCCGTCGACAGCCCGCCGGGCGGTCCCACCGTGCTGCGTATGGAGATCCCGTGCTGAGAGTCGTACTCGCCGAGGACGGCGTGCTGTTGCGGGAGGGCCTGGTGGGGCTGCTGAACCGCTTCGGACACGAGGTGGTGGCGGCCGTGGGCGACGCGGAGGCACTGCGCGACGCCGTGTCGGCGTACGCGCCCGACCTCGTCGTCACCGATGTCCGTATGCCGCCCGGCTTCCAGGACGAGGGGCTGCGCGCGGCCCTCGCGCTGCGCGCCGCCGACCCGCGCCTCCCGGTGCTGGTGCTCAGCCAGTACGTCCAGCGCGCCTACGCCGCCGACCTCCTCGACACCGGTGACGGCACCGGCGTCGGCTACCTCCTCAAGGACCGGGTCGGGCAGGTCGAGCAGTTCGCGGAGGCGGTCGAGCGGGTCGCGGCCGGCGGGACCGTCGTGGACCCGGAAGTCGTACGGCAGTTGCTGCGTCGTCGGCGCGATCCGCTGGCGACGCTGACACCCCGCGAGCGCGAGGTCCTCGGCCTGGTCGCCGAAGGCCGCTCCAATCGCGCCATCGCCGGGGAACTGGTCGTCACCGAGGCCGCCGTCGGCAAGCACATCGGCAACATCCTGGGCAAGCTGGAGCTGCCGCCGGCCGAGGGGACGCACCGCCGCGTTCTCGCCGTACTCGCCTACCTGCGGGGGTAGTTGAGGCGTGGCGGGGTTCTCCGGAGCGCTGTGAAGGATGCCGTGGTGAGGAGTCCCGGCCGGTTCGCGCGGGGAGGATACCGGGACACGTGAGCCGATGGGCCCGCGTGCCCGACGCCCGAGCCCAGGTGGGTCTTCGAACCGATCGGAGCGACACCCCCTGGGGGCCGGACCGTGCACCCGGCCCGACGGTCCGGCGGTGCCCCACTCACCCTCGACAGCACCCGAAAGGCACTCATGTCCCCCACGCATGACACGCTCGACCGCGGCCACGGCGACGACCTGCTCGCCTTCGTCAGGGCCAGCCCCTCGCCGTACCACGTGGTGGCGAGCGCGGCGCAGCGCCTGGAGAAGGCGGGCTTCGCGGAGCTGCGGGAGCGGGACGACTGGACGGCCGGAGCCGAGGGCGGCCGGTACGTCGTCCGCGCGGGCGCGCTGCTCGCCTGGTACGTGCCACCGGGCGCCCCCGCCCACACTCCGTTCCGGATCGTCGGCGCCCACACCGACTCCCCGAACCTGCGGGTCAAGCCCACCCCGGACACCGGCTCGGCGGGCTGGCGGCAGATCGCCGTGGAGGTCTACGGCGGTGTGCCGCTCAACACCTGGCTGGACCGTGACCTGGGCGTCTCGGGGCGGCTGGCCCTGCGCGACGGTTCGACCCGGCTGGTCTGCGTCGACAAGCCGCTGCTCCGGGTGCCCCAGCTCGCCATCCACCTGGACCGGACCGTCAACGAGGGGCTCGTCCTGGACCGGCAGCGCCACACGACGCCGCTGTGGGGGCTGGGCGACCCGCGGCCCGGCGCCCTGCTCGGCCGGGTCGCCGAGGCGGCCGGCGCCGACGTCTCCGAGATCCTCGGCTGGGACCTGATGCTCCACGACGTCCAGCCGCCCGGTTACCTCGGCGCGGACGAGGAGTTCATCGTCGCTCCCCGCTTGGACAACCAGATCTCGGTGCACGCGGGCGTCACGGCCCTGGTGGCCGCGGCCGGCGCGGCCCGCCCGCCGGCGCGCGTCCCGGTGCTCGCCGCCTTCGACCACGAGGAGGTGGGCAGCGGCTCCGAGTCAGGCGCCCAGGGCCCCCTCCTGGAACGGGTCCTCGGCCGGTCGGTGACCGCCCGCGGCGGGGGTGCGGAGGACTTCGACCGCGCTCTCGCCGGCGCCCTGTGCGTCTCCTCCGACATGTCCCACGCGGTCCACCCCAACTACGCCGAGCGGCACGACCCGGGCCACCACCCGCTGCCCAACGGCGGCCCGGTCATCAAGGTCAACGCCAACCAGCGGTACGCCACGGACGGCGCGGGGTTCGCCGCCTTCGCCGGGGCGTGCGAGCGGGCCGGGGTGTCCTGGCAGCCCTTCGTCTCGCACAACGCGATGCCGTGCGGCACCTCGATCGGCCCGATCACCGCGGCCCGGCTCGGCGTGGCGACGGTCGACGTGGGGGTGGCGGGGCTGTCGATGCACTCGGCGCGTGAGCTGTGCGGGGCACGGGACCCGGAGCTGCTGGCGCGGGTGCTGACGGAGTTCGTCACGTCGGAGTAGGCCGGTACGCGTGAAGGCCCCCCACTCGCGTGGGAGGCCTTCACCAAGGTGCGCCGCCAGGGACTCGAACCCCGGACCCGCTGATTAAGAGTCAGCTGCTCTAACCAACTGAGCTAGCGGCGCATGACTCTCGCCTCCCGCTTCCGCGGGCGGCGACAAAAGAAATACTACCTGGTCCTCGGGGTGCTTCCGACCACCCGCGCGACACCCCGGGGACACCCCGGAAGGCCGGGTCCCGGGGATGTCGTTCGTATCGGCCCCTAGATCGTGAGGGAGAGCAGGACGGGGGCCGCTCCGCGGTTCAGCGTGTCCGCGGCGCGGCGCAGCCGGTGGGCGTGCTCGACCGGGAGCGAGAGGGCGAGGCAGCCGACGGAGGCGCCCGCGGTGATCGGGACGGCCGCGCAGACCGTGCCGATCGCGTACTCCTGGAGGTCGAGCACCGGCACGGTGGCCGGCTGGGAGTCCAGGCGGGACAGCAGCAGCCGCTCGCTGGTGATGGTCCGCGAGGTGAGGCGGGCCATCTTGTGCCGGGCGAGGTGGTCACGGCGGCCGTTGTGGTCGAGCTGGCCGAGCAGGCTCTTGCCGACCGCACTGGCATGCGCGGCGGAACGGAAGTCGACCCATTCGTTGACCGCGGGGGTCGCCGGGCTCTCCGCGTACTGGGTGACGTGCACCTCGCCGTCGATGTACCGGCTGACGTAGACCGCCGCGCCGACCGAGTCGCGGAGCCGGTCGAGGGTCTGCTGGAGCGTCTCGCGCACGGCCTGGTCGCGACCCTCCGCGGTACCGAGCCGGCTGAGGGAGGTACCGGTCACGTACGCCCCGTCGGTGACCTGCTCGACGTACCCCTCCCGGCGCAGCATCCGGACCAGTGCGGTCAGCCGGTCACCGCCGAGGCCGGTCTGGCGGGCGAGCTCGGCGCCGGTGACGCCGGTGGTGTGCCGTGCGACCGTCTCCAGGACGCGCAGGGCGTCCTGGGCCGAGTGGTACGGCGCGGTCGGCTCGTTCTTCAGCGCCACGGTTTCCCCCTGCGCTTCATGGCCCGGCTCAAAGAAGACGTCGGTCCGGACGGCTGGGCTCACTCCACGATAACCGTCAAGCAGCTTTCTGTGAGCGCCTGTTGACGAGATCGGTGGTGCGCTCCACGCCGCTCAGCAGGAGCGCACCACCCTGGCATATGCCAGGGTCACGACCCATCGGGCATGACCCGCGCGCCGGACCTCGCGCCTTCCCGCCCACGCCCGCCGTCCGCCCCCGGTTCACTCCCCGTCGTCACAGCACGGCGCTGAGGAATTCCCGGGTGCGTTCCTGCTCCGGATCGCTGAAGATCTTCTCCGGCGGGCCGGACTCGATGACGTGGCCGGAATCGAACATGAGGACCTGGTCCGAGATGTCCCGGGCGAAATTCATCTCGTGGGTCACGCAGAGCATCGTGATGTCCGTGGTGTGGGCGATGTCACGGAGGACGTCGAGCACGCCCGCGACCAGCTCCGGGTCGAGCGCGGAGGTCACCTCGTCCAGCAGCAGCACCTGCGGCCGCATCGCCAGCGCGCGGGCTATCGCCACCCGCTGCTGCTGGCCGCCGGACAGCCGGCCCGGCCGCTCGTCGCACTTGTCCGCGAGGCCGACCAGGTCGAGCAGCTCCCGGGCCCGCACCTCCGCCTCGTCCTTGGACATGCCGAGGACCGTCACCGGCGCCTCGGTGACGTTTCTGAGCACGCTCATGTTCGGGAACAGGTTGAACTGCTGGAAGACCATCCCGATCTTCTTGCGGACTTCGCGGACCTGCTTCTCGGCCGCGGGGAAGAGCCGGTCCCCGGCCACGGTGATCGTCCCCTCGTCCGGCTGCGTCAGCGTCATCAGCAGCCGCAGGATCGTCGTCTTGCCGGACCCGGACGGGCCGATCAGCGTGACGTGCTTGCCGGAGTCGACACGGAAGTCGAGGTTGTCGAGGACCGTGTTGTCCCCGAAGCGTTTGGTGACCTGGTCGAAGCGGATCAGCTCGCTGCCGTCCACCTTGGGATTCGCGAGGTCCTTCAGAGGGCTGGTGTCGGTGTTCGTGTCAGCGGACAAGGCGTCGCTCCAGGGCTCGCAGCAGCAGGGAAGCCGGGTAGGAAATGAGGATGAAGGCCACGCCGATGACCGTGAGCGGCTCGGTGAACTGGAAGTGCTGCTGCGAGTACAGCCGCGCCTCCCCGAGCATCTCCAGCACGGTGATCGTCATCAGCATCGGGGTGTCCTTGAGCATGGCGATGACGTAGTTGCCGAGCGCCGGCACCACGCGGCGGATCGCCTGCGGCAGGATCACGGCCGTCCAGGTGCGCCGCAACGGCAGGCTGAGCGCCGTGGCCGCCTCCCACTGGCCGGCGGGCACACCCTCGATACCGGCCCGGTAGACCTGCATCGTGTACGTCGAGTAGTGCAGCCCGATCGCGACGACACCGGTGGTCAGCGCGGAGAACGTGATGTCCCATTCGGGCAGCACGTAGAAGAGGAAGAACAGCTGCACCAGCAGCGGGGTGTTGCGCACGAACTCGGTGACCACCCCGACCGGCCAGCGCACCCAGCGCGTCGGCGTCCGCATCAGCAGCGCCCACACCAGACCGAGCGCGAACGAGATCACCGAGCCGAGGGCCAGTGCCTGCAGGGTGACCAGCAGGCCGTCCCAGAAGTGTGGCATGAAGTCGCCGACGGCGTTCCAGTCCCACGTCATGAGGCACCTCCGGTCGTCGTCTCCATGAGGTCCGTGGTGCTCATGAGCCACTCCCGCCCGCGGTACCGGCACCGGCGCCCACGCCGGTCGTCTCGGCCCGCTTCAGCTCGCGCGCCGGCATGCTGTCCGGCTCCTTGCCGATCCCGGCCTTCAGCCGCTTCTCCAGACCGCGCATCAGACGGGTGAGCAGGAAGGCGATGACGAAGTAGATCAGCAGGACGTACGTGTAGACCTCCGCGCTCTGCTGGAGCGCGAGCCGCACCAGGTTGGCGCTGAACGTCAGATCGCCCATGCCCATCACGGAGACCAGCGCGGTGCCCTTGAGCAGTTCGACGAGCAGGTTGCTGAACGGAGGCACCATCTCCGGCACCGCCTGCGGCAGCAGGATCAGCCGCATCCGCTGCCAGTGCGTGAAGCTGAGCGCGATCCCGCCCTCACGCTGCGCCGGGTCGACCGCGTTCAGCGCGCCACGCACGATCTCCGAGCCGTACGCGCCGTACGTCAGCCCGAGCGCCAGCGTGCCCGCCCACAGCGGGACCAGCTGCCAGCCGAAGGCGAGCGGCAGCACGAAGTACACCCAGAAGATCATGATCAGGGCGGAGGTACCGCGGAACACCTCGGTGTAGAAGCCCGCGAGGAAGCGGACGATCCATCGCCGCGAGGTACGCGCGATTCCGACCACGAAGGACATGGCGCCGGCCAACAGTGCGCTGCAGAACAGCAGTTGGACGGTGACCCAGATCCCTTTGAGTACGAGTTCCCAGAGTCCCGATGTCATCCGCGGCACAGCTCCTTCGCGGTCATGTCGGTCATCTCGGCCTTGGTGAAGCCGAACGGCCGCAGGATGCGGAAGATTTCGCCGCTCTCCTTCATCTTCCGCAGCTCGACGTTGAAGGCGTCCCGCAGCCTCGTCTCCGGCGAACGGAACGCGAAACCGCCGCCGTCGACGTGCGGCTTGCCCTTGACCAGCGGCGCGAAGGGCTTGGTGCTCTCGGTCCTGCCGGACTTCTTCACCACTTCGCGCACGGTCAGCGCGGTCCCCGCGAAGACGTCGGCGCGCCCCGCCTCGACCGCGTTCAGGCCGGCGACCTGGTCGGGCACGATCAGGATCTCGCTCTCCTTGTACCCGGCCTCGACCGCGTACTGGATCTCCGCGTAGCCGGTGCCCGTCGCGAATTTGGCCTTCTTCGCCACGACGTCCTTGTAGTCGTGCAGCCCCTTCGGGTTGCCCTTGCGCACGATGAACGCGTCGAGCATCTGGTAGTCGGGGTCGGCGAAGATGACCTGCTCGCACCGCTCGGCGTTGATGTACATCCCGGCGGACACGACGTCGAACTGCTGCGAGTTGAGCCCGGGTATGAGGGAGCCGAACTCGGTCGGAACCGGCTGGACCCGGTCGACGCCGAGCCGCTTGAAGACGGCCGTGGCCAGTTCCGGTGCCTCCCCGGTGAGCCGGCCGTCCCGGTCGATGTACCCGAAGGGGATCTCGCCCGCGATGCCCAGCCGGACGACGCCCTGCGCCCTCAGCCGGTCGAGGAGGTCGCCGCCGTCGGTCGAGGACGCGGTGGCCACCCGACTGCAGCCGGCGGCGCCCAGCGCACCGAGCGCCGCGACCCCCGCGAGCAGCGACCGGCGGGTGGTCCCGGGTGTGTGTCTGTCGTGTGCGCGGTCATTTCCGCGTGCTTTCCCAAGAGGTGGAGCCATGGCCGCGCGGCTACCCGAGACCATGCGAAGTATTCGGATCGATTTCAGCCCCGTACCTATCCGAGGCGCACTTGACCCCGGGGGGACCATGGAATGCATGGCTGATCGATTCATCGAAGTCTCGCTGGTCAAGCGCGATGTGCACTGCACCGCGAAACTCCTCGACGACCGCGCGCCGATCACCTGCGCGGCGGTGTGGGACGCCCTTCCGCTGAGCGGCGACGTGTACCACGCGAAATACGCACGCAATGAGATCTACGCTCTCTTCCCCCCTTTCGCGATATCTGAGCCACCCCTGGAAAATCCGACAGTTACCCCTATTCCAGGAGACCTCTGCTATTTCGCTTTTGCGGGAACGGAGCTGGGCACCAAGGCCTACGGCTACGACGCGGACGTCCGTCCCGGCACCACAGTGGTCGACCTCGCCCTCTTCTACGAGCGCAACAACCTGCTCCTGAACGGGGACGTGGGCTGGATCCCGGGCATCGTCTGGGGCCAACTGGTCGACGGCCTCGACGAGATGGCCGAGGCCTGCAACGACCTGTGGCGGACCGGCGCCGCGGGGGAGACGCTCAGCTTCCGGCGGGCCTGAGGCGCCCCGGCCCGTCTCCGGCACCGGCGTCACCGCCGGTGCCCCTCCCAGCAGTCCGCCGGGACACGGGAGTCGCCGGGGGTGCCACCCCGGCGGCCACCGCCTCGTACAGCGCGTGCGCCGTCCGCAGGACGAGGTCGTCCCGGTGCCGGGCCGCGACGATCTGCAGCCCGGCCGGCAACCCGTCGCCGTCCAGGCCGACGGGGACCGTCGCGGCGGGCTGCTGCGTCAGGTTGAAGGGGTACGTGAACGGCGTCCAGCCCGTCCAGCGGCGCAGCCCCGAGCGGCCCGGCACCTCGACGCCCGCGGCGAACGCCGTCAACGGCAGCGTCGGTGTGACGAGCACGTCGTACGTCGTGTGGAACAGCCCCATGCGGCGGCCCAGCGCCATCCGGACGTCCGTCGCGGCGAGGTACTCCAGCGCGCTGTACCGGGCGCCCCGGCCGCAGACCTCCCGCAGCCCCGGATCGAGCAGGGCCCGCCGGTCGGGCCCGAGCTGCTGGGTCACCCGGGCCGCTCCGCTGAACCACAGGGTGTGGAACGCCTCCACCGGATCGGTGAAGTCCGGGTCCGCCTCGGTGACATGGGCGCCGAGCCCGGCGAGCCGCTCCACCGCCCGCCGTACCGCCGACGCGACCGCGGGGGCGACCGCGACCTGCCCGCCGAGGGACGCCGAGTACGCGACGCGCAGACCGCGCACCCCGCCGTCGAGGGTGTCCATGAAGGAGCCGCCCGCCGGGCCGAGCGCGGACCAGTCGCGGGCGTCCGGCGCGCCGATCACGTCGAGCATCAGCGCCGCGTCGGCGGCGTCCCGGGTCATCGGGCCCACGTGCGCGAGCGTCCCGAAGGCGCTGGCCGGATAGAGCGGCACCCTGCCGTACGTCGGCTTCAGCGCGAAGATCCCGCAGAACGCGGCCGGTATGCGCACACTGCCACCGCCGTCCGTGCCGAGCGACAGCGGACCCGCGCCGAGCGCGACGGCCGCCGCACTGCCCCCGCTGGAGCCGCCCGCGGTGCGCGAGACGTCGTACGGGTTGCGGGTCACGCCCGACAGCGGTGAGTCCGTGACTCCCTTCCAGCCGAACTCGGGCGTCGTCGTCTTGCCGAGGAACACCGCGCCGTGCTCGCGCAGCCGGGCCACCGACGGCGCGTCCTCGTCCCAACGCCCCCGCTCGCTCACGGTCTTCGAGCCGCGCAGCGTCGGATGCCCGCGCAGCAGCAGGATGTCCTTCACCGTGACGGGCACCCCGTCCAGCAGGCCCATCGGTTCCCCGCGCCGCCAGCGGTCCGCCGACGCGCGGGCCCGGGCCAGGGCGTCGTCCGCGAGGAGGCGGACGAACGCGTTCACGTCGGGCTGCACCCGCTCGGCCCGTTCCAGGGCGGCGCGCGTCACCTCCTCGGGGCTGAATTCGCCCTTGCGGTACCCGTCGACGAGTTGTACGGCGGTCAGCTCGGTGAGTTCCGACATCGGCCCCTCCACGGTGGTTCAGTGTCCGGGTACGTACCCACGCTTCTTGTCGACCACGTTCCGCAGGGGCTTACCCGCCGCCCAGCGGTCGTACAACTCCAGGAACTGTGTGCCCAGTTCGTCCCGCCAGCCGATGGTGTCCCCGCTCATGTGCGGCGACACGATCAGACCCGGGACCTGCCACAACGTGCTGTCGGGGCCCAGCGGTTCGTGCTCGAAAACATCGAGGGCCGCGCCCGCGATCCAGCGTTTCGACAGCGCCTCGGCGAGCGCCGCCTCGACGACGAGCTGACCGCGCCCCACGTTGATGAAGCGGGCGGAGGGCTGCATCATCCCGAAGCGCCGCGCGTCGAACATGCCGTGTGTCTCGTCGGTGAGCGGCGCGGCGCACACCACCCAGTCGGCCCGGGCCATCAGCCGGTCCAGGTCCTCCGGTCCGTGGATCCCGGTGCGCGGCATGCGGCCCACCAGGGCCGTGGTGATGTCGAGCGCCTTGAACGTCCGGACGATCGCCCGTCCGATGGGCCCGGAGCCCACCACGCAGGCCCGGGTGCCGGCCACGCGCTGGGACTCGCGGTGGCGCCACTCGCGGTCGCGCTGGAGGTCCCAGGTCCGCGGCAGGTCCTTCGCCATGGCGAGCACCAGCGCCGCCACGTACTCGGCGATGGGCTGGTCGAACACCCCGCGCGCGTTCGTCACCACCGTTTCGGAGGCGGCGAGTTCGGGGCACATCAGATGGTCCACACCGGCGCTCGCGGTGTGCACCCAGCGGGGCCGCGGACCCTCGCCCGGCCACGCGCGGCGCACGGCGTCCGAGGCGAAGTCCCACACGAGCAGCGCGTCCGCGTACGGCAGCTTCTCCGCGAGCGTGGAGTCGTCGGCGTGCTCGACGCGCACGCGGCCGGTGAGACGGCCGAGGCGGGGGAGGGGATCGGCGTCCAGGACGAGCAGGGTGGTCCCGGGGGAGGACGAGGAGGACGGGGCGGGGGACATACGGGCGTTCATCGGGGGAAACCGTTTCGCAATGCGAGTCCGCTTTTCTGGGGTGTCCTGAGGCGAGATGGCCGGGGAGACGTGCGGGCGAACAGGGGTCGGAGCCGTCTGAGATGCGCGGATTGACCACGCTCGCACCCGAACCTACCTTCGTCAACACGGGCCCGCACACGGTCCGTTGCCCGCCTGTTTCCCTTCGTGAGGCCGGTGCCAGCCATGGACGTTTCCTTTCTCGGCGGTCCGTATCCGCAGCGCGGGGTCGGCGTCGTCGCCCCGTTCGACTTCGCCCTCGACCGTGAGCTGTGGCGCTGGGTCCCGGCCGAGGTCTCCCTGCATCTGACCCGCACCCCCTTCGTGCCGGTCGAAGTCAGCCTGGACCTGGCGCGGCTGGTCTCCGAGCACGAGACGCTCGGCGACGCGGTCCGCGCCCTGAACGCGGTCGCGCCCGAGATCGTCGCGTACGCCTGCACCTCCGGCAGCTTCGTCGGCGGGGTCGCCGGGGAGAGGGCCATGTGCGAGGCGATGACACGGGCGGGCGCGATCCCCTCGCTCACCACCTCCGGCGCCCTCCTGGACGCCCTCGCGGAACTCGGTGCCCGCCGGATCGCCCTGGTCACCCCGTACACCGTCTCCGTCACCCAGTCCCTGGAGGAGTACCTCGCCGAGGCCGGCATCACCGTCACGGACCGCGCCTTCATGGGCCTGACCCGGCACATCTGGAAGGTCCCGTACCGCGATGTCGCCGACATGGCCCGCCGGGCGGTGCGCGGCCACGCCGACGCCCTCTTCATCAGCTGCACCAACCTTCCGACGTACGACGTCATCCCCCAGCTGGAGGCCGAGCTGCGCATCCCGGTGATCTCGGCCAACCAGGTGACGATGTGGGCGGCACTGCGCCAATTGGGTACCCGAGCTGTGGGCCCCTATCAGCGGCTGATCGATCAGGCCGCCCGCAGGGACCCCGTACTGCCGGAAGAACAGGAAGGTTGGGCATGACCGCACTCGGATTCCTCTACCCCGGCCACTCGGCCGAGGACGACTACCCGCGCATGGAGCTGCTGCTCGGCAGCGACGTCCGCCTGACCGTCGTTCACACGGACATCGGGGAGGACGCCCACCGCGTGGACGCCCTGCTCGAGATGGGGTCCCCGGAACGTCTGGAGGCGGGTGTCGAGGAGCTGCGCCTGTCCGGTGCCGAGGCCGTGGTCTGGGCCTGCACCAGCGGCAGCTTCGTCCGCGGCTGGCAGGGCGCCCACGAGCAGGTCCGCGGCCTCGCCCGGTCTGCGGGCCTCCCCGCGTCCTCGACGTCCTTCGCCTTCGCGCACGCCGTCCAGGAGATCGGGGCGCACCGCGTGGCGATCGGGGCGACCTATCCCGAGGACGTGGCCGCGCTCTTCGCCGCGTTCCTCAAGGAGGCGGGCACCGAGGTGGTGGCCGTGAGCGCCTCCGGTGTCGTCACCGCGGCCGAGGTCGGCACCTGGGAGTACGGCCAGGTCCTGGCCCTGGCCCGCGAGGTGGACCGCCCCGACGCCGAGGCGATCCTTCTCCCGGACACCGCCCTGCACACGGTGTCCCACATCCCGGACCTGGAGAAGGAGCTCGGCAAACCGGTCCTCACCGCCAACCAGGTCTCGGTCTGGGAGGCCCTCCGCCTCACGGACCGCCGCGTGAACGCCCCCCGCCTGGGCACCCTCTTCACGAGGGAACCCATCGTCCAGGCGTAGCGAGGCGCTCGTGACGGTTCAGCCCCTCCGGCGTTCGAGGAGCGGAGTACGGGACGGAGCCCCGGGTACGGGACGGGCAGGGGCGGGGTGGGCGGATCGGCGCGTCCCCCCGCCCACCCCGCCGGGGGCGACCGGAGGACCCGAGGAATAAACGGAGCCACCCTCCTGTTGGCAGGCGCGAGGACACGATCGCGCAGCAACAGGAGGCACCCCCGGTGGACGAGACGGCCGAAACGGGCGAGATCCGAGGCACGGCACAGGGCACAGCCCCGGTACCGCTGTCCGTACTGGACCTGGTCACCGTGGGCGCGGGCCGCACCGCGACCGACGCACTGCGCACCAGCGTCCAGATCGCCCGCCTCGCGGAATCCCGCGGCTTCCACCGTTACTGGGTGGCCGAACACCACTCGATGCCGGGCGTGGCCAGCTCCTCGCCCGCGGTGATCCTCGCCCACCTGGCCGCCCACACGGACCGCGTCCGGCTGGGCTCCGGCGGAGTGATGCTCCCCAACCACGCCCCGCTGGTCATCGCGGAGCAGTTCGGCACCCTCGAAGCGATGGCCCCGGGCCGTGTCGACCTCGGCCTCGGCCGGGCCCCCGGCACGGACGGCGCCACGGCCGCGGCCCTGCGCCGCACCGAGCGTCTCAACGAGGGCGCCGACGACTTCCCCGAGCAGCTCGCGGAACTCACCCGCTTCCTGGACGACGACTTCCCCGACGGCCACCCCTACGCGCGGATCCACGCCGTTCCGGGGCCCGTCCAGTCCACCTCGCCCGGCGGCGTCCAGTCCCCGCACCGGCCGCCGATCTGGCTGCTCGGTTCGTCCGGTTTCAGCGCCCGTCTCGCCGGAGTGCTCGGTCTGCCCTTCGCCTTCGCCCACCACTTCTCGGCGCAGAACACCGTTCCCGCGCTCGACCTCTACCGGGAGTCCTTCCGGCCGAGTGCGGTCCTCGACGCGCCGTACGCCCTCATCGGCGTCTCCGCGCTCGCCACGGACGACGAGCGGGAGGCCCGCCGGCAGGTGCTGGCCGCCGCTCTGAACATGGTCCGCCTGCGCACCGGCCGCCCGGGACTCGTCCCGACCCCCGAGGAGGCCGAGGCGTACGAATTCAGCCCGATGGAGCGGGAGTTCATCGACTCCTGGAACGCCAACGTCATCCACGGCACCGCCGACGAGGTGCGCACCGGTCTCGACGACCTCCAGAAGCGCACCGGGGCCGACGAGTTGATGATCACGGGCAACGCGCACGGCGGCGACGTACGCCTGCGCTCCTACGAACTGATCGCGGACGCCTACGGGTTGCCGAAGGCCGAGGGCGCCGGCGCCTGAGGGCCGGTCCGGAGATCCGGGCGCGGACCGGGTCGGCCCGCCCGGGACCCGGTCAGGCCAGCGGGCAGGCGCCCGAGGTCAGCAGCGCGGAGATGCGGTCCGGTGCCACCGGCCGGGAGTACAGCCACCCCTGGCCGGTGTCGCACCCGATCCCGCGCAGCCGGGACGCCTGCGAGGCCGTCTCCACGCACTCCGCGGTGACGGTCAGCCCCAGCCGGTGCGCGAGCTGGATCAGGGCCTCGACGATGACCTCGTCGGCCGGGTTGGGGTGGGCGGAGGTCCCGTCGGCGTTCTCGTACTGGAAGCCGCGGACGAAGGAGCCGTCCAGCTTCAGCACGGACACCGGGAGCCGGCTGAGGTAGGCGAGGTTCGAGTAGCCGGTGCCGAAGTCGTCGATCGCGATACGGACACCCATGTCGCTGAGCGCCTGGAGGGCCTGGAGCGGGCGGCCCGCCGAGCCCATCACCGCCGACTCCGTGAGCTCCAACTGCAGGAGATGCGGGTCGAGTCCGGTCTCCGCCAGGATCTCGGCCACATCCGCCACCAGATCGGAGTCCCAGACCTGCCGCACGGCGACGTTGACACTGACGAAGAGCGGTGGCGCGTCCGGATGGTCCAGCTGCCAGCGGCGGGCCTGCCGGCAGGCGGTGGCCAGCACCCAGCGGCCGAGCTGCACGATCGAACCGTCCTCCTCGGCCAGTCCGATGAACCGATTCGGCGTCAGCATGCCGAACCGCGGATGGTTCCAGCGGACCAGCGCCTCCACGCCGTGCACGCCGCCGTCCTCCATGCCCACCAACGGCTGGTACTCCAGGGCGAATTCGCCGCGCTCGACGGCGGCCCGCAGGGTGGACGACAGCGCCTGGCGTGTCATCCGGTGCGCGTTGCGCTCCGGGTCGAAGAGCGTCCACCGCCCCTTGCCGTCGGCCTTCGCCCAGTACAGCGTGGTGTCGGCGGCCTGCATCAGCCCCGTCGCGGTCGTCCCGGTGGCGCGGCGCTCGACGACCCCGATGGACGCCGACAGCGACAGCCGCTGGCCCGACAGGTCGAACGGCGCCTGGAGTGCCTTCAGCGCGGACTCGGCGAGGTCCGCCACCTGCTCGGTGCCGGTCGAGTCCTCGACGAGCAGCGCGAACTCGTCGCCGCCCAGCCGTGCCACCAGGGGAGACGTGGCACGGGCGTGCCCCGCCTCGTCGGCGCAGCGCGTCAGCCGCTCCGCGACGGCCGCGAGAAGCCGGTCCCCGACCCGGTGGCCGAGCGTGTCGTTGACCGCCTTGAATCCGTCGAGGTCCAGATAGCAGAGCCCGATCCGGCCGGTGCCGCCGTCCTCGTACGCCTCCGCCTCCAGGGCGGCCGTCAGGCGCTCGAAGAACAGCGTGCGGTTGGGCAGCCGGGTCACCGGGTCGTGCATCTGCAAGTGCCTTAGCCGGGCCTGGAGTTCACGCCGGGGACCGATGTCGGCGACCGACACCAGGACGGCCTCCTCCTGCGGGGGCAGCGGGGTGACCGTGATCTGCACCCAGAGGGAGTGGCCGTCGGGGTGCTTGAGCCGGCGGGTGCAGCGCAGCCGCGCCTGCCGGCCGCGCAGCACCTCGCGGTACGCGTGCCAGGTCCGGGCGTCGGAGGCCAGGTCCACCAGCTCGGAGGCGGACCGGCCGGCGAACGTGTGCGCCTCGACGCCCAGCAGTGTGGCCAGTGACTCGTTAGCGGTGACGACGGTGCCGTCGCGGTCGACGACGGCCATCGCGAGGGGAGCGGAGGCGAACGCAGCCTGGAAGGCGCGGGGTGACGTTCCGTCGGGAGCCGCCGCCTCCACGGGCATCCCCGGTGACACGGAGGACACGGGTGGCAGGGGTGGGGCGGATGTGCCGGGAGAGGACCCGGTGGACGGACCTGAAGACGTGTCGACGTGACGCTCTGTGACGGTCGGCCGGACGAGGTCTCCCGCGGGCGCCGGCCCTTCGGACGTTCCGCTCACCGCTCGCTCCCGCAGTGCACTCGTTCTTCGTATGGGTCTCTCGGGTGGTCGGCCGGACTGGGCGGCCGCACAAGCCGTGTCGGTGCAGGAAAGTGTGCCGATCATAGAGGCTGGCCTCGGGACGGTGCAGCCCCTGTCCAGTGTCCCGGAACAACCACCCGTTCTGACAGATCGTTTCTGCCTGCATCTGGACGGGTTCCCTCCCCTGCCGACCGCATGTGACGTTCCGTGAGTGGTCGGGGGTGTCGGCCCGTCAGCCCTCTCACTCTTCTGGTGCAGACAAACAGGGCGAAGTAATACAAATACACACAGGCTGGGTGCGGTGTCCCGAAATCCGCATCCGGAGGTCGACGTGCCGCGTCCGCTCCCCCTGGGGGTTCTCACTCGTGGGGCCCTGCGCGGCCTCGCCCGTGACGGGTTGCCCCGCTGGCGCAGCACCGCGGCCGCGTTCACCTCGATGACGGCGCTCGCCGCGACCTCCCTGGTGCCCGGTCCCGCGCTCGCAGAGCCCCTCGCGGACCCGTGCGCCCTGACGCGGACCGAGGCGCACCACTCGGAGGGCGTCGACACCTGGAACTCCTCCTACGTGCGCCCCACCCGCCCTCTCAACGCCGTGATGGTGTTCCTGTCCTTCCCGGACTCCACGCCGACCACCACCCCGGCGGAGCTGACCGGCGACTACTTCCCCGCCACCAGCCGTTTCTTCGAACGCGCCTCGTACGGCAGGTTCACGGTCCGCCCGCATCCCCAGCACGCCTGGATCCAGATGCCGCACGCCTCCACCTCGTACGCCATACAGCGCGACTGGAACGCCACCGACCGGGCCGCCTACCTGCGCGACGCCCTCGCGGTGTCCGACCCGCAGGTCGATTTCTCGCGCTACGACGTCGTCTACTTCGTCGCCGACCCGGACGCGCCGGGCGTCGACTCGGACGCCACGAAGGTCGTCAACATGGACACACCGCTGCGTGCGGACGGCAAGGACATCCGCCGCGTCGTCACGGTCTTCGAGAAGCACCCGCCGGACCGTCTCGTCCTCGCGCACGAGACCGGCCATGTCTTCGACCTGCCCGACCTGTACCACCGCCCCGAGGACGGCAAGGGCGACTGGGACACGTATGTCGGCGACTGGGACCTCATGGGCAGCCAGTTCGGCCTCGCGCCCGACCTCTTCGGGTGGCACAAGTGGCGGCTGGGGTGGCTGGAACCGAACCAGGTGGCGTGCGTACGGGGCTCGGGAACCACCCGTCTGACACTGGAGCCGCTGGGCGCCGGGCCGGCCGGATCCGCCGGCTCCGCGGGTTCGGCGGTGCGCTCGGTGGCCGGTACGGGTGCCGTCGGTGCGGCCGGGACCTCGGGCGGTGCGGCCGGGAGTTCCGGCGGGGCGGCCGGGATCTCGGGCGGTGCGGCCGGGAGTTCCGGCGGGGCGGCCGGGGCCGAGCCCGGGGCTTTGGGGGTCGCTTCCCTTCCGGGCACGCGGACGTTCGGTGTGGGGCGCGGCACCAAGCTGGCGGTCGTCCCGACGGGCCCCGGCAGCGCCCTCGCCTTCGAGGCGCGCGGCTCGGTGGGCAACGACGGCTCGACCTGCACGCAGGGGGTTCTCGTCTACCGGGTCCACAGTGGCACCGAGTCGGGCGGCGGCCCCGTCCAGGTCCTCGACGCCCACCCGCACACCGAGGCCTGCTGGGAGGACTCGGTCTACCCGCCCCTGGCGGACGCGCCGGTGAGCCTCGGTGAGAGTTTCACGGTGCCGGGCGAGGACGTCCGGGTCGAGGTGGAGAACCGGACCGTGTCGGGCTCCTGGACGGTCAAGATCACGACGGGCTGAGCGGGCGCGCGACGGCATTCCCGCACCAGCCGCGGCCGTGCGGGCGAGATCCGGCGGCCGTGGGGACTGGGGGCGGAGACTTCCGGGGGAGGGGGAGAAACGACAAGAGCGGGACGCTCGCGTTTCCGCGATCATCCCGCTCTCGTTGGCGTGCGCCGCCAGGGACTCGAACCCCGGACCCGCTGATTAAGAGTCAGCTGCTCTAACCAACTGAGCTAGCGGCGCCTGCTGACGTCGTAGACCTTAGCATCCTGATCGGCGGGAGGAAAAATCGATATCCGCACCGCCGCCGACACCGCCGCACGGGCCGCCCGCACGGCCGCCCAGAGCAGGATCTCGGGCCCGGGGAGCCAGGGCTGACGGGTGTCGGGGGCGACCAGCCAGCGCGCGTCGTTCCGGCCGGAGTCCGCGGTGGCGCCGGGCGCGGCGAGCGCCGGAACGGTCACCGCGTCCCCGGTGCCGTGGCAGAGCAGGGGCGGCACCTCGCGGCAGCGGCCCACATGCCCGCCCGCGGTTCCGTGCGCTCCGGAGTCGCGTCCCTCGGAGCCCCACTCCTCCCAGCGCATCAGCGATGGCAGCCGCTGGGCGGTGCCGGGGGCGGCGAACAGCAGCATCCGCCCGCGGTACGCCGCCACCGGGCCCGAGCCCGGCCCGTCGTCCCAGAGCCGGTCGAGCATCCGCCGGCCGAAGAGCGACGGCGCGCTGACGATGTCGAAGGCGCTGCCGCACGGCAGCACGACCGGGGCGTCCGGCCGCTCCGCCCACAGGGCGAGCGTGCTTCGCGGATACGTTCCCGCCGAGGCGAGCCAGGCGGCTCCCTCGGAGGTGACCCCCGAGGCGTCCCGCCACTCGGGCAACGGTGTTCCGGGGCTGTGCGGGGTGCTGCTGGCCGGGTTCCGTGTGCTGCTCATGACGCATACATCTACCGGCAGTGAGGGGACCGCTTCGGAGGGTTGCGAAAAGCCGGGACAGGAGCGGGTGGAGGGGAGTATCTTGCCCGCCTGGCATATGCCAGCGATCTTGTCCGCCCGGGACACCTGATCACCGGCCGCCTCCGGGCGGCCCGCGGGCGGGCCCGCCGAGGTGCCGGAGGGCGGGACGGGAAGCGCCGGGGTGTGCCGTGACCGGCACCGGTCGGAGGTGGTGCGGGGCTCGGGCTCCGCACCTCGTACGGGGCCCGAGCCGGGGCGGGGTGACCGGGCGCGAGACCGTGCCGGGGCCGGACCGCCGGGCGGAGGAGGCCCAGCGGGCCCGGGGCGCAGGCCGCGTGGAGCCGGAGGCGGGTGCGCGGGGACTCGGTCGGAGGCTGGCCGCAGGCCCCGGGGCCTGCGGCCGCACGGCTCCCGGCCGGCGGACGCGGCCCCGTCAGAGGGTGTCGGACACCCCGTGGCCGTGGCCGCTGCCCTCGGCGCCGGAGAGCAGGTCGCGGCCGAACTCGACCATCTTCTTCGCGTAGTCCTCGGTCCACTCGGCGCGCTCGGCGATCTCCGCCGTGGTCAGCCGGTCGAAGCGGCGCGGGTCGGCGAGTTGCGCGGCCGCGATGGCCTGGAACTCGAGCGCCCGGTCCGCCGCGGCGCGGAACGCCTGCGTCAGCTCCGTCGCCCGGTCCAGCAGCGCGCGGGGATCGTCTATCGACTCCAGGTCGAAGAAGTGCTCCGGGTCCCCGGCGGCCTCCGCCGGCTCGAAGAGCAGGGGCGCGGGGCGAAGCCGTGGTTCGTTCCGACGCGGCGTGGGCTCCGCCATGTCTTCTCCTCCTCGTACGGTTCAGGTGCCCCTCTCGGAAGAGGGCCACCGTCCATTGTCCCCCTGCGGCGCAAGTGGGCCCCGGGGAGCCGGGCGCGCCCCCTGTGCGGGTGCCCGGTCCGCCGGTTTGCACCGGGTCCGTCCCGAACGGGTCGGTCCGCGGTCCGGGCGGCTCCGGAGCCGGGGCTCAGGAGCGCCACGCCACCCGATGCTCCTCCAGGTGGGACAACACGGAGTGGTTGGCTTCCCAACCGTCCGGGAACTTCACCGTGACGCCCAGCTGGACGGGCTCGGTCGAGGGGTGGTCGTCCAGCAGGTCGCTCACACCCTCCCGGCACACCACGATGCAGGCGTGCCGGTGCCGGGAGGTGAGCACGCACAGACGTCCGGTCTCCAGATGGAACGCCGTGGCGTCCGGCCGTCCCGACAGGGGATGCAGGACGACCGTGACGTCGAACTCCCGTCCCTGGAGCCGGTTCGCCGTGTCGACGGTGACGTCCGTGACCCCGAGGTCCGCCAGCGCCGCGCGTACGGCCGCGGCCTGGTCCCGGTGCGCGGTGCCGACCGCGATCCGGTCGGCGGTCAGCGGCACCGGATCCGGTGCCCGCTCCGAAGTGGCCGCGCCGCCCCGGTCGAGCAGCCGCCGGACCACCTCGGCCACCGCCCGTACGGCCTCCGGGTCCGTGCGCGGTGTGTGCCGGGCGGGGAGCTGGAGCAGACCCCAACCGGACTCCGCCGCCTCGTCGATGACCCGGTCGGTCCCCGAACCGTCCGACGGGACACCGAAGTTCAGCCGCCGGTCGGCGTGACCGGTGCCGCTGCGGAACGGCGTGTACGGGTAGAAGGCGTCCGAGACGAGCGGGGCCGCCGACGCGGGCAGCCGCCAGGACACCGGCAGCCGGTGCTGCGGCAGGTGCGGATTGTGCGCGAGCAGCGTGGTCACCGCGGACGCGGACGGGTCGTACGACAGTCCGGCCCACTGCTCCGAGCCGACGATGGCGAACGGGTCCAACTGGCCCGGGTCGCCGACGAACAGCGCCCGCTCGAAGAGTCCCGCGACGGCGAGCAGCGCGTCCGAGCGCATCTGGTACGCCTCGTCCACGATCGCGTGCCGCCAGGGCTCGACCCCCTTGACGTGGGCCCACTTCGCGGCGGTGGAGATGACGACGTCCAGGCCCGCGAGGTCGGCCGCCTTCGTCGACTTGCGGACCTGGTCCAGGCCGTCGAGCGCCTTGTCGTACGGGTCGGAGTCGCTGCTGTGCAACCGCCCCACGGGCATGTCCGGGGCCTTCTCGGCGATCCGCAGCACCAGGTCGTCGACCTGGGCGTTGGTCTGCGCGATGACCATCAACGGGCGCCCGGCGGCGGCCAGTTCGAGGGCCGCCCGGACCACGAGCGTCGACTTCCCGGCGCCGGGGGGCGAGTCGACGACGACGCCGCGGTCGGTGCCGTGCAGGGTGTCGCGCAGGATCGCGTCGGTGGCGCGGGCGGCCTCGGCACCCGGGTCGAAGACGGCGGTCACAGGACGTCCTCCTCGGTCACCGGGTCCGGCAGCGGCAGGGCGTCCGGCTCACCCGGTGGCCCCCCGTGCGTCCACGGCGTGTCCTCCGGGTCGGGCAGCTTGGCGCCGCCGCGCTGCTCGTGCTCGAAGAGGGTGAAGCAGACGAGGTCCCCCTTCTCCGGCACGGACCCGGCCGCGGGTTCCTTGCTCCGCCCCATCTTGTCGGTGATCCGCAGCACCACCGCGGCACCCTCGTCCTCGTACCCCACGAACTCCGCGGACTGCGGCTTCCCGCCGAGCGAGCGGTACACCTTGGCCCGCTCGCCGAGGTGCGGGCGGTCGTCGGTGCGGACGGTGACGAGCGGACGGGGACTCGGCCGCTTGCCCTCGCTGTACGCCATGACGACGTCGGTGACCTCGCCCGCGAAGGCCTCCCCGGCGAGCCGCCTGCCCGCCATCACCAGCGGGTCGTCCAGCGCCTCCTGCGCTTCCAGGCGCGCCTGTTCCCGCTCGCGCGTGGCCAGCTTGTTCGCCGCGGTGACCGCGTCGTCCCGGCGTGGCTGCGGCGGTTCGCCCGCCACCACCCGGTCGCGGTGACCGGTGAACGACCAGCGGTCGCGGGTCCACCGGTCAGCGGCGTGCGGTCCCTCCGGCAGGGCGCGCAGCAGGTCGAGGCCCCGCCACACCGCGTCCCAGGTGGGCCGGGTGACGCTCGCGACGAGATCGCGGATCCGCCGCTCGGCCGCGGTCAGTTCACCGAGCCGGTCGTCCGCCTCGATGCCGTCCTCGGCGGCGGCGAACGCCGTCCGCGCGCGGTCGTACGCCTCGATGGCGGGAGCGAGCAGCTGGTTGTCGAAGGCGGGGTCCGTGGCGGGACCCGCGGGCGGCCACACGAGCTGGCCCCGGGTGTCCCGCTGGAGCTCGGCCCGCACCGCCGCCTCGGCGCCCGGCTCGCCCTCCGGCGGATCGATCCAGGCGAGCAGCGCCCCGAGATGCTGGTCCTCCAGGCTGCTCTGGCCGGTGGCCCAGTGCCGGGACAGCACGTCGGTGAGGGCGAGGAGCAGGGCGGAGCCGGGCACCCGGGCCCGCTCCCCGAAGTGGGTGAGCCAGCGCCCGGACAACGGCACCCGCGGCGGTGCCGGATGCGGTGCCTCGGGATCCTGCTCGGCGGTGCGACGGAACCGGGTGGAGCGCCCCAGCAGACGGACGAACTCGATGCCCGCCCGGCCCGGCACGATCAACTGCGGTGCGTCCGCGCACAGTTCGACCTCGACCTTGACGCGCTTGCCGGTCTCCGGGTCCGTGTCGCTGCGCTCGGCCGCCTCGACCACGTCCGCGAACGTGTCGATGTACGGCAGGACGACGTCCGCCAGCTCGGCGAGGAACGCGAACCGCAGGTCGCGGTCGCGGGGCTGCGGCACGACCAGCAGCCGCGGCGCGTCCCGGTCGGTGCCGACGAGCGCGCCGAGCGGCGCTCCCGCCTCGCCCGCCGTGGTCAACGGCACGAACACCAGCGGCCGCTCGACGAGATGACGGTGGAGCACGGTGGCGGTGGGCTGCGCCCGGCCGCTCTCGACGGCCTCCAGCCGGGCGAGCGTGGAGATCAGCGACATACGCCCGCCTCCCGGCCGTCGCCCGACGCGGCGGTCACCGACACCTGCGCCGGGACGGTGGCGACCGGAGTGCCCAGCGCCTCCGCCCGCAGCAGGGCCGCTCTCCGCAGCGCCGCGACGGCAGGGTCCGCCGGATCGCCGGCCTGGCCGTGCGCCGCCGCGAGGACGTCGGTGACCGTCGTCAGACCGCCCAGCTCGGCGCGCAGGGAGCGGCCCAGGGACGTCACCACGCCCCGCGCGCGGGAGCGGGCCCGGCAGTGGAAGGCCAGCTCGCAGGCGGACAGGCACTCGGGCGCGTACGTCGCCGGGACCGCCTCGACCGTCGTGATCAGTTCCTCGGCGGGGAGGTCGGGGGAGAAGCAGCTGCCCTCGGGGAGGGCCGCCGCGATGTCCTCGACCCGGGTGAGGCGGGCGAGCTGCCGGCGGGTGACGGCGCGCTGTTTGCGCACGTCGACGGCCGAGGCGGTGGGGAGGTTGGAGAAGTCCTTCGGGCAGACCAGCAGGACGCGGTGGCGGACCTCGGGGGCGGGATCGAGGCGGGCCGCGACCTCCTCCAGCGCGAGGACGTACACCGCGGACTGCCGGGCGGCGGCGCCCACCTTCGCCGGGTCGGCCGAACCGTCCAGCATCGGGAACGACTTGATCTCGACGACCGTCCAGCCGCCGTCGGGGTGCACGACCACCGCGTCCGGCTCCAGGAAGGCGGCGGAACCCGCGACGTCCAGGGCGAGCATCGGATGGTCGAGCAGCGTCCAGCCGCCGGCCTCGGTGGCCTCGCGCAGGGCGAGGGCCGTGCGGGCGGCACGCCCCTCGGGGCCGATCGCGCTCAGGTCGGGCACGGCACCGGAGCCGGGCGGTGCGGCGCCGGGGTCGAGCTTCTCGTGCACCAGCCGCAGCAGTTCGGCACCGCCGTCGGCCTTGACCCGGGCCTCGAACGCGTTGCCCCGCATGAAGGCGAACTGCGACTGGCCGAACGCGGACGGCGCACCGAGCGCTTCCGCCAGCTTCGCCTTGTCGACCCCCGCGCCGTCCAGCAGGGCCCGGCGGTCGCAGCCGGGGTTGGCGGCGAGCGCCGCGAGGGCGCGCGCGTCCAGTGCCTTCGGTGGGACGTCCGGACCGCGCAGCTCAGCGAGCTGCTGCCGCAGCGCCGTCCCCCGCGTCCGCGGGAGAGGCACCCGGCTCGGCTCCCGGTCCGGATCGGGACTCGCGCTGTCGGGGGATGCGTTCACCCGGGGAAGTCTGGCACCCCGCACTGACAATCGCGGAACCCTCGCCCCGGGCGACACCCGCGACCCACGGGACACGGCCCTCGAAGAGCGACCACAGCCGGGTCGCCGTGCGCATCACGAACGGGGTCAGCAGCAGGCCGACGCCCATCACCGCCGCGCCCGCGACGGCGTCCAGGAAGTAGTGGTTGGCGGTGCCCATCACGACGATCGTGGTGAGCAGCGGATACGCGACACCGGCGACCTTCGCCGCGGGTGTACGGCCGTGGCGCCACAGCATGACCCCGCACCACAGCGCCCAGCCCACGTGCAGGCTCGGCATCGCCGCGTACTGGTTCGTCATCCCGCCCATACCGCGCGGGGCGCTCGCCTCGCCGCCCCACCAGCCGTAGTCGCTGTACTGGGCCATCGTGTCGACGAAGCCGTGCCCCGGGGACAGCAGGCGGGGCGGGCACGTCGGCAGCAGCGTGAAGCCGATCAGGCCGATGAACGTGGAGGTCATCAGCCAGGTGCGGGCCGCGCGGTAGCGCACGGCCCGGGAACGGAACAGCCAGACGAGGATCCCGGGCGTCACCAGGTAGTGCAGTGACGCGTACCAGAAGTCGGCGGGCACGCCCAGCCAGGCCTCGTGCGTGAACAGCCGGTTCAGCGGGTGCTCGGCGTTGAGGCGCAGGACCTTCTCGATGCGCAGGAGCTGCAGGCCGTGGTCGACGGCGCCGGCGGTGTCACCCCGGGCGAGCAGCCGGCCCGCCGAGTAGCACGCGTACACCAGCACTATCAGCGGGAGCTCGGTCCACCAGCGGAGCCGGCCCTGCGCCGCTGCGGACCTGCGCAGCTCGGTCCACCGGCGCAGCCGGGCGCGTGGTGCCGCCTCCGTACGCGGTGCATCGGTCTGCGGCATCCGATCGCCCTCCCCCATCTGCTCGTGGCCCTTCGTCTGTCGTGACCCGACAGTCTGCAGTCTGCTGACGGCGGTGTATGGCCACATGGGATTTTACGGTGCGTACGGCCGCCCCGAAGGGGCGCCCCCGGTCCTCAAAGACGCGGAGATCGCCCCCCGGGTTGCGTCGCGCGCCGGTGCGCGATGATGGAGTGACCGACTTGTCAGCGGTTCCGAGTGCCCGTCCCCTCGTGCCGCCCGTTCCGGAAAGGCTCCTCTCCATGGCACCGCGCATCCTGCTGGCCCGGCACGGACAGACCGAATGGTCGCTGTCCGGAAAGCACACCGGCAGGACCGACATCCCCCTCCTTGAAGAGGGACGGCGCGGCGCCAAGCTGCTGGGCGAGCGGCTGCACCGGGCGCCCCTGGACGGACTCCCCGGTGTCGAGGTGCGCACCAGCCCGCTCGTCCGCGCGCGGGAGACCTGCGAACTCGCCGGTTTCGGGGACCGCGCGGACACCTGGGACGCGCTCATGGAGTGGGACTACGGCGCCTACGAGGGCATGACCCCGGCCGAGATCCAGGCGGTCCGCCCCGGCTGGTTCATCTGGCGCGACGGGGTCCCCGAGGGCGAGACCCTGGAACAGGTCACCGCGCGCGCGGACGAGGTCGTCTCCTGGGCCCGCTCCGCCGACCGTGACGTGCTGGTCTTCGCCCACGGCCACATCCTGCGGTCGATAGGCGCCCGCTGGCTCGGACTCCCGCTGGACTTCGCGGCCCGCGTCCGCCTGAACCCGACCTCGCTGTCGGTGCTCGGCTGGGCCTACGACGAGCCCGCCATCGAGACGTGGAACGACTGCGGACACCTGAGCGGCTGACCGGTGGCACCGCACCCGGCGGATGTCACGCCGTGCGCGGCAGGCTCGCGTGGCGGTCCAGGAACGCCGAGACGCCCGAGGCCCTGCGGTGCGGGAGCAGCACCCGGGCCGTGCCCGCCAGCATGGTCTGGATGCGGGAGGACTGGACCTCGCTCAGCAGCTCCAGGACGCGCAGGCCGGCGACGGCGGCCTCGTCCGGACGCCCGCCGCGCGCCAGGTCGTCGGCGAGCTCGGCGGTGTAGAGGGCGATGTTGCGGGTGAAGTGCGGGTCCTGGAGATCGGCCGCTCGGCGGGCGTGCCGCGCCGCCCGGGGCCAGTCGCCCAGCATCGACCAGCACTGCGCCTCGAGACCCTCCAGTTCGGCCTCCCCGTAGAACGTCATCCACTCGGGGTCCGTCTCGGCGGGGCCGCGCTCGTAGAGGGCGTGCGCGCGGGCCATCGCCTGCTCGCAGCTCCTGCGGTCGGCGAGTCCCGCCCAGCCGCCCGCCTCGCGCAGCGCGAGCAGCGAGAGCAGGCGGGGGGAGCCGAGGGGGCGGGCCGCGCGCTGGGCCGCCTGGGCCGCGCGCACCGCCTCGCGCGGGCGGCCCGCGTCGCGGGCGAGGAACGCCGTGTTGCAGAAGGCGTGGGCTTCGAGACCCCCGTCGTCGGCCATCCGCGCGGTGGCGAGCGCCTCCGCGTAGTGCGAGCGGGCGTCGTCGAAGCGCCCGGAGTCGTGGGCCAGCCAGCCGACCGAGATGGCCAGTTCGCCCGCGCCGGAGTAAAGCCGGTCGGCGGTCGCCTGCCGGGTGGTGCCGGCGTCGAGCAGCTCGTAGGCGGTGCGCAGCGGTGTCGCCGCGCGCCGGTACAGGCCGTCGGCCCCGTGCCGGTCGTCGAGCAGCCGGATCCTGCGGACCGCCTCCTCCAGGGCGCCGGCCTCGGAGGTCCCCGCGCGGTGGACGCGCCGTTCGGCGGCCGCGGCGCTGTTGCCGAAGGCGACGGCGAAGGGTCCCAGTGAGGCCGCCGCCACGGTGGCGGTGCCTCCCGTCATGAATGCGCGACGCTGCACGTCGCTCTCCTCGTGGTTCTGATCGTGTTCCTCGTACGGGGCGTACGGATCGCACCCGGGATGCGGGTCGTACGGAGCGTGCGGATCGTGTGCTGCGTACGGGGTCTGCGGCTCGTGGGGGGTGGGGTGGTGCGGGTTCGGCGTCTCATACGTCCCGGGCGCATCGTCCGTCTCATACGAGGCGGGCGGCGGGCTCGCGAGGTGCTGCGGGGGCGCCTCGTCCGTGCCACGCGCCCCGCGTCCGCGTACCCATGAGCGGGGGGCGAAACCCAGGTCGGTCAGCGTGCGGCCGGGGAACATGTGCAGGAACACCCGCTCGTACGCGTAGTTGGGACAGCGGATCTCGCCCGCCTCGACGCGCCCGATGTAGCGCGCGTCGCAGCTCACCCGCTCGCCGATGTCGCGCGCGGCCCGCCGGACCAGCGCGGCGAACTCGCCGGGGGAGCGCTGGCCGCGCAACCGCCTGAAGGCGAGATTCGGCCGGGGTGGCCTGGGGGACGGGGACGAGGTCACCGTTGACGACGCCATGGCCGGGCCCTCTCTTACGAACCGTCGAACCATGCAGGAAGCGTGGCGAGTTGCCCGGGTTGTGCCCGGTAGGTGCCCTGCTTCCGGCGGGCAAGAACGTACCTGCTGTGACGAGGCCGCCACGCTGGGTTTGGCTACAAACCGGATATCTCATCCACGATCTGCCATGAACTGCCATCCTTTGCGGCGGAGTTTCGCCGTAGCCGTTGACGTCCTGGCGCGTTGAACCCGATGGACCGGGAGCCGCCCGAACTCCCGACCCACTCGTCATGAGGAGGGGTTCCGTTGGAGGCCGGGATGCAGATCAGGCAGAGCACCGAGTCACGTACACCGCCGGCGATGGCACAGCAGAGACCGTCCCCGGAGCGCGGCGCCCCGCAGCGCCCGGTCGCCGAGTGCGACCTGGTGACCGTTCCGGCACGTCAGGGGCTGGAGGCGGTCGACATCCTGCGCCGCGGCGCCGGTGGCGCGGGCGACGCCGTGGGGCCCGTGCTGCACGACGACGACTGCGACACCCTCGGCTTCCTGGTGCCGCCCGGCACCGCGGACGCCTGGGACGTGCCGGGCAGCACCTGCACACAGACGGAGGGGCGCGGCCTGCGGCTGGCCCCCCAGCCCCCGGTCGAGGGCTCGGACTGGCTCCTCCCGCCCGGCGAGGCCGACCTCGCCACCGACCCGGCGGTGCTGCGGGCCGCGCTGGGCGAGGCGGCCCGGCTCATCGAGGCCGCGGACGGCTGCCAGTGACGCGGCCGGCCTACGGCCGGCCGTCCCCGGTGACCCGCCGCTGAGCCGAGCCGCCCGCGCCCCCCGATAATGGCGGGATGGCACGGGCGAAGAACCAGCGGTCGGACGACCGGCGCGACACGGGACGCGGCGCGCGGCGCGGTCAGGCGGCCGAGGCGGTCGTCGAGACCGTCGACGGCGGGCTCGCCGAGCTGCTGCCCGACCGGGACCGGGCGCGTGCCTGGACGCTGCTCATCGACGGCGCCCCGCAGTCCCACGTGGACCTCGACGACCCGTCCTACCTGAGCTTCGAGTACCAGCGCCGCCTCGGCCACGTCATCGACCTCGTCGCACCGGCGGGCAAGCCCGTGCAGGCCGTGCACCTCGGCGGTGGCGCCCTGAGTCTCGCCCGCTACACCGCCGCGACCCGCCCCCGGTCCACCCAGCAGGTCGTCGAGCGCGACGCCGCCCTCGTCCAACTGGTCCGCCGTGAACTCCCGTTGGATCCGAACGCCCGGATCAGGGTGCGGTCCGCGGACGCGCGCGAAGGGCTCGCCAAGGTGCCCGACGGCTGGGCCGACCTGCTCATCGCGGACGTCTTCAGCGGCGCGCGCACCCCGGCACACCTCACGTCCGTCGAGTTCGTCACGGAGGTCCGCCGCGCGCTGAAGGCCTCCGGGGTCTACGCCGCGAACCTCGCCGACGGACCGCCGCTCGCCCATCTCCGCGGCCAGATCGCCACCGTGGCCGCCGTCTTCCCCGAACTCGCCCTGATCGCCGACCCGGCGGTGCTGCGCGGCAAACGCTTCGGCAACGCCGTCCTCGTCGCCTCCGGGCTGCCGCTCGCGGCCGCGGAACTCACCCGCCGCGCGGCCTCCGACCCGCACCCCGCGCGGGTCGAACACGGCAGGCAGCTCGCGGACTTCACCGGCGGCGCCGTACCGGTCACCGACGCGGTGGCCGTGGCGTCACCGGCCCCGCCGCCCTCGGTCTTCCGCTGACCCGCAGACCCGCTGACCGCAGACCCGCCGACCGGGAGTCCGGGCCGGGTCCCGCCGGACGTCAGTACGTCCCGATCTCCACACGCGGCGGCCCGTCGTGCCAGGTGCAGAACACCGACACCCGGTCCGCTCCCGAGGTGTACTCCACGCGGATCCACGACTCGGTCTTCCACACCTGCATCGACCAGCCGGCCTTCGGCGTCGCGGAGACCAGCGTCGCGTACGCGGGCCCGATGTCGAAGACCGCCCGGCCGCCGTCGGTGTCGTAGCTCTTGACCTTGCCGGACGCGCTCGGGGAGGCGGGCGGGCTGCTGCCGCTCGGGGACGCGGACGCCGTCGGTGTCGCGCTAGGCCGCGGCGTCGCGGACGGCCTGTCCGGCGTCTTCTTCGACGGCTCCGCCCGATGGGTCGAGGAGGCCAGCGGCTTCGACTCCTGCGTCGTCGCGCCGGCCGCCGTGATGGGCAGGGCACGCGGCGGGTCGTACGCCGTCCCCGTCATCACCGTGTGCACGCCCCACCACGACAGCGTGACCGCCGCGCCCGTGGCGAGCAACCACGCGAGTACGTGTACGAGTCCTCTGCGCATCGCGGCCATACTGCACCACGCGCCCCACGGGTGTCTCAGGGACCCGGCACCGTAGGGAGGCTCCGCAGACGTCCGGCCTGGATTGTCCACAGGTGCCCGGAAGGGGTTGTCCACAGGCGCCGTGGGGCATCGCCCGGATGGCGTACGGTGCCGCCCATGGCAAGTGTGCTCGTGGTCGAGGACGACCAGTTCGTACGCTCGGCCCTCATCCGGCACCTGACCGAGGCCGCGCACACCGTGCGCAGCGTGGGTACGGCCCTGGAGGCGCTGCGCGAGGTCGCCCATTTCTCCTTCGACGTCGTGATCCTCGACCTCGGACTGCCCGATCTGGACGGGTCCGAGGCGCTGAAGATGCTGCGCGGCATCACCGACGTGCCGGTCATCATCGCCACCGCGCGGGACGACGAGACGGAGATCGTCCGCCTGCTGAACGACGGCGCGGACGACTACCTGACCAAGCCGTTCTCGGTCGAGCACCTGTCGGCGCGGATGGCCGCGGTGCTGCGCCGTTCCCGCACGAGCGCGGCCGACGCCGCGCCGTCCACGGTCATCCGCGTCGGCGGCCTCGCCATCGACCCGCTGCGCCGCCAGGCCGAGCTGGACGGCGTACGACTCGACCTCACCCGGCGCGAGTTCGACCTGCTCGCCTTCCTCGCCGGCCGCCCCGGCGTCGTCGTCCCGCGCAAGGAACTGCTCGCCGAGGTGTGGCAACAGGCGTACGGCGACGACCAGACGATCGACGTCCATCTGTCCTGGCTGCGCCGGAAACTGGGCGAGACGGCGGCGCGACCGCGCTATCTGCACACCCTGCGAGGCGTCGGCGTGAAGCTGGAGCCGCCGAGAGCGGAGCGGCCGCTGTGAGGTGGGCGCTGGTCAAGGTCTGCGTGGCGGTGACGACGATGGTCGTCGTCGCCTTCGCGGTGCCGCTCGGCCTGGTGATCAAGGAGATGGCGCGGGACCGGGCGTTCTCGAACGCCGAGCGGGAGGCCGCCGCCATCGCTCCCGCGCTCTCCATCACCACCGACCGGGACGAGCTGGAGCGCGTCGTCGCCTCGGCCGGCTCGGACGCGGGCATCGCCGTGCACATACCCGCCGCCGACCGTGAACCCGCGGTCGAGATCGGCAAGCGGCGTGCCGCCGCCAAGGACATCGTCATGACCCGCAAGCTCGGCCGGGCCTCCACCACCGAGGTGGCCGGCGGGTCGACCCTGCTCCAGCCCATCGCGCTCAGCTCCGGCGAGATCGCGGTCGTCGAGGTGTACGTCCCCGAGGCCGAGGTGAGCAACGGCGTGGGCACGGCCTGGGCGGTCCTCGCTGCGGTGGGCATCGCGCTCATCATCGGTTCCGTCGCGGTCGCCGACCGGCTCGGCGTCCGTATGGTCCAGCCCGCTCAGCGCCTGGTCGAGAGCGCGCACGAGCTGGGGGAGGGCAAGCTGGGTGCCCGGGTGCCCGAGGAGGGGCCGAACGAACTGCGGCTGGCCGCCGTCGCGTTCAACGCGATGGCCGACCAGGTCGTCCAACTCCTCGCCAACGAGCGGGAGCTGGCCGCCGACCTCTCGCACCGGCTGCGCACCCCGCTGACCGTGCTCCGCCTCAACGCGGCCTCGCTCGGGGACGGTCCGGCGGCCGAGCAGACCCGGGCCGCCGTCGCGCAGCTGGAGCGCGAGGTCGACACGATCATCCGGACGGCCCGGGACGCCAAGCCGCAGACCGCGGCGATCGGCGCCGGCGCCGGGTGCGACGCGGCCGAGGTGGTCCGTGAGCGCATGGACTTCTGGTCCGCGCTCGCCGAGGACGAGGGCCGCAAGGTGCGGGTGGCCGGGGTGGACCGGCCGGTCCGTATCCCCGTGGCCCGCGCGGATCTCGCGGCAGCGCTCGACGCCCTCCTCGGCAACGTCTTCCGGCACACCGCCGAGGGCACGGCGTTCGCGGTCGACGTGCACAACGGCGAGGACGCGGTGATCGTGCTGGTGTCGGACGCGGGCCCGGGCATCGTGGACCCGGTGGCCGCCATGGCGCGCGGCCGGGGCTCGGGCAACGACGGCTCCACGGGCCTCGGCCTGGACATCGTGCGGCGGCTCGCCGAGTCGACCGGCGGTGACGTACGGATCGGTTCCTCCGTGCTGGGCGGAACCGAGGTGCGCATCTGGATCCAGCTGGACGGCCGCGCGCCGGTCCGCCGCGGCCACCGGGGGACGGTCCGCCGCCGCAGGCGCGGCGCGGGCGTGAGCTGAGCACGACCCACGCGCTCGGCGGACCGGCCGCGTGACGCCGGGCACGCCGGTCCGGTCGCGGCCGGGTGCCGAGCCGTTCCGCCCTCGCGCCGACCCGCCGAACCGCCCATATTGGTCTCGACCTTTAACCGTTCCCGATGCCTTCCTTAAGCGGACCCTAAGATCCTCAACCCCCGCCCGGATGAGCCGGTTTGACCGATTCCGGATCGCTAGCGTGTGCCGCACCCCCCATGGGACCCCCTGAGAAACCCGTGAAACCGCGAAGGCAGGCACGCGATGAGCAGTACGCACCGGCGCAAGGTCAGTGGCAGGAACAAGGCGATAGGCGGCGTGGTCGCCGCGGCCGTGGTCGGCGGCGGCGCCCTCCTGTTCACCGGCAGCGCGCAGGCGGCGAGCGTCGGCGCGGCGTACACCAGGACCAGCGACTGGTCGACCGGCTACACCGCGCAGTACGTCATCACCAACGACACCGCCCAGGCGAAGAAGGACTGGAAGCTGGAGTTCGACCTGCCCTCCGGCAACACGCTCGGCTCGCTGTGGAACGGCACGTCGAAGGTGAGCGGGCAGCACGTCACCGTCAACCCTCCGTCCTGGGACAAGGACGGCCTCGCGCCCGGCGCGACCGTCACCGTCGGCTTCGTCGTGAACGGCACCGCGAACCCCACCGGTTGTCTCGTCGACGACAGCAAGTGTTCGGTGGATGGGGGCGCGACGCCCGAGCCGAGCGGCCGTCCGAGCGAGTCCGCGACCCCCACCGCGACGCCGACCGCCACCGCCTCGCAGAGCGAGAGCCCGAAGCCGACCGCGACGGCCACCACCGCGACCCCCACGCAGAGTTCGGGCAGCGGCAGCGCCACGACGGCTGGCTTCGCGCCCTACGTCGACACCTCCCTCTACCCGGCCTTCGACCTGGTCAAGGCGGCCGAGGCGACCGGCGTGAAGAACTACAACCTCGCCTTCATCACCGACGGCGGCGGCTGCACCCCCAAGTGGGGCGGCGTCAGCGACCTCGCGAGCGACGCGGTGGCCGCGCAGATCGGCGCGCTCCGCGCGAAGGGCGGCGACGTCCGGGTCTCCTTCGGCGGCGCCTCCGGCTCGGAGCTGGCCACGACCTGCTCCTCGGCGGACACGCTCGCGGCGGCGTACGGGAAGGCCGTCGACGCGTACAAGCTCACGAAGGTGGACTTCGACATCGAGGGCGGGGCGCTGCCGAACACGGCCGCGAACACCACCCGCGCGAAGGCCATCGCCAAGCTCCAGCAGCAGCACCCGGACCTGGACGTCTCGTTCACCCTGCCGGTCATGCCCGAGGGCCTCACCCAGGACGGCGTGAACCTGCTCTCCAACGCCAAGTCGAACGGCGTGAGGACCAACACCGTGAACATCATGGCGATGGACTACGGACCCTCGTACAGCGGCGACATGGGCACTTACGCCGAGCAGGCCGCCACCGCCACCCAGGCGCAGGTCAAGAGCGTCCTCGGCCTCTCCGACAGCGCCGCGTGGAAGGCTGTCGCGGTCACCCCGATGATCGGTGTCAACGACGTCTCGTCCGAGATCTTCACCGTCGGCGATGCCTCGCAGCTCGTGACGTTCGCGCAGTCGAAGGGCCTCGGCTGGCTCTCCATGTGGTCCGCGACCCGCGACAAGCAGTGCGCCGGCGGCGCCAAGAACTCCGCCGACCCGGTCTGCAGCTCCGTCGTGCAGAGCGACGGCGCCTTCTCGAAGGCCTTCGGGGCCTACAAGTAGCCATCCGAAAACGGGGGTTGCGCGCCCCGGCCGGACTCTCTCCACCCCCCACCCGGCCGGGGCGTCGTAGCGTCGGACCCGGCCCGGGAACACCGGGGCGCGGCACCCCCCTCGGTGCCGCGCCCCGTCCCCGTGTCCCCCGCCCCGCGCCCGGCCTACTCGGCGGCCGTCACCGGCGCGAGCGTCCCGGTGCGTGCGGCCCGGCTGTACCAGTGGGCGCTCGACTTCGGGGTGCGGACCTGGGTCGCGTAGTCGACGTACACCGCGCCGAACCGCTTGCCGTAGCCGTACGCCCACTCGAAGTTGTCCATCAGGGACCAGAGGTAGTAGCCGCGCACGTCCGCGCCGTCGGCGATCGCCCGGTGCACGGCGGACAGGTGGCCGTTCAGGTAGGCGATGCGCTCGGGGTCGTGGACGCGGCCGTCCGGGTCCGGCTTGTCGTCGTAGGCCGCGCCGTTCTCCGTCACGTACAGCGGCAGGCCCGGCACCTCCCGGGTGTAGCGCATGATCAGGTCGTGCAGACCGGTCGGGTCGATCGTCCAGCCCATCTCCGTGCGCTCGCCCGGCGTCTGGTGGAACGCGACGTCGTCCGCTCCGGGCCAGGGGGAGTGCGTGCTGGCGCCGTGACCGTCCGCGCGCGGACCGTCCGCGGTCGCCTCGGCGGCCGAGACCAGCGTCGGCGTGTAGTAATTGAGACCGAGCGCGTCCAACGGCTGCTTGATCGCCTTGAGGTCGCCCTCCTGGACGAACGACCAGTCGGTGACCGACCGCGTCGCCGCGAGCAGCGTCCGCGGGTACGCGCCGTGCAGCATCGGTCCGTGGAAGATGCCGTTGGCGAGGTCGTCGATGCGCTGCGCGGCGTCCAGGTCCGCCGGGTCCTGCGAAACGGGCCTGACCACCGAGGAGTTGAGGCTCACCGCGACCGAGTTGCGGGACGGCATCACGGAACGCAGCGCCGACGTGCCGAGCCCGTGGGCCAGGTTGAGGTGGTGGGCCGCGCGCAGGGAGGCCTCGGGGTCCGTCCGGCCGGGGGCGTGCACCCCGGAGCCGTACCCGAGGAACGCGCTGCACCAGGGCTCGTTGAGAGTGATCCACTGCTCGACGCGGTCGCCGAGCGCCTCGCCCACGATCTGCGCGTACTCCGCGAACCGCAGCGCGGTCTCCCGCTCGGGCCAGCCGCCCGCGTCCTCCAGCTCCTGCGGCAGGTCCCAGTGGTAGAGGGTGACGGCGGGCTTGATGCCGTGGGCGAGCAGTTCGTCCACCAGCCGCCGGTAGAAGTCGAGGCCGCGCTGCACGGCGGGACCCCGGCCGGTCGGCTGCACCCGCGACCAGGAGACCGAGAAGCGGTACGCGCTCAGGCCGAGGTCGGCCATCAGGGCCACGTCGTCGCGGTAGCGGTGGTAGTGGTCGACAGCGATGTCACCGTGCTCGCCGCCGGCCGTCCTGCCCGGCGTATGGCTGAAGGTGTCCCAGATCGAGGGGGTGCGGCCGTCCTCCCTCACCGCGCCCTCGATCTGGTAGGCGGAGGTCGCCGCGCCCCAGAGAAAGGCCGGAGGGAAAGTCACAGGGGTTACGGACTCAGGCATGGAAGCGCTCCCAAGGGGGTCGTGAAGACCGACGGGTCGGAGGAGGGGGAGAGAGGCGGGAGATGGAGCGGGCGAGCGAGGAAGGGGGCCGGGGCAGCGGTGGCCCGGCCCCCGGGCGGGGTGGTCAGCCCTTGATCGCGCCCTGCATGATCCCGCCGACGATCTGCTTGCCGAAGAGCAGGAAGGCGATGAGCAGCGGCAGCGTGCCGAGCAGCGCGCCCGCCATGATCACGGACTGGTCGGGGATGTATCCGGTGCCCAGCGAGGCCAGGGAGACCTGCACGGTCGGATTCTGCTGGTTGAGCGCGATGATCGGCCACAGGAAGTCGTTCCAGGCCATCACGAACGTCAGCAGGCCGAGCACCGCCATGGCCGGCCGCGCGGCCGGGAAGACGACGTGCCAGACGACCCGCAGACTGCTGGCGCCGTCGACCCGCGCCGCCTCGATCAGCTCGCTGGGCAGCGCCTGGATCAGGTACTGCCGCATGAAGAACGTGCCGAAGGCGCTCACCAGGGTGGGCAGGATGACCGTCTGCAGCTGGTTGGACCAGCCCAGGTTGCTCATCCACAGGTACAGCGGCACGACGGCCAGCTGCGGCGGGATCATCATCGTGCCGATGGTCAGCAGCAGCAGAAGACCGGAGAACCTGAACCGCAGCTTGGCGAAGGCGAACCCGGCGAGCGTGGAGAACACGACCGTACCCAGGGTGATGGTCCCGGCGACGATCGTGGAGTTGACCATCGCGGTGCCGAGCCCGGCCTGCTCCCACGCGGCCTGCAGGTTCTTGAACAGGTTCCCGCCGAACCACAGCGGCGGGGGTGACTGCGCCAGCCGCACGTTGTTGCGGGAGGCCGCGACGGCCGTCCAGACCAGCGGGGCGAGCGAGAACAGCGCGAAGACGGTCAGGACGAGGTAGGTGACCGGACCCGCGTGCAGCTGCTTGCCCGCGCCGAGGAACCGGCGCCGTACGGGGACCCGGTCCTGCGGAGTCCCCTTCGCCTCTGCCTGAGGGGCCGTCAGTTCAGTCGTGGTCATTGGGTCTTCCTCAGCCGTCGGGTGACCAGCAGGTTGATCGCGGCGATGATCAGCAGGATCAGGAACATGGTCCACGCGATCGCCGACGCCTTGCCGAGGTTGCCGATGCCCCAGCCCTGGTCGTACATGTAGAGGCCGAGCGTCTGGTACTGGTGCGCGGAGCCGCCCTTCGAGCCGCTGACCCCGCCGAACAGGAGCGGCTCACCGAACAGCTGCGTCGCGCCGATCGTGGAGACGACCACCGTGAACAGGATCGTCGGCCGCAGCATCGGAACCGTGACGTGGCGGAACTGCTGCCAGCGGCCCGCGCCGTCGAGCGCCGCCGACTCGTACAGGTCGGCGGGGATGGCCTGCATCGCGGCGAGGTAGATCAGCGCGTTGTAGCCGGTCCACCGCCAGATCACGATCGAGGAGACGGCGAACTGACCGCCCCAGTCGGACTCGCGCCAGTTGATCGGGTCGACCCCGACGAAGTGGAGCAGCCAGTTGACCATGCCGCCGTCCCACGAGTACAGCAGCGTGAAGACGAGCGTCGCCGCCGCCACCGAGGTGGCGTACGGGGTGAGCATCACGACCCGCCACACGGTCGAGCCGCGCAGCCGGTAGTTGAGCAGGTGGGCGATCCCGAGTGCCATGACCAACTGCGGCACCGTGGAGATCACGCCGATGGTGAAGGTGTTCTCCAGGGCGTTCCAGAAGAACTCCGAGGACAGCAGGTTCTTGTAGTTGTCCAGGCCTGCCCAGGTCTGGTGGTCCAGGCCGGACAGCTGCACGTTGTGCAGCGAGTACCAGGCCGTGTAGAGCAGCGGCACGAGCCCGAAGGCTCCGAAGATGATGAAGAAGGGGGCGATGAACGCGTACGGCGACGCCTTCATGTCCCAGCGGTACAGCCGGCTGCGCCAGGAGTCCGGGCCCGGCGGCGGCGTACCGCGACCCTGAGCGCCCCGGGCCGCGCCCGGCTGGGAGCCGGGCGCGGCGTCGGCGCTCGTCGCGGGGTGCGCGAGAGCCTGCTTGGAGCTGGTCACTGGCCGAGCACGTCCTTGATCTCCGCCTTGGCCGCGTTCCAGCCCTGCTCGGGGGACTTGCCCTTCTGCTCGACCTGGAGGATGCCGACGTCGGTGATCGCGGTGCCGATCGGCTGGTCCTTGGTGCCGAAGTTCTGGACCGGGATGGTCTTCGCCGAGTCGGCGAAGATCTGGGTGATCGGCGCGTCCGAGAAGTACGACGTCGTCGCGGTCGCCGGCTTCAGGGTGTCGTACGCCGCCGGGGTCGACGGGAAGCTGGCCTGCTTGGCGAAGACCTTCGCCTGCTGCGCGGGCGCGGTGAGCCACTTGGCCAGGGCGATGGCCTCCTTCTGGTGCTTGCCCGCCGTCGGCACGCCGATGAACGAACCGCCCCAGTTGGCCGCGGTCGGCGCGGCCGCCACGTCCCACTTGCCCTTGCCGGCGTCACCGGACTTCTCCTGGATGTAGCCCATCATCCAGGCGGGGCAGGCCACCGTCGCGAACGAACCCTTGGCGAAGCCCTGGTCCCAGGTCGGGTCGAACTGCTTCAGCTTCGCCGACATGTCGCTGGTCGCCACCGTCATCGCGGCGTTCCAGGACTTCTTCACGCCCGTGGACTTGTCCCAGATGACGTTGCCGTCCTTGTCGTAGTACCGCTGGCTCTCGCCACCGAGCGCGGCGTTGTAGACCGAGGAGGCGGAGTCCACGAACTTGGTGCCGCTCGGCGCCTTCTTCATGTACTGCTTGCCCAGGTCGACGTACTTCGCCCAGTCGCCCTTCCACTGCGCGGCGAGCTTGGTGCGGTCGGTCTCCAGACCGGCCTTCTCGAAGAGGTCCTTGCGGTAGCAGATCGCCATCGGACCGATGTCCGTACCGAGCGCGATGGTCTTGCCGTCCTTGTTGGTGGCCTGGGCGAGCTTCCAGTCCAGCCACTGCGACTTGTCGACCTCCTTGCCGAGGTCCACGAACTTCTCGGACTGGGTCTGGACGGCCTCCGTTATGTTGCCGACCTCGATCGCCTGGAGGTCATCGGTGCCGGCGCCGGCCTGCAGACGGGTGAGCGTCTTGGGCCAGTACACGTCGGTGCGGGTGGTGACGTTCTCCTTGATCGAGATGCTCGGGTGCTGCTTCATGTACTCGTCGTAGAGACCGGCCTGCTTGTAGCCGAAGACGCCGAAGGTGCCGACGGTCAGGGTCGTCTTGCCCTTGCCGCTGCCACCGTTGTTCGCGTCCGACGAGCCGTTGTCCGGGTCGCTGGAACAACCGGCCAGCAGTCCCGTGGCGAGCGCGGCGACGGCCGCGATGGCCCCCAGCCTGCGGGACCGGCGGGTACTCGTGCGCATTACGTCCTCCTGTTGCCTGACGTGCCGACCCCCCGGCCAACTGCATTGGTGGCGCCCGTTGTTACTCGCTGCGGCTCGGGCGGGGAACGTGCGGGTTGTGTATGTGTCAGGTACTGTGGGAGCGCTCCCACCAGTGATGTGTTGAAGAGTCGTCGGTTCCCGCGGGGGTGTCAAGGGTGGGGGAGCGGAGAGATGCGTTCAGTTATCGGCCTGTTAGCTGAAGATGTCATTCCGCTACATGGCCCGAGTTGTCTTATAGCCCCTTCGGAGCCCGAAGGCGAGCGCCGGGGTGCGGGAAGGGTCCCCGTACGTACGTGAGCGGCGCTCACCTCGGCAGACGGGGCTGTTAGATTCCAGGCCACTTGGTGTCGACGGGAGGGCGAAGCCCATGGCAGTCCACGGAGCGCGGGGCCGCAGTGGCGGGCGGCCCACCCTCGAAGAGGTGGCAGCGCGCGCCGGCGTGGGCCGTGGCACGGTCTCCCGGGTGATCAACGGCTCCCCGCGGGTCAGTGACGCGACCCGCGCCGCGGTCGAGGCGGCGGTCGCCGAGCTCGGGTACGTCCCCAACACGGCGGCCCGGGCCCTGGCCGCCAACCGCACGGACGCCATCGCCCTGGTCGTCCCCGAGCCGGAGACCCGGTTCTTCGCGGAACCGTACTTCTCGGACATGCTGCGCGGTGTCGGAGCGGAACTCTCCGACACCGAGATGCAGTTGCTGCTGATCTTCGCGGGCAGTGACCGGGAGCGGGAGCGCCTCGCCCACTATCTGGCGGCGCACCGCGTGGACGGGGTCCTGCTCGTCTCGGTGCACGCGGACGACCCGCTGCCCGACCTGCTCTCCCAGCTGGAGATCCCGGCGGTGATCAGCGGCCGGCGCTCGGCCGAGGAGACGCTGCCGTCGGTGGACTCCGACAACTACGGCGGGGGCCGCGCGGCCGTGCGGCACCTGGTCGCCCGCGGTCGCCGCTCCATCGTCCATCTCGCCGGCCGCATGGACGTGTACGGAGCCCAGCAGCGCGTCGCCGGCTACCGCCAGGGGCTGCTCGACGCCGGCCGCCCGGTGGACGACCGGCTGATCGTGCCGGGCGACTTCACCGAGGAGGGTGGCCGCCGGGCCATGACCCTGTTGCTGGAGCGCTGCCCCGGCCTCGACGCGGTCTTCGCCGGCTCCGACGTCATGGCGGCGGGCGCCCGGCAGGTCCTGCGCGAGACCGGCCGCCGCATCCCGGACGACGTGGCCCTGATCGGCTACGACGACTCGGCCATAGCCCGCCACATGGAACCGCCGCTCACCAGCGTCCGCCAGCCCATCGAGGACATGGGCCGCGCGATGACCGACCTCCTCCTCGGCGAGATAGCGGACCGCCGCCCCACCTCCTCCCGCACCCTGGAGCAGCGCCAACTGGTCCTGCCGGCGGAGCTGGTGGTGCGGGCGTCGTCGTGACTTCGGTGCTCCCGGTCGGGTGAACGGACAACGTCCCGTCGTCCGGGCGGGAGTCGTGCAACGCGCACCCCGAGTCGCTCAAGCGTTGAACCACTGGCCGGAAGAGGTCGTGTCGAGCGTCACACGTGGCAATGAAAGCGTTCGCACGCAGGTGTTCGGCCCTTGTGGCGCGGGGTGCGTGAGCGTCGTTGCCCGTGGCGTTTGCAAACGGAAGGGGTCTTTCGGCCGTCCCCGGCCCGCTGTCCCGGGAGCGCGGGATTACCTGTGGAGACCTCTGATCCGTCTGGACTAGCGTTGCCGTCGAACCGGGGGGAAGCGGTCCCTGACCAGGACGTTTTTCGTGTCCCCCCACATCGATGATCAGGGGGAGACATGCGTAGGACTGTAGCTCTTGCCACGGCCGCGACCGCGCTCGCGGGATCGCTGGCCGGCTTCGGAGGCCAGGCGGTGGCCGTGTCGAAGGGGACGGCGCCGCGAGCGGCGCAGGCTTCGTCGCAGGCGGCCGGGTGTGTGACGGTCGTCCGCTGGTACAACAAGCGCTTCAACCGCATGGTCGAGGTGAAGAACAGCTGCGCCCGCAAGGCGTGCTTCAGCGTCACGGTGGCCGCGCGGCGGGACCCGGACCTCTCGATCGGCAAGAACAAGAAGGAGTCCTTCGCCTATGGCGGGGTCGCCTGGACCAAGGGCTCGGGCATCAAGAACAAGGCCTGCTAGCCCTCACGTCCCCCTCGCGGCCCGGTTCGGGCCGTGAGCTCGCGTGATGACCCGGAAGCGCCCTGCGAACCGGGACGCGGGACCTCTCAGGTCTCTCGTCCGGAACGCAGGGCGCTCTCGTGTGCCCGTCGCCCCGTCGCCCCCCTACCCGGGAGCGGCGCCAACTGGTCCTGCCGGCGGAGCTGGTGCTGCGGGCGTCGTCCTGGTGGCCCGTCCGGGGTAGGTTCGACGCGCCCGGAATGCCTGGCCTGCGGTTTCCGTCCCTTCCGGGGCCTCGGTAGGGCAGGCTGGCGGGCATGGTCCTGCATCCCTTGCTCGGAGTCGACGAAGTGCCCGCCGTGGAGACGTACTTGGGCCGGGTGGGTGAGGTGTTCACGGTGTTCCGTGAGCAGGACTCCGGATGTGTGTCCTACGGAGTGCGCCTCCTCGACGGCGCCCGCTGGTTCGTCAAGGAGGCCGCCGACGAACGAGGCCGCCGCTCGCTCGACCGGGGATGGACGTTCCACCGGGCCGTACGGCACACGGCGATCGTGCCGCAGGTCCACCGGATGGCCGTCCGGGACGGATGGGCGGTGGTCATGCCGTGGCGCGAGGGCGAGGTGCTGTACCACCCCACCGCGGGCGGCCCCCGCGACCGTACGACCGCGGGCAGTCCGATGGCCCGCTTCCGGTCCCTGCCCGTCGCCGACATCCTGCGCGCGTTCGACCGGGTCCTCGACGCGCACCTCGCCGTCGAGGCCGCCGGCCACGTCGCCGTCGATTTCTACGACGGCACGCTGCTCTACGACTTCACCGGCCGGACGGTCCACCTCGTCGACCTCGACGCCTACCGGCCGGGCCCCTTCGTCCTCGACGAGGAGCGGCTGCCGGGCTCACGACGGTTCATGGCCCCGGAGGAGTTCGAGCGCGGGGCCGTGATCGACACCCGTACGACCGTCTTCACGCTCGGCCGGGCGGCCCGTCTGCTGCTCGACGCGGGCGACGACGAGCGGGCCTGGCGCGGCACCCCGGAGCTGCTGGCCGTCGTCGAGCGTGCCACGTTCCCCGCTCCGGACGACCGCTTCCCCGACGTCCACCACTTCGCGGCGGCATGGCGCACGGCGGGCGGGTCCCGGCAGCGCTGACGTCAGCCACGCACCGTCAGTTCCCAGCGGACCTCGCCGTCCTGCCACGTGTCGGTCGGTGACAGCCCCGCCGCCGCGGCGACGGCGGCTGAGGCGTGATGCGCGGGGTGGACGTGCGCGACGACCGTACGGACGCCGAACCCGTCGGTCAGCAGGGGGACCAGTGACCGTGCCGCCTCCACCGCGTACCCGCGTCCCTGCCAGGGCGTGCCCACCACCCAGGCGACCTCCGCGACCTCCCCCTCGACGGTGGCCTGGACGGTCCCCACCAGACACCCCTCCGGGCGTGCCCTGAGCACCCAGTTGCGCCAGACGACGGCGGGGTCCGGGGAGCCCGCGACGAGCCGCTCGTACCGCGCCCGGAGCGCGTCGACGGAGGCCGGTTCCCCGCCGATGAACGCGTGCAGCGCCGGATCGGAGAGCACCGCGGCCATCTCCTCGGCGTGCCGGGCCCGCAGCGGGAGCAGATCGAGCCGGGCGGTGGTGGTGTCGGGCTCGGGGTCCATGGCGTCTCCGTTCGGCGGCCGCTCGCGGACCGGGTTCCCCCGGAACGCAGTCAGCCGGTGACCTGTTCAACAGGTCACCGGCTGACTGCTCAGGGTGAGTGACGGGACTTGAACCCGCGGCCACCTGGACCACAACCAGGTGCTCTACCAACTGAGCTACACCCACCATGTCCGGTCTTCGTGCTGCTCCGACCGGCCGAGAAAAAGTGTACAGGGTCGGAAGGGGTGCTCGCGCACGGCTTTTTCCGGGGCCCGCGAGGGCCCCGTCAAAGGCCTACTCGGTGGGGACGACGTGCTTGGCGGCGATGGTGCGGGCGGTGTCCGAGTCCGGTCCGGGCTGCGGGACGAAGATCGCCTCGCGGTAGTAGCGGAGCTCGGCGATGGACTCGCGGATGTCGGCGAGGGCGCGGTGGTTGCCGTTCTTGTCCGGGCTGTTGAAGTACGCCCGCGGGTACCAGCGGCGCGCCAGCTCCTTCACCGAGGACACGTCGACGATGCGGTAGTGGAGGTAACTCTCCAGGCTCGCCATGTCGCGCAGCAGGAAACCGCGGTCGGTGCCGACGGAGTTCCCGCACAGCGGGGCCTTGCCGGGCTCCTTGACGTGCTCCCGTACATAGGAGAGGACCTGCGCCTCGGCGTCCGCCAGGGTCGTGCCCCCGGCGAGCTCCTCCAGCAGACCGGACTTCGTGTGCATCTGGCGCACCACGTCCGGCATCGTCTCCAGGGCGGCGTCCGGCGGGCGGATCACGATGTCCACACCGTCGCCGAGTACGTTCAGTTCCGAGTCGGTGACCAGCGCGGCCACCTCGATGAGCGCGTCATCCGACAGCGAGAGCCCGGTCATCTCGCAGTCGATCCACACCATGCGATCGTTCATGTGTCTCACCCTACGGCCCGCCCCGGTCAGGTGGACCCGCCCGTGCGCCGGGCCACGGCGACGGATCGCCTCGCGGCCGGCATGCGTGAGGGCCCGCACCCGAAGGTTGCGGGCCCTCACGCATGAGACGGTCGGGCTACGGCGCGCTGCGCTGCCCGGGCAGGCTCGGCCGGCCCGCGACGTACAGCTCCGGCCGTTCGCGCAGCGCGTCCGGCGAGAGAGCCGAGGCGCCCAGGGCCGCCGCGGTGCGCCGGGTCTGCATCGGGACGGGGCCCGGATGCTCCTGGTGCACCGACGGTGGCGGTCCGACCGGACCCGTCGCGCTCTCCGTGTCCACCGAACGCTCCGCATGGGGCCGACGGGCGCGGTACGCCGCCCGGTACGCGGCCGGGGACGACCCCAGCTGACGCCGGAAGTGACCCCGCAGCGCGACCGGTGAGCGGAAGCCGCAGCGGCCCGCGACCTCGTCGACCGAATAGTCGGACGTCTCCAGCAGCCGCTGTGCCTGCAGCACGCGCTGCGTGATCAGCCACTGCAGCGGAGCACTGCCGGTCAGTGAACGGAACCGGCGGTCGAAGGTGCGGCGGCTCATGTAGGCGCGCGCCGCCAGCGTCTCCACGTCGAACTGTTCGTGGAGATGCTCGAGCGCCCAGGCGACGACCTCGGCCAGCGGGTCGGCGCCGATCTCCTCCGGCAGCGACCGGTCGAGGTAGCGCTCCTGGCCGCCGCTGCGCCGGGGCGGCACCACCAGACGCCGGGCGAGCGCGCCGGCGGCTTCGTTGCCGTGGTCCGTGCGCACGATGTGGAGGCACAGATCGATTCCGGCCGCCGTCCCCGCCGAGGTGAGCACGTCGCCGTCGTCCACGAAGAGTTCGCGGGGGTCGACGTGCACCGACGGGTAGCGCTTGGCCAGTGTCGGTGCGTACATCCAGTGGGTGGTCGCCGGACGGCCGTCCAGTAAACCGGCCGCGGCCAGCACGAAGGCGCCGGTGCACAGTCCGACTATGCGGGCACCTTCCTCGTGCGCGCGGCGCAGTGCGTCGAGTGCCTCCTCGGGTGGTGGCGAGGTGATCGACCGCCAGGCGGGCACGACCACCGTGCCGGCCCTGGAGATCGCTTCCAAGCCATGTGGTGCGGTGAGTTCCAGGCCCCCTGTGGTCCGCAGCGGGCCTTCCTCGCCGGCACACACCAAAAGGCGATAGCGCGGCACGCCGGCGTCCTGGCGGTCAATCCCGAACACCGACAACGGTATGGAACTCTCGAAGATGGGGCCGCCGCTGAACAGCAGCACCGCGACGATCTCCTTGCGGCGTCGCCCGGACAGCTTCCGGGCCGCGGCATCCGGCGCGGCAGTGGAGTCGTGGCTCATCCTGCTAAGCCCCCCTCGGTGGTCGCGGCTCCTCGGTTGTGTCGCTCCTGCACGTTTCCCCTCGGTCCTGCACGAGTCCCCCGCCGTAAGACAAGATCGAATCTACTGTGTCCCGTGGCGCCAAGGTGACCAGATCGGTACTCCGCAGAATGTCGACATGGCAACTTGGCGTGAAGCATTCGATCACGAAGCGTTGCACTCGTGGGCCGTGCAGGGAAGTGCGCCTCGTGGCAGTGGCCAATCCACGTAGGGTGCGCGCGTCCTCCGTACCCCTTTCGGTGCAGGTGGAACGGGGGTTGGGGGGTCGTTCGACCAAGGGATGGGCCATAACGAGAAGTTGGCTGAAAAGAAACGCAGGAGTGCGTGCAAACCGGTCAGTCGACCGGCTTGTTTCCCGCACCGTGACGTCCGCCACGACGGGATCCCGGGCCGCTTCTGCCGCGTTGGCCGCCCCCCGCCTCCGCACCGTTCCCCCGTCCCGCGTCCGCCGCCGGACCCGGTGCGGTCCTCCCGTGCCGGCCCCGCTGCTGCGGCGCCCGCTGCCGCTCGGACGACCGCGCGGCGTCCCGCTGTTGCTCGCGCAGGACCGCCGCGCCCCGCTCGGACCGGCGCAGCAGCACCAGGCAGGCTCCGGTCACGGCCGCGAGACCGAGGGCGGTGCCGGTCGCGCCGGCCAGTGAGGTGCCGTACCAGAAGAGGACCACGGGGACGAGGACACAGCTGAAGGCCGCCCAGCGGACCAGGTCGCTCACCGTGTCGGGCGCGGGCGCCGTCGCGGGGCGGGGGGCGGCGTGCGATCCGGGGTGCGCCGCGGGGCAGGATCCGGACGGGGGCGTGGCGGGGGAAGCGGACGGGGCGGAGGGAAGGGGGGCGGTGTCGGGTGCGGGCACGTTCTGCTCCCTGGTACTCCTGTGTTCTCCATGCTCTCCATGGCGGTGGCTGCGCAGGGTTCAACGCATGGTCGACCGGCCGGTCACTGCCCGGCGCCCTGTCTCCGCCGTCCGGCAGGGTGGTGCGGGCCCGCGCCAGAGGCACCGTACGGCCGGGAAAGCGCCCGTCCCCGGGTGAACCCTGCGCAAACCGCCTGTACGGGGCAGCAACCATTGCGTTACGGGCGCCTCTCATGCATGCTCCCTGGAACGCCGCGTAAGGCGCGCGCGATCTGGGCAGAGGAGGCGTGCCGCCGTACCCTTGGGGGTATGGGGTTGGGAAGATGTTTCCCAGACACAGCTCTGCCGATCGTTGTCGTCCCCACCACGAGGATCCAGACGCCGAGACAACCATGGCCGGTCACGAATTCTTCGATCACGCGGACCGCAAGCGCCCGCTCGCCGATCCCACGGCGGCTGAGCCCCTGGCGGCGGAAGCTCCGCGCCAGTCCTGCGATCCCGCTTTCAAGCACGGCGTCGTCGTCGGTTTCGACGGCTCGACGTCCAGCGAGCGCGCCCTCGCCTACGCGATCGGCATGGCTCACCGCTCCGGCTCGGGCCTGATCATCGTGCACGTGGCCAACCGGCTGCCCACCACGGTGTGGGCGGGCTGCGAGCCGCCCGTCTTCGTCGACGTCCCCGACCACCGCACCGAGGTGCTCGGACTGGAACTGGCCTGCGCCGAGTACCTCTCCGAGGTGCCGTGGATCCTGGTCGAGCGCGGCGGAGACATCTGCCACGAACTCGAAGAGGTGGGGCGGGAGTACGAGGCGGACGCGATCGTCGTCGGCTCCACGCACGGCATCGTCGGGCGCATCTTCGGCTCCGTCGCGGGGCGGCTCGCCAAGCGAGCCAGGCGCCCCGTGATCGTCATTCCCTGACGCTCCGTCGCCCCGGCCGTACCGATCCCGGGAGCGGGTTCCCCCTTCTGCGCGCGACGGGTCAACCTACCGGCGCGTAGCGGGTGTTCGTGCCCTGGTGGGGGGAATACACCGGACGCCGGTCCTTGTGGCGGCGACCGCCGGGACGCGGCACTTCGACCGCACCGGACAGCAGGACACTCCACGCCGCCCCAGGACTGCCGCGACGCGCCGCGGCCGGGGTGTGACGGCCACCGGCTGAGATCGGCGCGGGCCGGGGTATTGGGCGGCTCCGGCCCTTCGGGAACGGTCCCCGTGCGCAGGTGGCGCGCACGGGGACCGTTCATGTCCGGCTTTCCGTAAGGGACTTGGCGTGACGGACTACTCGACGGTGACCGACTTGGCCAGGTTGCGCGGCTTGTCGATGTCCCGGCCGAGCGCCAACGCCGTGTGGTAGGCCAGCAGTTGGAGCGGGATGCCCATCAGGATCGGGTCGAGCTCGTCCTCGTTCTTCGGGACGACGATCGTCTGGTCGGCCTTCTCCTGCTCCTGGTGCGCGACGGCGAGGATCTTGCCGCTGCGTGCCTTGATCTCCTCCAGGGCGGCGCGGTTCTTCTCCAGCAGGTCGTCGTCCGGGACGATCGCGACCGTGGGGAGCGCGGGCTCGATGAGGGCCAGCGGACCGTGCTTCAACTCGGAGGCCGGGTAGGCCTCGGCGTGGATGTACGAGACCTCCTTGAGCTTCAGGGAGGCCTCACGGGCCACCGGGTAGCCCCGGACGCGGCCGATGAAGAGCATCGAGCGGGCCTCGGCGTACTGCTCGGCCAGCTTCTTGATCTCGTCCTCGCGCTCCAGGATCTCGGAGATCTGCGCGGGCAGCTTGCGCAGGCCCTCGATGATCCGCTTGCCGTCGCGGACCGACAGGTCACGCGTGCGGCCGAGGTGCAGGGCGAGCAGCGCGAACGCCACCGTGGTGTTGGTGAAGCACTTCGTCGAGACGACGCAGACCTCGGGGCCCGCGTGGACGTACATGCCGCCGTCGGCCTCGCGGGCGATCGCCGAACCGACGACGTTGACCACGCCGAGCACCCGCGCGCCCTTGCGCTTCAGCTCCTGCACGGCGGCCAGCACGTCGTACGTCTCACCGGACTGGGAGACGGCGACGTACAGGGTGTCGGGGTCGACGACCGCGTTGCGGTAGCGGAACTCGGAGGCCGGCTCGGCGTCCGCGGGGATGCGGGCCAGCTCCTCGATCATCTGGGCGCCGATCATGCCCGCGTGGTACGAGGTGCCGCAGCCGAGGATCTTCACGCGGCGGATCTGACGCGCCTCACGGGCGTCCAGGTTCAGGCCGCCGAGGTGGACCGTCGAGAACCGGTCGTCGATCCGGCCGCGCAGCACCCGGTCCACGGCCTCGGGCTGCTCGTGGATCTCCTTGTGCATGTACGTGTCGTGGCCGCCCATGTCGTACGACGCGGCCTCCCACTCCACGGTGGTCGGCTCGGACGTCGTCCGGGTGCCCTCGGTGGTGTAGGTCCGGAAGTCGTCGGCCTTGAGGGTGGCCATCTCGCCGTCGTCGAGGGTCACGATCTGGCGGGTGTGGGTGACCAGCGCGGCGATGTCCGAGGCGACGAACATCTCCTTCTCGCCGATGCCGAGCACGACGGGGGAGCCGTTGCGCGCCACCACGATGCGGTCGGGGAAGTCGGCGTGCATCACGGCGATGCCGTAGGTGCCCTCGATGACCCGCAGGGTCTCGCGGACCTTGTCCTCCAGCTTCTCCTGCCCGGAGCGGGCGATGAGGTGGGTGAGGACCTCGGTGTCGGTCTCGGAGAGGAACTCGACGCCGTCCGCCTCCAGCTTCTTGCGCAGGTCGGAGGCGTTGTCGATGATGCCGTTGTGGACGACGGCGACCGAGCTGTCGGCCGACATGTGGGGGTGCGCGTTCACGTCGGAGGGGGCGCCGTGCGTGGCCCAGCGGGTGTGGGCGATGCCGGTGGTGCCGGCGAACCGCTTGGGGACCTTGGCCTCCAGGTCACGGACCCGGCCCTTGGCCTTGACCATCTTCAGGCCGGTGGCCTTCGGGGAGGTCACGACGATGCCCGCCGAGTCGTAGCCGCGGTACTCCAGGCGCTGCAGGCCCTCCAGGAGCAGCGGCGCCACGTCACGCCTGCCGATGTATCCGACGATTCCGCACATATATACGTATTCCTCAGCCGTAGACGATGCGGCGCAGCTGCCTGAGGCTGAGCTCGGGCGGCGCGACCGCGCGGTACTTCAGGTCCGCCTCGATCCGTTCGAAGATCGTCGCGTTCACCAGGCCCTGCGCCTGGAGTTCGCGGTGGCGGCGACGGACGTACTCCTCGGTCGTCTCGTCGAACCAGGCGAGCACGTCCTGGACCACGCGCAGCGCCTCGCCCCGGCTCAGGGGCGTGGACCGCGTCAGGTGATCAACAAGTTCGTCGTGCACCCGTTGATCCTGGGGTACCGAAAGGTGATTCGCAAGAATCCTGCCCGATATCGGGCAAGTGGTTGTTGAAACTCTTATGGACCGCTGTTTACAAGCTGTCCATGCGGCGTCTTGCGCCCCGTCGATTGCCGGGAGCAACTTCTGGACCCATGGACACTCCACGCATGGGCGTACCCGAGCGGCTCGCCGAGAACATGAGCATGGCCGAGCAGCACGAGTACCTTCGCGCCAAGTTCTCCCGGCGCAACATGATCAGAGGCGGCGCCGTGACCCTCGGCGCCGTCGCGGGCGGCGCCTTCGTGCCGGCCGCCGTCGCCCAGGCGGCGGTCCCGACACAGCGGACCTCCGCCCCCGCCTCGACGGAGAAGGTGGACGGCGCGCTCGTCGCCCCCTTCGGCCGCCACCTCGCCTTCGGCAACGACCCGCGCACCGAGATGACCGTCTCGTGGCAGGTGCCGACCGCGGTCAGCCGGCCCTACATCCGCATAGGCGCCCAGCCCTGGGACCTCTCCCGCAAGATCGACGCCGAGGTCCGCAGCCTCTACACCCCGGCCGGCGTGGGCGCGAGCGGCGACCACACCCAGTACTACCTGCACGCCAAGCTCACCCACCTGCGCCCCGGCAGGACGTACTACTACGGCGTGGGCCACGCCGGCTTCGACCCCGCCGCGCCCCACCTCCTCGGCACCCTCGGCACCTTCACCACCGCGCCCGACCGCGCAGAGCCGTTCACCTTCACCGCCTTCGGCGACGAGGGCGTCGGCTACCACGGCCTCGCCAACGACGCCCTGCTGCTCGCCCAGAACCCGTCCTTCCACCTGCACGCCGGCGACATCGCGTACGCGGACCCGTCCGGCGCGGGCAAGAAGGAGGACACCGGCTTCGACTCGCGCATCTGGGACCAGTTCCTCGCCCAGACCGAGACGGTCGCCAAGCAGGTCCCCTGGATGCCGGCCTACGGCAACCACGACATGGAGGCCTGGTACTCGCCCAACGGGTACGGCGGCGAGGAGGCGCGCTGGACGCTGCCCGACAACGGCCCCGACAAGGCCAACCTGCCCGGCGTCTACTCCTTCGTCCACGGCAACACCGCGATCATCTCGCTGGACGCCAACGACATCTCCTTCGAGATCCCGGCCAACCTCGGCATCTCCGGCGGCACGCAGACGAAGTGGCTGGAGACCCAGCTCAAGAAGTACCGGGCAGCGCGGGACATCGACTTCATCGTGATCTTCTTCCACCACTGCGCGTACTGCACCTCCACGGCGCACGCCTCGGAGGGGGGCGTGCGACAGGAGTGGGTGCCGCTGTTCGAGAAGTACACCGTCGACCTGGTGATCAACGGCCACAACCACCAGTACGAGCGCACCGACGTCATCAAGAACAACGCGGTCACCAAGAAGCTGCCGATCGGCGGCACGGCCTACCCGGAGACCGACGGCGTCGTCTACGTCACGGCGGGCGCGGCCGGCCGCAGCCTCTACGCCTTCACCGCCCCGGAGTCCTACGAGGGCAAGGAGAACGAGGTCGAGTCGGTCGCCTCCTTCGTCAACCTGAAGGACGGCAAGCAGAACGAGACGGTCACCTGGTCGCGCGTGCGCTACCTCAACTACTCGTTCCTGCGCGTCGACGTCACGCCGGCCTCCCGGGGCCGCCTGGCCACGCTGAAGGTCCGCGGCATCGCCGAGACCGGCGCCGAGGTCGACCACTTCACGGTCGCCCGCCGCGCCAAGTAGGCACCCCCGTACGCCCACGGCGCGGGGCGCGGGGTCGCTGAGCCCGCGATCGGGCGGTCCTCGACGCGTCTGTCGTCACAGGCGCTTGAGGACCGCCTGCTTGGCCAGCGCGAACTCCTCGTCGGTCAGGACGCCCTCGCGGCGCAGCTCGCCCAGTTCCCGGAGCCTGCGCAGCAGGGCGTCGTGATCGGCCTCGGACGCCGGTGCGGGAATCGCCGCCCGGCCCGCCTCCACGGCCCGTACGGCGGCCCCCTCGGGCACGGACGCCGCCGGATGCGGCAGCCGCGCCTGCACAGCCGCCGCGACCAGCGCCATCAGCGGGTCCTTCTTGAAGCCCCACAGCTCCACGGAGTTGGGGTCGAACTTCGGCGGCGCCTTCGTCTCCGCGCCCCGCACGGTGAAGCGCAGACAGCCGTTCTCCAGGCCGACCGCCGGATGCCACTCGACGGCCCTGATGTCGCCGAGAGCGAGCGTGCGCGCGCCGGCCGCCGACTTCGCCTCCTCCGTCTTCCAGTTCCATTCCAGGCGTACGGACTCGCCGTCGAAGGTCGCCGTGCCGTCACCGGCGGAGGCGGCCAGCGGAACCGCCGGGCCGGGCAGCAGATAGCCGTCGACGGGCCCCGCGGGCACCTCGTCGAGCAGCAGCGCGTTGCGCACCTCGTCCACGAAGTACTCGGCGACGCCCAACCGGTCCGCCTCGACCGTCAGTTGGTAGGGATCGTTCGGATCGCCGAGCTTGCCGCCCGTCGCCTGCAGCAGCGGGTCCGCGCCGTCGCGCAGCCGCAGCCTCAGCCGCCCCGACTTCTTGCCCTGCTCCAGCGATACACCCGCCAACGCGCCCAGCGGCACCGCCAGTTCACCCAGCTCCTTGCGCAGCAGGCCGACGTTCCTGTCCCGTCCCGGGGTCAGCCGCAGCGCGTCGCCGTCGAAGACCCAGGTGCCGTCCCGCTGGATGATTTCCGCCATGAGGGGGATTGTTCCACCGCGACTGCGGGAGAGTGGTCTCGACCAATTCGACGGCACGGTGAGCGGCCCACCCCAGGACCGGTCGGAGCCCGTGCCGGGCATCGATGGGAGCGCATGTGAGACAGCACCGCAGAACGCCCCGCCTTCTCGGAACACTGCTGCTCGTGGCCGCGGCCGGTATCTCCCTCACCGGAGCCGCCCCGACCGTACGGGCCACCCCCTCCACCCCCACACCGCTGGGCCGGGTCGTCCCCGCCCCCGCCTCCGTCGCCCCCGGCGGATCCCCGTACCGCGTCACCCCGGACACCCACATCCGCGTCGACGACTCCCACGCCGTCCGCGCGGTCGGCGCGTACCTCGCGGACGTCCTGCGGCCCTCCACCGGCTACCGGCTGCCCGTCACCGCGCACGGCGACGGGGCGATCCGGCTGCGGCTCGGCGGCAAGGGCCTCGGCGAGGAGGGCTACCGCCTCGTCAGCGGCAGGTCGGGCGTCACCATCACGGCCGGCCGGCCCGCCGGCCTCTTCCACGGCGTCCAGACCCTGCGCCAGCTGCTCCCCGCCGCCGTCGAGAAGAACTCCGTCCAGTCCGGACCCTGGCTGATCGCCGGCGGCACCGTCACGGACACCCCGCGCTACGGCTACCGCGGCGCCATGCTCGACGTCTCCCGGCACTTCTTCACCGTCCCCCAGGTCAAGCGCTACATCGACGAACTGGCCCTGTACAAGGTCAACAAGCTGCATCTGCACCTCAGTGACGACCAGGGCTGGCGCATCGCCCTCGACTCCTGGCCGCGCCTCGCCACCTACGGCGGCTCCACCGAGACCAATGGCGGGCCGGGCGGCTTCTACACCAAGGCCGACTACCGCGAGATCGTCCGCTACGCCGCCTCCCGCTACCTGGAGGTCGTCCCGGAGATCGACATGCCCGGGCACACCAACGCCGTGCTCGCCTCCTACGCGCAGTTGAACTGCGACGGTGTCGCGCCGCCCCTGTACACCGGCACCGAGGTCGGCTTCAGCTCGCTGTGCGTGAACAAGCCGGTGACGTACGACTTCGTGGGCGACGTCATCCGCGAACTGGCCGCGCTCACCCCGGGCGAGTACCTCCACATCGGCGGTGACGAGGCCCACTCCACCAGCCACGCCGACTACGTGACCTTCATGGACAAGGTGCAGCCCCTGGTCGCCAAGTACGGCAAGAAGGTGATCGGCTGGCACCAGCTCACCGGAGCCACTCCGGCGAAGGGCGCCATCGCGCAGTACTGGGGGCTCGACGACACCGACGCCGCCGAGAAGGCACAGGTCGCCCGGGCCGCGCAGAAGGGCACGGGCATCGTCCTGTCGCCCGCCGACCGGCTCTACCTCGACATGAAGTACACCGCCGACACCCCGCTCGGCCAGGACTGGGCCGGACTGGTCGAGGTGCGCAGGGCGTACGACTGGGACCCGGGCAGCTACCTCGACGGCGTGCCCGCCTCGGCCGTCAGGGGCGTCGAGGCGCCGCTGTGGACGGAGACGATCGTGACCTCCGCCGACATCGACGTCATGGCCTTCCCGAGGCTGCCCGGAGCCGCGGAACTCGGCTGGTCGCCCGCGTCCACGCACGACTGGGACACCTACAAGGTGCGCCTCGCCGCGCAGGCCCCGCGCTGGGACGCGCTCGGGATCGGCTACCACCGCTCGCCCCAGGTCCCCTGGCCCGCGGGCTAGCCCGGCATGCCGACGGGCGCCCCGGAGGACCGTCTCCGGGGCGCCCGCCCGTCTCTCGGGCTCCTGGGAGCCCGGTGCTCAGAACCCGGCGATCGGGTTCTTCAGCGTGCCGATCAGCTGGAGCGCACCCGACGGGTCCGCCAGGTCCACCATCTGCCGGTTGTCGCGCAGCTGGAGCCGGTTGAGGCAGGACAGCGCGAACTCGGGCGCGAACAGGTCGTACTGCCGGAACTTGTCCTCGAGTTCGGGCGTCGCCTCCTGGTAGGCGCGCACGGACTCGGCGACCGTTCGCCAGAAGCCGTCCTCGTCGAGGATGCCCTCAGCCGCCAACTGCGCCGCCAGGAACCGGAAGTAGCAGTCGAAGACGTCCGTGAAGATCGACAGCAGCTTCTTGTCCTCGGGGACCTCGACCCGGATCCGCTCCACCGCGGGCGGCAGCACCGCCTGCGGGTCCATCACCGCGATCTCCTCGGCGATGTCCTTGTAGACCGCCCGCCGCACCGCACCGTCCTTCAGGACGAGGATGACGTTCTCGCCGTGCGGCATGTAGACGAGGTCGTACGCGTAGAAGCTGTGCAGCAGCGGGGTGAGGTAGGCGCGCAGGTAGTCGCGCAGCCACTCCACGGGTGTCTGCCCCGACCGCTCGATCAGCGCGCCCGCGAAGGACGCGCCCTCGTGGTCGACATGGACCAGCGACGCCATCGTGGCGAGGCTCTCGCCCTCCCGGAGCGAGGACACCGGGCTCTCGCGCCACAGCGCGGCCAGCATCTTGCGGTAGGGGGAGTACCGGTCGGTGGCGGCCTCGTACTCAAGGTGCCGGTAGCCGACGGCGGCCCGCTCGCGGATGATCGACAGACCCGTCGATTTCAGCACCGGGTCGTTCTCGATCAGCTGCGCCAGCCAGTCGTTGATGGCCGGGGTCGCCTCCATGTACGCGGCGGACAGACCGCGCATGAAGCCCATGTTGAGGACGCTCAGCGCCGTCTTCACATAGTGCTTCTCCGGGCTGGTCTTGTTGAAGAACGTCCGGATCGACTGCTGCGCGAGGTACTCGTCGTCGCCCTCGCCGAGACAGACCAGGTTCCGCCGGGCGATCTCGGCGGCGAAGGTCACGGACAGCTTGTTCCACCACTGCCAGGGGTGGACGGGGATGAGCAGGTAGTCCTCCGGGTCGAGGCCCTGCCCGGACAGTGTCCGGGCGAACCGCCCAACCGTCTCCTCGCCCAGCTCGTCCCGCACGAAGGACTCGTACGCGATGCCGACCCCGGCCGTGAACGCGGCCCGGGAGCGGTGCGCGGCCAGCCAGACGAGCCGGACGGGGTGCGCGGTCTCGGGGGCGTAGGCGAGGTACTCCTGCACGCCGAAGCCGAGCCGTCCGTTGTTGGCGACGAAGCAGGGATGGCCCTCGGTCATGCCGGTCTCGATGGCCTGGAAGCCGGCGTCGGCCAGTTCACGGACCGGTGTCCGCGGCTTGGTCAGTTTGAAGCAGGTGCCCGAGAGCGTGGAGGAGATCTCCTCCAGATAGACCGGGAGGACCTCGTCGCTCAGCCCCAGCGACTCCTTCAGCTCGATGAAGAAGTCCATTGCCGCCAGGGGCAGTTCGGTGCCGTCACGGTGCCGGGTGATGGACTCGGCGTCCACCTGCCAGTGGTCGAGGGACCGACGCACCGCCGTGTAGCGGTAGCGGGTCTGCCCGTCGTCGCCGCGGACCTCGTAGCGGCCGTCCGGCAGCGGATCCGGAGTGATCAGCCGCTCGTGGGCGAACTCGGCGAGCGCCTTGCGGACGAGGAGGCGGTTGGCGGTGGCCCAGCGCTCGGGGGAGAGGTGGGCGACGCTGTCGGCGAGGGTCATGCCGCCACCGCCTTCGCGAACTGCTCCCGGGTGCAGAAGCTCAGCAGCGCCTGCTTCTCCGGCTTGCGGATCTCCCGCTCCGGCACGAAGCCGACGGCCTCGTTCAGGGCGTGCACCGCCCTGTTGCTCACGTCGGGCTCCACGACGACGCGCCGGGTGGCCGGGTCGGCGAACAGGTCCTCCATCACGGCGGTGATCACGGCGCGGGTGAAGCCGTGCACGGGGGTGTCGCTCGGCGCGACCAGGAAGTGCATGCCGACGTCGCCGGGTTCGGGCTCGTACAGCCCGACGAGTTCCACGTACCGGGGGTCGTAGCGCTCCATCAGGAAGGCGGGCTCGCCGTCCAGCAGGCCGAGGTGAGCGTCGTGGTGCTCACTGGCCGCGATGGCCATGTACTCGCGCTCCACGTCGTGCAGTTTCGCCTCCTGCATCATCCAGAAGGACGCCTTGGGGTGCGTCACCCAGCGGTGCAGCAGCGGGGCGTCCTCGACGGGGTCGAGGGGGCGGATGTCGAACGTGCCGATGGCGGTGGTCATACGGAGAACTCCTGGAACGCGATGGTCTTCTCGACCGGGTAGTACTCGGTGCCGAGCAGCTCGCGGATGATGTACGCGTTGCGGTACGCGCCCATGCCGAGGTCCGGCGAGGTGATCGAGTGCGTGTGGACGCCCGCGTTCTGCAGGAAGATCCCGCGTCCCGTGGTGTCGATGGCGTAGTTGCGGGCCACGTCGAAGTTGCCCTGGGTGTCGTAGCGAAGCCGGTCGCGGACCGGCGCGAGGAACGCCGGCTCCGTGTATCTGTAGCCCGTCGCGAGGATCAGGCCCTGCGAATGCAGTTCGTAGTCCTTGACCTGCTCCCGCTGGCGCAGGCCCAGCGTGTACACGCCGTTCTCGTGACGGACCGATTCCAGGGCGGAGTTGGTGAGGAGCCGCGCGGGGACCGGGCCGCCGAGGTTCTTCTGGTAGAGCAGGTCGAAGATCTCGTTGATCAGGTCGCCGTCGATGCCCTTGAACAGGCCCTTCTGCTCCGCCTGGAGGCGGTAGCGGGTCGGCTCGGGCAGTGCGTGGAAGTAGTCGATGTACTCCGGAGAGGTCATCTCCAGGGTGAGCTTGGTGTATTCGAGCGGGAAGAAGCGCGGCGAGCGGGTCACCCAGTTCAGCCGGTAGCCGTGGACGTCGATCTCGCTCAGCAGGTCGTGGAAGATCTCCGCGGCGGACTGGCCGCTGCCGACCAGGGTGATCGACTCCTTGGCCTGCAACTCCCGCTTGTTCTGCATGTAGCGGGAGTTGTGGATGAAGTCGCCGCCGAGACCCGCGCAGGCCTCCGGGACGTAGGGCTGGGTCCCGGTGCCGAGGACCAGGTGGCGGGCGCGGTACACCTCGCCGGCCTCCGTCCGCACGACGTACACCTCGGCATCGCCCTCGTAGGTCACGTCGGCGACCGTCGTCCCGAAGCGGACGCTGCTGAGCTTGTTCGCGGCCCAGCGGCAGTAGTCGTCGTACTCGACGCGCAGCGGGTAGAAGTTCTCGCGGATGTAGAACGAGTACAGGCGGCCCGATTCCTTCAGGTAGCTGAGGAAGGAGTACGGGGACGTCGGGTCGGCGAGGGTGACCAGGTCCGACATGAACGGGGTCTGGAGGTGGGCACCTTCCAGGAACATCCCGGAGTGCCACGCGAACGTGGGCTTCGACTCCAGGAAGACGCCGTCCAGTTCGGCGATCGGCTCGGTCAGGCAGGCGAGGCCGAGGTTGAAGGGCCCGAGCCCGATCCCCACGAAGTCGTAGGTCCTGTCCGTGGGTTCAGCAAGCGCGGTCAAGGGAGTCTCCCAGATACTGCTCGGCGTGGCCGGCGATCAGGTCGAGGACGGCGGCGATGTCGTCCACCGTCGTCTCGGGGTTGAGCAACGTGAACTTCAGGTAGTGGCGTCCGCCGACCTTGGTGCCCGCGACGACGGCGTCACCGGAGGCGAACAGGGCCTTGCGGGCGTACAGGTTGGCGCGGTCGATCTCGGCCGGGTCGGTGACGCCGGACGGGATGACGCGGAAGACGAGGGTGGAGAGCGAGGGCTCGACCACGACGTCGAAGCGCGGGTCGGCGGCGAGCAGTTCCCAGCCCTCGGCCGCCAGGTCGCAGACCTCGTCGAAGAGTTCGCCGATGCCGTCGGCGCCCATCACCCGCAGGGTCATCCACAGCTTGAGGGCGTCGAACCTACGGGTGGTCTGCAGGGACTTGTCGACCTGGTTGGGGATGCGCTCCTCGACCATCCGGCGCGGGTTGAGGTACTCCGCGTGGTAGGTCGCGTGGCGCAGCGTGGCCACGTCGCGGACCAGCAGGGCCGAGGAACTCACCGGCTGGAAGAAGGACTTGTGGTAGTCGACCGTGACGGAGTCGGCCCGCTCGATGCCGTCGATGCGGCCGCGGTTCTTCAGCGAGGCGAGCAGGCCGCAGCCGTAGGCCGCGTCCACGTGCATCCAGGCCCCGAACTGCGAGCACAGTTGGGCGACTTCGGGCAGCGGGTCGATGGAACCGAAGTCGGTGGTGCCGGCGGTGGCGACGACGGCCATGGGGACGAGGCCGTCCTCCTTGCAGCGCTCCAGCTCCCGGGCCAGGGCGAGCGTCTGCATGCGCTTGTCGTGGTCGACGGGGATCGAGACGACCGCGTCGGCGCCGAGGCCGAGGAGTTTGGCGGACTTCCTGACGCTGAAGTGGCTGACCTCCGAGGCGAAGATCCGCAGGTCGGCGAGGTTCTCCCACTTGCCCTCCTCGCGGGCCAGCAGCAGTGCCTGGAGGTTGGACTGGCTGCCGCCGCTGGTGAACACGCCGTCGGCGGAGGGCCCGAAGCCGATGCGCTCGTTCGTCCAGTCGATGAGCTTGCGCTCGATGAGGGTGCCGCCGGCCGACTGGTCCCAGGTGTCCAGGGAGGAGTTGACGGCGGAGAGCACGGCCTCGCCGAGCACGGCCGGTATGACGACCGGGCAGTTGAGGTGGGCGAGATAGCGGGGGTGGTGGAAGTAGATCGCGTCCCGGAGGTAGACCTCCTCCAGTTCGTCGAGGACGGCCGTCGTGTCATGGAGCGGCTTGTCGAGGTCGATCCCCTCGATGCGGGGAGTGAGGTCGTCGACCGTGACACCCGTGAACGGGCGCGTGGTGGTGGCGAGTCTGGCCGCCACCCGCTCGACGCCTTCGGTCACGGAGCGGCGATACCGGTCCGCGGTGGTGTCGTTGAGCAGGTGCGAGCGCATGTGGGGGTCCTCCGTGCGGGGGAGAGTCCGAGCGGGACAGGAGAAAGGGCGGGTCGCGACGTTCAACTTAGGTTAGCCTAACCTAAGTCGATCGGGCGACCCCGCCTCACCTGTGTCTTTCGTGCGGCACGTCTCGGTCCGGACTGCCGGGAGGCGCCGCGGTCGAGCAGCCCGGACTAGTCGGCCCGCTCCCGCAGTTGTTCCTCCGTCAGCCCCTGTCGCCAGTACCCCACGAAGGTGACGCGCCCGCGGTCGATGCCGCGTTCGCGCACGAGATGGCGGCGCAGTTCCCTCACGCGGCCGGACTCGCCCGCGATCCAGGCGTACGGGGCCCGCGCGGCCGGGAGTTGAGCTGCCCGCAGGGCGTCGAGCGCCAGGGAGGAGCTCGGCGGTCTCGCGTCGGAGCGTTCGTCCCGCACGAGCCAGGTGATCTCGGCGTCGGCCGCGGTCGCCGGTTCCAGGATGTCGCCGGCGTGCTGGACCTCCAGCCAGGCCCGGACGCGCAGGCCCGCCGGGAGCGACTCGAGGATGGCGCAGGCGGCGGGGAGGGCCGTCTCGTCGCCCCACAGGACCACCAGGTCGGTGTCGGCCGGCGGCCGGAAGCGGATGGCCCGGTTGTCCGCGAGGGCGGGGCCGAGCAGGACGACCCGGTCTCCGGCCCGCGCGCCGGACGCCCAGCGCGAGGCGGGCCCGGCGGGGACCGCCGCACCCGGGTCCGTGCCGTGCAGCACGAAGTCGATGTCGACCTCGGTGGGCACGCCGGGCCCGCGGCGCAGCGAGCGCAGGGTGTACGAGCGCATCACGGCGCGTACGTCGTCGGGGAGTTCGCGCCATCCCTGCCACCAGCCGTCGCCGAGCTCGACCGGCACGGCCGGCTCGCTCTGGCCTGGGTGCGGCAGGAAGAGGGAGAGGGACTGGTCGCGTCCGTCGGAGTGGAACGCCTCCAGGTCGGGCCCGCCGAAGGTCACCCGGACCAGAGACGGACCGAGCCGCCTCGTCCGTACGACCCGGAGGGAGAAGAAACGGAACGGGGCGGCTACGGCCGTCGTCATGAGTGCTCCTGAGTGATTGTCAGGGGATCACGGTGGGGGTGTCAGGCGACCTTCTTCGCGTTCTCGATGGCCTCGGCGAGCTTGTCGAGGATCGGGGTGCACTTGTCGTACGACAGGATCGGCTCGGGCGTGCGCGCGATGACCTGGCCGGCCTTGACGGCGGGCAGCTTCTTCCAGGTGGCCTCGGTGATGTCGGCCGGCTGGATGGTCGAGGTGCGGTCGTCCATGATGATGATGTCGGCCGGGTACTTGTCGACGTTCTCCCAGCTCAGGTTCTCGAACCAGCCGCCGCTGGCCTTCAGGGCCTTGGCGGAGGGCTCGACGATGTTCACGCCGAGGGCCTTGAAGTACTCCAGGTCGATGGAGAGGTTCGAGCCGGACACGTAGAAGATGTCCTGGCTCGCGCTGCCGGCGAGGACCTTGATCTCCGGGCGGGCCTTGGCGGCCTTGCGCAGCCGCTCGGCGGCCGTCTCGAACGTCTTCTTCGCCTCGACGATCTTCGCGGACTTCACGTCGGCGCCGAGCGACTCGGCCAGGGCGAGCATCCGCTGGAGCGGCTGCGGCATCTGCGTGTCGAAGACGGAGACGCCGACGCTGGGGGCCAGCTTGAGGATCTTGTCCTTGGACTCCTCGGGGACGTACCAGAGGGTGCCGGCGCTGTCGAACATCGTGGAGATCAGGACGTCGGGAGCCAGGCCCGCGTACTTCTCGATGTTGAACTGGCCCCACTCGTTGCCGAGAAGGGTCACCTTGCTGATGTCCATGTCGCCGGCCTGGACGTCGGCCTTGCCGTCCTTGGTCCTGGTCGGGCCGAACACACCCTTGACCTCGATGCCGTAGTCGAACAGGGCGGCGGCGACACCGGTGAAGGCGACGATGTTCGCCGGGGTCCTGTCCAGCCTCACCGTCGTGCCGCGGTCGTCCTTGAACGTCCACGGGCCGGACTTGGCGGCGGCCTTCGTCGCGTCCGAGCCACCGTTCTTCGAGGCGTCGTCGTCGCCACAGGCGGCGAGGACGGCACCGAGGCCGAGGGCGCCGCCCGCGGCGAGGATGCCGCGACGGGTGAGGTGGGTGGCACGGGCGTTGGGCATGAGGGTGACTGCTTTCGGCACGGGGCGGGGACGCCCGCCGGACAAGTTCGAGGATAGGTTAGCCTAACCTCACCATCTGTCCAGCGGGCCGGGGTGCTCCGCGGTCGGACGTACCGGGCGGAACACGGCGGACCGCCCGCGCCGGACCGCCCGCGCCGGACCGTCCTCGCCGAGGCCGCCGACGGATCAGCCCGTGAGCCCCAACTCCCGGGCGATCAGCATGCGCTGGACCTCGCTGGTGCCCTCGCCGATCTCCAGGATCTTGGAGTCGCGCCACATGCGGGCCACCGGGTACTCGTTCATGAAGCCGTAGCCGCCGTGGACCTGGGTGGCGTCACGGGCGTTGTCGACGGCGATCGTGGAGGAGTACAGCTTGGCGATCGCCGCCTCCTTCTTGAACGGCTCGCCCGCGACGAGGCGGGACGCGGCGTCGCGCCAGCCGACGCGGGCCATGTGGGCCTTCATCTCCATGTCGGCGATCTTGAACTGGATCGCCTGGTTGGCGCCGATCGGGCGCCCGAACGCGTGCCGTTCCTTCGCGTACGTGACCGACTCGTCGACGCAGCCCTGCGCGAGCCCCGTCGCGAGCGCGGCGATGGCGATGCGGCCCTCGTCCAGGATGCGCAGGAACTGGGCGTAGCCGCGGCCCTCTTCGCCCAGCAGGTTCGCCGCGGGCACGCGCACGTCGGCGAAGGACAGCTCGCGGGTGTCGGAGGCGTTCCAGCCGACCTTCGAGTACGGCGCCGCGACCGTGAAGCCCGGGGTGCCCGAGGGGACGATGATCGCGGAGATCTGCGGCCGGCCGTCGGGCTTGCGCCCGGTGACCGCGGTGACCGTCACCAGGCCGGTGATGTCCGTACCGGAGTTGGTGATGAAGCACTTGCTGCCGTTGATGACCCACTCGTCGGTGTCGGGGTCGAGCCGCGCCGTCGTACGGGTCGCGCCCGCGTCCGAGCCGCCGTCCGGCTCGGTCAGGCCGAACGCGCCGAGGATCTCACCGGAGCAGAGCCGGGGCAGCCACTCGGCCTTCTGGGCCTCCGTGCCGAACAGGTGGATGGGCATGGCGCCCAGCGAGACGCCCGCCTCCAGCGTGATGGCCACGGACGAGTCGACCCGCGCCAGCTCCTCCAGGGCGACGCCGAGGGCGAGATAGTCGCCGCCCATGCCGCCGTACTCCTCCGGGAACGGCAGCCCGAACAGGCCCATGCGGCCCATCTCCCGCACGATCTCGTACGGGAACTCGTGCCGCTCGTAGAGGTCACCGATCTTGGGGGCGACGACGTCGTGCGCGAACTCCTCCACCGTGCGGCGGAGTTCCTCGAGTTCGGGGGAGAGACGGTGGTCCAGGGACATGAGGATCACTCCTGGTGGGAGAGGGCTTTGACGGTGCGGGACGGGCTGGGTCGGCCCAGTTGTCCGGCCATCCACACGCTGGTGGCGGTGAGGCGGCCGAGGTCGACCCCGGTGTCGATACCGAGGCCCTGGAGCATCCACACGAGGTCTTCGGTGGCGAGGTTGCCGGTCGCGGACTTCGCGTACGGGCAGCCGCCGAGGCCGCCCGCGGAGGCGTCGACGGTGCTGACGCCGTGCTGGAGGGCGGCCAGGGTGTTGGAGAGCGCCTGGCCGTAGGTGTCGTGGAAGTGCACGCCGATCGAGCTGGTCGGTACGCCCTCCGCGTTCAGCTCGGCGAGCAGGGACTGCACATGGCCGGGGGTGGCCACGCCGATCGTGTCGCCGAGGCTCAGCTCGTCGGCGCCCATGTCCATGAGCGCCTTGCAGACCCGGACGACCTGGTGGACCGGGACCGGGCCCTCCCACGGGTCGCCGAAGCACATCGACACGTAGGCGCGGACCGTGAGGTGTTCGTCCTTCGCTCGGCGCACCACCGGATCGAACATGGCGAGCGCCTCGTCGAGGCCGCGGTTCAGGTTGGCCTTGGCGAAGGACTCCGTCGCGCTGGCGAAGACGGCCACGTGCCGGGCGCCGAGCGCGAGCGCCCGGTCCAGCCCGCGTTCGTTCGGCACGAGGACGGGGAGCGTCACCGGAAGGCCGGACACCTGAGGGAACAGCTGCTCGGCGTCGGCCAGTTGGGGAACCCACTTGGGGTGCACGAAGCTCGTCGCCTCGATGGTGGTCAGTCCCGCGTCGGCGAGACGGCGGATGAACTCCGCCTTGACCTCGGTCGGCACGGTCGCCTTCTCGTTCTGCAGACCGTCGCGCGCGCCGACCTCGTAGATCCGCACCCGGGCGGGCAGGTCCTGCGCCGGTACGGCCATCGGCAGGCCCAGTTCGGACGTGCTCATGCTGTCTCCGCCTCCTCGGCAGGGGTGACGACCGCGAGGACCTGGTCCATGGCGACCGTGGTGCCCGGCGTGACGTCCAGCTCGCTGACGGTGCCGGCGTGCGGCGCGGAGATGACGTGCTCCATCTTCATCGCCTCGACCACCAGCAGGCTCTGCCCGGCGGTCACCTCGTCGCCGACGGCGACCTTCACGACGGTCACCGTGCCCGGCATCGGGGCGGTCAGCGAGTCGGCCCCGGCGTGCGCGGAGCCGGTCAGCGACGCGGCCACCGGGTCGTGGTCGCGGACGTGCCAGGCGTCGCCGTCGCGGCCGATCCAGTCGGCGGCGCGGTGGAAGGTGTGGCGCACCCCGTCCAGGGTCACCGATACCTGTCCCTCGCCGACCGTGTGGGTGCCGCGCGGGGTGTACTCGACGGGGTCGAGGACCCGCAGCGAGAAGGCGGCCGGCTTGGGCGTGCCGCCCAGCCGCCAGCCGGTCGGCACGGAGAACGGGTCGGTCCAGCCGTCGCCCGCCGGGGTCAGCTCGGCGAGCCGCACGGCGGCGGCCGCCTCGTACACCTCCTCCGGCACCCCGTCCGGGACCAGGCCGGCCGCCTCGCGCTCGACCAGACCGGTGTCCAGGTCGCCGGCCACCACGTCCGGGTGGGCCAGCAGCCGGCGCAGGAAGCCCGCGTTGGTCTGGACGCCGAGGGTGACCGTGTCGGCGAGGGCGGCCCGCAGCCGGCGCAGCGCCGTCGGCCGGTCGGGGCCGTACGCGATGACCTTGGAGAGCATCGGGTCGTAGAGGCTGCCGACCTCGGTGCCCTCCGAGAGGCCCGAGTCGGTGCGCACTCCGTCGCCCTGGGGCTCGCGCAGCGCGAGCACCGTGCCGCCGGAGGGGAGGAAGCCGCGCGCGGGGTCCTCGGCGCAGATCCGGGCCTCCACGGCGTGCCCGGTGAGGGTGATGTCGTCCTGCTCGTAGGGGAGCGGCTCCCCGGCGGCGACCCGCAGCTGCCACTCGACGAGGTCGAGGCCGGTGACCAGCTCGGTGACCGGGTGCTCCACCTGGAGGCGGGTGTTCATCTCCATGAAGTAGTACGACGACGCGTCGCCGCCCGGGACGATGAACTCGACCGTGCCCGCGCCGCGGTAGCCGCAGGAGCGGGCCGCCTGGACGGCCGCCTCGCCCATCGCGGCCCGGGTGGCGGGGTCGAGGAACACGCTGGGCGCCTCCTCGATGATCTTCTGGTGGCGGCGCTGGAGCGAGCACTCGCGCTCGCCCAGGTGCACCACCCGGCCGTGCCCGTCCGCGAGGACCTGGATCTCGATGTGCCGCGGGCGGTCCACCCAGCGCTCGACGAGCAGGGTGTCGTCGCCGAAGGAGGCGCGCGCCTCGCGGCGGGCCGCGGCGATCTCGTCGGGCAGGGCGCCGGCGTCGCGGACCAGGCGCATGCCCTTGCCGCCGCCGCCCGCGCTCGGCTTCAGGAGCACCGGCACGCCGATCTCGTGGGCCGCCTCGATCAGTTCGGCGTCCGTCAGACCGCTGCCGGAGGAGCCGGGGACGACCGGGACCCCGGCCTTCTTCACCGTCTCCTTGGCGCGGATCTTGTCGCCCATGAGGGAGATCGCCTCGGGGGAGGGCCCGATGAACACGAGTCCGGCGTCCGCGCAGGCCTGCGCGAAGGCGGCGTTCTCGGCGAGGAAGCCGTACCCCGGGTGGACGGCCTGGGCGCCGGTCCTGGCCGCCGCCTCCAGCAGCCGCTCCACCGACAGATAACTCTCGGACGCGGGCGCCGGCCCGATCCGAACGGCCGTGTCGGCCTCCCGGACGTGCCGCGCGTCGGCGTCGGCGTCCGAGAAGACGGCCACCGAGCGCACGCCGAGCGCGCGCAGCGTGCGGATGACGCGTACGGCGATCTCGCCCCGGTTGGCCACAAGCACCGTGTCGAACATGGGTCCCCTCACATCCGGAAGACGCCGAACTGGGGGTCACCCAGGGGCGCGTTGGCACAGGCGGTCAGGGCGAGTCCCAGGACCTGCCGGGTCTCCATCGGGTCGATCACGCCGTCGTCCCAGAGGCGGGCCGTCGCGTAGTAGGCGTTTCCCTGGCGCTCGTACTGCTGACGGATCGGCGCCTTGAAGTCCTCCTCGTCCTCGGCCGGCCACGACTCGCCGCGTCCCTCCAGCTGGTCGCGCTTGACCGTGGCGAGGACCGAGGCGGCCTGCTCGCCGCCCATCACGGAGATCTTCGCGCCGGGCCACATCCACAGGAAGCGCGGCGAGTACGCCCGGCCGCACATCGAGTAGTTGCCCGCGCCGTACGACCCGCCGATCACGACGGTCAGCTTCGGCACGCGTGTGCAGGCGACGGCCGTCACCATCTTGGCGCCGTGCTTGGCGATGCCACCGGCCTCGTACTGGCGGCCGACCATGAAGCCCGAGATGTTCTGGAGGAACACCAGCGGGATGCCGCGCTGGTCGCACAGCTCGATGAAGTGGGCGCCCTTCTGGGCCGACTCGGAGAAGAGGATGCCGTTGTTCGCGACGATGCCGACCGGGTGGCCGTGGATCCGGGCGAACCCGGTGACCAGGGTCTGCCCGAACTCGGCCTTGAACTCGGCGAATCGGGAACCGTCGACCACGCGCGCGATGACCTCGCGTACGTCGTAGGGGGTGCGGGAGTCGACCGGCACCGCGCCGTACAGCCCGAACGGATCGACCTTGGGCTCGACCGACGGCTCCACGGACCAGGGCAGCTCCCCGCGCGCGGGGAGGGTGGCCGCGATGGTGCGGACGATCCGCAGCGCGTGCGCGTCGTCCTCCGCTAGGTGGTCGGCGACGCCCGACACGCGTGCGTGCACCTCGCCGCCGCCCAGCTCCTCGGCCGTGACGACCTCGCCGGTGGCGGCCTTCACCAGCGGCGGACCGCCGAGGAAGATCGTGCCCTGACCGCGGACGATCACGGCCTCGTCGCTCATCGCCGGGACGTACGCCCCGCCCGCCGTGCAGGAGCCGAGGACGGCGGCGATCTGCGGGATGCCCGCGCCGGACATCCGCGCCTGGTTGTAGAAGATCCGCCCGAAGTGGTCGCGGTCGGGGAACACCTCGTCCTGCATCGGCAGGAAGGCGCCCCCGGAGTCCACGAGGTAGATGCACGGCAGGCGGTTCTCCAGCGCGACCTCCTGGGCGCGCAGGTGCTTCTTCACCGTCATCGGGTAGTACGTGCCGCCCTTGACCGTGGCGTCGTTGGCGACGATCACGCATTCACGGCCGCTGACCCTGCCGATCCCCGCGACGACGCCGGCGGCCGGGGCCTGCCCGTCGTACATCCCGTCGGCGGCGAGCGGCGCCAGCTCCAGGAACGGCGAGCCGGGGTCGAGGAGGGTGTCCACGCGGTCGCGGGGCAGCAGCTTCCCGCGCGCGGTGTGCCGGGCGCGCGCCTTCTCGCCGCCGCCGAGCCGCGCCGCGGCCAGCTTCTGGCGCAGCTCCTCGCCCAGCGCGCGGTGCGCGGCCTCGTTGGCCCGCCAGGCCTCCGACGCGGGATCGGCCGCGCTCGTCAGCTCCGGTGCCTCGTGCATCCTGCGGTCCCCTCACCAGTGGTCGACCAGTTAATGAGCGTTAACGCATTTCCTTCAGGTTAACGACCGCTAACCTCCCTGTCTAGAATCACTTGTATGGCCATGAGAACCGACGCCCCCACCCGCCGCGAGCAGATCCTCAAGGAGGCGGCCCGGCTCTTCGCCGAGCGCGGCTTCCACGGTGTGGGCGTGGACGAGATAGGGGCCGCGGTCGGCATCAGCGGCCCCGGGCTGTACCGGCACTTCCCGGGCAAGGACGCGATGCTCGCCGAGCTGCTGGTGGGCATCAGCGGCCAGCTCCTCACCGGCGGCAAACGCCGCGTGGCCGAGGCCGACGGAGGCGCGGAGGCGCTGCTCGACTCGCTCATCGAGGGGCACATCGACTTCGCGCTCGACGACCGCCCCCTGATCACCCTGCACGACCGTGAGCTGGACCGGCTGCGGGACAGCGACCGCAAGCTCGTGCGCCAGCTCCAGCGCCAGTACGTCGAGCTGTGGGTGGAGGTGGTCCGCGAGGTGTACCCGGAGCTGGCCGAGCCCGCCGCCCGGTCGGCCGTGCACTCGGTCTTCGGCCTGCTGAACTCGACCCCGCACCTGGGGCGCCCCGGCGCACTCCCGGGGCGCGCGGTGACGGCCGGGCTGCTGCACCGGATGGCCCGGGGTGCCTTCGGGGCGGCCGCCGCGTCGCCGGGCGCGTGACGAGCGTCTCGGAGGGTGGCCCCTGGCGTCCGTCGTGACCGGCGGGTAACCTGATATCTGAGCAAGCGCTTAGACATGACCCAGATATTCAGGCGGAGGTGGCGGCGGTGCGCCGTACTGTGTTCAACGAGGACCACGAGGCGTTCCGGGAGACCCTGCGCGCCTTCATCGAGGCCGAGGTCGTCCCGGTCTACGACGAGTGGTTCGCCGCCGGCCAGGCGCCGCGCGACTTCTACCACAAGCTCGCCGAGCTGGGCGTCTTCGGCATCCGCGTCGACGAGGAGTTCGGCGGCGCCGGCATCGACTCCTACAAGTTCGAAGCCGTGATGTACGAGGAGACCGCGCGCGCCGGTGTCCAGTTCGGCGGCTCGGGCGTGCACGTGCTGCTCGGCCTGCCCTACATCAAGACGCTCGCCACCGACGAGCAGAAGAAGCGCTTCCTGCCGAAGTTCGTCACCGGCGAGGAGATGTGGGCCCTCGCGATGACCGAGCCGGGCACCGGCTCCGACCTCGCGGGCATGAAGACCACCGCCAAGCTCTCCGAGGACGGCACGCACTACGTCCTCAACGGCTCCAAGACCTTCATCACCGGTGGCGTGCACGCCGACCGCGTGATCGTCTGCGCGCGCACCTCCGCGCCCACCGCCGACGACCGCCGCTTCGGCATCTCGCTGTTCGCCGTGGACACCAAGGCCGAGGGCTACTCCATCGGCCGCAAGCTCGACAAGCTCGGCCTGAAGACCTCCGACACCGCCGAGCTGGCGTTCGTCGACGTGAAGGTGCCCGTCGAGGACCTGCTCGGCGAGGAGAACAAGGGCTTCTCCTACCTCGGCCACAACCTCGCCTCCGAGCGCTGGGGCATCGCCTTCGGCGCCTACGCGCAGGCCAAGGCCGCCGTCCGGTTCGCCAAGGAGTACGTCCAGGAGCGCACCGTCTTCGGCAAGCCCGTCGCGTCCTTCCAGAACACCAAGTTCGAGCTGGCCGCCTGTCAGGCCGAGGTGGACGCGGCCGAGGCCGTCGCCGACCGTGCCCTGGAGGCCCTCGACGCGGGCGAGCTGACCCCCGCCGAGGCCGCCAGCGCCAAGCTGTTCTGCACCGAGGTCGCGCACCGCGTCATCGACCGCTGCCTCCAACTGCACGGCGGCTACGGCTTCATGAACGAGTACCCGATCGCCCGCCTGTACGCGGACAACCGGGTCAACCGCATCTACGGCGGCACCAGCGAGATCATGAAGACGATCATCGCCAAGAACATGGGCCTGTAAGGCCCGCGAAACGACTGCACGGTACAACTGCCCCATGAGCGAGGCACTTCAGTCCCTCCTCGATCTGCTCGACCTCGAGCGGATCGAGGAGGACATCTTCCGCGGCCGGTCCCGTTCGGCCGTCGTCCCCCGCGTCTTCGGCGGGCAGGTGGCGGCGCAGGCACTGGTCGCCGCCGGGCGCACGGTCCCCGGGGACCGGCACGCCCACTCCCTGCACGCCTACTTCCTGCGGGCGGGCGACCCGGGCGCCCCCATCGTCTACACCGTGGACCGCATCCGTGACGGACGGTCCTTCACCACCCGCCGGGTGGTCGCCGTCCAGCACGGACAGCCGATCTTCCACCTCTCCGCGTCCTTCCAGACGTACGAGGAGGGACTGGAGCACCAGGCGGCGATGCCGCCCGCGCCCGACCCCGAGACGCTGCCCACGGCCGCCGAACTGCTGCCCCGGTACGCCGACCGCTTCTCCGGATCCGACGTCCTGGAACGCCTTCTGGAGACACGCGAGTCCGTCGACCTGCGCTATGTCGACGCACCGCCGTACGGCACCGTCGGCGAGGTCCGCGAACCGCGCTCCCAGGTGTGGTTCCGCACCAACGGCAAACTCGACGGCGCCGTCGACCAGCCGCTGCTGCACGTCGTCCTCGCCACCTACGTCTCCGACATGACCCTCCTCGACTCGATCCTCCTCGCGCACGGGCGCGGCGGCTGGGTGACCGGGGACGTCGTCGGGGCGTCCCTGGACCACGCGATGTGGTTCCACCGCCCGTTCCGCGCCGACGAATGGCTCCTGTACGACCAGGAGTCGCCGTCCGCGTCCGGCGGCCGGGGTCTCGGCCAGGCCCGCATCTACACCCGGGACGGCCGGCTGGCCATCTCGGTGATCCAGGAAGGTGTGGTCCGCGTCCCGCGCCAGCCCTTTCGCCGGTAAGACTGGGGCATGACTGAAGCAGCGCGGGACGAAGCGGCGGGGCCGGACGGCGGGGGCGAGAGCGTCGCCACGGTGATCGTCGCCGCCGTCGCCAATCTCGGGATCGCCCTCGCCAAGGCGGTCGCCGGCATCATCAGCGGATCCAGCGCGATGCTGTCGGAGGCCGCGCACTCGGTCGCCGACACGGTCACGGAACTCCTGCTGCTCACGGCCCTGAAACGCAGCGAGAAACCGGCCGACGAGGAGCATCCGCTGGGCTACGGCCCCGAGCGCTACATCTGGGCGCTGCTCGCCGCCGTCGCCACCTTCGTCGGCGGCGCGGTCTTCTCGATCTACGACGGCATCCACACCCTGGTCGCGGGGGAGGAGCTGGGCAACCCCCTCGTCTCGTACATCGTGCTCGGTGTCGCCTTCCTGCTGGAGGGCTTCTCCCTGCGGACGGGACTGCGGCAGGCCCGCGGGGAGGCCGCCCGCGTCGACACCACGTTCAAGCACTACCTGCGGCACACGCCGGACACCGCCGTGAAGGCCGTCGTCCTGGAGGACTCGGCGGCGCTGGTCGGCCTGGTGCTCGCCGCGGGCGGCCTGCTGGGCGGCCAGCTCACCGGCTCGGGCGTCTGGGACGGCGTCGCCTCGCTCCTCATCGGCGTGCTGCTGCTCTACGTCGCCTGGGTGCTCGGGCGGTCCAACGCGGAACTCCTCATCGGACGGCCGCTGCCCAAGGCGATGCGGGAGCGGATCCGGGCGGAGCTGCTGGCGGTCGAGCATGTGGAGGCCGTCCTGGAGCTGACCACGCTCGTGCAGGGGCCGCGCGAGGCACTCGTGGCCGCCAAGGTCGACTTCCGGGACGTGTCGACGGCGGCCCAGATCGAGTGGGCCTGCGAACAGGCCGAGGACCGGCTCCGGGCGGTGTTCCCCTCGGTGATCCGGGTCTACCTGGACCCGACGCCGGGGTACGCCCAGCGCCGCGCGGAGGGCCTGAACCCCTGGCCGTGACCGGGCTCGGACCGTTCACCCGGGGATCCGGCGCCACGCGCGTGTGCCGTACGGCATGCCGGGCGCTACGCCAGGCCGGCTTCCTTCAGCAGATACGCGGTCATCGGGTCGTAGTGGCGCGGGCTGACGACGTGGTCGTCGAGCGGGACCACGACCTGGACGGTGCCCTCCGCCTCGGCGAGGAACAGGGCCGGGTCGTTGGAGTCGGCGTACCCCACGGAGTCCACGCCCTGCTGGCCCGCGCGGCCCGCCCATCCGTGGTCGGCGACGACCAGGTCGGGCAGCGGCCGTCCCTCGCGCGCCAGGCCGTCGAGGATCGCGCGCATCGGCTCACCGGAGTGGGTGTGCCACAGCGTGGCCCCGTGCTCCAGCATGGCGACGTCCGCGAACTGCATGACGTAGCCCTCGTCCGTCTGGAGGCCTTCCGGGATCACCACGATCTCGCAGCCGGCGGCGCGCAGCGCGGCGGCCGTGGCCCGGTGCACATCGAGCAGACCGCCGGGGTGGCCGGTCGCGAACAGCACCCGCTGCCGCCCCTCGGCCGCCTTGCGCAGCCGGGCCGCGAGGCGGTCCAGACCGTCCACGGTCAGCTCGGGGTCGATGGTGTCCTGCCCGTACCGGAACTCCGGGTCGTCGTTGACACCGACCCGCTCCGCCATCACCGCGAGCACGTCCTGCTCGTCGGTCCAGCGGTCGCCGAGCTCCAGGCCGAGCCACCAGTTGCGCTCGCCGTTGGCCAACTTGCGGTAGTGGGAGAGGTTGTTCTCGCGGGGGGTGGCGACATCGCCCGCGATGCGGGTCTTCACGAGATGGTCGACAAGTTCGGCGCGGCTGGGAGTCCCGGGTATCGGCATACCACCATTGTGCCGGTGGGTTCCCGTCCGGGGCGCGGCCGTCCCGGTCGCTGGGACATGCGTCACTCGGGCGCAGGGGCCGGTGCGGCGCCGGGCCCCGGTGCGACCGGAGTCCGGGCGGGGCCCGTTGTCAGTGGCGTGGTGCAGGATCTTCCCCACGGGTCGAGTGATGTCCGACGGACGGGGGGAAGCAGTGGCGGTCACCAATGTTCAGGTGGGGGAGCACGCGTTCCTCCGCAGGCTGTACGGCGACGCGTACTACCCGGACCACGTGCTCGACCGCGGCCGGGCCGTCCTGCTCGGCCTGTGCGAGCGGATCGAGGCGGAGCGCCCCGCGGACCTCGCGGCGCTGTACGCGCTCACCCACGCGGCGACCGAGGAGTTCAACGCGCTGCAGGACGCCTTCGAGGAGGCGGACAGCGAGATCGAGACGGTCGCCCGCGAGGAGATAGCGGAGGACTTCTGGTTCGTGGCCTCGGCGTACGGATTCGCCGCCGCGGACGTGGAGGAGCTGATCGCCCCGCGGGACTGGTGAGTTCGCGGGAGCGGGGTTCTCCGGACCGTCGGCGGTCCGTGCCTCACCCCGCTCTGAGCGCGAACCACAACTCCATCCGTACGTCCGGGTCGTCGAGGTCCGCCCCCAGCAACGCCGAGCAGCGGGCGATGCGTTGGCGGACGGTGTTGCGGTGGACGGCGAGGGCCACCGCCGTCCGGTCCCAACTGCCGTGCAGGGAGAGCCAGGCACGCAGGGTCTCGGTCAGCGCGGGCGTCCCGGCGATCGGCGCGAGAAGAGCGAGGGCGTGGGCCTCGGCGTCGACCGCCGCGAGGAGATCGGCGAGCGCGGGACGGTCGCCGTGCCGGACCAGGGCGGTGCGGGTCGCCCGGGCCCGGGCCAGCGCGCGGGCGGCCTGCGTGTCGGCGGACGCCCAGGCGTCCGGGCCGGCGGGCGCGCTGACCCCGCAGGTCCAGCCCGGCTGCTCGGCCGGCGCGCGGTCACCGGGGACGAGGACGCGGACGACGTCACCGTCCACGTCGACCAGGGCGGTGCCGAGGGCGGCCCCGAGCGCGGTGGCGGTGACGGCGTCCGGGGCGGGCCCTTCGCTGCTGCGGCACGCGTGCACGACGGTCCACCGTTCGCCGCCGAGGAGCGGCGCCACCGCCTCGGGCGCGGCACCGAGCAGCATCCGCACCAGAGCCGCCGACCGGGCCGCACCGCTGCCGCTCTGCTGCTCCCCGGTCAGGAGCGAGAGCAGCACGGACGCCACGGAGGCGATCGTGTGGTCACCGGGGTCGCGGCGCGGCGCGGCGACGCCGAGCACGAACCCCTGACCGCTGCCGAGCGCGTAGGCGGCGAGGTGGACACCGCCGACGGTGTCGGTGGCGGAGGAGGGCGTGGGGGACGGGACGGGGGCGGCGCCACCCGGTCCGGCGGCCGGCCGGACGACCCCGGCAAGCTCGGCGAGGGCGGCCTCGGGAGGCGTCACGGTGACACGCGCGTCGGCCGACCCGGCCGCGGGCCCCCCGGCGGGGGGCGGGTTTGCGCGGGTGCTCGCGGACGCGCTGGGCCGGGAGCCGGGAGAGCTCGCGGGGGTGGCCGCGGGGTTGCCGGTGGCGGTGGCCGCCGAGCCCGCCGGGGAGGTGGACCTCGTGGCGCCTCGCCCGGAGATGCCCTCGGTCGAGGACGGGTCCGGGATCCTGCCGGTCCGGGCCAGTTCCGTGCCCTCCGGGCCGTACAGCACCGCGAGGCCGCCCACCCGCTGGGCGAGCTGCCGGAGCACGGCCGGGACCGGATCAGGGCGGGCCGCCGCTGCCGCGAGGCTCTGCTGCGCCTCGGTCACCCGCCGCAGTTCCGCCAGCCGGGCCTGCGCCATGAGCTGCCACACGGCGCGGGCGACCCCGGAGAACGTCGTCCGGGGCGGCACCTCCAGCAGAGGCAGACCGTGGGCGTCGCAGGCCGCGACCAGCGCGGGCGGCACCCGGTCGTGCACCGGCGCCAGTCCGAAGCCGAGAGCCGCCCCGCCCGCCGCGACGATGCGGGACACGTAGGCGTCGAAATACCCCCGCAGGCTTCCGGCGTCCCCGGTGCGGGTGGTGCCGTCCGGACCCGCGGGCGGCTGAGGGACGTGGACCCCGGCGGTCAGCAGCAGTTCGCCGCCCAGCAGGTAGGGATACGGGTCGGACATCTCCGAGGTGTGCGCCCAGCGGATCACGGTGCCGGGCCCGGCGGGACCGGCGATCTGCCGCAGGCCCAGGTCCTCGCGGGCGAGGAGCGCCGACAGCGCCACCGGGGGAGTCGGCGGGACGGCGGGGACGGACGGGGCTGACGGTGACTGCGGGTCCGGCACGGTGGACGGTTCCTCCATCCCGTTCGGATCGAATGGATGAAACGTACACTTCGCAGTCGCTTTCCGGCCACCTAGTGTCGGTCCGGACCGGCAGCCGTGGGTACGGGCGGATGTCCCCGCGATCAGTCGCCGGCTCGCCCCCCACCACCCGCACGACACGCCACCGAGAGCCCGGAGGACACCCATGGCCATCGACTACGCAGTGATCGTCGTCTATCTGGCCGGCATGCTGGCCATGGGCTGGTGGGGCATGCGCCGCGCCAAGTCCAAGAGCGACTTCCTCGTGGCGGGGCGGCGCCTCGGGCCCGCCATGTACTCCGGCACCATGGCCGCCATCGTGCTCGGCGGCGCGTCCACCATCGGCGGCGTCGGGCTCGGCTACCAGTACGGCCTCTCCGGGGCCTGGATGGTCTTCACCATCGGCCTCGGCCTGCTGGCCCTCAGCGTCTTCTTCTCCGCCCGCATCGCCCGCCTGAAGGTCTACACCGTCTCCGAGATGCTCGACCTGCGCTACGGCGGCCGGGCCGGCGTCATCTCCGGTGTCGTCATGTGGGCGTACACCCTGATGCTGGCGGTCACCTCGACCATCGCGTACGCCACGATCTTCGACGTCCTCTTCGACATGAACCGGACGCTCGCGATCATCATCGGCGGCTCGATCGTCGTCGCCTACTCGACGCTCGGCGGTATGTGGTCGATCACCCTCACCGACATGGTGCAGTTCGTCGTCAAGACCATCGGCGTGCTGCTCCTGCTGCTGCCCATCGCCGTCGTCAAGGCGGGCGGGTTCAGCGAGATGAAGGCCAAGCTGCCCACCGAGTACTTCGACCCGCTGGGCATCGGCGGCGAGACGATCTTCACCTACGTCCTCATCTACACGTTCGGCATGCTGATCGGGCAGGACATCTGGCAGCGCGTGTTCACCTCGCGCAGCGACAGGACGGCCAGGTGGGGCGGCACCGTCGCCGGCACCTACTGCCTGGTCTACGCCGTCGCCGGCGCCGTCATCGGCACCGCGGCCAAGGTGATGTACCCGAAGCTGCCCAGCGCCGACACCGCCTTCGCGACCATCGTCAAGGACGAACTCCCCGTCGGCGTGCGCGGCCTGGTGCTCGCCGCGGCGCTCGCCGCCGTGATGTCCACCTCCTCGGGCGCGCTCATCGCCTGCGCCACCGTCGCCAACAACGACATCTGGTCGCGGCTGCGCGGTGCCGTGAAGCCCGGCGCCGCCGAACACGACGAGGTCAAGGGCAACCGCGTCTTCATCCTGATCATGGGCGTCGCGGCGATCGGCACGGCGATCGCGCTCAACAACGTCGTCGAGGCGCTGACCGTCGCGTACAACCTGCTCGTGGCCGGACTGCTCGTGCCGATCCTCGGCGGACTGCTGTGGAAGCGCGGTACGGCGCAGGGCGCGCTCGCCTCCGTCGTGGTGGGCGGTCTCGCCGTCATCGGCCTGATGGCCGGGTACGGCATCCTCGCCAACGAGCCCGTCTACTACGGGCTGCTCCTCTCCCTGGCCGCCTACGTGATCGTCTCGCTGGCCACGCCCGCGACCGACGCCGCGGTGCTGGCCACCTGGCGCGAGCGGCTGGCCGGCCGCGACGCCGAACCCTTGTCCGAACCGGTCCCGGTTCACCAGTAGAGTCGTACTACTTGTACTTAGTTGTACATACGCGACGAAGCGTAGGAAAGAAGGCATCACCCCATGAGCAACGAGACGCCCCGCGGCCCCGTCGACTCGTCCCGCGTCCCGCGGTACGCCGGCCCCGCGACCTTCGCCCGGCTGCCGCGCCTCGACGAGGTCGGCACCGCCGACGTCGCCGTGGTCGGTGTGCCGTTCGACTCCGGCGTCTCGTACCGGCCGGGCGCCCGCTTCGGCGGCAACGCCATCCGCGAGGCGTCCCGGCTGCTCCGCCCCTACAACCCGGCCCAGGACGCCTCGCCGTTCGCCCTCGCCCAGGTCGCCGACGCCGGAGACATCGCGGCGAACCCGTTCAACATCAACGAGGCCGTGGAGACGGTCGAGGCCGCCGCCGACGAACTGCTCGGCACCGGCGCCCGGCTGATGACCCTGGGCGGCGACCACACCATCGCGCTGCCCCTGCTGCGCTCGGTGGCCAAGAAGCACGGCCCGGTCGCCCTGCTCCACTTCGACGCGCACCTCGACACCTGGGACACGTACTTCGGCGCCGAGTACACCCACGGCACCCCGTTCCGCCGCGCCGTCGAGGAGGGCATCCTCGACACCGAGGCGCTCTCGCACGTCGGCACGCGCGGCCCGCTGTACGGCAAGCAGGACCTCACCGACGACGAGAAGATGGGCTTCGGCATCGTCACCTCGGCGGACATCTACCGCCGCGGCGCCGACGAGGTCGCCGACCAGCTCCGCCAGCGCATCGGCGACCGCCCGCTCTACATCTCCATCGACATCGACTGCCTCGACCCGGCGCACGCGCCCGGCACCGGCACCCCGGAGGCGGGCGGCATGACCTCCCGCGAACTCCTGGAGATCCTGCGCGGACTGTCGTCCTGCAACCTGGTCTCCGCCGACGTCGTCGAGGTCGCGCCCGCGTACGACCACGCGGAGATCACCGCCGTGGCGGCGTCCCACACCGCCTACGAACTGACCACCATCATGTCCCGCCAGATCGCGGAGGCCCGGAACAAGTGACCCACGACCACGACCTGGTGCTCCGTCCCTCGGCGGCACAGACGGAGGCCGCGCTCAACCCGCCCCCCGGCCGCAACGGCGGAGACCTGGTCGTGGAGACCCTCTCCGGTCTCGGTGCGACGACCGTCTTCGGGCTGCCCGGCCAGCACGCGCTCGGCATGTTCGACGCGCTGCGCCGCTCCTCGCTCCAGTACGTCGGACTGCGCGTCGAGAACAACGCCGGGTTCGCGGCGGACGCCTACGGCCGGGTCACCGGCGAGGCCGCGCCGCTGCTGCTCTCCACCGGGCCCGGCGCGCTCACCTCGCTGGCCGCCCTCCAGGAGGCGCGGGCCGCCTCGGCACCGGTCCTCGCCATCAGCAGCCAGATCCCCACCGCGGGCCTGGGCGGCGGACGCCACGGCTATCTGCACGAACTCCCCGACCAGCAGGCCTCGTTCCGGGGCGTGGTCAAGTCCGTCCACACGGTCCGTACGCCGTCCCAGATCCCTTCCGCGATCGCCGCGGCCTGGGAGTCGGCGCTGACGGCCCCGCACGGACCGGTGTGGGTGGAGATCCCGCAGGACGTCCTCCTCGCCGAGACCTCCCTGCCCGTGGTGACGGCGATGGACGCCACCCCGGAGGATGTCGTCCCGCGCCCCGAACTCACCGCGCTGGCCGCCCACCTGCTCTCCACGGCCGAGCGCCCCGCGATCATCGCGGGCGGCGGTGTCGTGCGCGCCGACGCCTCCGGCAAACTGCGCCTGCTCGCCGAGACGTTGAACGCGCCGGTCGTCACCACCTTCGGCGGCAAGGGCGCCTTCCCGTGGGAGCACCCGCTGTCCCTCCAGTCCTGGCTGGAGGACCGGCACACGACCGACTTCCTGGAGGACGCCGACGTCCTGCTCGTGGTGGGCTCGGGGCTCGGTGAACTCTCCTCGAACTACTACACGTTCAAGCCCCGCGGGCGGGTGATCCAGGTCGAGGCCGACCTCGGCAAACTGGAGTCCAACCACCCGGCGCTCGGCATCCACGCGGACGCCCGCCTCGCGCTCTCCGCGCTCCTGGAGACGGTCGAGGAACGCCCCGACCCGTCGGCGGCGGACCGCGTGACCTCGGTGCTCGCCCGGGTCGCGGACCGTATCGCGGGCCAGGAACTCACCCTGGAACAGGACGTGCTGGCGTCCGTGCGCCGCGCCCTGCCGGCCACCTCGCCGTCCTTCTGGGACATGACGATCCTGGCCTACTGGGCCTGGTCGGCCTTCGACCCGCGCGGCGCCAACACCATGCACTCCGCCCAGGGCGCCGGCGGTCTCGGCTACGGCTTCCCGGCGGCGCTCGGCGCGGCCGCGGCCGACCCCTCCCGCCCGGTCCTCGCGGTGTCCGGCGACGGCGGAGCGCTGTACTCCATCGCCGAGCTGGCGACGGCGAAGCAGTACGGCCTGCCCGTCACCTGGCTCATCGTCGACGACGGCGGCTACGGCATCCTGCGCGAGTACATGACGGACGCGTTCGGCCAGGCCACCGCCACCGAGCTGTCCCGTCCGGACTACGTGGCCCTCGCCGAGTCGTTCGGTGTGCCGGGCACTCTCACCAGCCCCGGGACGCTGGAGGCGGACCTGGCCAAGGCGCTGGCCGTCCCCGGCCCCTCGGTGGTCGTCCTGCCCGCCGTGCTGCGCATGTTCGCGCCGACGCACCTGGACTGACCGGGACGGACGCGGCGGCGAAGACACGGGAGCGCCGGGGAGTGTGCGAGACACTCCCCGGCGCTCCGTCGTGTGCCGCCGGTCAGCGCAGGGACGCGCCGAAGCGGGCCTTCACGTCGGGCGCCGCGATGGTCTTCGGGCCGAACGCGAGGGCGGACGTGGTGGTCAGGCCGGTCGTCGTGCCGCGCAGCACCCAGACCGCGCCGGCCGAGGCGTTCTCGGCGGTCGAGGACGCGGCGAGGTCGCGGCGGCCGTTGCCGTCGACGTCCAGCAGCGCGGTGGCCACGCCGAACCGGTCGTCGGTCTCGGCGACGCCGGGCACGCCCGCGGTGTCCTGGTGGAAGACCTGGGTGCCGGCGCCCGTGACGCCGGAGGCGCCGCCGTGCACGAGCGCGACCGAGCCGGCGTCGACCACGCCGGCGACGTCCTCGCCGGCGACGCCGAGCGCGATGTCCGCGTAGCCGTCACCGGTGACGTCGGCGACCGAGACGGCCGAGCCGAGTTCGTCGCCCTCCTCCTGGACGCCCGGGAAGCCTGCCAGGTCCTGGTCGAAGGTCTGCACGTGGTCGGTGAGCCCGGCGGAGGAGCCGTAGGCGATCCGCACCTTGTCGTTCCAGCCGTCGGCGCCGACGACGACGTCGTCGAAGCCGTCGCCGTTCACGTCGCCGACACCGGTGCCCGACGCGGTCTGGCTGACGCCGTCACCGGGGGCGTCGGTGCGCTTGAAGCCCGTCGGGCTGCCGTACAGCAGGCGGTTGCCCCACGTGCCGTCACCGGTGTAGTACCACTGGACGATGTCGTCCCGGCCGTCGCCGTTGACGTCGCCGACCTGGCCGGAGACGACGGGGCCGGTGATCGAGTCGCCGTCCTCCTCGCAGCCGCCGCCGGTGGCGCAGGAGGCGTCGTCCTCGTCGTAGCCCCACCAGGCGGACTTGTCGAGGATGTTGAGAACGGCGGCCGGCTTTCCGGCGCGGGAGACGGGGCCCTTCCACAGGGTGGCCGGGGCGCCCGTGGGGTCGTCGCCGCCGACGGTCTGCGCGGAGAACAGGGCGAGGTCGGTGGTGCCGTCGCCGTCGAAGTCACCGGCCTGCGGCGCGGCGCCGTACCCGGCGATGGCCGTGCCCCCGGTGAGCCCGGAGGCGGAGCCCCACAGGACGACCGAGCCCGTCGTGCCGCCGGCGATCACGAGGTCGGTGTAGCCGTCCTTGTCCAGGTCGCCCTTGGTGAAGGTCGAGCCGAAGCGCTGGCTCGCGGTGGCCGAGCCGGGCACGCCCGTGGTGGAGCGGCTGACGATCTGCTTGTTCGCGGTGGACAGGCCACCGGCGGAGCCGTACATGATCGCCACGTACCCGGCCTTGGCCTTGCTCGACACGGTCGCGTCCGGCGCGCCGACGACCAGGTCGGCGTAGCCGTCCTTGTCGAAGTCGTCCTGGACGGCCGCCGATCCGGTGGCCGCCTGGGCGGTCGCGCCGGTGAGGGCCCAGGCGCCGGCTCCCCCGGCCAGCAGGGCGGCGGCGGCCAGGGGTGCGGTCAGCCGCGTGGAACGGTCGCGGCGTCGTGCTCGGGACATCAGGTGCTGCCTTTCGTCGTCTTCCGGACGCGGTGGTCCGACGCGTCCACGGAGTGCGACTCGGGCAGGGCGTCACTGGTTGTACACCCTGAGGCCATTGATTTGTCACCATCCGGTGACAGCGGGCCGTACGGGCCGCCTGAACTCCTGTGATCACTACGGGAGTTCAGGCGGCTACCGCGACCGTTGGGGCTACCAGATCGCTTCCACCCACTCCGGGTGGTCGATGAACGGGTTGCGGTTGTGCTGGTAGGTGTCGTAGATGACCTGGTTGCGCTTCTCCTCGAAGGCGCTCGGCGGGTCCTGCTCGTTCCACTGCTTCAGCACGGACAGCTTGCCGATGTACGGGGCGCTGCCGTTGTTCACCTTCTCGTCGGGCTCCAGGTCGGCGAACCCGTCGCCGCCGTCGTAGCGCACGGCCATGTAGAGGATCATGCGGGCCACGTCGCCCTTGTCCGCGTCGCGCGGCTCGAAGGAGTCGGAGTCCACGCGGCTGCCGCCGCCGTTGGTGACCGCGCTGCCGCCGTTGTCGAAGTCCAGGTTGCCGCGGATGCCGTTGACCTGGACGTCCGCCGGGCGCAGGTGGTGCAGGTCCGTGCCGGGGCCGGTCACCTCGCCGAAGTCGCCGTGCGACTTGGCCCAGGTGTGCTCACGGTTCCAGTCGCCGACGTCCCCGCCGTTGAGGGACTTGCTGCGGGAGACGCCGCTGTACAGCAGGATCACGTTGTTGCTGTTGTTCGGGTCCTGGTCGGTGGCCTTCAGCGCGTTCCAGACCGCGGAGTACGAGATCTTGGTCTGGCTGCTGATGATCGTGTGCAGCGAGGACTTGAGGGTCGTGCCGGTCTTGCCGACCGCGTTCTTGTAGTACGTGCTGTCGTACGAGGTGTTCGTCGCGCTCGCGGGGGACGCGGTCATGGCCGGGAGGGTGAGTCCGACAAGTACCGCGGACGTCGTCAGCGCCAGGGTCTTCCAGCGCCGTATGTGCGTGGCGGGCATGGGGGTGTCCGTTCTACGCGGGTTGAATGGAGCGGATAACCGGGAGCGTGGCATGGACATGCGGTGCACGGGGTTAATGCGAGGTGTCGGTTCTGTGTCGGGATTCAACAACCCGTGCAGTGTGCACGGGAGTTGGCGCGACGACGGCCCCCGACCGGGAGAGGGGTCGGGGGCCGTCGCGGCGGGTGCGCTCCTGGCGGCCCAGGAGCGGGTCCGCGGGGGTCAGTCGAGGTCGGAGGGGTCCAGCCGGTAGAGCGTCGACGCCGACGCGCCGCTGCCGTTCGACGTGCCGGAGCCGGCGGAGGAACCCGAGCCGGACGACTCGCCCGAGTCCGAGCCCGAAGTGGCCGCGGACGAGGACGACTTCTCGTACGCACTCTCCTTCACGGCGGTGCCGTTCTTCTCCACCCAGGCGGTGATCCGCGAACTGAGCGTGTTGCCTCCGCCCGCGCCGCCGCCCATGCCCCCGCCGAGCTGGATGTAGTGCAACTCGCCCGTGCGCACCAGCTCCTTGAGCCTGGTGAGCGTCATGGCCTTGTCCGAACCGGTGAAGCCGAACATCGAGATGACGGGCTCGCCGGTGCTGACGATCAGCTGCGACGCACTCTGCGAATTGGACACCGCCAGCAGCCACGTGGCGCCGTCCTGGTGCTTCTCCAGGTAGGTGACCAGGGCGGTGCTCGTCGTCCCGCCCATGCCGCCGCCCCCGCCGCCCGGAGCGGCGCCGGCGTCGCCGCCGGAGGAGCCGCCGGGGAACTCCGCGCCCCCCGTGCCCTCCTGGCCGCCGGGGAATCCGCTCGGGGGAGTGCCGCCGCCGTCGCCGGGTGCCTCACCGCCGGTCGCTGCCCCGCCGGGTGCCTCGCCGCCCGGCGCCTGGCCCCCGCCGGGGCCTCCGGCCTCGGCGTCCTGGCCGCCCTGTCCGCCGCCGGGGGCTCCGCCGCCGAAGCCGCCCCGGCCGCCGCCGGGACCGCCGCCGAAGCCGCCGCCCGTGGTGGGGCCCGCCGTCGGGTTCGTACCGCCCATGCCGCCGCCGGCCGAGCCCGCGGGTTCGGCGACCGCGTACGCCGCCGGGCCGGCCAGGGCCGCGACGACCGCCGCGGCCACCGACGCGGTCAGCAGCCGGGCACGGTTGCCGGAACGGCCGGCGAACAGGCCCCCGACGGCCAGCAGGGTCACGACGGCGACGGCCGGCCACAGCCAGCCGTTCCAGCCGTCCGGGCGGCGCAGCAGCACGACCGCCCAGATCCCGGTGACCGCCAGGCCCGCGGGCAGCACCCACGCCCAGCGGGCGTCCCCGCCGCGGAAGGCGCGCAGCAGCAGGACACCGCCCGCGCCGGTGAGCGCCGCGATGCCGGGGGCGAGCGCGGTCGTGTAGTAGGGGTGCATGGTGCCCTCGGCCATGCTGAAGGTCAGGTAGTGCAGGACGGTCCAGCCGCCCCACAGCAGCAGCGCGGCGCGGGTCGGATCGGTGCGCGGGGCCCGCCCGCGCAGCACGAGGCCGCCGACGAGCGTGATGGCCGCGAACGGCAGCAGCCAGGAGATCTGGCCGCCGAGGACCTCGTTGAACATCCGGCCGATGCCGGCGGTCCCGGCGAAGGTCCCTCCGCCGCCTCCGCCCCCTCCGCCGCCGTTGCCCTCGCCGCCCAGCACCCGGCCCAGGCCGTTGTAGCCCATGATCAGGTCCCAGGCCGAGCCGTCGGTGGAGCCGCCGATGTACGGGCGCTCCCCGGCCGGTACGAGGGAGACGGCGGCCGCCCACCAGAAGCTCGCGACGACCAGGGTCACCGTGGCGAGCGCCAGGTCGCGGACCTTCCGCGCCCAGGGGAGCCGGGAGGCGTACAGGTACACGGCGAGGACGGCGGGCAGGGCGATGTAGCCCTGGAGCATCTTGGTGTTGAAGGCGAGACCGAAGCAGACCGCCGAGCCGAGCAGCGGCAGCAGCCGGCCGGTACGGGTGGCCCGCAGGCCGAGCGCGGCGGCCCCGGCCATGAGCAGGACGAGCAGGGTGTCCGGGTTGTTGTCGCGGTTGATGGCGACCGTGATCGGCGTGAGGGCGAGGACGAGCGCGGCGAGTGAGGCGGCCGCGTGCCCGAAGTGGCGCTTCACGCTGGAGTGCAGGATCCAGATCGTGCCGAGCGCCGCGGCGACCATCGGCGCCATCATCTGCCAGGTGCCGAAACCGAGGACACGGCAGGACAGGCCCATGGTCATGAGCGCGAGCGGCGGCTTGTCGACCGTGATGAAGTTGCCCGCGTCGAGCGAGCCGAAGAACCAGGCCTTCCAGCTCTGCGTACCGCTGAGCACGGCGGCGCTGTAGAAGCTGTTCAGGCCGGAGGCCGACAGGTTCCAGGAGTACAGCACCGCGGCCAGCGCGAGAATCGCGAGCAGCACGGGCAGCGACCAGCGGGGCGCGTCCGGCGCGGCTTCCGCGGGGTCGGCCGCGCCGGGTTCCGGCGGTGCGTGGGGGGTCGTGGGGGCGTCGGGCAGGGGATCGGTGGCAGACGTCACCACCGCACGATGACCCGGACCGATGGGTACGGACTGTGCTCCTGCTGGGGGCGAGCTGTGGATACGCGGTCCCCGCCGCCCGAAAACCCGTACAGCTGGGACGCGCGGCTCCCGTCGTCAGAACGCCCGTACAACTTTCGTTCGCCTCGGTGAGTCATCTGGGGCGAGCGCGCCGGGGGTGCGCTCGTATCGGTCCAAGGGGATGGGAAGCCTCCATGACTCACCGGATATCCCGGGGTGCCCGTGTGCTCGCAGCGAGCCTGGGCGCCGGGGTGATCGTGCCGTTCGCGGTCGCCGCGGCTCCCGCCGCCGCCGCGCCGGCGCCCGCCGTCAGCTGTACGTCGGGCAAGGCCGGTCTGGCCGCCAAACTGCAGAAGGACATCACCGCCGCGCTCGCGGGCCGCAAGGGCACCGTCGCGGTCGGTCTCTACGACCGCGGCACCAGGACGACCTGCACGCTGCGGAGCACGTCCGCCTTCGACTCGGCCAGCGTGGTGAAGGTGACCGTGCTCGCCACGCTGCTGTGGGACGCCAAGAAGCACAACCGGTACCTGACGTCCCGCGAGACCAGTCTCGCCACCGCGATGATCACCCAGTCCGACAACAACGCGACCACCTCCCTGTGGAAGCAGCTCGGCACCACGAAGGTCAAGGGCTTCCTCGCCGCCGCCGGCATGACGGAGACCAAGCCGGGCGCCGACGGCTACTGGGGCCTCACCCAGATCACGGTCCGTGACGAGCAGAAGCTGCTCGCCCTGCTCACCGCCAAGAACTCCGTGCTGAGCGACAACTCGCGCGCCTACGTCCTGAAACTCATGGGCAAGGTCGTCTCCTCGCAGCGCTGGGGTACCCCGGCGGGGGCGCCGGCGTCGGTCGCGGTGCACGTCAAGAACGGCTGGCTCTCGCGCGCCACGAACGGCTGGCGGGTGCACAGCGTCGGCTCCTTCGACGGCGGCGGCCACGACTACATGATCACGGTGCTCACCCAGGGCAACAGCACCATGGACTACGGCGTCGCCACCATCCAGGGCGTCGCCCGGGCCATCCACAAGGACCTCGTCCCGGTCACCGTCAGTGCCCACCGGTACACGCCGACGTCGTCACCCCGGGAGGCCTTCCCCGCCCTTCCGTCGCACTGACCGCGCGGCCCTCGCCGCCTCCGCCCGTCCGGCCTCCGGGCCGGGCGGGCGCGGAATTGTTGCGGAGGGATGAAATCCGCTTCTTCCGGTGTTGGTGCCTCCGGCGGAGTGAGATCTACGGAAGGTACCGGCGTGGCGACGGAACGGGGATGGGCACGGCGACTCGCCGGGTACGCGTGGCGGTACCCGAAGGACGTGGTGCTCGCACTCGGGTCGTCCCTGGGCGGCATGGCCCTGATGGCCGTGGTCCCGCTGATCACCAAGGTGATCATCGACGACGTGATCGGCGACCACAGCCGCGGCATGGCCCCCTGGGCGGGCGCGCTGGTCGGCGCCGCCGTCCTCGTCTACGCCTTCACCTTCGTGCGCCGCTACTACGGCGGACGGCTCGCCCTCGACGTCCAGCACGACCTCCGTACGGACATGTACAGGACGATCACGCGCCTGGACGGGCGGCGGCAGGACGAGCTGTCCACCGGACAGGTCGTGGGCCGCGCGACCAGCGACCTCCAGTTGATCCAGGGCCTGCTCTTCATGCTCCCGATGACCATCGGGAACGTGCTGCTCTTCCTGATCTCCCTCGGGATCATGGCCTCGCTGTCCCTGCCCCTGACCCTGGTCGCGCTGGCCGTCGCCCCCGCCCTGTGGTTCGTCGCCAAACGCAGCCGCTCCAAGCTGCACCCGGCCACCTGGTACGCGCAGGCGCAGGCCGCCGCCGTGGCGGGCGTCGTCGACGGCGCCGTCAGCGGCGTCCGCGTGGTCAAGGGCTTCGGCCAGGAGGACCAGGAGACCGGCAAGCTGCGCGAGGTCGGCCGGCGGCTCTTCGCGGGACGCCTGCGCACCATCCGGTTGAACGCCAAGTACACCCCGGCCCTCCAGGCCGTGCCCGCGCTCGGCCAGGTCGCGATGCTCGCCGTCGGCGGCTGGCTGGCGGTGCGCGGCCAGATCACCCTCGGCACCTTCGTCGCCTTCTCCACCTACCTCGCGCAGCTCGTCGGACCGGTGCGGATGCTCGCGGTCGTCCTGACCGTCGGACAGCAGGCCCGCGCGGGCGCCGAGCGGGTCCTCGAACTCATCGACACCCGCCCGTCGATCAAGGACGGCACCAAGGACCTGCCCGCCGACGCGCCCGCCACCGTCGAGTTCGACGACGTGGCGTTCGGATACGAGGAGGGCCGGCCGGTCCTCGACGGGCTGAGCTTCGAGATCCGCGCCGGCGAGACCCTCGCCGTCGTCGGTACCTCCGGCTCCGGCAAGTCGACGGTCTCGCTGCTGATGCCCCGCTTCTACGACGTGACGCACGGCGCCGTCCTCGTCGGCGGCCACGACGTCCGCGAGCTGACCACCGAGTCGCTGCGCGCCGCGATCGGACTCGTCCCCGAGGACTCCTTCCTCTTCTCCGACACCATCCGCGCCAACATCGCCTACGGGCGCCCCGACGCCACCCAGGACGAGATCGAGACCGCGGCCCGCGCCGCCCAGGCGCACCGCTTCATCGCGGAGCTGCCCGCCGGCTACGACACCACCGTCGGCGAGCACGGCCTCACCCTCTCCGGCGGCCAGCGCCAGCGCGTCGCGCTCGCCCGCGCCATCCTCACCGACCCCCGGCTGCTCGTCCTCGACGACGCCACCTCCGCCGTGGACGCCCGCGTCGAGCACGAGATCCACGAGGCGCTGAGCCGCGTCATGGAGGGCCGCACCACCCTGCTGATCGCCCACCGCCGCTCCACCCTGAACCTCGCCGACCGCATCGCCGTCCTCGACGGCGGCCGGCTCGCCGACATCGGCACCCACGAGGAACTCCAGGCCCGCTCCGCGCTCTACCGGCGGCTGCTCACCGACCCGGACGAACTGGGCGGCGTCTCCCCGGGCCACGCCCGGCCTGCCGCGCCCCGCGAGGACACCTCCGTACGCGACGAACTGGACGCCGAGTTCGACGCCGAGCGCGGGGTGACGCCGCACCTGTGGACCGGTGACCGCGAACCCCGCGACACCGCGTTCGACGGGATGCCCGCCACCCCCGGTCTCCTCGCCCAGGTCGAGGCGCTGCCGCCGGCCACCGAGGTGCCGGACGTCGACGAGGCCCAGGCGGTCCGGGCCGAGGACTCCTACGGACTGCGCCGGCTGCTCCGCGGCTTCGGCGCCCCGCTGCTCGTCAGCCTCGCGCTGGTCGCCGTCGACGCGGTGATGACCCTGCTGCTGCCGGTGCTGATCCGGCACGGCATCGACCAGGGCGTCACCCGGGTCGCGCTCGGCGCCGTGTGGGCGGCCGCCGCCTTCGGCCTGGTCACCGTGCTCGTCCAGTGGGCGGCGCAGATCGGTGAGACCCGCATGACGGGCCGCACCGGCGAGCGCGTCCTGTACGCGCTGCGCCTGAAGATCTTCGCCCAGCTCCAGCGTCTCGGCCTCGACTACTACGAGCGGGAACTGACCGGCCGGATCATGACCCGGATGACGACCGACGTCGACGCCCTGTCGACGTTCCTGCAGACCGGCCTGGTCACGGCCTTCGTCTCCGTCGTCACCTTCTTCGGCATCATGGGCGCCCTCCTGATCATCGACGTCCAGCTGGCCGTGGTCGTCTTCGTGACCCTCCCGCCGCTCGTCATCGGCACGTTCTTCTTCCGCCGTGCGAGCGTCAAGGCGTACGAACTGGCCCGCGAGCGCGTCTCGCTCGTCAACGCCGACCTCCAGGAGTCGGTGTCCGGACTGCGGATCCTCCAGGCGTTCCGGCGCGAGGACGCGAGCGGAGCGCGGTTCACCGAGGGCAGCGACAGTTACCGCAGCGCGCGCATCCGCGGACAGTGGCTGATCTCCGTCTACTTCCCCTTCGTTCAGCTGCTCTCCTCGGTCGCCGCCGCGGCCGTGCTGATCGTGGGCGCCCACCGGATCGACGCCGGCACGCTCTCCACCGGCGCGCTGGTCGCCTACCTCCTCTACATCGACCTGTTCTTCGCGCCCGTGCAGCAGCTCTCGCAGGTCTTCGACGGCTACCAGCAGGCCACCGTCTCGCTGGGCCGCATCCAGGAACTGCTCCAGGAGCCGACCTCGACGAAGACCGCCGACGAGCCCCTCGACGTCTTGTCGCTGCGCGGCGAGATCGCCTTCGAGGACGTCGACTTCGCCTACGGGCCCGCCGACGCCGCCGAGGAGGCGCTCAGCGGGGTGTCGCTGCGCATTCCGGCGGGCCAGACCGTCGCCTTCGTCGGCGAGACCGGCGCGGGCAAGTCGACCCTGGTGAAGCTCGTCGCCCGCTTCTACGACCCGACCGGCGGGCGGGTCACCGTCGACGGCACGGACCTGCGCGCCCTCGACATCACCTCCTACCGGCACCGCCTCGGCGTCGTCCCCCAGGAGGCCTACCTCTTCCAGGGAACCGTCCGCGACGCCATCGCCTACGGCCGTCCCGACGCCGGTGACGCCGAGGTGGAGGCCGCCGCCCGGGCGGTCGGCGCCCACGACATGATCGCCACGCTGGAGGGCGGCTACCTCCACGAGGTCGCCGAGCGCGGACGCAACCTCTCCGCCGGACAGCGCCAGCTGATCGCGCTGGCCCGCGCGGAGCTGGTCGACCCGGACGTGCTGCTCCTGGACGAGGCGACCGCCGCGCTGGACCTCGCCTCCGAGGCGCTGGTCAACCAGGCCACCGACCGGCTCGCGGGCCGCCGTACGACGCTGGTCGTCGCCCACCGGCTGACCACGGCCGCCCGCGCCGACCGGGTCGTGCTGATGGACCACGGCCGCGTCGCCGAGGACGGCACGCACGACGAACTGCTGCGCCAGGACGGGCGGTACGCGGCGCTGTGGCGGACCTTCGTCGGCGACCCGGAGCCGGAGGAGCCGGTCGGCTCCACCGCCTGACAGCGGAGATCCGGCGGCGCGGCGGACGGGGAACGGGAGTCCCGCCGCCGCGCGCAACCGTCCGACGTACGTTCTGCGTCCGTACACCCGTACGCTGTTTGCGGTGGAAGGGGCGAGAGTGGACCGTGGTGCGATACGTCGACGGCTGGCGGTCGGCGTGGCCGTGCTGGCCGCGTCCGCGGTGCTCGCGCTCGTGAGCCCGGGCAGCGCCCAGGCCGCCCCCACCTCCTGCTCGGGCCGCAAGGTCCGCACCCTGTCCTTCACGACGGGCTCCGTGCAGGTCTACCGGCGCGGCGACTACGTCTGCGCCGTCACCGTCCCCAAGAAGCCGGGTGCCCGCAAGTGGATGTCCGTCAGCGTGCAGGCGCGCGGCGGCCGGCCGGTGGTCGACGCCGGGCGCTTCACCCGTCACGCGGGCCCGGTGACCGTCCACGCGGGCCACCGCTGCGTGCTGTTCAGGGGATCGGTCGGCTCGGGTTCGGTGAACTCCGGTTGGATCCTCTGCTGAGCCGTCGCGGGTTCGTCCGGCATTTCCGGCCGCATCACGACAAGCTCACAGGCTTCGCCCAAGGACCCCTGGTGTCACGGGAGTTGCTCCGCTAGGTTCCGGCGGACATCTGCCACATCCCAGGGGAGGGTGCATGCGCAAGGCGCTCAGATGGCTGCTGGCGCTCACGGTGCTCATAGGCACGGTGAGCACGGCCGGGGCCGCCACCGCGGCTCCGCCGGAGGCCCACGGCACCACCACCGGCACCACCGGCAGGGCGGGCGAGGACATCCTGGACCGCCTCCTCGCGATCCCGGGCATGAGCCTCGTCGAGGAGAAGCCCTACACGGGCTACCGGTTCTTCGTCCTGAACTACACCCAGCCGGTCGACCACCGGCACCCGTCCAAGGGCACGTTCCAGCAGCGCGTCACCGTGCTGCACAAGGACACCGAACGCCCGACGGTCTTCTACACCGGCGGCTACAATGTCTCCACCACGCCGAGCCGCCGCGAGCCGACCCAGATCGTGGACGGCAACCAGGTCTCCATGGAGTACCGCTACTTCACGCCGTCCCGGCCCGCGCCGGCCGACTGGTCCAAGCTGGACATCCGGCAGGCGGCCGGAGACCAGCACCGCATCTTCCAGGCCCTCGAACCGATCTACCACAAGAAGTGGATCTCCACCGGCGGCTCGAAGGGCGGCATGACCGCCACGTACTTCGAGCGCTTCTACCCGCGCGACATGGACGGTGTCGTCGCCTACGTCGCGCCCAGCGACGTCGTCAACGACGAGGACTCGGCGTACGACCGCTTCTTCACGCAGGTCGGCACCAAGGAGTGCCGCGACCGGCTGAACGCCGTGCAGCGCGAAGCCCTCGTGCGCCGGGAACCGCTGGAGAAGAAGTACGCGGCCGCCGCCGCCGACAACGGCTACACCTTCACCACCGTCGGCAGCCTCGACAAGGCGTACGAGGCCGTCGTGCTCGACTACGTGTGGGGCTTCTGGCAGTACAGCCTGCTCGCCGACTGCGACACGATCCCGGCGAACGCCGCCTCCGCCACCGACGACGAGATCTGGGACTCCGTCGACACGATCTCCGGCTTCTCCTTCTACACCGACCAGGGCCTGGAGCCGTACACGCCGTACTACTACCAGGCGGGTACCCAGCTCGGCGCGCCGACGATCCACTTCCCGTACATCGAGAAGAAGTACGTCCACTACGGCTACCAGCCGCCGCGGAACTTCGTGCCGCGTTCCATCCCGATGAGGTTCCAGGCGTCCGCGATGCGTGACGTGGACAGCTGGGTCCGCCACCACGCGCAGCACATGCTGTTCGTGTACGGCCAGAACGACCCGTGGGGTGCCGAACGCTTCCGTGTCGGTTCCGGTGCGCGGGACGCGTACGTCTTCACGGCCCCCGGGATGAACCACGGCGCGAACGTCGCCGGGCTCGCCGCCGACCAGAAGGCGCTCGCCACCGCCCGCATCCTCCAGTGGGCGGGCGTCGCCCCCGCGGCGGTCGTGGCGGACCCGTCGGCGGCCCGGCCCCTCGCGCCGTACGACGCGAAGCTCGACCGGCGCGACATCGAACGGGAGATGACCCTGCGCCCGTGAGTCCGCGGCTGCGCCCGCTCGCTCACACGGGGCGGGCGCAGCCCACCGGCCGCGCGCCGCCGAGCTGGACGTAGAGCGCCGTGACGGACGGGCACGCGGAGCGGGCGGTCACCGCCGACGTCACCCGGTACTCCGGGTGCTTCCTGCCCGTGCCGTCGCACGCCGTCTCCCGGACCTCGCCGCGGCCCGCGCCGTAGACGCAGTCCCCGACGATCGTGCGGGGACCGCCGCCGCCTCCCGGGTCGCCGGGGTGCGGGGGTTCGAGTTTGCGCATGCAGGCGTAGCCCTGGGGGACGGTGCCGTCGCCGTCCTCGTCGGAGGCCGGCCTGCTCTCGCTGATGTGCAGGACGAAGTCGGTGGTCGCCGGGCAGGCGGGGCCGTCCGCCACCTTGCCGTCGTGCCGGGCGACCACCCGGGCGGCGGCCCGTTCGCTGGTGCACGGCACCTCGGTGAAGCTGGTCGTGCCGAACGAACTGCACTCGTCACGGGCGAGGAAGACCGTCCCGTAGCCGGAGGAGCGCGTCGGCGCCGGGGACGGGAGGGGCTCGGCGGCCCCGGCGCCGGACCACCGGTCGCACCCCGTGAGGGCGGCCGCGACCAGCAGCAGAGCGGCCGTACCGCCCGCGGAACGCCGGAACACCGAGCTGGCTCGCATGGCTTCCCCCCAGACCCCCGCCCAGCGTGGCCCGCCGAGGCGGGCACACGCCAGACATCCGGGTCCCTTTGGCTCACTTGGGGGTGGGCCGCCGGGTGGGCTGCGTACGGCTAGTACGTCAGGCCGTACCCGATGGGATACAGCACCTGCGTCGGGTCGTCCGCCCGCTGGACGGCCACCGGGAGCGTGCCGCGCGGCTCCGCCCGGCCCGCGATCACCCGGGCGGCGGCCCGCACTTCGACGTCGATCCAGGAGTAGGCGGCCACGCAGGCGCCGACCCCCGGGAGCTGGGCGACGTCGTACGGGTTGCGGACGGAGACGGCGACCACCGGCACGCCCGTGGCGACGAGCCGCTCGACGAGGGTCTTCTGGGACCCGGTCGCCGTGACGTTGTACGTGGCGACGACCACGACGTCCGTGCCGCCCGCCGCCGCGACGGCCTCGGTGATCTTCGCCGACGTCGGTGCCGTGCCCGTGGACAGGGCGGTCGCGGTGAAGCCCAGTTCGGTCAGGGCGCCGGCGAGCACCGTGGTGGGCGGCCCGTCGGAGAGCGAGGGGGAGGCCGGGTCGGCGCCCACCACGAGCACCTTCGGGGTGCGCCGCCGGGACAGCGGGAGCAGCTTCTCCTTGTTGACCAGCAGGGTCGTGGTCCGCTCGGCGATCCGGTCGGCGGCCCGGAGGTGAGCGGGGGTGCCCACCACCCGGTCGACGGCCGCGTCCTTGACGTAGGGATCGCTCAGCAGGCCGAGCTTCGCCTTGAGCCGCAGGACGCGCAGGATCGATTCGTCGAGGCGGGCCTCGGTCAGTTCGCCGCCGCGTACCGCGTCCAGCACGGCGTTCCACGCGACGTGCAGGTCCGGCGGGTTGAGGAGCTGGTCGACACCGGCCTTCAGGGCGAGGACGGGGACGCGGTCGTCGCCGTACTTCGTCCGCACGCCCTCCATGCCGAGCGCGTCGGTCACCACCACTCCGTCGTAGCCGAGTTCGCCGCGCAGGATGCCGGTGAGGATCGGGTGGGAGAGGGTGGCGGGATCCCCGGCCGGGTCGAGGGCCGGGACCATGATGTGCGCCGTCATGATCGAGTCGATGCCGGCCCGGATCGCGGCCCGGAACGGCACCGCGTCGAGCGTCTCCCACACCTCGCGGGTGTGGGTGATGACCGGGAACCCGAAGTGGCTGTCGACGGCGGTGTCGCCGTGCCCGGGGAAGTGCTTGGCCGTGGCAGCGACGGCCGAGCTCTGGTACCCCTTCACCTCCGCCGCGACCAGGCCCGCCACCGCGTCCGGGTCGGCGCCGAAGGAGCGGACGCCGATCACCGGGTTGGCCGGGTTGACGTTCACGTCGGCGTCCGTGGAGTAGTCCTGGCGGATGCCGATCGCCCGCAGCTCGGCGCCGCTGATGGTGCCCACCGTCCGGGCGTCGGCCCGCGAGCCGCCCGCTCCCAGCGCCATGGCGCCGGGGAACAGTGTCGCGGGCTTGCCCACGCGGGCCACTATCCCGTGCTCCTGGTCGGTGGAGATGAGCACCGGCAGGCCGCGCGGCTGGTCCAGCGAGGCGCGCTGGATGCCGTTCGACAGGTCGGCGATCTGGTGCGGGTCACGGGTGTTGTGCGCCCAGGCGAAGTAGATGATGCCGCCGACGCGGTACTTGGCGATCAGTTCCTCGGCGGTCCTGACCCCGATCTCCGCGAGGTTGGCGTCGATGTCGGCCTGGTCGGGTGCGGTGGCCGAATGGCCGTAGACCCGCATCACGAACAGCTGGCCGACCTTCTCCTCCAGTGTCATACGGGACACGATGGCGCGCAGCGCCTTGTCGCCGTGCGGGGCGCGGTCCCCGGCCGCGTGAGCGACGGGCCCGGTGGCCAGTACGGCGGTGACGCCCGCCGTCGCGGCGAGAACCGTGCGCCGGGAGGGTCTTGACGGTGTGTTCGGTTCGGCCGGACCGGACGGTCCCGCGGTGCTTCCCGTGCTGGAGTCGCGCACAAGCGCTCCTTCCCTCGTGAAGGAAACTTCCAAGGAGCCACGAATATCCAGGAAGTTTCTTCCAGTCAAGGGTGTGCACAGTAACGGGGGGTGGGCCGCCACCGGCGCAGTTGGAGGGGGGCGCGCCGGTGACGGCGTGCTACCGGCCGCAGGCGGCGGAGAGGGTAAGTCAGCGATCGCAGCCAGCAGCGAGGCCGACACCGCTCTGCGGAGACTCATCCGGCAGCATGCGGTTGGGACGAAGCGGGAGGACCCGGGGTTCCCGGAATCGGGGAGAACGCCGCAAGTCGGTACGGACGGGACGCGGGGGGCCGGTGGTCCGCCCGGCCCGGGTGTCCGGACGCCGGCTCAGTGCCGGGCCGACACCGCCGGCCAGTGCGCCTGGAGGGTGCGGACCGTCTCCGCGATGGCCGGCCGGCGGGCCGCCCCCGAGCGCCACAGCGCGTACAGGCGGCGCACGGGCAGCGGATCGAGCGGCACCTCCACGACCCCGGCGGGCAGGGCGCCGCGGCCCAGCCGGGGGATGAGGGCGACGCCGAGGCCCGCCGCGACGAGGGCGACCAGGGTCGGGTTCTCGTCGGCCTGGTGGACGATGTCCGGTTCGCAGCCCGCCGCGCGCAGCGTGCGGACCAGCCAGTCGTGGCAGACCCGCCCCGGAGGCTGGCAGATCCAGCGCTCGCCGCCGAGGTCCTCCCGCCGCACCGAGGTCCGCCCGGCGAAGGGATGCCCGGCGGGAACGAGCAGGTCGCACAGGTCCTCGCCGATCGCGGCCTGCTCCACTCCGGGCGGCGCGGGCAGCGGGGCGATGTCCCAGTCGTGCGCGATCGCCAGATCGACCGCGCCCCGGGCCACCAGGTCGACGGACAGATGGGGGTCCACCTCCGTCAGCCGGGTGTCCAGCGCCGGATGGCGGACGGCCAGATCGGCCAGCACGGCGGGCAGCAGTCCGCGCGCGGCCGAGGCGAACGCGGCCACCGTCAGCCGTCCCGCGGGCAGTCCCCTGCGCTCCTCCAGCTCGGTCTCGGCTCGCTCCACGATCGCCAGCAACTGTTGAGCGGTGGCGGCGAGTTGCTCGGCCTGCTCGGTGAGCCGGACGCCGCGTCCCCGCCGCTCCAGCAGGACCGTCCTGGTCTCCCGCTCCAGCTTGGCGATCTGCTGGGACACCGCGGAGGGGGTGTAGCCGAGCGAGGCGGCGGCGGCACCGACCGTGCCGTGCACCGCCACGGCGTGCAGGGCGCGCAGGCGCTGGAGATCGAGCATGGGGGCCTCCCGGGACACGACATCGCTCGCCGCCAGCATACGTAAGCGTTCCTTCATCCATCCATGCAGAGATCAGCGCTGGTGCTACACGGTGCGGTCGTCCGATGCTCGACGCATGCGCCCCGCTCACATCGCTCTCGCCGTCCTCGTCGCCGCCGTCTGGGGCGTGAACTTCACCGTCATCGAGATCGGCCTCGACCACTTCCCGCCGCTCCTCTTCTCGGCCCTGCGCTTCCTGGTGGCCGCCCTGCCCGCCGTGTTCCTCGTGGGCCGCCCCAAGGTGGCGTGGAAGTGGATCGTGGCCGTCGGACTCGCCCTCGGCGTCGCGAAGTTCGGGCTGCTGTTCATCGGCATGGACGCCGGGATGCCCGCCGGACTGTCCTCCCTGGTGCTCCAGATCCAGGCGGTGTTCACGGCGCTCATCGCCTTCGCCTTCCTCGGCGAACGCCCCACCGGCCTCAGGGTGGCGGGCATGGCCGTGGCGCTGTGCGGCGTGGGGCTCGCCGCCGTCGACGAGGGCACGGCGGGACCGCTCGGCGCCTTCGCCCTGGTTATCGCGGCGGCCGCCTGCTGGGGCGTGTCCAACGTCCTCACCCGCAAGGCGTCCCCGCCCGACCCGCTCAACTTCATGGTGTGGGTGAGCACCGTCCCCGTCCTCCCGCTGCTCGGCCTCTCGCTGCTCACCGAGGGCCCCTCCCGCGACCTCGACGCGCTGCGCGCCCTGGACTGGCAGGGCGCCGGAGTCGTCGTCTACGTCGCCTGGGTCACCACCGTCTTCGGCTTCGGCGCCTGGGGCTGGCTGCTGCACCGGCATCCCGCGTCCACCGTCGCCCCCTTCTCGCTCCTGGTCCCGGTCTTCGGGATGTCGTCGGCGGCCCTGTTCCTCGGCGAGTCCGTCGGCCCGCTGCGCTGGGCGTCCGCGGCCCTGCTGGTGGGCGGGGTCGCGCTGACCTCACGGACGCCCCGGGCGGACCGGGCGGCGCGCACAGCGCTCTTGTCGAGCCCGGCGTCTGCGGTTAGCGTCCCCACGGACAGCGCTCACCGCGCCTTGGACCCGACCGGGAAAGCGGCCCACCGATGACCTTCGAAGCCCCCGCCGGCCCCGGCGCCGTCGTCACGCTCGCCGTCGTCGGTGCCGGCGACCGGGGGACCGGCCACGCGCGCTGGGCCCTGGACCACTCCCGGCGGGCCAGGGTGGTGGCCGTCGCCGAACCCCGCGAGACGCGGCGCCGCCGCTTCGCCGCCGCCCACGCCCTGCAGCCGGACGCCACCGTCGGCGACTGGCGGGACCTTGCCGCTCGCGGCCGGATCGCGGACGCCGTACTGATCTGCACCCTCGACCGCGAACACCTCGAACCCGTGCTGGAGTTCGCCGCCCTCGGCTACCACATCCTGCTGGAGAAGCCGATGGCCCTCACCGAGGACGAGTGCCGGCGGATCGTCGACGCCGTGGAGCGCGCGGGGGTGATCCTCGCGGTCGGGCACGTCCTGCGCTACACCCGCTACACCCGCGCGGTGAAGGAGGTCGTCGACTCGGGGCGGCTCGGCGACGTCGTCAACGTCCAGCACCTGGAACCCGTGGGCTTCTGGCACCAGGCGCACTCCTTCGTGCGCGGCAACTGGCGCAACACACAAGAGGCCACGTCGATGCTGATGGCCAAGTCCTGCCACGACATCGACTGGCTGCAGTACGTGCTCGGGCAGCCGCCCGTCCGCGTCTCCAGCTTCGGACGCCTCTCGCACTTCCGCCCGGAGAACCGGCCCGAGGGCGCCGCCGACCGTTGCCTCGACTGCTCGGTGGAGCCCGACTGCCCCTACTCCGCACGGCGTGAGTACGGCGACCGGCTCGCCCGCGGCGAACACCACTGGCCGCTCAGCGTGCTCCTCGACGACTTCACGCCCGACGCCCTGGAGACGGCCCTGCGCGAGGGCCCGTACGGGCGGTGCGTGTACGCCTGCGACAACGACGTCGTCGACCACCAGGTGGTGTCGATGGAGTTCGCCTCCGGGGCCACCGCCACCTTCACCATGACGGCGTTCACCGAACAGGCCGACCGCCGGACCCGGATCTTCGGCACCCGGGGCGAACTGCGCGGCGACGGCGAGAACGTGAGCGTCTACGACTTCTTGACCCGGACCGAGGAGGCCGTCGACCTCGGCCGTGCGGGCGGCATGGACGCGGCGGGCGGGCACGGCGGAGGTGACGCCGGCCTGATGGACTCCTTCGTCGCCGCGGTCGCCACCAAGAACCCCGGGCTGGTGAAGTCCGGCCCGCGCGAGTCCCTCACCAGCCACCTCACCGTCCTGGCCGCCGAACGCGCCCGGCACGCGGGCACCGTGGAGACCGTCTAGAGCCGGCCGCCACGACCGCCGGGCGGGTCGTGGCCCGCCAACTCTGCCGCCGTGGCGCGCAGTTGGTCGCGTACGGCGGTCAGGACCGGGTCGGCCTCCGCGCCGGCGCGGACGGCCGCGAACACGTTCCGGGACGGCTGCGCGCCCCGGGTGCCCAGCAGTGCGAGCCGCCGACCCTCGTACAGTGGCCGGACGAGCCGCGGGACCAGGGCCACACCCCGGCCCGCCTCGACCAGCGCTGCCAGGGCGCCCCAGTCGTCGACGGCGTGCCGGACGTCCGGGGTGAAACCGGCGGCGGCACAGACCGAACGGGCCACCGCGCCGCAGCAACTGGCCGGGTCGCCGATGATCCAGGGCTCGCCGGCCAGTTCCCGCAGATCGACCGGGCCGCCGCCCGCGAGGCGGTGACCGGCCGGCAGAGCCAGGTCCAGGCCGTCCCGGAGCAGGTCGAGACGGTGGTAGCGCCGGTCGGTGTGCGGGGGAGCGGCGGCGAAGTCGACGGCCACGGCGAGGTCGACCTGCCCGGCGTCCAGTGCGGTGAACAGGTCCGGGGGCTCCGCCTCGACGACATCGATCCGCACGTGCGGCAACCGGTCCGCCAGTGCCGTCAGCGCGTCCGGGAGAAGACCGAGGATGCCGCTGGAGAAACAGCCGACCGTGACCGTCCCACGACCGCCCCTGTCGTAGGCGGCCAAGTCCGTTCTGGCCCGCTCCAGTTGGGCGGCGATCAGATCGGCGTGCGCCAGCAGCACCCGCGCCTGCCCGGTCAGACGGACGCCCCGGCCGTCCCGTTCGGTCAACGGCACGCCCATCTCGCGGGCGAGCGCGGCGAGTTGCTGGGAGACGGCGGAGGGCGTGAGGTGCAGGGCCTCGGCGGTGCGGGCCAGGCTGCCCCGCCGTCGCAGCTCCCGCAGCACGGTCAGGCGACGCAGATCGACGGTGAAGGCCTCGCTTACCTGTTCCACCGGGAAAGATTAACTGGACCGATCGCCTCGCGGTCGGAAACGATCGGCCCATGACCACGGACGACCGGCGCGGGACCCCGCCCACCACCGACGAACAGCCCGCCACCCCGCTCACCGCGGAGGACGACGCGGGCGCCGAGCGGTCCTTCCTCATCCTGCACGGCTGGCAGAACCACCGGCCCGCCGGCCACTGGCAGCACTGGCTGGCCGACCGGCTCGGCGAACGCGGCCGGCAGGTCGTCCACCCGCAACTGCCGGACCCCGACACCCCGGACCCGGAGGCGTGGCTCGCCGAGTTCGCCCGCCACCTGGACGCGTTGCGGGGCACCGAGCGGGTGGTCCTCGCGCACAGCGCCTCCGCGGTGCTGTGGCTGCACGCCGTCGCCCGCGCGCTGCCGGGCCTGGACGGCGTCGACCGGGTGCTGCTGGTCGCCCCGCCCTCGCCCGCCGTCCTCGCGGGGCTGCCGGAGATCGCCGCGTTCACCCCGTCCGGGCTGGACCTGCGCGCACTGCCCGGGTCCACCCGTCTGGTCGCGGGCGACGACGACCCCTACTGCCCCGGGGGCGCCGACGCCGTCTACGGTGACCCGCTGGGCGTGCCGACGGAGATCCTGCCCGGGGCCGCGCACCTCGACCTGGACGCGGGGTACGGGCCGTGGCCGTCGGTCCTGGACTGGTGCTTCGACGGTTCGGTCCGGCTCACCGGCCGCACGGGGTAGCGCGGGACCAGGGCGTCCGCGCCCGGACCCCGGCCCGGCCCCGGTGTGCCGGGCCGCTCCTCACCACCGCTCCTCACCGCCGTTTCTCCGCCTCGCCCACGAGCCGGAGAAGGTGCTCGCGTCCCGCCCCCAGCAGCTCCTCCAGCGGCGCCGCCCGCTCGTACCACCGCTTCTCGTACTCCCAGCACAGCCAGCCGTCCCACCCGTTCCGCACCAGGACGTCCACGCACGCGCCGAGCGGGAGGACCCCCGAGCCGAGCGGCAGCGGGGTGGTGTCACCGGCCGACGCGATGTCCTTGACCTGTGTGTATCCGAGGAACGGAGACAGGGCGGGGTAGCTCTCGTCGGGGTCCTCGCCGCCGAGCCAGGTGTGCATCACGTCCCACAGGGAGCCGACGTGGTGGTGTCCGACCCGGCCGAGGATCCGCGTCGCGTCCGCGCCGGTGCGGTGCGAGTCGTGCGTCTCCAGCAGGATGCGCACGCCGAGGCCGGCGGCGTACTCCGCCGCCGTGCCGAGCCGCCGGGCGGCCGTCGCGTCCGACTCCGCCGCGCTCGCGCCGGGGTCGCCGCCGGGGAAGACGCGGACGAACGGAGCGTTCACGTCCCGGGCCAGCTCCAGCAGTTCACGTATCTCGCCCAGCACCGGAGCGTCGTCACCCGGCGCCGCGACCCGCGCGTACCCCGCGATGCCCAGCACGTCGATTCCGGCCGCCGCGAACTCCGCCGCCACGGCGGCCCGTTCGTCCGCGCCGATCCCGGGATGCACGGGCTCCTCCGGGTGCGCCCGCAGTTCGACCCCCTGATAGCCGTGGGCGACGGCCAGCCGCACGACATCCGCGACGGGCAGTCCGGGCACACCGAGAGTGGAGAACGCCAGCTTCATGGCCGGGACCCTACGGCCTGCCCGACCCACACCCAAGACCGCACGCGGGGTGCTCAGGGCAGGGGGGTCCGCCCCCGTACGGCCCGGGACCGGACGGGGGCGGAGCGCCGGGGATGCCCCGCCCGGGGAATCCGATCCGGGGAGTCCGGCCGGTGGTCGGCGACGGGGAGACCTCCGTTCCGGACCCGGAACCCGGCGTACCCGCCTCCGGGCACGTCGGGGAGGGTCACCCCCGGGGAGCCCCGGTGGACCCCCGCACCATCAACTCGCCCCGGACCGTGGCGATCCCACCCGGTGGGGGATCCTCGCGGCCCATGGCGACGCGGCCGGCGCGGGCGCCCGCCTCGGAGAGCGGCAGGCGTACGGTCGTGAGGGCCGGTACCGCGTCGACGCTGAACGGCAGGTCGTCGAAGCCCGCGACGGACACGTCGTCCGGGATGCGCAGCCCGGAGTCGCGCAAGGCCGCGCAGGCGCCCAGCGCGACCGTGTCGTTCGCGGCCACGATTGCGGTCAACTCCGGTTCGCGGCGCAGGAGTTCCAGGGTCGCCTCGTAACCGGAGCGGCGGTCGTAGCGACCGTGCACGGTGAGCCGCGGATCCTCCTCGACGCCGTGCGCGGCGAGCGCGGCCCGGTGGCCCTCCAGCCGGTGGCGCGTCGTCGTGCGCTCCTCGGGGCCCGCGATGTAGCCGAGCCGCCGGTGGCCGAGGCCGAGCAGGTGATCGGTGAGCTGCCGGCCGCCCCCGCGGTTGTCGAAGGTGAGCGCGATCGCGTCCGGCGCGTCCGGCGCGGGCGGCCGGCCGCAGAGCACCACCCGGGTGCCCGCCTCCGCCAGCCGGCGCAGCTTCGCGGCGACGGCGGCCGCGTGCCCCGCGTTCTCGATGGCACCGCCGGTGAGGACGACCGCGGCGGCGCGTTGGCGCTGGAGGAGTGTGAGGTAGGTGAGTTCGCGCTCCGGGGAGCCGCCGGTGTTGCACACGACCCCGAGCCGCTCGCCGCCCGCGCGCCCGCCGGGGCCGCCGATCTCGGACTGGATCGCGGCGGCCATGATCCCGAAGAAGGGGTCGGCGATGTCGTTGACCAGGATGCCGACGAGGTCGGACGTCGCGGCGGCCAGCGAGCTGGCGGGACCGTTCAGCACGTAGTCCAGCTCGTCCACCGCACGCAGCACCCGCTCCCGCGTGGAGGAGGCCACGGGATAGTTCCCGTTCAGCACGCGCGACACCGTCGCGGGAGAGACCTGCGCGCGGGCCGCCACGTCCGCCAGGGTCACCGTCATCTCGTCGTCCTCCGGTCGCGCGTCCCGCCGTACCTCGTCGTACGGCGGCTACGTCGTCGTGCCTGGTCCTGCCTCGTCGAACGGCGTCGAACACGGGGGCGAGGCCGAACGCGTTGCCTCCCGTGGTCGGGGTCCGTGCAGACCATACGGCCAACGGCCCCCGTTGTTCGCCCCCTCGAACAACTCGACCTGGCGACGGTCTTGTCCCGACCAGGGAACAGAGGCTAGCTTCTCACCGCATAGAAAGCGCTTGCTGTCATGCTCGTCCGAGCGTGCGCGGCGCCTGAGGCGTACGGAGGGAACGACGTGACACGCAAGACGGTGCGCATCGCCATGAACGGTGTGACGGGGCGCATGGGCTACCGCCAGCACCTCGTCCGCTCGATTCTCGCCCTGCGCGAAGAGGGTGGCCTCGACCTGGGCGACGGCACCGTGCTGTGGCCCGAGCCGGTCCTCGTCGGCCGCCGCGAGCCCGCCCTGCGCGCACTCGCCGAGCGGCACGGCCTCGACCACTGGTCGACGGACCTCGACGCGGTCCTCGCCGATCCGGACGTGGACCTCTACTTCGACGCCCAGGTCACCTCCGCCCGTGAGGAGGCCCTGCGCAAGGCCATCGCCGCAGGCAAGCACGTCTACACCGAGAAGCCGACCTCCACCGGCCTCGAAGGGGCGCTCGAACTGGCCCGGCTCGCGCACACGGCGGGCGTCCGGCACGGCGTCGTCCAGGACAAGCTCTTCCTCCCCGGGCTGCTCAAGCTCAAGCGGCTGATCGACGGCGGCTTCTTCGGCCGGATCCTCTCCGTCCGCGGGGAGTTCGGCTACTGGGTCTTCGAGGGCGACTGGCAGCAGGCCCAGCGGCCCTCCTGGAACTACCGGGCCGAGGACGGCGGCGGCATCGTCGTCGACATGTTCCCGCACTGGGAGTACGTCCTGCACGAGCTGTTCGGCCGGGTCACCTCGGTGCAGGCGCTCACCGCCACCCACGTCCCCCAGCGCTGGGACGAGCAGGACAAGCCCTACGACGCCACGGCCGACGACGCCGCCTACGGCATCTTCGAGCTGGAGGGCGGCGCGATCGCCCAGATCAACTCCTCCTGGGCCGTGCGCGTCAACCGCGACGAACTCGTCGAGTTCCAGGTCGACGGCGCGGAAGGATCCGCCGTCGCCGGGCTGCGCAACTGCCGTGTCCAGCACCGCGGTACGACACCGAAGCCGGTCTGGAACCCCGACATCCCGGCCACCTACTCCTTCCGCGACCAGTGGCAGGAGGTGCCCGACAACGCCGAGTTCGACAACGGCTTCAAGGCCCAGTGGGAGCTGTTCCTGCGGCACGTCTACGCCGACGCCCCCTACCACTGGGACCTCCTCGCGGGTGCCCGTGGCGTGCAGCTCGCCGAACTGGGCCTGCGCTCCTCGGCCGAGGGCCGCCGTCTCGCCGTACCGGAGATCGCGCTGTGACCATCCGACTCCCGGGCGCCGACGGCCGGTTGCGGGCCTACGAACCGCGCACCGACCCCCTCGCCGTGCTCCCCGGCGGCGCGCCCCTCGCCTCCCGCACGGTCTACTCGGCCGCGCACGTCGTCGCCGACCCGTACGCCGACGTCTCACCCGGCGCCCCCGCCGCCGTCGACTGGGACGCCACCCTCGCCTTCCGCCGCCACCTGTGGTCCCACGGCCTCGGAGTCGCCGAGGCGATGGACACCGCGCAGCGCGGCATGGGCCTCGACTGGGCCTCCGCCGCCGAGCTCGTCCGCCGCTCCGCCGCCGAGGCCCGCGCCACCGGCGGCGCCATCGCCTGCGGTGTCGGCACCGACCAGCTCACCGGCCCCTCCTCCCTCGCGGACGTCCGGGCCGCCTACGAGGAACAGCTCGCCCTCGTCGAGGAGTCGGGGGCCCGGGCGATCCTGATGGCCTCCCGCGCGCTCGCCGCGACCGCCGCAGGACCCGAGGACTACCTCGACGTCTACGGCCACCTGCTGCGGCAGGCCGCCGAGCCGGTGGTCCTGCACTGGCTGGGCCCGATGTTCGACCCGGCCCTGGAGGGCTACTGGGGCTCAAGCGACCTGGACACGGCGACCGAGGTGTTCCTGGACGTGATCGCCGCCCACCCCGACAAGGTGGACGGCATCAAGGTGTCCCTGCTGGACGCCCGGCGCGAGGTCGACCTGCGCCGCCGCCTCCCGGACGGCGTCCGCTGCTACACCGGCGACGACTTCAACTACCCCGAACTGATCGCGGGCGACGAACAGGGCTTCAGTCACGCGCTGCTCGGCATCTTCGACCCGCTCGGGCCGGCCGCCGCACGGGCCGTCCGCGTCCTGGACACCGGAGACGTCAAGGGATTCCGCGAACTCCTCGACCCCACCGTCGAGTTGTCCCGTCACCTCTTCCAGCACCCGACCCGCTTCTACAAGACCGGTGTCGTCCTGCTGGCCTGGCTCGCCGGCCACCAGGAGCACTTCACGATGGTGGGCGGACTCCAGTCGGCCCGCTCCCTGCCGCACCTGGCCCGTGCCTACGAACTGGCCGACGGCCTCGGTCTGTTCCCGGACCCGCGTCGCGCCGAGACCCGGATGAAGAGCCTGCTGGCCGTGTACGGAGTGACCTCGTGAACGGCCTCGACCGGTTCTCCGTCAACCAGATGACGGTCAAGCAGCTGTCCCTGCCCGACCTCGTGAAGGCATGCCTGACGCTCGGCGTCGGGGGCGTCGGCCTCTGGCGCGAACCCGTGCGCGCCTACGGCGTGCGGGCGGCGGCCGGACTGGTCCGTGACGCGGGCCTGACGGTGACCACCCTGTGCCGGGGCGGGTTCTTCACGGCCCTCGACCCGGCCGAGCGGGCGAAGGCCCTGGACGACAACCGCGCCGCGGTCGACGAGGCCGCGACGCTGGGCACGGACACCCTCGTCCTGGTGTCGGGCGGGCTCCCGGCCGGCTCGAAGGACCTGCACGGCGCCCGCGAACGCATCGGCGACGCCCTCGGTGAACTGGGCCCGTACGCCGCCGCGCGGGGCGTACGGCTCGCCATCGAACCGCTCCATCCGATGTACGCCGCCGACCGCTGCGTGGTCTCCACCCTCGCGCAGGCCCTCGACCTCGCCGAACGGTTCCCCGCCGAGCAGGTGGGCGTCACCGTCGACACCTACCACCTCTGGTGGGACGACACCGCCCCGGCCCAGATCGCCCGCGCCGGTGCCGCCGGACGCATCCACACCTTCCAGCTCGCCGACTGGACGACCCCGCTGCCCGAGGGCGTCCTCAACGGCCGCGGCCAGCTGGGCGACGGCTCGATCGACTTCCGGGAGTGGCGCGGGTACGTGGAGGCGGCCGGGTACACCGGGCCTGTCGAGGTGGAACTCTTCAACGACGGGCTGTGGGCCCGGGACGGTCACGCGGTGCTGGCCGAGACGGTGGCGCGGTTCCTGGAGCACGCCGGATGACCCCCGCGAAAAAAATCTTCAGAAGTCCGTGCAACCCTTCCGCCACCCTGCGGGTCGTACGTGGCATCAGGACTTCTGGAGGGGGATCTGGGGGGATCGCGGGGTTCTGATACGGAGGGGAAGCCGAGGGGCCCGGTCGACGGACCGGGCCCCTCGAAACTTTCGCGGGCGCCGCCCGCGCGGAGTCAGAAGAACACTCCGCAGCGCAGCAGAACGTTCGCGTACGGCCGGGCCTCACCCGTGCGGACCACGAGCCGCGCACCCGCGGACAGCGACTTCAGCTCCTCGTGACCGACCAGTTCGAGACCGGGCACGCGTGCCTCCAGCAGCTCCGCCGCCGCCGGGTTCGCCTCCCGCACCTCGCGCGCCGCCGTACCGCCCTCCACCACCAGCTCGGCCAGCAGCCCGTCCAGCACCTCCGCGAAGGAGGGCACACCCGCCCGGAACGCCAGGTCGACGACGCGCGGCCCCGCCGGGATCGGCATCCCCGCGTCGCACACCAGGACTCCGTCCCCGTGCCCCAACTCGGCCAGCGCGCCCGCCAGATGACGGTTCAGGATTCCGGCCCGCTTCACAGCGCGGCCACCTCCTCCGCTGTCGGGAAGGACTCCTGCGCCCCGGCCCGGGTGACCGCGGCCGCACCGACCCGGGCCGCGTACCCGGCGGCCTCCGGCAACGACTCCCCGCGCCCCAGGCGCCAGGCCAGCGCGGCGGTGAAGGCGTCACCCGCGCCCGTCGTGTCCACGGCCGCGACCCGCAGCGACGGCACCCGGACCCGGGCGCCGGCCCGCTCCGCCACCAGCGCGCCCGCCGCGCCCAGCGTGATGACCACCGAACGCGGGCCGAGCGCGAGGAGCGCCGTCGCCCAGTCCTCGGGGGAGTCCCCGAGGTCGTCCCCGGCGATCACCCGTGCCTCGTGCTCGTTCACGATCAGCGGGTCGCAGGCGGCGAGCACCTCGGCGGGCAGCGGGCGCGGCGGCGACGGGTTCAGCACGAGACGACTGCCCGCCGCGAGACTCCGTACGACCTCCACGACCGTCTCCAGCGGGATCTCCAGCTGGGCCGACACCACCCGGGAGGCCTGGAAGAGGCTCCCGGCGGCCCGGACGTCCTCCGGGGCGAGCCGGCCGTTGGCCCCCGGCGACACCACGATGCTGTTGTCCCCGGACGGGTCCACCGTGATCAGCGCGACCCCGGTCGGGGCCCCGCCGACGAGGACGCCGACGGTGTCGACGCCGGCCGCCCGCTGCGCGTCGAGCAGCAGCCGCCCGTGCCCGTCGTCGCCGACCCGGGCCAGAAGCGCCGTGCGCGCCCCGAGCCGGGCGGCGGCGACCGCCTGGTTGGCGCCCTTTCCGCCCGGGTGGACGACGAGATCGGAGCCGAGCACCGTCTCGCCCGCCGCCGGCCGCCGCTCGACCCGGACCACCAGGTCGGCGTTGGCCGATCCCACGACCAGAAGGTCGTAGTCGTACATGAACTGTCTCCCTGCAGAGATGAGTCGAGCCGATGTGCGCGGGACCGGGGACGGCGGGCGGCGGGTGCCGTCCGCCGCCCCCGGTCCGGTGTCAGCCGCCGAACCCGGCGACGTTCTCCTTCGTGACGACCTTCACCGGCACCTTCACCGTCTCCTGGACCTTCTTGCCCTCGGCGGCCCGCAGCGCGTTGTCCACCGCGATCCGGCCGAGCTCCTTCGGCTGCTGGGCGACGGACGCGTACAGCGTGCCCGCCGAGACCGCCTTCAGACCGTCGGGGGTGCCGTCGAAGCCGATGACCGACACCGACTTCCCGGCCTTCGAGCCGAGCGCCTTGACCGCGCCGAGCGCCATCTCGTCGTTCTCGGCGAAGACGCCGTCGACGTCGGGGTGCGCCTGGAGCAGGTTCGTCATCACGTCGAGGCCCTTGGTGCGGTCGAAGTCCGCGGGCTGCCGGGCGACGACCTTGATGCCCGGGTACGCCTTCAGACCCTCGGCGAAGCCCGCCCCGCGCTCACGGCTCGCGGACGTGCCGGCCAGACCCTGCAGGATCACGATCCTGCCCTTGCCGCCCAGCTTCTCGGCCAGCGCCTTCGCGCCCAGCTTGCCGCCGGCGACGTTGTCGGAGGCGACGAGCGCGGCCGTCCTCGCCTTGTTGACGCCCCGGTCGACGCCGACGACGGGGATGTCGGCCTTGTTCGCGGAGCGGACCGAGGGGCCCGCCGCGTCCGAGTCCACCGGGTTCACGATGATCGAGCCGAGCCCCGAACTGGTGAAGTTCTGCAGCTGGTTGGCCTGCTGCGAGGCGTCGTTCTGCGCGTCGGTGACCGTCAGGTCCGCCCCGCGCTTCTTCGCCTCCTGCTGCGCACCCGCCTTGATCTGTACGAAGAAGGGGTTGTTCAGCGTGGAGAGGGACAGTCCGACCTTCTGCGTCGTCGAGGCGGACGAGCCGCCGTGCACGAAGGACATGGCGCCGACGACCGCCGCCGCGACCACGGCCGCGATCACGTACGTCGCGGCCTGCTTGCGCCGGTCGCCGCCCGAGGCGCCCCCGGCGACGGGAGTCGCCCCGGCCTTGCGCCGCACGGTGTCGAGGAGCACGGCCAGCGCGATCACCACACCGATGACGACCTGCTGCCAGAACGCCGACACCGACAGGAGGTTGAGGCCGTTGCGCAGCACCGCGAGGATCAGCGCGCCGATGAGCGTGCCGGACGCCTTGCCGGTGCCGCCGGCCAGCGAGGCGCCGCCGATGACGACGGCCGCGATGGCGTCGAGTTCGTAGCCCTGCGCGGCCTGCGGCTGCGCGGAGGACAGCCGGGAGGCGAGCACGATGCCCGCGGCGGCGGCGAAGAGGCCGGAGAGGGCGTAGATCGCCAGCTTCTGCTTCTTGACGCGCAGGCCCGACAGACGCGCGGCCTCCTCGTTGCCGCCGATCGCGTACATGGAGCGGCCGATGTACGTACGGCCCAGGATCACGGCCGTGATCAGGCCCATGACGGCCATGACGAGGACCGGCACCGGCAGCCAGCCGCCGAGGGTGTCACCGAGGTGCGAGACCGAGTCGGGGAAGGCGATCGGGCTGCCCTGCGAGATCACCAGCGACAGACCGCGGCCCACCGACAGCATGGCGAGGGTCGCGATGAAGGGCGGCAGTTTGCCGTACGAGATCAGCACGCCGTTGACCAGGCCGCAGGCGATGCCGGTGGCGACCGCGAGGAGGACCGCGATCCAGACCGGTATGCCCTGCGAAGTCGCCGTCCAGGCGAGGACGGTGGCCGACAGGGCGGCGACCGAGCCGACCGACAGGTCGATGCCCGCCGAGACGATCACGAAGGTCACGCCGAAGGCGAGGATGGCGGTGACGGCGGCCTGGACGCCGATGTTCAGCAGGTTGTCCGTCGTCAGGAAGTCCCCGGACAGGGCCGACATCGCGACGACGAGGACGATGAGCGCGGTGAGCGCCCCGTTGTCGAGCAGCAGGCGGCGGACCGCGGAGGCTCCGCTCGCGCCCGCTGTGCCCGGTTGCGTGTCAGTGGCCACGGGGGGCCTCCTTGTCGTTCTCGTTCGTGGTGTCGTTCTGGTGCGCGGTGGTGTGTGTGCTGACGGCCAGGGCCATCACGGAGTCCTGGGTGGCTTGGTCCGCGGTGAGTTCGCCCGCGATCCGGCCCTGGGCCATCACGAGGACCCGGTCGCTCATGCCGAGGACCTCGGGCAGGTCGCTGGAGATCATCAGGACGGCGGCACCGGCGGCCGTCAGTTCGTTCACGAGCTGGTAGATCTCGACCTTGGCGCCGACGTCGATGCCCCGGGTCGGCTCGTCGAGGATCAGCACCTTGGTGTCGGCGAGCAGCCACTTGCCGATGACGACCTTCTGCTGGTTGCCGCCGGACAGGGTGCGCACGTGCTGGCCGAGTCCGGCCATCCGGACGCCGAGCTGTCCGGCGATCCGCGCGGCGGCGGCCCGCTGCCCCTTGAGGTCGACGAGACCGCCGTGTGTCGAGGAGCGCAGCGTGACCAGGCCGAGGTTCTCCTCGACGGAGGCGTCCAGGAGGAGCCCCTGCCCCTTGCGGTCCTCGGGCACGAGCCCGATGCCGGCCTCCATGGCCGCGTTCACGTCGCCGCGGCGCAGACCGGCCCCGGCGACCTTCACGGAACCCCGGTCGTAGGGGTCGGCGCCGAAGACGGCCCGGACCACCTCGGTGCGGCCCGCGCCCACGAGTCCCGCGATGCCGACGACCTCACCGGCCCGCACCTCGAAACTCACGTCGTGGAACACCCCGTCCCGGGTCAGCCCCTCGACGGTCAGCAACGCGTCGCCGGCGTCCGCCCGTTCACGCGGATACTGCTGCTCGATGGAGCGCCCGACCATGAGGCGGACGAGTTCGTCCTCGGGCGTGGACGCGGGCACCTGACCGACGCTCCGGCCGTCACGGATGACCGTGACCCGGTCGCCGAGGGCGGCGATCTCGTCCAGGTGATGCGTGATGAAGACGACGCCGACGCCGTCCTCACGCAGCCGGCGCACGATCCGGAAGAGCTTGTCGACCTCCTCCGAGGTCAGCACGGCGGTCGGCTCGTCCATGATCAGGACACGGGCGTCCAGGCTCAGCGCCTTGGCGATCTCCACCATCTGGAGCCGGGCGACGCCCAGTTCACGCACCCGCGCGCGGGGGGACACGTTCACGCCGACGCGCTCCAGGAGCGCCGCCGCGTCCGCTTCCATCGCCTTGCGGTCGATCAGCCCGAAACGGCGCGGCTGCCGGCCCAGGAAGATGTTCTCGGCGACCGTCAGATCGGGGACGAGGTTGAACTCCTGGTAGATGGTGGCGATCCCGAGGCGCTCGGAGTCCTGAGCGCCGTGGATCCGCACCTCCTCGCCGTCGACGAGGACGCGTCCCGCGTCGGGCCGGTAGGCGCCGGAGAGCATCTTGATCAGCGTGCTCTTGCCCGCGCCGTTCTCGCCGAGCAGGACGTGCACCTCGCCGCGGCGCAGATCGAAGTCGACACTGTCGAGCGCGACCACGCCGGGAAAGGTCTTGCGAATGCCCTCGATGCGCAGCAACTCTTCCTGGTCGCTCACGACTGGCTCCTTCGTACGGGGGACTGCTGTGCGGGGGCGGGCCGCACGGGGGCCGGACCGGTCGCGGGCGCACCGCACGAGCGGCGCACCACGAGACGGGCGGGGAGGGTGACGGACCGCGGGGTGCGTCCCTCGATGCGGTCGACCAGGGCGCGGACGGCGGCCCGGCCGAGTTCGCCCGTGGGCTGGGCGATGGCGGTGACCGGCGGATCGGTGTGCATGAACCACCGGATGTCGTCGAACGCGGCGAGCGCGATGTCGTCGGGGATCCGCAGCCCGCGCGCGCGGACCGCGTCCAGCGCGCCGAGCGCCATCAGGTTGTCGGCGGCGAAGACGACCTCGGGCGGCTCGGCCAGGTCGAGGAAGGCCTCGGTGGCGCGGCGTCCGCTCTCGGCCTGGAAGTCGCCCTGCCCGATGTAGGCGTCGGGCAGCGCGATCCCGAACACGGCGAGGGCCTCGCGGAAGGCCTCCACCCGTTCGCTGCCGGTCGTGGTGGCGGCCGGGCCCGCGATGATGGCGAGCCGGCGGTGGCCGAGACCGTGCAGATGGGCGACCAGGTCCCGGACCGCCGCGCGTCCGTCGGCCCGGACGACCGGCACGTCGAGGCCCGGGATCCAGCGGTCCACGAAGACCATCGGCGTCCCCGCGCGCGCGGCGTCCAGCATGCCGGGGGAGCCGCCGTCGGTCGGGGAGACCAGCAGGCCGTCGATGCGCCGGTCCAGCAGAGTCCGCACGTGATGGTCCTGGAGGTCGGGCCGCTCGTCGGCGTTGCCGATGATGACGCTGTAGCCGAGGGCCCGGGCCTCCTCCTCGACGGAGCGGGCCAGTTCGGTGAAGTACGGGTTCAGCACGTCGCTGATGACCAGGCCGAGGGTGCGGGTCTGATCGGTGCGCAGGGAGCGGGCGACGGCGTTCGGGCGGTAGCCGAGGCTCCGCACGGCGGCCAGCACACGGGTGCGCGCCTCCTCGCTGACCGACGGGTGGTCGTTCAGCACCCGCGAGACCGTGGCGGCGGACACGCCTGCCTCGGCGGCAACGTCCTTGATGCTCGCCATCGTCGCTCCACCTCCTCGTGGAATCGATTACACGGAGGATTGGAATCGATTCCACGGGCATTCGGCAACCCCCTGGCCGCATCCCGCAACCGGATTGTGATGTACCGCTTCCCGGGGCGCGGCCCCTTTCGTGCGGGTTTGTCCGCAGGGGTGACGGTGCTGTCGGAGGCGGACGGTACCGTCGGATCATGTCCACTCAGGCGGGGGCCGACCAGCAGGGCGAGCGGCGGCCGGCGACGCTGGAAGGCGTGCTCGAGCGCATCACGTACGCCAACGAGGAGAGCGGTTACACGGTCGCCCGGGTCGACACCGGCCGGGGCGCGGGCGACCTGCTCACGGTGGTCGGAGCGCTCCTCGGCGCCCAGGCCGGCGAGTCCCTGCGCATGGAGGGCCGCTGGGGCTCCCACCCGCAGTACGGCAAGCAGTTCACGGTGGAGAACTACACGACGGTGCTCCCCGCCACGATCCAGGGCATCCGCCGCTATCTCGGCTCCGGCCTGGTCAAGGGCATCGGCCCCGTCTTCGCCGACCGCATCACCCAGCACTTCGGACTCGACACCCTGCGCATCATCGAGGAGGAGCCGAAGCGGCTCATCGAGGTCCCCGGACTCGGCCCCAAGCGCACGGGCCGCATCGCCGACGCCTGGGAGGAGCAGAAGGCGATCAAGGAGGTCATGCTCTTCCTCCAGACCGTCGAGGTCTCCACCTCCATCGCCGTGCGCATCTACAAGAAGTACGGCGACGCGTCGATCTCCGTCGTGAAGAACCGGCCCTATCGCCTGGCCTCCGACGTCTGGGGCATCGGCTTCCTCACCGCGGACAAGATCGCCCGGTCCGTCGGCATCCCGCACGACAGCCCGGAGCGCGTCAAGGCCGGCCTTCAGTACGCGCTGTCCCAGTCCACCGACCAGGGCCACTGCTATCTCCCCGAGGAGCAACTGATCGCGGACGCGGTGAAGTTGCTCCAGGTCGACACCGGCCTGGTCATCGAGTGCCTGGCCGACCTCGCCGCGCCCGCCGAGGAGGGCGAGGAGCCCGGGGTGGTCCGCGAGAAGGTGCCCGGCCCGGACGGCGGCGACCCGGTGACGGCGGTCTACCTGGTGCCCTTCCACCGCGCCGAACTGTCGCTCGCCGCCCAGCTGTTGCGCCTGCTGCGCGCCGACCGCGACCGGATGCCCGGCTTCCGCGACGTGGCCTGGGACAAGGCCCTCGCCTGGCTGAAGAACAGGACGGGCACGGAGCTGGCCCCCGAACAGGAGGCGGCAGTCCGGCTCGCGCTCACCGAGAAGGTCGCCGTGCTCACCGGAGGCCCCGGCTGCGGCAAGTCGTTCACCGTCCGCTCGATCGTCGAGCTGGCCCGCGCCCGGCGCGCCAAGGTGGTCCTCGCCGCACCCACCGGCCGGGCCGCCAAGCGGCTCTCCGAGCTGACCGGCGCCGACGCGTCCACCGTGCACCGCCTGCTGGAGCTCAAGCCGGGCGGCGACGCGGCGTACGACAGGGACCGCCCGCTCGACGCCGACCTGGTCGTCGTCGACGAGGCCTCGATGCTCGACCTGCTCCTCGCCAACAAGCTGGTCAAGGCGGTGCCACCGGGCGCGCACCTGCTCTTCGTCGGCGACGTCGACCAGCTGCCCAGCGTCGGCGCGGGGGAGGTGCTGCGCGACCTGCTCGCCGACCGCGGCCCGGTCCCGGCGGTAAGGCTCACCCAGGTCTTCCGCCAGGCCCAGCAGTCCGGTGTGGTGACCAACGCGCACCGGATCAACTCCGGGCGGCACCCCGTCACCGACGGCATGAAGGACTTCTTCCTCTTCGTCGAGGACGACACCGAGGAGGCGGGCCGGCTCGCGGTGGACGTGGCGGCCCGTCGGATTCCGGCCAAGTTCGGTCTCGACCCGCGCCGCGACATCCAGGTCCTCGCGCCCATGCACCGGGGGCCCGCGGGCGCCGGCCATCTCAACGGCCTGTTGCAGCAGGCCATCACCCCCGGCCGCCCCGACCTCGCCGAGAAGCGGTTCGGCGGCCGTGTCTTCCGCGTCGGTGACAAGGTCACCCAGATCCGCAACAACTACGAGAAGGGCGAGAACGGCGTCTTCAACGGCACGGTGGGCGTCGTCACCTCCCTCGATCCCGTCGAGCAGCGCCTGACGGTGCGCACGGACGAGGACGAGGAGGTGGGGTACGAGTTCGACGAACTCGACGAGCTCGCCCACGCGTACGCGCTGACCATCCACCGGTCCCAGGGCAGCGAGTATCCGGCGGTGGTGATCCCGGTCACCACCAGCGCGTGGATGATGCTCCAGCGCAATCTGCTCTACACGGCGGTGACCCGCGCCAAGAAGCTGGTCGTCCTCGTCGGTTCGCGCAAGGCGATAGGCCAGGCGGTGCGTACGGTGTCGGCGGGACGCCGGTGCACGGCCCTGGACTTCCGGCTCTCCGGCGTCTGATCCGCAGCTTCTCCGGCCTGCGGAGCGGGGGGACGCAAAAAATGATCGATCAAATGAGTCACGAAGGTCACAGAGACCTTCCAGATGCGGGGTGGACGGGGCAGGATGAGCAGGTTGGCGGCACTGAGTGCCGCCAATAGGCCCAATGGTCGACCCCGAGTGCACTCTCCAGGGCCAAATGGGGGATGGTAGAGACAGTCAGGGCACCTCGAAGAAGAGGCACAACGTCGGTGAGGGATGACGTGAGCGACAACTCTGTAGTACTGCGGTTCGGCGATGGCGAGTACACCTACCCGGTGATCGACAGCACCGTCGGCGACAAGGGCTTCGACATCGGCAAGCTCCGCGCCCAGACCGGTCTGGTGACGCTGGACAGCGGGTACGGCAACACCGCCGCCTATAAATCCGCGATCACCTATCTCGACGGTGAGCAGGGCATCCTCCGCTACCGCGGCTACCCGATCGAGCAGCTGGCCGAGCGTTCCACCTTCCTTGAGGTGGCCTACCTGCTGATCAACGGTGAGCTTCCGAACGTCGACGAGCTCTCCACGTTCAAGAACGAGATCACGCAGCACACCCTGCTGCACGAGGACGTCAAGAACTTCTACCGGGGCTTCCCGCGCGACGCCCACCCGATGGCGATGCTGTCGTCGGTCGTCTCGGCGCTGTCCACCTTCTACCAGGACAGCCACAACCCGTTCGACGAGAAGCAGCGCAACCTCTCCACGATCCGGCTGCTCGCGAAGCTTCCGACGATCGCGGCGTACGCGTACAAGAAGTCGATCGGCCACCCCTTCGTCTACCCGCGCAACGACCTCGGGTACGTCGAGAACTTCCTGCGCATGACCTTCTCGGTCCCCGCGCAGGAGTACGAGCTGGACCCGGTCGTCGTCTCCGCGCTCGACAAGCTGCTCATCCTGCACGCGGACCACGAGCAGAACTGTTCGACCTCCACCGTGCGTCTGGTCGGCTCCTCGCAGGCGAACATGTTCGCCTCGATCTCCGCCGGCATCTCCGCCCTGTGGGGCCCGCTGCACGGCGGCGCCAACCAGTCGGTCCTGGAGATGCTGGAAGGCATCAAGGCCAACGGCGGCGACGTCGACTCCTTCATCCGCAAGGTGAAGAACAAGGAGGACGGCGTCCGCCTGATGGGCTTCGGCCACCGGGTGTACAAGTCCTTCGACCCGCGCGCGAAGATCATCAAGGCCGCCGCGCACGACGTCCTGTCCGCTCTCGGCAAGTCCGACGAGCTGCTGGACATCGCCCTCAAGCTGGAGGAGCACGCGCTCTCGGACGACTACTTCGTCTCGCGCAACCTCTACCCGAACGTCGACTTCTACACGGGTCTGATCTATCGGGCCATGGGCTTCCCGACCGAGATGTTCACGGTCCTGTTCGCCCTCGGCCGGCTGCCCGGCTGGATCGCCCAGTGGCACGAGATGATCAAGGAGCCCGGCTCCCGCATCGGTCGCCCCCGCCAGATCTACACGGGTGTCGTCGAGCGCGACTTCGTGCCGGTCGAGGGTCGCTGAGGCTCGTACGAAACGGTCGGGCCCCGCACGCGGGGCCCGCTGAGCCCGTACAAAGAAGCAGAAAACGGAAAGCGCCCTGCTACTGGTCCCCCCACGGGCCGGCAGTCAGGGCGCTTTCCTTGTCCCGGTGCGGATTCCCCCCACGGGATCCGGCCGGGCGTCTGCGGGACAGCGCCTGAATCGCTGTGTGCCGGCACGGGGGCCGGCGGTGAGCAGAACGAGCAGAACTCGTCATGCTGCGGTGGTGCGCGTGTTGCGGTCGGTGCGGTGCGATCTGCCGGGACCCGTACGGATCGGGAGGGCCGCTCAAAGCTCCCCGCTGTACGCGCCCCGGCGACGCAATTTCCGGGAACGTCCCCCAAGACATCCCCAGATGTCAGTCACGCCCCCCAAGACGCTTCTGACATCGCCAACTTAGACTCACGAACCCCTTCGATGGTTACGTTCACATCACTGTGATCTGTGTCTCTTGCATATGTCCTGAAGATAGGCAAGAGCCCCGATACGAGAATCGAGGTCCCAGCGTAAGGAAGATGCGCGAGCCTTGTGAAGAGCTTATGTGAGGCTGCCGTTGGACTCTAGGGGGACTCTTAACTCCGTCGTCACGAGAATGTCCGGAGCCGAAGGCTGTTCGTCACCACGAACACCGAGGAGAAGGCCATCGCCGCCCCCGCGATCATCGGGTTCAGCAGCCCGGCGGCGGCCAGCGGCAGCGCCGCCACGTTGTAGCCGAACGCCCAGACCAGGTTTCCCCTGATCGTCGACAGGGTCCTGCGCGCCAGCCGGATCGCGTCCGCCGCCACCCGCAGGTCCCCGCGCACCAGCGTCAGGTCGCTCGCCTCGATCGCCGCGTCCGTCCCCGTGCCCATGGCGAGACCCAGGTCGGCGGTGGCGAGCGCCGCCGCGTCGTTGACCCCGTCGCCGACCATCGCGACGCTGCGTCCCTCGGCCCGGAGCCGCTCGACGACGGCGACCTTCTCCTCGGGCAGCACCTCGGCGTACACGTGGGCGGCGTCGATGCCGACCGCCCGCGCGACGGCCTCGGCGACCGCACGGTTGTCCCCGGTCAGCAGGACCGGTGTGAGCCCGAGGGCCCGCAGGTCACGTACGGCCTCGGCGCTGGTCTCCTTGATCGTGTCCGCGACGGTCAGGACGCCCACTGCCGTGCCGTCCAGGGCGACCACGACGGCCGTGCGCCCCTCCGCCTCGGCGGCGTCCTTCGCCCGCGCCAGCGCGTCCGGGAGCGGATCGGGGAACCGGCCCACGGTGACCTCGTGACCCTCCACCCGGCCGCGTACGCCGCGGCCCGGCACGTTCTCGAAGTGCTCGGGCGCCGGAAGGTCGCCGACGCGCTTCCTGGCGCCTGCCGCGACGGCCCGGGCGACCGGGTGCTCGGAGGCGTGCTCCAGGGCACCGGCGAGCCGCAGGACGTCCTCCTCGGCGGTGCCCTCGGCGACGTACACCTCGTGGAGGCTCATGCGCCCGGTCGTCACCGTGCCGGTCTTGTCCAGGACGACGGTGTCGACGCGGCGGGTGGATTCCAGGACCTCGGGTCCCTTGATGAGGATGCCGAGCTGGGCTCCCCGGCCGGTTCCGACCATCAGGGCGGTCGGCGTGGCCAGGCCCAGCGCGCAGGGGCAGGCGATGATCAACACCGCGACGGCGGCGGTGAACGCGGCGGCCGGGTCGCCGGTGGCGGCGATCCACACCGCGGAGGTGCCGAGGGCGATGAGCAGCACGACGGGCACGAAGACCCCGGAGATCCGGTCGGCGAGCCGCTGCACCTCCGCCTTGCCGTTCTGCGCGTCCTCCACCAGCCGGGCCATCCGCGCGAGCTGGGTGTCGGCGCCGATCCGGGTGGCCTCGACGACGAGACGGCCTCCGGCGTTCACGGTCGCGCCGGTGACGGTGGCGCCGACGGTCACGTCCACGGGCACGGACTCGCCCGTCAGCATGGACGCGTCGACGGCCGACACGCCTTCGACCACCGTGCCGTCGGTGGCGATCTTCTCGCCGGGCCGGACGACGAAACGGTCGCCGACGGCCAGCCGCGCCACGGGGACGCGGACCTCGCGGCCGTCCCGCAGGACGGTGACGTCCCGGGCGCCCAGTTCCATCAGGGCCCGCAGGGCCGCTCCCGCGCGCCGCTTGGAGCGGGCCTCCAGGTAGCGGCCGAGCAGGATGAAGGCGATGACGCCGGAGGCGACCTCCAGATAGAGCGTGGAGGCCCCGTCCGTACGGGAGACGGTGAACGAGAAGCTGTCCCGCATGCCCGGCATCCCCGCGTCGCCGAAGAACAGCGCCCACAGGGACCAGCCGAACGCCGCGAGGGTGCCGACCGAGACGAGGGTGTCCATGGTGGCGGCGCCGTGCCGGGCGTTCGTCAGGGCGGCCCGGTGGAAGGGCAGTCCGCCCCAGACCACGACGGGCGAGGCGAGCGTCAGGGCGAGCCACTGCCAGTTCTCGAACTGCAGGGGCGGGACCATCGACATCAGGACGACGGGCAGCGCGAGCAGGGCGGAGACGGTCAGGCGCCGGCGCAGGGAGGCCGTCTCGGGGTCCTCGTCGGCGGCGGGCGGCGCGGTCTCCTCCGGCGCCGGCGGAGGGGGTTCCTCGGCGGTGTAACCCGTGTTCACGACGGTGGCGATCAGGTCGGCGACCTGTACCCCCTGCGGGTACGAGACCCTGGCCTTCTCCGTCGCGTAGTTGACGGTGGCGGTGACGCCGTCCATGCGGTTGAGCTTCTTCTCCACGCGGGCGGCGCAGGAGGCGCAGGTCATCCCGCCGATGGAGAGCTCGACCTGCGAGGCCCCGTCGACGGCTATCTCGGGTGGTGCGGTGGACATCGTCCGGCTCCCGGAGTCAGCCGGTCCGTGCGGAGGCAGTATCAGCTGGTCGGCACGTCCCGGTGCGGAGGGGAAGGGTGCGGGCCGCTCAGGCCCGGGCGGCGAGCTCGAAGCCCGCCTCGTCGACCGCGGCGCGGACGGCGGCCTCGTCGAGGGCGGCCTCGGAGACGACGGTGACCTCACCCGTCGCGGCGACGGCCTTCACCGAGCTGACGCCGGGGATCTCGGAGATCTCGCTGCTGACGGAGCCTTCACAGTGCCCGCAGCTCATCCCGCTCACCTGGTAGACGGCGGTGACGGAACCCGGGGTGTCGGTCTGGGCGGTCATGGCGTTACTCCTCGTCGAGGCGTGTGCTGCGTACGGGTGCGGAAAGGGACTCCGGGAACCCAGGGTTCCCTCCCACTGTCGCCAGGCTATACCCCTAGGGGGTATTAATCCAACCGACCTCGGGGTGGATCGGCGCCGCCGATCACCGTTGATTTGTCCGCACTTTATGGCAGATGCCGGGGATGTCGCTGCCGCTGCGGGCGGGCGCGCTCGCGCCGACCGGAGCCGTCGGGCCTCAGGCGCTGCCGGAGGCTCCACTTTCGAGCAGCGGTTCCAGATAGCGGTACATGACCGTCTTCAGCTCGGTGATGTACGCGTCCCGTTCGGCACCCTCGTGGGCCATGACCAGCGTGAGGCCCGCCTTGAAGAGCATGAGCGTCATGTTCGCGGCACGGCTGCGTTCGTCGGCCGGGCGGTCGGGCAGGCGGGCCGCCATCAGGTCCTCCACCCGGGTGAGGATCGCGCCGTGCAGGGTGCTGATCTCCTCGACGATCCGTCCCGGGGTGTCGGGGGCGTGCATCAGGACCCCGAAGGCGGGGTTCTGCACGTTGAACGCGATCAGCGGGTCGAGCACCGCGTCGAGCATCCGGTCGAGCGGGAGGCCGGTGTTCTCGGTGGCGAGGGCCTGCCCGTGCGAGGTGGCCCAGTGCTCCAGCAGCTGGTCGCTGAGGCCGACCGCGATGGCTTCCTTGTTCGGGAAGAACTGGTAGAGCGTGCCGGGTGAGACGCCGGCCTCGCGCGCGATCGCGTTGGTGCTCGCGCCCGTGTAGCCGGACCGGCAGAACACCGAGGCCGCGGCCTCCAGGAGCTGGGCGATCCGGCGTTCGCCGCGCGCCTGACGGCGGCGCGGCTTCTCCTCGACGCGCTCCTGCGGCGCCGGCGACTCCTCGGTCTGCTGATTCTCGGGCACGGGTTATCCCCAGCTTCTCGGGACGCGATTGACAAACACGAGCGGTCACTCGCATTCTTGCGGAACGCGAGCGATGACTCGTGTTTGCCGATTCTATGGCAATGGGCGACCCATGCTGCCTGCACGGAAGCGGGCCATCTGGGTCACGGTGAAGGGGACACCGCATCATGTCCGAAGTCAACAGCGCGGGTGACGGCCCCGCGACGGGCCCCGGCCAGGGGAAGCGCGAGGCCGCGGACCTGGGCACGGACCCCGGCCCGGCCCGGGGCGCGGGCGGGAACGCGGAGGGCCTCGGCACCGGCGCGCGGCTCGGCGGCTGGACCCGGTTCGTGACCGCACGGCCCCGCCTCTCCCTTCTCGTCGCCCTGCTGCTGACCGCGCTCGCCGTGGTCGCCGGCAGCGGCGTCGCCGACCGGCTGGGCAGCGGAGGCTGGGAGGACCCGACCGCCGAGTCGACGTACGCGACCAAGGCGCTGGAGCGGGAGTTCCCCGCCTCGCAGCCCAACCTGCTGCTCCTGCTGGACGCGGGCGGCTCCTCGGTGGACGACCCCGCCGTCGCCGCGGAGGCGAAGCGCATCACGGCGCGGCTGGCCGCGGAGCGGGGCGTCACCGGCGTCGGGTCGTACTGGCAGTCCGGTTCCCCCGCCCTGAAGGCCGGGGACGGTCACGAGGCGCTGATCGCCGCGCGGATCACCGGCGACGAGACGGCGGCCGCCGACACCCTGGACCGCCTCGCCCCCTCGTACCGCGGCCGGAGCGGGCCCGTCGAGGTCGAGATCGGCGGACCCGTCGCCGTGCGGCACGAGATGCAGACGACAATCCGCGAGGACCTGACCCGGGCCGAGCTGATCGCCCTGCCGGTGACCCTCCTGCTGCTGGTCATGGTCTTCGGCAGCGCGATCGCGGCCCTGCTGCCGCTCGGCGTCGGCATCTTCGCGATCCTCGGCACCAACGCCGTGCTGCGCGGACTCACCGAGGTCACGGACGTCTCGGTCTTCGCGATGAACCTGACGACGGCCCTCGGACTCGGCCTCGCCATCGACTACGCCTTGTTCGTCGTCCGCCGCTTCCGCGAGGAGCTGGCCACCGGTGCCGCACCGCGCGCCGCCGTCGGCACCACCCTGCGCACCGCGGGCCGCACCGTGCTCTTCTCCTCCCTTACCGTCGCGGTGTCGCTCGCCGCGATGCTGCTCTTCCCGCAGTACTTCCTGCGCTCCTTCGCCTACGCCGGCATCGCCGTGGTGCTGCTGGCCGCCGGAGCCGCCCTGATCCTGCTCCCGGCGGCCCTCGTGCTCCTCGGCCACCGGGTCAACGCCCTGGACCTGCGGCGCCTGTTCCGGCGCGGCGCGCCCCGGGCCGCCGACGGCGGGGCCGCCTGGGGCCGGATGGCCTCCCTCGTGATGCGCAGGGCGCCGCTCTTCGTCGTGGCCACCACCGCCGGTCTCATCGTCCTCGGACTGCCCTTCCTGGGCGTCAAGTTCGGCACGGCGGACGACCGCCAGCTGCCCTCGACGGCCGAGTCCCATGTCGTCCAGCAACACGTCCGCGACGGCTTCCCGGGCAGCCCCGGCGGCGGCCTGAAGATCCTGGCCGAGGGCCCGGCCACCACCACCCAGTACGCCGAGTACGGCAAGCGGATCGCCGCCCTGCCCGAGGTGCGGCGGGTGGACGGACCCCTGGTGAAGGGGGACGCGGCCTACTTCACGGTGCTGCCCAAGGGTGAGGCGGTGGACGAGGGCGCCCAGCGGCTGGTGGGTGAACTGCGCTCCACGAACGCCCCGTTCGCCACCTCGGTGACCGGCACGGCCGCCGTCCTCGTCGACTCCAAGGACGCGATAGGCGACCGGCTCCCATGGGCCGCCGCGTTCATCGCCGTCGTCACCCTGCTCCTGGTGTTCCTGCTGACCGGCAGCGTGCTGATCCCCGTGCAGGCCGTGCTGCTCAACGCGCTCAGCCTGACCGCGATGTTCGGCGCGGTGGTCTGGGTCTTCCAGGACGGCCACCTCTCCGGCCTCCTCGACTTCACCAGTTCCGGTTCCATCGAGACGACGCTCCCGGTCCTGATGTTCTGCGTCGCCTTCGGCCTGTCCATGGACTACGGCGTGTTCCTCCTCTCCCGCATCAAGGAGGAGTACGACCACACCGGCGACCACCAGCAGGCCGTCCGCTTCGGGCTCCAGCGGACCGGCGGACTGATCACCGCCGCCGCCGTCATCCTCGCGGTGGTGATGGTCGCCATAGGCACCTCGCGGGTGGCCAACACCAAGATGCTGGGCCTGGGTATCGCGCTCGCCGTCCTGATGGACGCGATGGTCGTCCGCAGCCTGCTGGTCCCGGCGGTCATGCGCCTCACCGGCCGTGCCACCTGGTGGGCGCCAGGACCGCTGCGCCGCTTCCACGACCGGTTCGGCCTGAGCGAAGGGGAGGCGTCCACGGCGAGGCCGGCGCCGTCACCCGCGCTCGCGGGCGAGCCGGAGCCCGACCGGGATCCGGTGGAGGCCGGCTGAGGAGCCCTTAGGGTTCCCCGCGGAAGGTCATCTCCGGAGGAGGGCGGGACCCATGCGGGCAGTGGTGTTCGAGCGATACGGGGAACGGGCCGAGGTCCGGGAGGTCGCTGACCCGGAGCCGGAGGAGCATGGAGTGGTGGTGCGGGTCGGGGCCACCGGCCTGTGCCGGAGCGACTGGCACGGCTGGATGGGCCACGACCCGGACATCGCCCTGCCGCACGTGCCGGGCCATGAACTGGCCGGTGTCGTCGAGGCGGTGGGGTCCCGGGTGACCGGCTGGCGCGCCGGTGACCGCGTGACCGTCCCGTTCGTCTGCGCCTGCGGGAGCTGCCCGGCGTGCGCGGCGGGTGACCAGCAGGTCTGCGAGCGGCAGACCCAGCCGGGCTTCACACACTGGGGCTCCTTCGCCGAGTATGTGGCGCTGGACCACGCGGACGTGAACCTGGTCGCGGTCCCGGAGGAGATGTCCTTCGGAACGGCCGCGTCGCTGGGCTGCCGGTTCGCCACGGCGTTCCGCGCGGTCGCCGTCCAGGGGCGGGTGAGCGCGGGGGAGTGGGTCGCGGTGCACGGGTGCGGCGGCGTCGGCCTGTCGGCGGTGATGATCGCGGCGGCGTCCGGGGCGCGGGTCGTGGCCGTCGACGTGTCCCCGGCGGCGCTCGATCTGGCACGGAAGTTCGGGGCGGCGGAGTGCGTGGACGCCTCCGCCGCGGCCGACCCCGCGGAGGCGGTGCGTGACCTGACCGGCGGCGGCGCGCACGTGTCCCTGGACGCCCTCGGGTCGCCCGCCACCTGCGCCGCCTCGGTGAACGGACTGCGCCGCCGCGGACGCCATGTCCAGGTGGGCCTGCTGCCCTCGCCGACCGGCGTCACCCCGGTCCCCATGGCCCGGGTGATCGGCCTGGAGCTCGAACTCCTCGGCAGCCACGGCATGGCGGCCCACGCCTACCCCGCGATGCTGGAGCTGGTCCGCGCCGGAGTCCTGCGGCCCGATCTTCTCGTGACGTCCGCCATCGCCCTGGACGCGGCCCCGGCCGCGCTGGCGGCCATGGGGTCGGCGCCGGGCTCGGGTGTGACGGTCATCGAACCGTGGGCCTGAGCGCTGAACCGGCCCACCTGGACGCCGACCTCCGCTGGATGAACACCCACCCGCGCGGCGAGGGTGTGAGGGTGCGGGTCGGGGGTCAGGCCGCGGTTGCGGTGGGACGGCCCCGGTGGGCGGCCCATTCGTGGTCCAGCACGGACATCCGTACGGCGTCGATCCACTCCCCGTCGTGCAGCAGCGTCTGCCGCTCGACCCCCTCGGCCACGAAGCCGGCCTTCTCGTAGGCACGCCGGGCCCGCGGGTTGAAGGTGAAGACGTGCAACGAGACGCGGTGCAGGCCCAGTTGCTCGAAGGCGTGGCCCAGGATCAGCCGGGTGGCCTCGGTGCCGAGACCGCGGTCGCGGCCGCGCGGACCGACGAGGATACGGAACGTGCAGTTGTGATTCCGCGCGTCCCACTCGAACAGGACGGCCTCGCCGACCAGTTCACCTGTGGCGCGGTCCACCACGCCGAGGTCCATCCGGTCGGTCTGCGCGGCCCGGGTGCCGTACCACTGGCGCAGCCGTTCCGCCTCGAACTCCTCGACGGGGCTGCCGGTGAGCCGCAGGACGTCGGGGTCGCGCAGGATCTCCGCCATCACCGGGGCGTCGTCCACGGTGAACGGGCGCAGCACGGTCTTCTCGCCGGTGAGCATGGGTTTCTCGGAGAAGCTCATCGGTGGATCATCGACGGACGCACGGCGGTGCGGCAATCGAATTAGGTGCTGCCGGGGAGCGGGAGCGTAACCGCCCTGACCCGGTGCCCCACCGGAGACGGGGCGCCGGGCCAAGGGTGGTCAGTCGGTTCTGCGTCCCCGGTTTCCGGGGCGGGAGGCGACCCAGGCGCGGACGGTGTCCGCGTACCAGTAGGGCTTCCCGCTCTCGACGTGGTCGGGCGGAGGAAGCAGCCCGTGCTTGCGGTAGGAACGCACCGTGTCCGGCTGCACCTTGATGTGCGCGGCGATCTCCTTGTACGACCAGAGTCTGGGGTCGGTCATGCGTGGCACCTCCCTGCGCGCGCCGCGGCGGCGGCCTGGTGCGGCCGGCGGGGGAGCCGGGGCGCTGCGCTGGTGATCACAAAGCCTGTGCCCCTTGAACGACACGGACCGAGCGCCGGGCAGCGCCTGTCGACCGGGTGTGACGCAAGACCCGCGTACACGGGACATCTGTGACACGGAGGTGTTTTTTGTGACACGGGTGACGCATTGGCATGTGAGGGGCAACTCCTTGTGGCCGCACCGGGAGGGCTGCGCGCTCACCAGCGGGGCCGCGAGGCGGAGTCCGACGCCGGGGCCACGGGTCCCACCGGCCCCGAGTTCCACAGGTCCCCAGGTACGCGGAGCCCCGCAGGACCTCAGCCCCGCAGGACATCAGGCCCCGCAGGACCTCAGGAACGCACGGGTGCGCCGGGCGATCGGCAGGGGCTTGTCCGGCGGACACGGGTACATGTCCTGCTCGACGATCGCGAAGAGGTCGACGCCGAGCTGCTGCGCGGCGGCCAGGACGGGTTCCAGCGCCGGTACGCCCGACGGCGGTTCGCACATCACGCCGCGCGCGACCGCGGGCCCGAACGGGACCTCCTCGGCGCGCACCGAGGCCAGCACCAGCGGGTCCACCTGCTTGAGGTGGAGGTAGCCGATGCGTTCGCCGTACGTCTCGATGAGCTTGACGCTGTCGCCGCCGCAGTAGGCGTAGTGGCCGGTGTCGAGGCACAGGGAGACCAGCGACGAGTCGGTCGCGTCGAGGAAGCGCGTGACGTTCTCCTCGCTGTCGATGTGCGTGTCGGCGTGCGGGTGGACGACGATCCGCAGTCCGAAGCGCTCGCGCACCTCGTGGGCGAGCCGCTCGGTCTGCGCGGTGAGACTGCGCCACTGCGTCGGGGTCAGCGTGCTGTCCTCCAGCACGGCGCCCGTCTTGTCGTCGCGCCAGAACGCCGGGATGACGACCAGGTGTTCCGCGCCCATCGCCTGGGTCAGCGCGGCGATGTCCGCGACGTGCTCCCAGGTCGACTCCCAGACCTCGGGCCCCCGGTGCAGCCCGGTGAAGACCGTCCCCGCCGAGACGGTGAGCCCGCGCCGGGCCGTCTCCTCCCTGAGGACGGCGGGATCGGTGGGCAGATAGCCGTAGGGGCCCAGCTCGATCCACTCGTACCCGGAGCCGGAGACCTCGTCGAGGAAGCGCTGCCAGGGAACCTGCTGCGGGTCGTCGGGGAACCAGACGCCCCAGGAGTCGGGAGCCGAACCGATCCGGATGCGCGACAGTGAGGACGAAGGCGACGACTCCGGCGACGGCTGGTGCTCGGACCGCGGCGATGACTGAGGTGACAACGACGTCATGGGCGCCAGCTTCCGGCGGCTCCGAAGAGGTGTCAAGGGCCTCGTCCGAATGTCCGGACAAAACGTTGACAGGGCTCCCCGCGCGGGACTACACCTGGGGGCAGCCGGAGGGAAGGGATCGGGATGGCGTACGAGTTGATCACCATGGGGCGGATCGGGGTGGACCTCTACCCGCTGCAGGCGGGGGTGCCGCTGGCCCGGGTGACGTCCTTCGGCAAGTTCCTCGGCGGCTCGGCGACGAACGTCGCGGTGGCCGCCGCGCGACTCGGACGGCGTACGGCCGTCATCACCCGGACGGGTGATGATCCCTTCGGTGTCTATCTGCACGACGCGCTGCGCGGTTTCGGCGTCGACGACCGCTGGGTCACCGCGGTCCCCGGACTGCCCACCCCCGTCACCTTCTGCGAGATCTTTCCCCCGGACGACTTCCCGCTCTACTTCTACCGCCTGCCCAAGGCCCCCGACCTGGAGATCGACGCGCACGAACTCGACCTCGAAGCCGTCCGGGACGCCCGGGTCTTCTGGGTCACCGGCACGGGGCTGTGCGCGGAGCCCAGCCGCACGGCCACGCTCGCGGCGCTGGCCCACCGCGGCCGGTCCGGTACGACGGTCTTCGACCTCGACTGGCGCCCCATGTTCTGGCAGGACCCCGCGTCGGCCCGCCCCTTCTACAAGGAGGCACTGCGCCACACCACCGTCGCCGTCGGGAACGTCGACGAGGTGGAGATCGCCACCGGGGAGCGCGACCCGCACACCGCCGCCGCCGCCCTGCTGGCCGCCGGTGTGGAACTCGCCGTGGTCAAGCAGGGCCCCAAGGGTGTGCTCGCCGTCCACCGCGACGGCACCTGCGCCGAGGTCCCGCCCCTGCCGGTCGAGGTCCTCAACGGCCTCGGCGCGGGCGACGCGTTCGGCGGGTCCCTCTGCCACGGGCTGCTCGCCGGCTGGGATCTGGAGCGGATCATGCGCTACGCGAACGCGGCGGGCGCCATCGTCGCCTCCCGCCTGGAGTGCTCCTCCGCGATGCCGACCGCGCGCGAGGTCGAGGACGCGATCGCCGCCGGAGCGGTGCGGTGAGGGCGGGTCACGTCGGGGGCGCGCACCAGGAGCCGGGCGGCGACGCGGGTCCGCCGGCCGACCCCGCCGCCCGGCCCACGGCCTACGCCCCGCTCCGCCCGCCGTCCCCCCGCGTCGACGTCGCCCGCCTCGCGCGGACCCGTGCCCGGCACCCCGGGGCGGTCGCGGAGGTCGCCGCACGACGGGTGCGCAGACCCCTGCTCGACGACTCCGGCCGGCTGATGATCATCGCCGCCGACCATCCGGCGCGCGGCGTGCTGGCCGTCGGTGACCGCGCGCTCGCCATGGCGAGCCGCGCCGACCTGCTGGAGCGGCTCTGCCTCGCGCTCTCCCGCCCCGGCGTCGACGGCGTCCTCGCCACCGCCGACATCCTCGACGACCTGCTGCTGCTCGGCGCCCTCGACGACAAGGTGGTCATCGGGTCGATGAACCGGGGCGGCCTCGCCGGTTCGGCCTTCGAACTGGACGACCGGTTCACCGGACACCGCCCCCAGGACATCGAACGGTCCGGCTTCGACGCGGGGAAACTGCTGCTGCGCATCGACTACGACGACCCGGGCTCGCTGCGCACCCTGGAGTCGGCCGCCCGCGTGATCGACGCGATGGCGGAACGTCAACTCCCGGTCTTCGTCGAACCGTTCCTCTGTCGTCGCCGGGAAGACGGCACCCTGCGCAACGATCTGGGCGCCGAGGCCGTCACCAAGTCCCTCGCCGTCGCCGCCGGCCTGGGCGGCAGTTCGGCGTACACCTGGCTCAAGGTCCCGGTCACCGAGAACCCCGACGACATGGCCCGTGTCATGGAGACGTCCACGCTGCCCGCGGTGCTGCTGGGCGGAGATGTCGGCGAGGACCAGGAGGGTGCGTACGAGAAGTGGCGCGGTGCGCTCCAACTCCCCACGGTGCAGGGTCTGGTGGTCGGACGTTCGCTGCTCTACCCGGCGGACGGCGATGTCGCCGCGGCCGTGGACACCGCCGTGGGGCTCCTGTGAGGAGCGCGTGAGCCGTCCGGGCGCCGGGCTGCACGTGCCGAGAGGCACCGCCGCCGACGCCCACTACGCGCTCGACATCGACCCCGCGCGGGCCGGCTGGACCCACAGCGCCCTGCGGATCGTGGAACTGGCAGCAGGGGGTACTCATACCTTCACCGCCGGCGACAGCGAGTGGATCGTGCTCCCGCTCGCCGGCGGCTGCACGGTCCGCACCAAGGACGGCATGGACGAGAACGAGTTCCATCTCCTGGGCAGAGAGGGCGTGTTCGACGGAGTCACCGACTTCGCCTACGTGCCCCGTGACGCCCTGGCCCATATCGCCTCCGGCGTGGGAGGCCGCTTCGCCCTGGCAGGAGCGAAGTGCGAGCGCCGACTCCCCGCCCGCTACGGCCCCGCGCCGGAGGTTCCCGTCGAGCACCGCGGCAGCGGCGTCTGCGCCCGCCAGGTGCGCAACTTCGCCGCCGCGGACGTCTTCGCGTGCGACCGGCTGATCGCCGTCGAGGTGATCACCCCCGGCGGCAACTGGTCCTCGTACCCGCCGCACAAGCACGACGAGGACGTGCCCGGGGTCGAGTCCCGGCTGGAGGAGATCTACTACTTCGAGATCGACGGCCCGAACGGATTCGGCTATCAGCGCGTATTCCCTTCCCGTGAGGGCGGTTCGGACGTCCTCGCCGAGGTCCGCACCGGCGATGCCGTCCTCGTCCCCGACGGATGGCACGGCCCGTCCATCGCCCAGCCCGGCCACGCCATGTACTACCTGAACGTCATGGCGGGGCCGGGCAGGGACAGGGAGTGGCGGACCCGCTTCCACCCGGGACACGCAGAGAGCACAAGGGGATACCGATGACCTCGACGACGAGGCTGACGGTCGCGCAGGCGCTGGTGCGGTTCCTGGCCGCCCAGCACACCGAGCGGGACGGCGCGCGACACCGGCTGATCGGTGCCACCTGGGGCATCTTCGGGCACGGGAACGTCGCCGGGATCGGCCAGGCGCTCGTCGAGTACGCGGACGTCATGCCGTACCACCAGGGCCGCAACGAACAGGCGATGGTGCACGCGGCGGTCGGCTACGCGCGGCAGAGCAACCGGCTGTCGACGCACGCCGTGACGACCTCCATCGGCCCCGGCGCCACCAACCTCGTCACCGGCGCGGCACTCGCCACGGTCAACCACCTGCCCGTCCTGCTGCTGCCCGGCGACGTCTTCGCGACCCGCCCCGCCGACCCGGTGCTCCAGCAGCTCGAGGTGCCCTTCGCCGGCGACGTGTCGGTCAACGACTGCCTGCGCCCGGTGTCGCGCTACTTCGACCGGATCTCCCGCCCCGAGGCGCTGATCCCGGCGGCCCTCCAGGCGATGCGCGTGCTCACCGACCCCGTCGACACCGGTGCCGTCACGCTCGCGCTGCCGCAGGACGTGCAGGCGGAGGCGTACGACTGGCCCGAGGAGTTCTTCGCCGAGCGGACCTGGACCGTGCGGCGCCCGGCCAGCGACCCCGGCGAGCTGGCCGCCGCCGTCGCCGCGGTCCGCTCGGCCAGGCGTCCGCTGATCGTCGCGGGCGGCGGGGTCCACCACAGCCGCGCCGAGGAGGCCCTCGCCGAACTGGCCTCCGCCACGCGCATACCGGTGGCCTCCACCCAGGCGGGCAAGGGCTCGCTGCGCTGGGACCACCCGCAGGACGTCGGCGGCATCGGGCACACCGGCACGGCGACCGCCGACGAGCTGGCCCGCACCGCCGACCTGGTGATCGGCGTCGGCACCCGCTACACGGACTTCACGACCGCCTCGGGCACCCTGTTCGGCGCCTCCGGTGTCCGCTTCCTCAACCTGAACGTCGCCGCGTACGACGGTCACAAGCTCTCCGGCATCCCGCTGATCGCCGACGCGCGCGCCGGTCTGGAGGCGCTCACCGGGGCGCTGTTGCCCCACCGGCACCGCGCCGAGCCCGCCTACGTCACCGAGTACACGGACGACAAGGAGCGCTGGGAGTACCGCGTCGACGCGGCCTACGAGGCCGAGGACATCGACATCCGGCCCACCCAGCCGCAGGTCCTGGGCGTCCTCGACGAGCTGGTCACCGAGGACGACATCCTGATCAACGCGGCCGGTTCGCTCCCGGGTGACCTGCACAAGCTGTGGCGGGCGCGGTCACGGGACCAGTACCACGTCGAGTACGGCTACTCGTGCATGGGCTACGAGATCCCGGCCGCGATCGGCGTCCGGATGGCGGCCCCGGACCGGCCCGTGTGGGCGCTGGTCGGGGACGGCACGTATCTGATGAATCCGACCGAGATCGTCACCGCCGTCCAGGAGGGCGTCGCGATCAAGGTCGTCGTCCTGCAGAACCACGGGTACGCGTCCATCGGCGGCCTCTCCGCCTCGGTGGGCGCCGAGAGGTACGGCACCGCCTACCGCTACCGCGCGGCGGACCGTACGTTCACGGGGGCGCCGCTGCCGGTCGATCTCGCGGCCAACGCGGCCAGCCTGGGCATGCGGGTTCTGCGCGCGAAGACCGTGCGTGACCTGCGGACCGCCCTCGCCGAGGCGCGTGCCGCGGACACTCCCACTTGTGTCTACGTGGAGACCGAAACGGCAGACACAGTGTCGGGCGCGCCTCCGGCCCAGGCCTGGTGGGATGTACCCGTGGCCGAGACCGCGACCCGATCGTCGGCGGTGGCGGCCCGCGAGGAGTACGACCGGCACGTCGCCGCCCGACGCCGCCATCTGTGAAGGAGTTTTTGGCCATGACGAAGACCGTCGACCACTGGATCGGTGGCAAGCCCGTTGGAAACGCCGCGGGCGCCTCGGGTACGTACGGGCCGGTCACGGACCCGGCGACCGGGGCCGTGACCACGCGGGTCGCGTTCGCGAGCGTCGAGGAGGTCGACGCCGCGGTCGCCGCCGCGAAGGACGCGTACGCGACGTGGGGCACCTCGTCGCTGGCCAAGCGGACCTCGATCCTCTTCAAGTTCCGCGCGCTGCTCGACGCCCACCGCGACGACATCGCCGCGCTGATCACCGCCGAGCACGGCAAGGTCCACTCGGACGCGCTCGGCGAGGTCGCGCGCGGCCTGGAGATCGTCGACCTGGCGTGCGGGATCACCGTGCAGCTGAAGGGCGAGCTGTCGACCGAGGTGGCCTCCCGGGTCGACGTGTCCTCGATCCGCCAGTCGCTCGGCGTCGTCGTGGGCATCACCCCGTTCAACTTCCCGGCCATGGTGCCGATGTGGATGTTCCCGATCGCCATCGCGTGCGGCAACACCTTCGTCCTCAAGCCGTCCGAGAAGGACCCGTCGGCCGCGATGAAGCTCGCCGAGCTGCTGGCCGAGGCCGGTCTGCCCGAGGGCGTCTTCAACGTCGTACACGGTGACAAGGTCGCCGTCGACCGTCTCCTGGAGCACCCGGACGTAGCGGCCGTGTCCTTCGTGGGTTCGACGCCGATCGCCCGGCACATCCACACCACCGCCGCCGCCAACCACAAGCGCGTGCAGGCTCTGGGCGGCGCCAAGAACCACATGCTGGTCCTGCCGGACGCCGACCTGGACGCGGCGGCCGACGCCGCCGTCTCCGCCGCCTACGGGTCGGCCGGCGAGCGCTGCATGGCGATCTCCGCGGTCGTGGCGGTCGGCTCCATCGGCGACGAGCTGGTGGCCAGGATCCGTGAGCGCGCCGAGAAGATCAAGATCGGTCCCGGCAACGACCCGGCGTCCGAGATGGGCCCGCTGATCACCGCCGCCCACCGCGACAAGGTCGCCTCGTACGTGAGCGGCGCCGCCGCCCAGGGCTCCGAGGTCGTCCTCGACGGCACGGGCTACACGGTCGAGGGCCACGAGGACGGCCACTGGATCGGCCTCTCGCTCCTGGACCGGGTGCCGGTGACGGCGGACGCGTACAAGGACGAGATCTTCGGCCCGGTGCTGTGCGTGCTGCGCGTGGACACCTACGAGGAGGGCGTGGCGCTGATCAACGCGTCCCCCTTCGGCAACGGCACCGCGATCTTCACCCGGGACGGCGGCGCCGCCCGCCGCTTCCAGCTGGAGGTCGAGGCGGGCATGGTCGGCGTGAACGTGCCGATCCCGGTCCCCGTCGGCTACCACTCCTTCGGCGGCTGGAAGGACTCCCTCTTCGGGGACCACCACATCTACGGCAACGACGGCACGCACTTCTACACCCGCGGCAAGGTCGTCACCACCCGCTGGCCGGACCCCTCCGAGGCTCCGACAGGCGTCGACCTGGGCTTCCCGCGCAACCATTGAGCATCCGGTGCCCCGTCTCCGTCGCCCACCGGGCGGAGACGGGGCACCGTCGTGTCCGGGCTCCTTCCGCCCGGCCGTGGTGTTCCTCATCAGCTCGGTGGCGTTCCGGGTCCGTGCGGCCGGAGGCGTCCGGAGTGCGGACCAATCCTGGCGAGTTTCGGGGTCTCGACTGCGGTTCTCGTCATGCGGTGATGAAACGGGTACCGCAGGCGAGTTGGAGGAAGCACCTTCGAAAGCAAGGTCATATTCGACTGGGTATTGATGATTGTCACGTATAGGCGCCGAAGCCTGGGAATGCGATGTGACGTGCGTCGCTCCGCTACTGCGGATTCCGTAGGTAAACGGCCATTGACGCAACGGTTTCCGTCAAGGTTCCATCAACGCGGGAGCGGACGACGAGACGTACGACACGAGCCGCCGGAGGCGATAACGCTCCCGCCCGAACCACCTGACGAACGAGTCGATCGGAACCGCTTCATGACCGACACGCTCCGCCCTGTCGAGACCGCCGTCCCGGACGCCGCGCCCACGGCGACCGAGAACCCCCAAAAGCTCAAGCGTTCCATCGGAATCGTCGGCGGCACCCTGCTGACGCTCTCGTGCGTGACACCCGCGTCGACGCTGTTCGTCGTGGTTCCCGACCTGTTCTCGTCCCTCGGCACGGCCACCGCGCTCACCATCGCGATCGGCTCCGTGCTCTGTATCGCCGTGGCGTTCTGCTACTCGGAGCTGGGCACCCTCATCCCCAGCGCCGGCGGTGAGTACGCCATGGTCTCCACGATGGCCGGACGCCTCGCGGGCTGGCTGGTCTTCGTGCTCTCCCTGCTGGTCGTCATGATCGTGCCGCCGGTGATCGCCATGGGCACCGCGGACTACCTGGCGCCCATCGTGCATCTGAACCCCTCGATCGCCGGCGCCGCGGTGATGCTCCTGGCCACCCTCGCGGGCCTGCTCGACCTGCGCGCCAATGCCTGGATCACCGGCATCTTCCTGGTCCTCGAAGTCATCGCCGCGGCGGTCGTCGCCGTCCTCGGCTTCGCGCACAGCGAGCGCGGCGCCGGCAGCCTCGTCTCCATGCAGGTCTCCGGCTCCGGCGGCCACACGGACACCGTGACGGCCATGCTGGTCGTCTCGGGGCTCGCCATCGCCCTCTTCATCACCCAGGGCTTCTCGACCGCGGTCTATCTCTCCGAGGAGCTGGAGGACCCGCGCCGCAACGTCGCCCGCACGGTCCTCGCCACGCTCGCCATCTCCACCGTCATCATCCTGGTCCCGGTCGTCGCCATCACCATGGGCGCCCCCGACCTGTCCGCCCTCACCGGCGGCGACATCAGCACGATGGTCACGGCCTGGTCCAACTCCGCCGTCGGCACCTTCGTCAGCCTCTGCGTGGCCCTCGCGATCATCAACGCGGGCATCGTCATGGTCATCCAGAACTCCCGCGTCCTGTTCGCCTCGGCCCGTGACAAGGCGTGGCCCGCCCCGGTCAACAAGGGACTGTCCCGGCTCGGCCGCTTCGGCTCGCCCTGGGTCGCCACCCTCCTGGTCGGCGTCCCCGGCGCGGCCCTCTGCTTCGTCAACCTGGACACGCTGTACGGCGTGACGGGCGTCTCCGTGACGGCGATGTACCTGCTCGTCGCGGTCGCCGCGCTGCTCGCCCGGCGCGACCGGCACCGCCACACGCCCGCCTGGCGGATGCCGTTGTGGCCCGCCGTCCCGGTCGTGCTGATCGCGGTCCTCGCCTACATCCTGACCCAGCAGGAAACGGTCTACCTGCTGTGGACCGGCGGCATCACCGCGGTCGCCACCCTGTACTGGGCCTTCTACCTGCGCCCGCGCCGTGGGACCCGCTGGCTGGTGTCGATCCCGGAGGACGAGCAGGTCTGACCGGCACCCCCGGAGCGCCCGGCCCTCCGCGGGACGGGCGGCCTCAGCCGAACTCCCACGTCACCACCGTGCACGTCCCGTCGTCCTTGCCCCCCGCACTGCGGTACACGGCAAGGGCGACGTCGTTCCCGGTGTCCACGCCCACCCACATCCCGTAACAGCCGCGTTCCCGTGCCAGGGAGGCGAGTTCACGGACCAGCGCCCGACCGGTCCCGCGCCGCCGGAACGGCTCCGCCACCGCCAGCTCGTACAGGAACATCTCGGTGCCCTTGTCCGGGTGCACGGTCTCGACGCCGCTGACGAAGCCGACGGGCTCCTCGTCCTCGTAGGCCAGGTACAGGTGATGCCCCTGGGTCTCCAGGAACCGCCGCGCCCACTCGGGACGCACGGGGTTGTCGAAGAGGTACTCGGCGGCGGTCAGTTCCCCGACGGCGGTGGCGCGGCGCATCTCCATGGGCCCGTTCGTACCACGGACGCGGTACGCGGAGGCCGCACCGTACTCCCGTGGGAGGGGCCCCGGTTCAGCCGGGCGGCTGCCCCGGATGTCCGTGGGCACCCGTACCGTTGAGGCATGGATCTTCGACTGCCCCGGCCGCGTCTGCCGCGCCGGGGACGCCTGCCCGCACGGACGGACGCGCGAGCCCGCTGGAGGTGGGCGGCCGCCGCCGCGGCCCTCGTCGTGCTCGCCGGCGCGGGTACGTGGACGGCCGTCGCCTCCGACGACCCCCAGGGCGTGCACCGCAGCGACCGGATGATGTCCATGGGCGGCGGCGTGCGGATCGACACCTCCTACTTCACCACGGGCCCCTCCACACAGCGCCGGCCCGCCGTCCTCCTCGCGCACGGCTTCGGCGGCAGCAAGGCGGACGTCCGCGGCGAGGCCGAGAAGCTGGCCCGCGACGGGTACGCGGTACTGACCTGGTCCGCCCGCGGCTTCGGCAGGTCCACGGGGAAGATCGGACTGAACGACCCGCGGGGCGAGGTCGCCGACGCCTCCCGGCTCATCGACTGGCTGGCCGAGCGCCCCGAGGTCCGGCTCGACAAGAGCGGCGACCCGCGCGTGGGCATGGCCGGCGCGTCCTACGGCGGGGCCGTCTCCCTGCTGACCGCGGCCCACGACCCGCGCGTCGACGCCATCGCCCCGTCCATCACGTACTGGAACCTCGCCGACGCCCTCTTCCCGAACGGCGTGTTCAAGAAGGTCTGGGCCGGCCTCTTCATCAACTCGGGCGGCGGCTGCGAGCGGTTCGAGGCCGACCTGTGCGCGATGTACAACCGGGTCGCGGAGTCCGGGAAGCCGGACGCCGCGGCGGAGAAGCTCCTCCAGGAGCGCAGCCCCGAGGTCGTCGCCGACCGCATCAAAGTCCCCACCCTCATCGCGCAGGGCCAGACGGACTCCCTCTTCCCGCTCGGCCAGGCCGACGCGATGGAGAAGGCGCTGCGCGCCAACCGCGCGCCCGTGAAGGTCGACTGGATCTCCGGCGGGCACGACGGCGGCGACATGGAGGCGGACCGCGTCAGCTCCCGCGCCGCGTCCTGGTTCGACCGCTACCTGAAGGACGACAAGGGCGCCGACACCGGCCCCGCCTTCCGCGTCACCCGCACCGGAGGCATCGACTCCACCGACGGCGCCGCCCTGCTGCGCGGCGCGAGCGCCGACCGCTACCCCGGACTGGAGAGCGGCCGGCACACCGTCGCGCTGACCGGCCGGGAGCAGACCTTCCAGAACCCGGCCGGCGCCAGCCCGCCCGCCATCTCCGCCCTGCCCGGGCTCGGCGACTCGGGAGGCCTCACCCAGCTCTCCTCCCTGGGTGTCGGCATCGGCATCGACTTCCCCGGCCAGTACGCCCACTTCCAGTCCGCGCCCTTCCGGGACGACCTGCGCGTCACCGGCTCGCCCACGGTGACGGTGCACGTGCGGTCCAGCACCGACGACGCCGTCCTCTTCGGGAAGGTGTACGACGTCGGCCCGGACGGCAGGCGTCAGGTGCTGCCCTCCCAACTCGTCACCCCCGTGCGCGTGGAGGGCGCGAAGTCCGGCAAGGACGTCCGCCTCACCCTTCCCGCCGTCGACCACGAGGTCCAGAAGGGCCACCGGCTCCGCCTGGTCCTCGCCTCGACGGACCTCGGCTACGCCTCCCCGGCGGCCCCGGCCACGTACACCGTGTCGCTCAAGAGCGCGCTCCAGGTGCCGACGGCCCCCGGCGTGACGACCGCCGCGGCCCCGCTCCCCTCCTGGGTGTGGTGGCTGCCGGTCGCCGGCGCGCTCGCCGCGCTGGCCCTGCTGTTCACCGGCCGCCGCCGCACCACCGCCCCGGCGCCCGACCCCGCGCTCGCCGAGGTCCCGCTCCAGATCACCGACCTCAGCAAGCGGTACGCGAAGTCGGCCGACCGGTACGCGGTGCGCGACCTGGCGTTCCGGGTGGAGAAGGGGCAGGTCCTCGGTCTGCTCGGGCCGAACGGCGCGGGCAAGACGACCACTCTGCGCATGTTGATGGGCCTCATCAAGCCCGACGACGGCGAGATCCGTGTCTTCGGGCACGCCATCCGCCCCGGCGCTCCCGTCCTCTCCCGGGTCGGCGCGTTCGTCGAGGGCGCCGGCTTCCTCCCGCACCTCTCCGGCCGGGAGAACCTGGAGCTGTACTGGCAGGCCACCGGCAGGCCCGCCGAGGACGCCCACCTCGAAGAGGCCCTGGAGATCGCCGGACTCGGCGACGCGCTGGCCCGCGCCGTACGCACCTACTCCCAGGGCATGCGCCAGCGCCTCGCCATCGCGCAGGCCATGCTCGGCCTCCCGGACCTGCTGATCCTCGACGAACCGACCAACGGCCTGGACCCGCCGCAGATCCGTGAGATGCGCGGGGTGATGATCCGGTACGCCGCGGCGGGCCGCACCGTCATCGTCTCCAGCCACCTCCTCGCCGAGGTCGAGCAGTCCTGCACCCACCTGGTGGTCATGGACCGCGGCCGGCTCGTCCAGGCGGGCCCCGTCGCCGAGATCATCGGCTCCGGCGACACCCTGCTCGTCGGCACTGGAACACCCCTCGACGCACCCCTCGTCGAGAAGGTCGGCGCCCTCCCGGGCGTCGTGTCGGCCCTCGCCACCGACGACGGACTGCTCGTCCGTCTCGGCGCCGACGGCAGCGCGCAGCGGCTCGTCGCCGAACTCGTGCGGCTCGACGTGCCGGTGGCGTCGGTGGGACCCCACCGCCGGCTGGAAGACGCGTTCCTCACCCTGATCGGAGGCTCCGCATGAGCACGCTCGTCCAGCGGACCGAGACGGCGGACGGGTACCGGGCGCGCCGCACCCTGCCGCTGCGCGTGGAGCTGATCCGCCAGCTGAAGCGCCGCCGCACCCTAGTGATGGGCGCGATCCTCGCGCTCCTGCCCTTCGTCCTCGTCGCGGCGTTCGCGATCGGCGGCGGGCCGGGCGGGCGCAACGGCCAGGTCACCCTGATGGACACGGCCACCGCGTCGGGCGCCAACTTCGCCGCGGTGAACCTGTTCGTCTCCGCCGGATTCCTCCTGGTGATCCCGGTCGCCCTGTTCTGCGGCGACACCATCGCCTCGGAGGCCAGCTGGTCCTCCCTGCGCTACCTGCTGGCGGCCCCCGTGCCGAGAACGCGGCTGCTGTGGTCCAAGCTCACCGTGGCGCTCGGCCTCAGCCTCGCCGCGATGGTCCTGCTGCCGGTCGTCGCGCTCGCCGTCGGCACCGCCGCCTACGGCTGGGGCCCGCTGGAGATCCCGACCGGCGGCGCGCTCTCCGCGGGCACCGCCACCCAGCGCCTGCTCGTCGTGATCGCGTACATCTTCGTGTCCCAACTGGTCACCGCGGGGCTCGCGTTCTGGCTGTCGACGAAGACGGACGCCCCGCTCGGCGCGGTCGGCGGTGCGGTCGGCCTGACCATCGTCGGCAATGTCCTGGACGCGGTCACCGCCCTCGGCCACTGGCGCGACTTCCTGCCCGCCCACTGGCAGTTCGCCTGGGCCGACGCCGTCCAGCCCACCCCGGAGTGGGGCGGCATGATCCAGGGCACGGCGATCTCGGTGACGTACGCGCTCGTGCTGTTCGCCCTCGCCTTCCGCGGCTTCCGGCACAAGGACATCGTGTCGTAGCGGCGTCCTCGGGTGCCGCCGGCCGAAGCCGGCGACACCTCCAGGTCTCCGGAAGATCACCCACCGGTCTCGAAGCCCCGTCGCCGTGGCCGGTTCGAGACTCTTCCGCAACGCTCCTGAGCGCTCGTCCGGGCCCCCTCGGCCGTCACAGTCACACACGTCGGGCCGCACAAGGGCCGTACGAGCGAGGGGGCACGGATGGGGAAGAACCACATACACACAGCGTCCGGCGGAGGAACGGGGCCCGGCACGGCCCGGACGGCGGGCCGTCGGCGCCCGGGTGTTCCGCTGCTCGCCCTCGCCGCGGCCGGCGCGGTCCTGCTCACCGGATGCGGCGCGGGGGGCGGCGACAACTCCTCCGACGGCAGCAAGTCGCGCCACAACATCCCGCTCCCGGGCAGGCCGACCGGCGGCAGCGCCGAGCGCGACCAGCAGGGCGAACAGTCGGACGCCCCCGACGCCACCCCGTCGGCGGACTACCTCTCCACCTTCGCCCTCGACGTCGACACGGCGTCGTACGGCTACGCCCGCCGCTCCCTGGCGAGCGGCCGCGCACCCGACCCGTCCACGGTCCGTCCCGAGGAGTTCGTCAACAGCTTCCGCCAGGACTACGAACGCCCCGAGGGCGACGGCTTCTCCGTCACCGTCGACGGCGCCCGCACCGACGACGCGCGCTGGTCCCTCGTCCGGGTCGGCCTCGCCACCCGCGCCGCCGAGACCGAGAGCCGCCGCCCGCCCGCCGCCCTCACCTTCGTCATCGACATCTCGGGCTCCATGTCCGAACCCGGCCGCCTCGACCTGGCCCGCGCCTCCCTGGACGTGATGACCGACCGGCTGCGCGACGACGACTCGGTCGCCCTGGTCACCTTCAGCGACGAGGCCGAGACCGTCCTGCCGATGACCCGGATCGGCGACCACCGCGACCGCGTCCACAAGGCGATCGACCGCCTGGAGCCGACCGACTCGACCAACCTCGGGGCGGGCGTGCGGACCGGCTACGCGACCGCCGTCGACGGCCTGCGCGAGGGCGCCACCAACCGCGTCGTCCTCGTCTCCGACGCCCTCGCCAACACCGGCGACACCGACGCCGACAGCATCCTCGAACGGATCTCCTCCGCCCGCCGCGAGCACGGCATCACCCTCTTCGGCGTCGGGGTCGGCAGCGAGTACGGCGACGCGCTCATGGAACGCCTCGCCGACAAGGGCGACGGCCACACGACGTACGTCTCCAGCCGCGACGACGCCTACACCGTCTTCTGCGACCAACTCCCGCAGAACATCGACCTCACGGCCCGCGACGCCAAGGCACAGGTCGCCTTCGACCCCGAGACGGTCGAGCAGTTCCGGCTGATCGGCTACGACAACCGCAAGGTCGCCGACGACGACTTCCGCGACGACCGGGTGGACGGCGGCGAGGTCGGCCCCGGCCACACCGTCACCGCGCTCTACGCCGTCCGCACCCGCCCCGGCGCCTCCGGCCGGCTCGCCACCGCGACCGTCCGCTGGCTCGACCCCGACAGCCGCAGCCCGCACGAGAACTCCGGCCGACTGTTGACCGGCTCGCTGCGCGACGACGTCTGGGCCGCCCCGCCCACCTTCCAGATCACCGCCGTGGCCGCCTACTTCGCCGACGCCCTCCGCTCGGGCGACGCCCGCTGGAGCGCCCTGCCCGGCGGGCGCCCGCTCGACGAACTCGCCGCACGCACCCGCGACCTGGCGCGTGCCACCGACGACAAGGACGTCGAGGCACTCGCCACCGCGATCGGTCAGGCCGACGACCTGAACGTCTGCGACCCGGACTGCGTCCGGTAGCCGGCCGGGACCGGCGGCGGACCCGGACCGGTGGCCGGTCGGCCGCCCCACGCGGCCGGCCGCCGGTCCCCACCGGAGGACCCCGCCCCCCGCAACTGATCGTGCGCGACCCATTGAATTTCTGTTACGCACGAGTAAGTTGACCCCGGAGTAAGGACCCTGCGACCGGGAGCCGTGATGGGCGTACGCAAGGATCTGAAGCGGGCGAAGCGGCGTACGGGTCTGCCGAGCCGCGGTCAGGTGGAACTGGTCAGGGACGAGAGCGGTACGGTCCGCGAGGCACGTACCGCCCGTCTGGCACCGGCCCCCACCACCGGGAGCACGGCCGACCTGCCGTTCACCAACGCGGCCGAGGCCCCCGACGCGATCGTCCTGCGCCGGCCGGAGTACGGCGCGTGGACCCCGGTGACCGCCGCCGCCTTCGCCCGCGAAGTCACCGACACGGCCAAGGGGTTGATCGCGGCCGGCCTCGAACCCGGCGGCCGGGTCGCCGTGATGTCCCGTACCCGCTACGAGTGGACGGTCCTGGACTTCGCCGTCTGGGCGGCCGGCGGCCAGACCGTCCCCGTCTACGCCACCTCCTCCGCCGCACAGGTGGAGTGGATCGTCCGGGACTCCGGCGCCCGCCTCGTGATCGTCGAGACCCCCGGCAACGCGGCCACCGTGGCCGCCGGCACCGCCGGCCACCCCGAACCCCCGGCCCTCTGGCAGCTCGACGCGGGCGGCCTCGGTGAACTCGCGTCCCTGGGACGGGACATCAGCGACGAGGAGGTCGGCAAACGCCGCGCCGCGCTCACCCCCGACACCGTCGCGACGATCTGCTACACCTCCGGGACCACCGGCAGACCCAAGGGCTGTGTCCTCACCCACGCCAACCTGCACGCCGAGGCCGCCAACACCGTCGAGCTGCTGCACCCCCTCTTCAAGGAGGTCACCGGCCAGACCGCGTCCACCCTCCTCTTCCTGCCGCTCGCCCACATCATGGGCCGCACCCTGCAGATCGCCTGCCTGATGGCCCGCATCGAGCTGGGCCACTGCCCGAGCATCAAGCCCGACGAACTCCGGCCCGCGCTCAAGGAGTTCCGGCCCACCTTCCTGGTCGGCGTGCCGTACCTCTTCGAGAAGATCCACGCCACCGGCCGCGCCACCGCCGAGAAGATGGGCCGCGGCGCCTCCTTCGACCGCGCCGACCGCGTCGCCGTGCGCTTCGGAGAGGCGTACCTGAACAAGTTCCTCGGCACCGGCAAGGGGCCCGGCATCGGCCTGTACGCCGCCTGGGCGCTCTACGACCTGCTGGTCTACCGCCGTATCCGCAACGAGATCGGCGGCCGCGCGCACTACGCCATCAGCGGCGGCTCCCCGCTCGACCGCGACCTCAACCTGTTCTTCTACGCCGCCGGAATCCTCGTCTACGAGGGCTACGGCCTCACCGAGACGACCGCCGCCGCCACCGTCGTCCCGCCGCTCGGCCCGCGCCCCGGAACGGTCGGCCTGCCGGTCCCCGGCACCGCCGTGCGGATCGCCGACGACGGCGAGGTGCTCGTCAAGGGCGGTGTCGTCTTCGGCGCCTACTGGAACAACCCGGCGGCCACCGACGCCGCCCTCACCGACGAATGGTTCGCCACCGGCGACCTCGGCGCCCTGGACCAGGACGGCTACCTGACCATCACCGGCCGCAAGAAGGACATCCTCATCACCACGGGCGGCAAGAACGTCTCTCCCGCGGTTCTGGAGGACCGGCTGCGCAGCCGTGCCCCCGTCGGACAGTGCCTCGTCGTCGGCGACAACCGCCCGTTCGTCGCGGCCCTGATCACCCTCGACCCGGAGGCGGTGACGCACTGGCTCGCCGTCCGCGGACTCCCCGCCGACACCCCGCTCTCCGACCTCGTGGGCGACCCGCGGATGCGCGCCGACGTCCAGAAGGCGGTGGACCACGCCAACGCGGCCGTCTCCCGTGCGGAGTCCATCCGCGCGTTCGCCCTGGTGGAAGGGGAGTTCACCGAGGACAACGGCCTGCTCACGCCGTCCCTGAAGGTGAAGCGGCACGCGGTCACGACGGTGCACGCGGCCGACATCGAGGCACTGTACGGAAAATGACGGGTCCTGCGGCCGGTCCGGTCGCCGGACACGCGAACAGCGGGCCGCTCCGAAGAGCGACCCGCTGTCCGTGGAACCGGGGGTGATCAGCTGCCGAGGGAGCCGTTGCCCGACAGGACCGGGATGTTGTCCAGGATGTGCGACAGCGGCTCGTCGCCCTTGGCCTGGGTGGAGTTCTCGGTGCACTGCTGGTTCTGCGGCGCGGAGAGGACCGGCACGTCCTGCAGGACGGTGACCGGGATGGCGCCGATGAGCGAAGCCAGGTTCGCCTTGACGGGCAGGCCGACGCAGGGCTTGTTCAGCGAGCCCTGCACGAGCGAGAGCTGGGGGCTCATGTCGCCGTGCGTGGCCTGGTTGCCGTACTTCTGGACGGAGCCGTTGCCGTTGGTGGTGGTGACGCCGTCATCGTTGCCGATGGCGAGCGCCTGCGGCGCGGCGGCAGCCGAGACACCGGCGATGGAAGCGGCAATGGCCGCGGTCGCCCAGAGCTTCTTCATGTTCGTTTTGCCCTTTCGAAGAGCGGACTCCGAGCGGAGCCGCGTCATGATCAACAGTGCTGCGGATCGTGTGGTTGCGGGGTGTGCCCCGAATGGCCCACGGAATGTCTCCGGGGCCGGGACGTCGCCGCCGCTGTCGTCGTGGAGGTGACAGCGGCAGCGGGCCGCCGGAGGTGCCGACGGCCCGCTGTACGCGGCGACGGGTCAGCTGTGGGCCGAGCCGTTGCCCGACAGGACCGGGATGTTGTCCAGGACGTGCGACAGCGGCTCGTCGCCCTTGGCCTGGGTGGAGTTCTCGGTGCACTGCTGGTTCTGCGGGGCCGACAGGATCGGCACGTCCTGGGCGACGGTGACCGGGATGAGGCCCACGAGCGACGCGAGGTTGGCCTTGGCCGGCAGGCCGATGCAGGGCTTGTTCAGGGAGCCCTGGATGAGCGCCATCTGCGGGCTCATGTTGCCGTACGTGGCCTGGTTGCCGTAGATCTGCGCGGCGCCGTTGCCGTTGGTGGTGGTGACGCCACCGTCGTTGCCGATGGCCAGCGCCTGCGGCGCGGCGGCAGCCGTGGCTCCGACGACGGAAGCGGCGATTGCCGCAGCAGCCATAACCTTCTTGATCACTTGCTGATCCCTTCTGGAGTAACCCCGTCCACCGGAGCGACCTGGACAACTGAACCCGGCCCGCATAGTTGCTGCGATTCACCCCAATGGCCCATGTGCGAGGTGTGAACGTCACGTGCTCGGGCCAGAGGTTCCGTGAATTCGGACGCTGTGAACGGTCCGATCGGGTGACGTCGCGGAACCAATCCCGCCGGCTCCGGTTGGTGTGGGAGCAGGAATATGTGTCACAGCAGGAAAGGAACCCGGAGAAATGCTCAAGAAGGCAATGGCCGTGGCGGCTGTCGCGGCTTCCGTCGTCGGTGTCTCGGCGGCGGCCGCCCCGCAGGCGCTGGCCATCGGCAACGACGACGGCGTCACCACCACCAACGGGAACGGTGCCGAGCAGTCGTACGGTAACGCCGTCGCCAAGGGCAACCTGAGCCCGCAGGCCTCGCTCGTGCAGGGCTCGCTGAACAAGCTCTGCCTCGGTGTCCCGGTCAAGGCCAACGCGGGCTCGCTCGTCGGCATCCTCGTCCCGGTCACCGTTCTTCAGGACGTGCCGGTCCTGTCCGCGCCGCAGAACCAGCAGTGCGCCGAGAACTCCACCCAGGCCAAGGGCGACGAGCCGCTGTCGCACCTCGTGGACAACATCCCGGTCCTGTCGGGCAACGGCTCGGCCCACAGCTGACCCCTGGCCGGGCCCGGGCCGCGCGCTTCGTCCGACGCGCGCGGCCCGGGCCCGGCTTCGCGTCCCCGCCCGTACGGGGGACGCCTTTTCCCTGCTGAAATCCCTCTCGGGTGAACACTCCCCGGGAACTCTTCTCTCTTTTTCCAGGGAAACGCTTCTTCTTCGCCTTGCCCCCAAAAGAAGCGTTTCTCCTGCTGTGGCCGCTTGTGCGTCCCTTCCCCTCAGGGCGATTCGAGTGAATTACCAAGCGGCGCGCGCTGCGCAGTTTCTTCGGTCGTCCATCTCTCGTTTACAGCCTGCAGGTCATGGTGCGAGCCGTTCAAGTTGTGCTCGCTCGGTTTCGGCCGACAAAGGGGCATGGCCGCAGAGAAGGGAAAGCACGTGAAGCACAAGAAGAGCGCTGCTGTCGTCGCCGGCGCGATCATGGCCCTGGGCATGGCTGCCCCGGCCTTCGCGGACGCGGGTGCCGAGGGTGCCGCCGTCCACTCTCCCGGTGTCCTCTCGGGCAACGTGATCCAGGTTCCGATCCACATCCCCGTCAACGTGTGCGGCAACTCGATCAACGTGATCGCCCTGCTGAACCCGGCGTTCGGCAACACCTGCGTCAACGACTGACGCTCTCGGCACCTCAGCCCCCCGGCTGTGCCACGGCCGGCCTTGGACCGCAGTGCGGCCCGAGGCCGGCTTCCTCACTTCTACCAGCAGGAAGACAACAAGAGTGCGACAGAACCTGAGTAGGGGAGTGGTCGTGGCGGCGGCCGCGACAAGCATCATGTCCCTGTACGCCAGCCCGGCCTTCGCGGACTCCGGCGCGGTGTCGGCCGCCTCGGGCTCGCCCGGCGTCGCGTCGGGCAACAACGTGCAGGTCCCGGTGAACGTGCCGCTGAACGCCTGCGGCAACACGGTCGACGTGGTCGCGGCGCTCAACCCCGCCTTCGGCAACTCCTGCGCCAACGTGCCGGGTTCGCACGGCAGGCACGCCGCGCCGCGCATCCCCGCCCAGCAGGACACCGGCTCCGGTCACGGCGGCTCCGGCCACTCGGGCGGCCGCCACGGCGACGGAACGTACGGCGGCGGAACGTACGGCGGCGGCCACGGCGATTCCGGCCACGGGGACCGGGGTCACGGTCACTCCGGGTACGGCGACTCGGGTCATGGCCACTCGGGTTACGGCGACTCCGGCTATGGCGACTCGGGTTACGGCGACTCGGGGTACGGAGACTCCGGCCACGGCGGATACGGCCACGGTCACCACGGCGGTCACGGCGGCTCCTCCGCGCACGGCGCGGCCCACGGCTCTCCGGGTGTGTTCTCCGGCAACCACGCCGGCACCCCGGTGGACGCCCCGGTCGAGGTGTGCGGCGACACCGTCGACGTGATCGCCCTGCTGAACCCGGCGTTCGGCAACCAGTGCGGCCACCAGCACACCCCGGGGGGCCACGGGTCCACCCCGGACGAGTCCTGCACCCCGCCGCACACGCCTCCGCGGACACACGAGCACCCTCCGACCGAGACGCCGTTCACGCCCGTCTCGTACACCCCGCCGACCACGGTCCACGAGCAGCCGCCCGCGCCGCCCGCCCCGGAGCACCACCGGTCCGCGCCCCCCGCCGAGCTGGCGGAGACCGGCGGTACGGGTCTGCCGGCGACCGCGGCCGTCAGCCTGTTCCTGCTCGCCGGCGGCACGGTGATGTACCGGCGGAGCCGGGTCGCGTCCCGTCCGTGACGCCACGGGGTGCCGGATGCGTCCTCGCGTCCGGCACCCGAATCGTCGGGCCCCCGGTCCCCGGGCCCGTCCGGTCATTTCCGGGCGCCGATCCCCTCGTCCGATCCCCTCGGCCGGCGTGACGCGGGCGCCGGAACCCGTGCGCCGACCGGGCCTGTGCGCAGCCGGCGCCGTACGCCCCGCACGAGGGTGTCCGCGGTGAAACCGGCGCCCTGCACGAAACGCATGGCGGGTCCGAAGGCGGACGCGGTGACCAGGCCCGCCATGAACAGCCCCGGCACCGAGGACTCGAAGTCCCTGCCGACGGCGGGGGAACCGTCGGGCAGGGCCGTCACGCTCGTGCGCAGTTCGTCGGCGAGCAGGCCGAGCCGGTCGCGCCGGCCCCGGAAACCGGTGGCCGCGATGACGTGGTCGGTCTCCAGACAGGTCGGCGTCCCGTCCAGGTCCACCGTCTCGACGCGCAGGCCGATCCCCGACGCGTAGGCCGACGTGACCTCGTGACCCAGCATCAGCTCGACGACGGGCTCGACGCGGTCGCGCAGCCACCAGGCGCCCGCGGGCCCCAGCGCGGTGGCCGCGATCCGGGTCCGGGTGGGTTCCGGGAGCCGCCGGAAGAGGCCGGGGCGCTCGGCGTAGAACCAGTTGCGCCAGCCGCAGCCGAGACCGCTGTGCGGGGCACGGGCGGCCCGCCACCACGGCCGGTCCCGGACGGGCGGCACGTCGTTCCAGTTCAGCCGGCCCGCGCGGGCCAGCACCCGCACACGGGTGCCCTGTTCGGCGAGCAGGGCCGCCGTCTCCAGCGCGGCCTGGCCCCCTCCGATCACCGTGACGTCGCGGTCCCGGAAGCGGGAGAGGTCGCCGTGGTGGCTGCTGTGCGACACCTGCTCGGGGCCGAGGTCACGCAGCACGGACGGCACCTCGACGAAGGGCATCACGCCGACGGCGAGGGCGACCGTCCGGGCGCGCAGCACCTCACCGTCGTCGACAAGGGCCTCGAACCCGCCGGGGCAGGTCCGCACGCGGACGACCGTGCGTTCGTCGACGTGGGGCACGGCGTTGCGGGCGAACCACAGGCCGTACGAGGCGAACATCCCGACCGGGATCGGCTCGCCGTGCCGGGCGGTCACGCCGCGGCCGGCGCAGTACGTCTCCAGGCGCCAGCGGCCCTCCGGGTCGGAGAGGTTCGACGCCCAGGGCTCCGACTTCAGGAACATGGCGCCGGGCATGTGGTCCCGCCAGGAGGCCATGGGGCGGCCGAGGACGCGCAGGCTCAGCCCGGCAGCCGCGGCGTGGGACGCGATGGACAGGCCGTAGGGTCCGGCTCCCACCACCAGGAGGTCGTACATCAGCGGCTGCTCGCTTTCTCGTCGTCGGCAAGGGAGCCGGCCGCGGGGTCGGCCGACGGGGCGGGCGGGGGAGCGGGCAGCGCGACGGTCCTGACGTCCGGCCGGGTGACCGCTTCGCCGCGCGGGCGGACGACCGTCGGGTCCGGGCCGGGGGCGACCGGCCCGTCCGCGGGGAGCGCGATCTCTTCGAGTGCCTCGGTCACCGCCGCCGGCTCCCGCCCCGCCGTGCCACCCGCCGTGGCGTCCTCGGCCTCCTGCGGCGTGGCAGGCCCGCAGAGCAGACGGCCGGCGCGCTGGGTCAGACGGCGCGGCACGTGCCGGGTCCACAGGCTCCACATCGCCCGGCCCGGGGCGGGATCGTCCGGTGCGTGCCAGGCGAGTTCGCGTCCGCCGGAGCGGGGCCGCAGGGCGCCGAGCGGCGCGTAGTTCTCCACGACGAACGCGCGGCCCGGGAGAGGAACCGGATCGGGCAGCGGACGGTGGGTCAGGTCCAGGTGCAGGGCGCGGACGACGTCCAGGCCGCCGCCGTCCTCGAAGAGCCGGAACTGCGCGCCGGGGCGGGGGTTGAAGTCGAGCAGGTGGTAGCGGCCCGTCGTGCCGTCCCTGCGGAAGTCGAGGTCGAAGATGCCCCGGTAGCCGAGGGCCCCGGTGAGCCGTTCGACCAGCGTCTCCAGTTCGGGGTTGGGCGTCCAGCGGCCGACGGCCGTGAGGCCCGCGCCGCGCGGCCAGGACAGGTGCTTGCGGCCTGCGCCGCCGCCGTGCGTCGCTCCGGACCGGCCCACGTATCCGTGGAAGAACCAGTCGCGGTCGGGCCCCGGCGGCAGGAAGGCCTGGAGCAGCAGCGGGCTGCCCGCCTCCGCGCTGCGCAGATAGAGGGCCTGTGCCTCCTGCGCCGAGCGGACCACGACGGTGCTGCGCAGTCCGGTCCCGGCCGGGATCAGCCAGGGGCGGCTCCACTTGGCCATCACCGGCAGCCCCAGCTGCCAGGCCGCGGCGGCGGCCTGTGCCGGGCTCTCCGGGATCAGGGTCACCGGGTGCGGAACACCCACGCTCGCGCAGACGGCGGCCAGTTCGGCCTTGTCGGCGACGCGTTCGGCGAGGTCGCCCGGCTGCTGCGGCAGCAGATACCCCTCGGCGAGGTCCTCGCCCATGCGGCCCACCGCCAGCGCGCTCGCGTCATCCATCGGGACCAGTACGGCCGGCCGGGACACCCGGGCGGCCACTCGGCGCAACACCGCGGCGATGTCCGCGGTGGACGAACCCGGCGGCGGCGGGGGGTGCATCTCGCACACAAAACGCGATCTGCGGACGGGACTTCCCTCCAAATCGGCGACGACGTGAACCTCCACGCCGGCTCTGCCGAGGGAGCGCACGGCTCCCAGAGTTCCGTGGTGAAAGGGGTTCCGGTCGATGCGCAGCAGGACGGCGGGGACCCGGGTGTCGAGAATCTGCACGGGCTTTTCCTTCGGATCGGCGACAGGGTCGTTGTAGGGGTGGGGAATGCCGTGGGGGGCGTTCTCGGAAAAGGGCCGGGAGGTCTGGTGGTGGACGCGCTGACGGGTGGGTCACCCGTGAGAGTGATCATCAGGTCCGAAGGCAGGGGCCTCGGTTGGCGGAATGGGTATTCGTATGACTGAGTGTCAGTAATCGGAGATGTAAATCCGAGAAGTAAGAGGGAGAGAGGAGCAGGCATGGCCCCACAGCAGCATCGGCCCCGGAACAGAAGGCTGGCGTTCGTCGCGGCCGGCATCGTCACGTCGGTCGCGCTCGCGTCGGGTCCGGGATACGCCGTGGGCGCCGGGGTGGGTCGGGTCGGCGATCCGCCGGCTCCGACGCCCACGGTGGTGGCACCGCCCGCGGCCTCCTCGACCACCGGCGGGGCGCAGACCCCGCCCCCGGTCAGTCCGCCGGTCGGCACGCCCGCCGTGTCCGGCAAGCCCGCGGCGACCGGCGCGACACCCACGCCCACCGCACAACCGGCCGTCCAGCAGCCCGCCTTCGGCGCCTACCTGGACTACGGCGCCAGGGGTATCGCCCGGATCGCCCAGCTCAGCGAGTGGCTGGGCGGCACCGAACTGCGCGTCGGGCACACGTATCTGCCCGGCGACCGCTGGAGCAACATCGAGGGCGCGCCCGGCTTCCTGGACGCCTGGGCGGACTGGCGTCGCGAACAGGCCGACCGGATGCTCGTCCTCAACGTCCCGATGATGGAGCGCAACGAGGAGGGGGTCTCCGACAGCGAGGTCAGGAGCCTGCTCGCCGAGGCCGCCTCCGGAGCGTTCGACAGCCACTTCCGGGCGCTGGCCGAGCGTCTCGTCGAGCTGAAGGTGCCGGACACCGTCATCGTGCTCGGCTGGGAGATGAACGGCATCACGTACACCCATCGCTGCGGTCCCGACCCGGAGGCCTGGAAGAAGTACTGGAACAGAATCGTCACCACCATGCGCGCGGTGCCGGGGCAGAAATTCAAGTTCGATTTTGCCCCGAACCGCGGCCAGGACGGCGTTCCCTGGACACAGTGCTATCCCGGGGACGACACGGTCGACATCATGGGCATGGATTCGTACGACCAGCCGTCGGGGCTCTCATTCGACGAGCAGGTGAAGGAGCCGTACGGGCTTCAGGAGCAGGTCGACTTCGCGAAAGCCCACGGCAAGCCCATTTCCTATCCCGAATGGGGGCTGTTCCGCAACGGCGACAACGCGGAGTACATGAAGCGCATGCTCGGCTGGATCGACGAGCACAAGCCGCTCTACAACACCCTCACCGACTACTGCCCGCACGGCGTGTGGCAGTGCGAGGACAACCCGAAGGCGTCCCAGGCCTACCGTGCCGCGCTGTCCGGCCGGACCGACCCGACGGCCCCGCAGTCGCCGGAGCCGACTCCCACGCCGACACCCAAGCCGACGCCGAAGCCCGAGCCGGCCAGGCCGACCACGCCCGTTCCCCTTCCCCCGCCGAACTGTTCGCCGCTGGACCTGGGCGACTGGGTGGAGTACTGGATGGGCGGGAAGCTGTGCCTGCGCTTCGACTGGTGGTCGCGCAACCGGTGAACCCCGGGTGGCGGCGGGTCGTTCAGGGCCTGCCGCCACCGCGTTCCCTCCAACTGCGCAGCAGCTCCTTGCCCCGCCGGCGCGCGGCGACGTCGCAGACGACCGCCGACATCAGCGGCGCGGTGAACCGGCGGGCGAGGAGCAGCCGCTGGTTGACGACCGGCTCCGGACGCCAGTGGCGTTTGTACGGTTCGTCGCCGCGCAGCAGGCTCAGGGTCCTGCGGCCGCCCGCCCCGGTGTGCCGGGAGCACGCGTTCAGGAGCATCACCGCGACGTCGGCCTTGCGTTCGCGCAGCCGTGGATGGGCGCCGTACAGATAGCCGCCCGCCAGGCGGGGCGACAGCAGCGTGAGGTCCACGGCGACCACCATGTCGTCGAGGTGGAACTCGGTGACCACCGCGTCCCCGGAACGCACCATCGGGACCACCGAGCGGACCAGATGCTCGGCGAACCGCTCCTGGAGGTGCTCGGTCGTCACCTTCCGGCCCTGCCACTGCAACTGGTGCAGTTCGAGCAGCCGGCGCAGCGCGGCGTCCACCTCGTCGAGACCGACGACCCGTTGTTCGACCCCCAGCGAGGTGAGCTTGCGCAGCTTCGCCCGGACGCGCTGGGCCTTGGCCGAGGGCAGCCGGCCCACCAGCTCCTCCATGGAGGCGGCGGGCAGCTCCAGGCACAGCGAGTCGCCCACCCGGCGGCGCGGTCCGCTCCAGCGCTCGTAGATCCGTTCCACCGCGCCGCCGGGACGGACCTCGCGGAAGTCGATCAGCGCGGTGCGGGCGGCGGCCGACAGACCCTCGGTGAGCGTCGCGGCCCACCGGTCGGCCTGCTCGTCGTCGAGGAGCACGTCCGCGTAGTCGGAGATCGCCCCGCCGAGCGGCACGAGGGCGGGCAGGGGGCGGCGGACCAGCATCAGGGGTGCGACCGCCCGCAGCTCACCGTCCTCGCGGACGACCACCAGACGCAGCCGGCCCGGTGTCCCGTACGACAGCCACCACGAGTGCAGCCAGGCGTGGCTCTGGAACGCGGTGACGGCGCCGCACCGGCGGTACAGGCGATCCCAGGCGGGCGCCAGTTCCGCGAACTCCCGCTCGTCGGTGATGAGTTCCGCTCGCGCGGTCCTCCGTACGTCGGTCCGGAGCGTCTCGGTCACAGCGCTCCGTGCACATCGGCGGCGGTGGCGGGGCTCGGCACGGAGGCCGGCCGGGCCGCGTCGGAGGACCGGCGGGGACGGACCAGCAGCACGAGGCCGCCGAGCAGGCCGCCCGCGCTCGCGCCGACCAGACCGGTCACCGTCGCCGACGCGGAGGACGCCGAGGTCGGCTTCACCGCGCGGGAGAACGACAGGAGCTGGACGTGCGTGTCCTTCTGGCTGTCGTTGGCGTGCTGGGTCAGCGAGCGCGTGACCGCGTTGGCCATGTCGGCGGCGCGGTCGGGGCGCGAGGAGGTGGCCGAGACGGCGACCATCGGGGCGTCCGGGGAGGTCGCCGTCCGCACGTCGGCCTGCAGCGTCCTGACGGGAACACCGGCCCACACCTGCGCGTCGCCGAGAACCGCGAGCTGGGTCGCGACCCGGCCGTACGCCTGGGCGAAGCCGAGCGCGGCCGACGGGTCGCCCTTGTCGGTCGGCACGGCGATGACATAGCTCGTCGCCGTGTAGGTCGGGGTCTTCACCACGCCGTACGCGCCGCCGAGCAGGCCGCCGAGCACGGCTCCGGCGGCGAGCAGCGACCACGGCGGCATGGTCTTCGCCCGGGCGAGGCCCGTTCCCGCGGAACGGTGGCCCCTGGTGAGGTTTTCGGACATGAGGAACTCACTCCAGTTCAGGTGCGCGAGACAGCGGCCGCGTACACGTCCATGAGCTGTGCGGCGCTGCGGGTGATGCAGTAGTGGTGGGCGGCGTCCGCGGCCGCGCGGGGGGCCGGGCCCTCCGTACGGGCGCGGGCCAGGGCGCGGACGAACGAGTCCGGGTCGCCCCCGACCCGCACGGCGCCGCGGGCCGCTTCGGGCGGCAGGTCCTCGACGGCCGGGCAGGAGACGTACAGCACCGGCAGTCCGGCCGCCATCGCCTCCACCACGGCCAGCCCGAACGCCTCCTCGGGGCTGGGCGAGGCGAGGACGTCCATGGCTCCTATCAGCGACGGCAGGTCGGCGCCGGGGGAGCCCCCGGTGGGGCGCTCGCCGGTGAACAGCACCCGGTCCGCGACCCCGGCCTCGTGCGCGGCCCGCCGCAGCACGCTCTCCTCCGTGCCGCCGCCGACGAGCAGCAGCCAGCAGTCGCCGGGCAGTTCGGCCAGCGCCCGGATCAGGACGTCGAACCGCTTGCCCGCCGCGAGGCGCCCGACCCCGCCGACGACGTACGCGCCCTCCGGCAGCCCGAGCCTGCGGCGGGTGCGTTCGCGCAGCACCGGGTCGAAGCGGAAGCGGGCGACGTCGACACCGTTCGGCACGACCTCGATGCGCGGCCCGGGCACGCCCCAGCGGCGCAGCCGGTCGGCGACCGTGGGGGACACGGCGACGGTGGAGCGGCCGAGCCGCTCACTGGCCAGGTAGAGGGCGCGGACGCCGGAACTGAGCCGGCGCCCCTCCATCTGGGAGTCGCCGAGGGAGTGTTCGGTGGCCACGACGGCCTTCACCCCGGCCAGCCGCGCGGCGAGCCTTCCGTAGACGCACGCCCGGTAGAGGTGGGTGTGCACGAGGTCGTAGCGGCCCGCGCGGATCACCTTCACCAGCCGGGGGAGCGCCCCGAGGTCACGGTTGCCGGCCATGCCGAGGTCGATCACGCGCACACCGTCGTCGGTGAGTCCGGCGGCGACGGCACCCGGGTTGGTGAGCGTCACGACGTCGCACTCGACGGGCAGATGGCGCAGCAGCAGCCGCAGTTGCTGCTCGGCGCCGCCGACCCCGAGGCCGGTGATGATGTGCAACGCCTTCATCAGAGCCCCTCGACGGGGCGCCGGCGCAGGCGGTGCAGCTTGTGCTTCAGGAGCAGGCGTACGGGGGTGTCGTTCTCGCCGACGTGCACGCGGGGAAGGGCGTGCGGGCCGGTCAGCGGTCCGGGGTCGATCGCGCACCCGTAGCCGTACCCGGCGTCGCGGACGGCGGCGACGACCCGCTCGTCGACGGTCCCGTAGGGGTAGCAGAAGCCCTCGACCGGAGCACCGATCAACTCCGAGAGCACCGCTCTGCTCTCCGCGACCTCGGCGTGCAGCACCGTGTCGTCGGCCTTCGTCAGATCGACGTGGGTCAGCCCGTGCGAGCCGACCTCGACGCCCTCGGAGGCGGCGGCGAGCCGGATGCCCTGCTTCGACAGCAGCGGCTTGCGGGGGCCCAGCGGATCCCAGCCGTTGTCGCCGCCGAGCCGCCCGGGCAGCACGAAGAGGGTGGCGCCGAAGCCGTACCGGTGCAGGACGGGGAGCGCCGCGTCGACGAAGTCCGCGTACCCGTCGTCGAAGGTGAGGCCCACCAGGTCACGGCCCTCGCCGCGGGCGCGTGCGGCGAGCAGGTCCGTCATCCCCACCCCGCGCAGCCCGCGGCGGCGCAGCCAGCTCAGCTGCTGGTCGAGGCGGTCCGGGGAGACGGTGATGCGGTACGGGTCGTCGGAGCAGTCCCCGACGGAGTGGTACATCGCCACCCAGGGCGGTGCGTCGAGGGAGTTCGTACCGGTACGTCTGCTGCTGTCAGCGGAAACGGGCATGCGGAACCCTTCGTGTGACGGAACGGAGTGCGGGTGCGAACCCCTCGACCCGGAGGATCCAGGCCAGCAGGGCGAAGACGACGGTCACGACCGTGCCGCCGAGGACGAGGCCGAGCAGCGGGGAGTCCGGGCGGCTCGCGCACAGACCCCCGGCCACCGCGGCGACCAGCGCGGCCCGCAGCGGTTTGCCGATCTCGGTCAGCACCCGGCGGGTGCGGATCGGCACACTGCGCGGACCCGTGCCGTACAGCAGGAGCACGGCGCTGAGGGTGATGCCGGTGGCGTTGGCGGCGGCGATGCCGCACACCCCCCACGGGCCGACGGCCAGGACGCCGATCCAGGAGGTCGCGATGATCCCGGCGGTCATCGCGAACAGCGGGTACCAGGTGGGGCGACCCGAGGAGAAGTACGAGCGCACGAGCGCGCCGACCAGGGTGTGGCCGAGCAGCCCGAGCGCGTACACGCGCATGACCGACGCCGTGGCGGCCGTGTCCGCGGCGGTGAACGCGCCCCTCTGGAACAGGAGCTGGATGATCTGCGGGGCACACGCGGCGACCGCCGCCGCGCCCAGCAGCACCGTGCAGGACACGAGCGCCAGATCGCGCTCCACCCGGTCACGGGCCCGCTCGGTGTCCCCTTCCGCGATCGCCTGCGCGACCACCGGGAAGGTGACCGTGCACAGCATCAGCGAGAGGACCATCGGCATCTGCGCCACCTTCTGCGCGTAGTTCAGATGCGAGATGGCCCCGGCGGGCAGCGAGGAGGCGAGGAAGCGTTCGACGAGGACCTGGGACTGCCGGCAGAGCGCGAAGAGCAGCACCGTGCTGACGAGCGTCAGGTCCATCGGGCGGGCCGGCTCGCCCTCCAGGAGCTCGCCGGCCGACTCCTTGCGCCGTAGCTGCCGCCCCACCGAGGGCAGCTGCGCCACCACCATCAGGGCGCCGCCGACCGCGACCCCGAGGGCCGCCGACCGCACGCCCCAGCGGCTGCCGAGCACGAACATCGCCCCGATGATCCCGGCGTTGTACGCCACGTAGATCGCCGCCGGAGCGACGAACCGGCGGTGCGCCCGCAGGGCCGCGCTGCAGTAGCCGGCCAGTCCGAAGGAGAACACGCAGGTCGCGGTCAGCCGGGTGCAGTCCACCGCGAGCCGGGGGTCGGGCAGGCCGGGCGCGAGCGCCTCGACGAGGTAGGGGGCTCCGGCGATCAGCAGCGCGCCGACCGCGGCGAAGGCGAGCGTCAGCCGCGGCAGGGTGGCGGCGACCAGGGCCCGTACGGGATCCCCCGCGTCCCCCCGCGCACGCCGGGCGACGGCCACGCTGAACAACGGGACCAGCACGAAGGCCAGTCCGTCCTCGATCAGCAGCGTCGCCGCGAACTCCGGGACCGTCCACGCGACCAGGAACGCGTCCGTGTCCGATCCGGCTCCGAACAGGTGGGCGAGGGCCTGGTCCCGGCCGAGGCCGAGGACGGCACCGGCGATCGAGAGCGCGATGGTGACGAGCGCGGCCTTGGCGAGGAACCGGTTGGAGGCGGCCGCTTCGGACCGGCTCTCCTTCTTCCGGGCGTTCGGGGGATCGGCGGGGCCGCCGGGCCCGGTGGAGGACGGCGGATCGGTGCGGGCGGCGCGGGCGGCCCGGGCGGTGGGGAGCGGGAGGGGTTCCGCGGAGGGCGCGGCGCCGGCAGCGGACCGCCCGCCGCTCCCGTGCGGGTCACCTACCGGGGTGTCGCTGCCGGGCCGGTCCGCCTGTTCCGCGAAGGCTCGGCTGTTGCCGCCGCTTCCGGTTCCGCCGCCCGCCGTGGTCCCGATGCCCATGCCGGTGCCGCTGCCCGCTGAGGTCGGACCGCCGGGACCGCCCCCCAGGACAGCCGTTGCCGATTCCGTGGCTGTGCCGAAGCTCGCTGTCGTGCCCGGTTCCGGCGCTGTGCCGAGGGCCGCGACCGTCGTGAACTCCGCTGCCGTCCCGGTGGCGGTGCCGGTGGCCGCCGGGTAGGCGGCCTCGCTTCCGGTGGTCGGTCCGCCGTCCGGGTCGATGCCCGTGACCGGGGGGCCGCTCTCGCCCCTGTTCGTGCCCGCCGCCCCCGTGTTCGCGCCCTCGTTCGCGTCCGTGTCCGCGTCTTCCCCCGCCCTGGGCGGCCTCACCGTCATCGCGCCGTGGCCTCCTCGGGTACGGAGGGGGCCGCGACGGTGGCCTCCGGGCCGGCCGGGGTCGCCGGGTCGACCAGCGCCCACCAGCCGATGAGGCCGAACACGACGGCGGTCAGCACCGTGGAGGGGCCGCCGATGTCCGCGTACACGAAGTCGGTCAACTGCCAGACGAGCAGCCCGCACGCGACGAGCGCGCAGTCCGTGCCCGCCGGGATCCGGGCCCCGGTGGACGGGGTTCCCGGGGGTGTGCGGCGGATCCGGACGAGCCCGCGCAGCGCGCACACCAGCAGCGCGAGCCAGCTGCCGACCAGCGAGAGCAGCCCGATGAGGCCCTGCTCGCTGAGGACGAGGAGGTACATGTTGTGCGGCGAGAGCAGCGCCTGCTTGTGGAAGGCGGAGCCCGCGCCCGCGATGTCGCTGCCCGCCGAGAGCGCGAGCGAGGCGTGGCCGTCACGGTTGTCGGGGAATCCCTTCAACCCGACCCCTGTGAGCGGGTGTTCGCTCCACATGTCGGTGGCGGCGGCCCACATCGTGTACCGGTCGACGACCGACTGGTCCGGCGCGTCCGTGACCTGCGTGATGCTCGCGATGCGCTCCTGGAGCATCGCGGTGCCGACGCCGAGGCCGCCCACCAGGATCACCCCGGTGGCGAGAACCACCGCGCCCACCTTCGCCGCGCGCCGCAGGCCCGCGAGGACCAGCTGCGTTCCGCAGGCCACGGTCGTGGCGATCCAGGCACCCCGGCTGAACGAGAGGGCGAGCGGCAGCAGCAGGGCCAGCGCGCACGCCATGGCGACCGCGCGCTGTCGTGCCGCACTCGTCCCGAGGGCCAGAGCCACCGCGCACACCAGCCCGAACGCGACGACCGTCGCCATCCCCATCACGTCCGTCGGCCCGAAGGTGCCGACCGCGCGGACGTCCTCGCCCTGGTACGAGGCGCCGGTCCCGGTGACGTACTGCTGCACGCCGACCGCCCCCTGCCACAGCGCCAGGCCGACGAACGACCAGGCCAGCAGCCGGAAGTCGCTCCGGTCGCGCACCGAGAGCAGGACGGCGGCGGGGACCAGCACGAAGATCTGGAGGTAGCGGGCGAGGCCGGTGATCCCGGCCCCCGGGTCCGCCGCGCCGACGGCCGCGACCGCGATGCCGACCACGGGGAGCCCGAGCACCAGCGCGGCGGTCGCGGACAGCGGGCGCCTACGGGCCCGCACCAGACGGATCGCGCAACTCACCACGACCACACCGGACATGGCGTCCGCGATGTTCGCGCCGCCCTCGCCGCCCGGCGCGATCGGCAGCCCGAGCAGGGCGATCACGACGACGACCGGCAGCACCGGCAGCGCCCGCCGCAGGACGGAGATCACACTGCCCAGAGGGGTGACGTGCGGGGCGGCGCTCATCGGCTCAGCTCCCCGTCGGACGGACGAGCGCGGCGGCCGTGCGCAGCAGGATGCAGATGTCCTGCCACAGCGACCAGTTGTCGATGTAGGCGTTGTCGAACCGGCAGCGGTCCTCGATCGAGGTGTCGCCGCGCAGCCCGTGCACCTGGGCGAGCCCGGTGATGCCGGTCCGCATCCGGTGCCGTGCCGCGTAGCCGGGGTACGTCTGGCTGAACTTGGCGACGAAGTAGGGGCGTTCGGGGCGTGGGCCGACCAGGCTCATGTCCCCCCAGAAGACGTTCCACAGCTGGAGCAGCTCGTCGAGCGAGGTGCGCCGCAGGAAGTGGCAGAACGGGCTCATCTTGAGCTCGTCGGCCACGCTCCAGCGGGTCGCCGCCTCGTGCGCGTCGACCGGGCGGTGGGTGCGGAACTTCAGCAGGGTGAAGGGCCGGCCGTCCTTGCCGATGCGCTGCTGCCGGAACACCACGCCCGGCCCGTCGCTCAGCCGCAGGACCACCGCGCACAGCAGCAGCAGTGGACTGACCAGGAGCAGGAGCGTCCCGGAGACGGCGACGTCCAGCAGGCGCTTGCCGACGCTGGAGCGGCGCAGCGTCATGGAGAGCCGGCGGCAGGCGAAGCCGGCCAGCGTGTGTCGCCCGTCCCGCTCGTACGACGGGGAGTCCGCGTCGACCTCCCACAGCTCGCAGCCCGCCTCCGCCAACGCCCGCAGCATCGGCGCGCGTTCGGCGGCCGGCTCCACCACGAGCACGGACCGCACGCCGTTCTGGATGAGGGCCCGCTGCACCTCCTCACCGGTCGTCAGGACCGGCAGGCCCTCGACGCCGGCCGGCTGGTCGGCGACGACGCCGACCGGCCGGACCCCGCAGTTCGGGTGGCGGTGGAAGGCGGCCGCCACGCGTTGAGCCGTCGCGGCGGGGCCGACGACCAGGGCCGCGCCGGGGCGCAGCGCGAGGGCGCGGCGGCGGCGCAGGTGCACCGTGCCGCGGCCCGCGCAGCTGATCGCCGACTGCGCCGCGCAGCCGAGGGCGAGCGTCCACGCGGAGAGCGCGGCGTCCGGGACGAACGCGGCGACCAGCGCGGCGAGCGTGCACCAGGTGACCACGATCCGGGCACACAGGGTGGGCAGTTCGTCGAGCAGAGCAGGGACGGGCGCCGGACGGTACAGCGACGCCCGCGCGTTCAGAGCGACCACACCGACCAGCAGTCCGACGACGAACAGCGGGTGCCGGCTCTCCGTGAGCGCCTGCCCGGTCGCCATGGCCGCGACGGCGTCCACGGCGACCAGCGGCACCCAGGCGGCGCGCCGGGCCGCGGTCCGCCGGCCGGCCGGAAATCTGAAGCCGCCGTCGGTCCCGCGTTGAGGGATGACCGAGACGGGCGAGAATCCGTACTCCCGGGGCTGTGCGCCGGGGGAGGGAACGGTGCTTTCCGCAGTCACGAGTGGATGGACTCCCTGCACTCGGTGTGGTCCCCGCACGTGGCGCTCCCGGCGTGCTGCGCCGGTACACCGGCCAGCAGTTCGCGGTACACCCCCGCGACCGCGTCGGCCGTGAGGCGCACGTCGTGCGTGGTCAGTACATGACGGCGCCCCTGGTGACCGAGCGACTCGCGCAGCTCCGGTTCCAACAGCAGTGCGCCGATCGACTCGGCGAGCGGTTCCGGCTCCCGCGCGGGGACCAGGCAGCGGGGGTGGTGGCCGGCCGGAAGGCTCTCCCTGGCGCCGTCCACGTCCGTCATCACGACCGGACGGCCGCAGGCCATGGCCTCCAGAGGAGCCAGCGCCATGCCCTCCCAACGGGACGGCAGGACCACGAGATCGGCGGCCTGGTACCAGGGCACGGCGTCGTCGGCGGCCCCGGCGAACACCACGCCATGTGGTGCTCCAGCCTGCAACCGGGCCGTGTCCGGACCGTCCCCGACGAGCACCAGCCGGGCCCCGGGAACCTGGCGCAGCACCGCGTCCCACGCCTGCAGCAGGACGTCCTGCCCCTTCTGCCGGCACAGCCGTCCCACGCACACCACCAGCGGGGCGGCCGGGTCGACCCCGGCGAGCTGGGGGAGACCTGCGCGTACGGCGTCCGCGGGGGCGGGACGGAAGCGTTCCGGGTCGACCCCGTTGGGGATCACCCGCCACTGGGCGCGCACTCCGGCGTGCACGCCTGTCGTGCGCTCCGCGTCGCTCACGCACACCACCCGGGAGGCCCAACGCGCCCCCCACCGTTCCCACCGGAGCGCCAGCGCGGCCGCGGTGCCGTCGACCGCCTCGAACGACCAGGCGTGCGGCTGGAACACGGTCGGTACCCGTCCGCGCAGGGCGAGCCGGGCCGCGAGTCCCGCCTTCGCGCTGTGCGCGTGCACCACGTCGGGCCGCACCCGCGCCAGCACCCGCCCGAGCCGGCGCACCTCCTGCGGCAGCAGCCGCCCCGGCGCGCGCGTCGCCTGCCAGGGCCGTACGTCGGCGCCGAGCTCCCGCACCTCCCGGGCGAAGGCGTTGCCGTCCGGGCAGGCGACGGTCACCCGGGTTCCGGCGGCCAGTTGCGCCCGGACGAGGTCGGCGACCACCCGGGCGACGCCGCCGTCGACCGGCTGCGTGACGTGAAGGACACGCGGCGGAGGGTCGGTTGACAGATACATGCGCGGTTCCTTGCTCACGGGCGGCGCGCCGGGGCGCGCGTCACTGCTTCGCGTCGACGGCGGCGAACAGTGCCCCGACCCAGGCCGCGTCCCGGTGCGAAACGATCCGGAAGGCCAACTGGTCACCCCCGGAGCGGATCCCCTTGCCGAATTCGAGAACATCCGAGTCGTAACCGAGCGTGTTCGAGTACGCGGGCACCCGCTTCGTCACCGCAGGTCCGGGCTCGCTGATGGTCGAATTCAGCACATCGTCACGGGGGTTGGCGGAGTCGCTCAGCACCGTCGGCGCGCCGGGTCCGGTCGAAAGGGCGAGCGAGTCACCCGTACTGCCGCGGTCGCCGTTGTACGCGACCAGGCCCACCCGGCCCCTCACGGTCCCGGGGACGGACATCGGGCCCAGCGGTACGGACCGCTCCTCGTCCGGGCCCAGCGTCCCGAAGCCGTCCCACACGGACAGATGTCTGAGCGGCTCCGCCTTCTTCTCGTACGCCACCACCAGCGTCCAGCCGCCCCACGCACCGGCGGCCGTCCTGCCCTTGGCGACGTTGACCTGGGCCACGGTCCACAGTCCCGCGCCGCTCGCCCTCACCAGCCGGGTGACGTCCGCCGAGGCCTGGAACGCGTCGGCCCCGTGCGCCACCCGGTGCCCGACCACGCTGTCCGCGAGCAGCGCCTTGTACCGGCCGCCGGGCTCGGCGATCAGCACCCGGCCGTTGTCCTTCGGCGGCTTCTGTTCGCCGACGCGGAGGTTGCCGCCCCAGTACAGGCGCGCGTACGTGACGTGCGCCCCCTTCGGCAGACGGACCTCGGAGCGGCTGGAGTTGTAGGTGTTCGGGTCCTTGTCGACGTCGATGTAGAACATGTCGAAGTCGCCGTTGGCGGCCCGGCCGCCCGCGCGGGCGGTGGAGCACGCGCTCGCCGCGGAGTGGGTGACGCGGGGTGCGGCCGCCCGGCCCTTGGAGCCGGAGGTCTTCGCGGGGGCCTCGGGGCGCTCGGCCTGCGCGGAACCGCGGCAGCTGATCGAGGAGTTCGCGGCCCGCACGATCCCGCCGTGCTGGAGTGCGTGGTACCGCTGCGTGAAGGCCAGACTCTCCGCCTCCGCGGCGGGTCCGGCGGTGGTCGCGGCGGCGGCCGGCGCCCACAGGGTGGCGAGGGCCGAGCAGCCCACCATCGCACGGCGCAGCAGCAGACCCGGGGAAATAGGCATGACCGGCGGTGCCCTTTCGGGGAAAAGGTTCTGGACCAGCGGAGGGATGGACATCTGCGGATCGGATCGGTGCGCGCCGGCTCCCCGTCTCTCTTCCGGCGCCTGTCGGCGTCTGGGCACAGACGCCCTCGGGAGGGGGCCGACTCTAGCTGTTGTCCGTATTTATGGGTGAAACCTGTGATGTGTGTCGGATTCGTGAAGCCCGACGGTTTGCGAGATCACCCCTTTGGAGGCACAACCCGCATGCGCGCCGCGCGTTGAATGCAGAGCCGGGCAACCCGCCCGGATGTTGTGTCGACTTCCAAGGAGCATTTCTCCATGTCGCGTATCGCTAAGGGCCTGGCCCTGACCTCCGTTGCCGCCGCCGCCGTGGCCGGCACCGCCGGCATCGCCGCCGCCGACAGCGACGCGCACGGCGCGGCCGCCCACTCCCCGGGCGTCCTGTCGGGCAACGTCCTGCAGGTTCCCGTCCACATCCCGGTCAACGTCTGCGGCAACACCGTGAACGTCATCGGTCTGCTGAACCCCGCGTTCGGCAACACCTGCGTCAACGGCTGACGTCTGCGCGGACCTTCCCGCCGGCCGTCCTCCCCAACGGGAGGGCGGCCGGTTCGCGTTGCCCCGAACGGGGGAGACCCGAATCGGGCTTCGGCATGGCTCCCCACCTGCGGCGATGGCGGTGGTAGGGGCGACGGAGAGTTACCTGGAGCGTTCGAACGGTTGCAGGGAGCGATGACTGCTTTCACGGTGGAGTCAAGATCCGAGCACCACCGAAGGGAACATCCATGCGTGCTCTGCCCGCCCGGCGCCTCGCGACCTCCGCACTCTGTGCCACGCTTCTGATCGGGATCGCCGCACCGGCCTCGATGGCCGCCGACAGCGACCTGCCGCGTGGCCACAGCCATGCGGCAGCGCCCGTACCCGGCGCGGACGCGCTTCTGGCGCAGACCAAGACCCTGGGCGACATAGGCGGTGTCCTGGCCCCGGTCACCGCCCTGGTCGACGCCGCGCTCAAGGCGGACGACGGCCAGATTCCCGCCGACCAGGCGGCGACGCTCGGCCAGGCCGCGAAGGACGCCATCGCCAAGGTCACCGCCGCGGCTCCGGTCGCGCCGCCGGCCGCCGTCCCCGCCGTCCCGCCCGTCGCGCTCCCGGCCGTGCCCCCGCTGTCCAAGAGCGGCGAGCGCCCGCGGGCGCTCGCCGCCGCGGACGTCAAGGCCGACGCGCTGACGGCCCTGCAGACCGCCGTCGACTCGCTGGTCAAGGCGGTCACGTCGGGAGACGCCGGTTCGGTCGTCCCGGCGGCCACGGCCGTGGTGACCGGCCTCGTCAACTTCGTCGTCGCCACCGTTCTCGGCGGCGGCCTGCCGGCGCCGAACCTGCCGGGTCTCCCGGCCCTTCCGGCGCTGCCGACCAGTGCCCTCCCGACTGGTTCGCTGCCGGTTTCCTGACGGTCCGGCACCTGAACCGGGCCTCGCGCCCACCGGCCGCCGCGCCCCCCCCCCCCCCGGGGGGGGCGGGGGGGGGGGGGGGGGGCCCCCCCCGGGGCGGCCCCCCACGGATATTGGAAAGCGGCCCCCCCGGGCATAGGTGGGGGGGCCGGAATTTTTTTGACCGGGGGTTTACG